>NZ_JBIAFG010000003.1:224232-549641 GCF_042869175.1 Micromonospora sp. NPDC007208 | reverse complement strand
GCTGGTCGTGCCCGTGCCCGCGCTGGTCGTGCCCGTGCCCGCGCTGGTCGTGCCCGTGCCCGCGCTGGTCGTGCCCGTGCCCGCGCTGGTCGTGCCCGTGCCCGCGCTGGTCGTGCCTGTGCCTGCGCTGCTCGACCCCGTGCCCGCGCTGGTCGTGCCTGTGCCCGCGCTGGTCGTGTCTGCGCCCGTCGGGGCGGTGACGGGGCTGGGAGCGCCCGTGTCCGTCGGAGGTGTGCTGGTCGCCTCCGTGTCGGTCACGGCCGCACTGGCCCGAGCCACGCTGCCGGTGGCCGGGATGGGCGTGTCCGCGCTGGTCGGCGCGCTGGGCGCGGCCGAGCTGGCCGTGCCTGCGCCAGGCGTACCCGTGCTGCTTGGGGCGGCGGCGGTGGCGGCGGCCTTGCGGGGCGTGCGCCCACCGGCCGGCCTGCCGCTGGTGCCCGTGGCCATGCTGCCGGTCGTGCCCGTGGCCATGCTGCCGGTCGTGCCCGTCGCCGTGCTGCCGGTCGGCTCGTCGACCGCTCGGCCACTCGCCGGGGTTGAGCCGTCGGTGCGTCCGGCCGTGGTGCTGGTCGCGGTGGTGTCGGTGACGTTGCTGACGTCGGTGCTGGTCGAGGGCTCGATCGTGGCCGGGCCGTCATCCCGACGTGCCGGGGGCGTCTGCCCTGCGGCGGTGAACTCACCGGTCGGCGCGGTCAGCCAGGCGTCGGACTGAGACGAAGCGGCGGGAGACGAAGCGGTGTGAGTCGGAGCGGCGGGAGACGGAGCGGCGGAAGACCGAGCGGCGGGAGTCGGACCGTGTTGGCCGCTCGCGGTGGTCTCCGGCCAGTCCCAGTGGGCCGGGACGGTGCGTACCCCATCGGGGTCGCCCTTTGCCCACGGACCCGCAACGACGCCGCCGGGCTGCGCGGTGGCCAGCTCGGCGTTTGTCGTCTCCGTGTCGGTGCGTTCGGCGGTGTCCCGGTCGTTCGACGCGCCGGGCAGCGCCGGGCCGGCGGGCAGTGGGCGCAGGATGGCGGTGGGCTCGATCGCCTCCGGATCGGCGGTACGGGTGCCCGTTGGCCAGCGCAGCAGCGCGGCGGCGGCCGCGCCGAGTGCTCCGGCGAGGATTGCGATCAACGAGCCGTAGTAGGGGCTTGCCTGGTAGCGGTCCACCGCGTCGCCGGGACCGGCGGTCAGGTAGGCGAACGCCACCAGCACCGGACCGGCCACTCCGGTGGCGCCGCTGACCAGCGGAGCCTGGCCCCGCCAGCGAGCCAGCCCGGCGGTCGCGGCGCCGGCCAGCAGCGCCACGGTGGGCAGCAGGAGCAGCGCCAGCCGCTGTGCGGCGGCGTCGTCGAGCCAGCTCGGCTCCAGTACGCCGAGCCGGACGGTCGGCAGTGGGCCGGTCGTGCCGAGCGACGGCAGGACGGAGATCAGCGCCAACAGCCAGACCACGCCGGCCACGGCCGCCATGTTCCAGCCCAGCTCGGGACGGAACAGGACGGCGATCGCCGCGCCCGCCCCGATCACCGCGCCGACCACGGCACAGATGCCCACCGCCCAGACCGGGTCGACGGAGATCAGCTCCGCGGCGCGAGCGGGCTGCATGCAGAGCGGGGCGATGACGGTGGCGCCGAGCGCTGCCGCGCCACCGACCGCCAACTGCCGGCCGGTGCTGGCCGCCGGGGCGTCGCGGCGGGCGAGGCGTCCGGTCAGGACGGCGCCGGCGACGGCGGCGTTCGCGGCGAACCAGCCCACCCAGACGAGCTGGGCCGGCCACTGGTTGACGGTCGTACCGGTGAAGGCGCCGGTCAGGCGGACGATGCCGAAACCGTACGCGACGCCGAGCTGGCCGGCTCCGGCCAGCACGCTCACCCCGAGCGCCGTGAGCAGCAATCTGCCCCAGGTCCGAAAGGCCATGTCCGGCACGTTACGCACCCGGTACACCCGATCGCCACCGGCGCGCCGCGCGGCACGCCGGTGGCCATCGGCGGGTCTACTTGAGTTCGACCAGCCGGGCCAGGTAAGTCGTATCCCCGACATTGGTCAGCATGTGCACCGCGCCCGGGTCCCGGTAGACCACTCCGCCGGTGGGCTCGTCGGCGTCGATCCGGGTGCCGTCGACGGTCTGTACGACGTTCTTGGCACCCTCGATCGCCACCACCAGATAGGGGTGGTCGTGCCGGTGCAGCGGTTGCCGCTCGCCCGGCTCGAGGCGGATGTGCCAGACCCGGACCCGGTCGTTCTCGTACACGATCTCCTGACCCACCGGTCCGAGTTCGGTTCCGTCGATCACGTCGGTCATCGTGCTCCGTCCAGTTGGGGCAGCACCTCGGCGGCGATCAGCTCGAGGTGGTCGAGATCATCGAAGTCGATCAGGCGTAGGTGGACCCGCGTGGTGCCGATCGCGGCGAACTCACCGATCCGCTGTGCGAGCTGCGCGGGGGAGCCGACCACCGGGTCCTCCGGTGGCAGCGCGCTCTTCTCGTGCAGGGGCGCGGCCCGACGCTGGGCCTCCGCGTCGGTGCGGCCGATGGCGACGACGATCCCGGCGGAGAGCACCAGCGGATCGCGCCCGGACTCCGTCCGTCCGGTGCGCTCACATGCCTCGCGCACCCGGTCGTACGCCTCGGCGGTGGCCGCCACGGATTTGAACGGCATGTTGAACTCGTCGGCGTACCGGGCGGCCAGTTCGGGTGTGCGCTTGGGGCCGCGCCCGCCCACGATGATCGGCGGGCCGGGCACCTGCACCGGCTTGGGCAGGGCGGGAGCGTCCAGCAGCCGGTAGTGGTCGCCGGTGAAGCTGTAGGTCTCGCCGAGCGGGGTTCCCCACAACCCGGTGATCACCTCAAGCTGCTCGGCCAGCCGGTCGAAGCGCTCGCCGACCGCCGGGAACGGGATGCCGTACGAGGTGTGCTCGCGCTCGTACCAGCCGGCGCCGATGCCCAGGTCGACCCGGCCGCCGCTCATCTGGTCGACCTGCGCGACCATCACCGCGAGGGGACCGGGCAGGCGGAACGTGGCCGACGTCACCAGGGTGCCGAGCCGGATCCGCTCGGTTTCCCGGGCCAGCGCGGCGAGGGTCAGCCAGGCGTCCGTCGGGCCGGGCAGGCCCGGGTCGGCGCCCATCGACTGGTAGTGGTCGGCGCGGAGGAAGCCCTCGTAGCCGCAGGCCTCGACCAGCCGGGCGAACCGGAGCTGGGTGTCGTAGCTGGCGCCACGGTTCGGCTCGGTGAAGACCGACACCCGCATGGTCAGTGTCCTTCCGCGCCGGCGGTGGCCGGCTGCTCGCGTTCCATCAACAGTTCGTGCAGGTCGGCACTGACCTGGGCGACGTCGGCGAGGTGGGCGTTGCGGCCCAGGGTGCGGGGCCGGGGGATGGTCACGTCGACGACCTTGCGGATCCGGCCGGGGCGGGGGCTCAGCACGACCACCCGGTCGGCGAGCAGCACCGCCTCGTCGATCGAGTGGGTGACGAAGACGATCGTCGGCTTGTTCTCCATGTGCACCCGCTGGAGTTCCCCGGAGAGTTCCTCGCGGGTGAGCGCGTCCAACGCGGAGAACGGCTCGTCCATCAGCATCACCCGGGGCTCACCGATCAACGACCGGCACAGGGACACCCGCTGCTGCATGCCGCCGGAGAGCTCGTGCGGCAGCCGCTTCTCGAAGCCGGCCAACCCGGCCACGTCGAGTAGTTGCCGGGCCCGCTCCCGGTGCTTGGCGCGGCTCCAGCCGAAGATCTCCACAGGCAGCAGGACGTTGTCCAGCACGGTGCGCCAGGGCAGCAGCGCCGGCTTCTGGAACAGCATGGCGATGTCCTGGCGGGGGCGGGTGATCGGCGTACCGGCGACGGTGATCTCACCGGCGCTCAGCGGGAGCAGCCCGGCGATCAGCCGCAGCAGCGTGGACTTGCCGCAGCCGGAGCGGCCGAGCACGGCCACGAACTCGCCCTCGGCGACGTCGAGGTCGATGCCGCGCAGCGCCTCCACCCGGCCGGATCGGCCCTCGAAGGTACGGGACACCCCGGACAGTCGGATCATCTCCGGCGTACCTCCGCTGAGTGGACGGTCAGGATGCGCCAAAGGCTAACCGCCCTGTCGAGGTATGACACCGGCTGGGGTGGTCGTCAGGTTGTATCCGTTCCGCAACCCGATACGCCTGGCGTCGCAACTGTGGGTTTCTCGTACGCTGTGCCCGCGAAGAGTCCCCTCACGACGGCGGCGCCCGGCTTCCACCCCTCCCGCCGGCCCGTCACGACAACCCCCTCCGGTGGCCTGCCGGCCCCGGTCGGAAAGGACATGGTGCACTGATGAGAAGGCTGACCCGTACGGTCGCTACGGCCGCGCTGGCCACCGCCCTCGCCCTTGTCTCCGCCTGCAGCAGCGGGTCGGATTCGGCCGACGATGCAAAGGGCGGCGACGGCAAGCTGGAGAAGGTGACCTACCTCACCTCGTTCGGTAACTTCGGCCGTGACTCCTACGCCTGGGTGGCGAAGGACAAGGGCTTCTTCAAGGAAGCCGGCTTCGACGTCGAGATCAAGGCCGGCCAGGGCACCGGTGGCGTGATCCAGACCGTCGTCGGCGGCCAGGCCGACTTCGGCCCGATCGACCTCACCGGCGGCCTGCTCCAGCTCGGCAACGGCCAGGCGAAGGACTTCACCGCGGTGGCCGCGATCCAGCAGCGCACCATGGCGGGCATCGCCACCGTCGAGGGCAAGAACATCAGCTCGCCGAAGGACCTGGAGGGCAAGAAGCTCGCCGACACCCCCGGGTCCGTGGTCCGCAACCTCTTCCCGACGTACGCCCGGCTCGCCGGCGTGGACGCGACCAAGGTGACCTGGGTCAACGGTGAGGCGCAGAACCTGATCGGCACGCTGGCCAACGGGTCGGTGGACGGCATCGGTCAGTTCGTCGTCGGTCAGCCGACGATCGAGGCGGTGGCCAAGAAGAAGGCCGTCATGCTGCCGTACAGCAACGTGATGCAGGACCTCTACGGCAACGTGCTGATCACCTCCTCGAAGATCGCCAAGGAGAAGCCCGAGATGGTGAAGCGGTTCACCGCGGCGCTGCTCAAGGGCCTGGAGTACAGCCTGGCGAACTCCAAGGAGGCCGCCGACATCCTGAAGAAGAACGTCGACGCCACCAACCCGGTCTCCGCCGCCGCCGAGCTGGAGCTGATGGCCGCGTACGTCCGTTCCGGCAACACCGGCACCGCGATCGGCACCCTGGACAGCGGTCGAGTCGCCAAGAGCATCGCCATCCTGCAGGGCGCCGGCGCGCTGAAGCAGAACATCACCCCCGAGCAGATCATCGACTTCAGCCTCGCGCCGAAGGCCTGATCGTCCGGTCGTCATCAGGGGGTACGTCCCGCCGATCCCGGTGGGGCGTACCCCCGTCGCTCGTCGGCCCCCGGCGGGCCGTGAGATTTCGAGGAGGACAGGAATGACCGACGTCCGGTCAGCGGACCCGGCGGTGACGGAACCCCCACCCCCGAGCGCCGGCCCCGAGGCGGGGCGCGCGGGTCGAGGTGCGGGTCTTCGGGCCGGGGCCGAGGTGGCGCTACCCGCGGTCGGCATCCTGATCGCGCTGGCGGCGTGGTGGCTGATCGCCCGACTGGAACTGGTCCACCCTGTCGCCCTGCCACCGCCCGGCGACGTGTTCAGCGCGTTCGTCGAGAAGCCCGCCCAGATGCTGGAGCACACCTGGGACACGACGCTGGAGATCCTGACCGGGTTCGCCCTCTCGGTGGCCGCCGGTGTGCTGCTCGGGCTCTCCCTGGCCAGCTCCCGCACGGTGGAGCGGATGTTCACGCCGCTGCTGGTCGCGGTGAACGCGGTGCCGAAGATCACGCTGGGCCCGCTGCTGGTGGTGGCGCTCGGCTGGGGTCAGAAGCCGATCCTGACCATGGTGTTCCTGCTCTGCTTCTTCCCGATCGTGCTCTCCACCGCGACCGGGCTGACCACCACGCCGGCCGACCTGGCCGAGTTGGTGCGATCCTGGAACGCCTCCCGCTGGCAGGCGTTCCGCAAGGTGCGCTTCCCGGCCGCGCTTCCGCAGATCTTCGTCGGGCTCAAGGTGGCCATGCCGCTGGCCGCGATCGGCGCGGTGATCGGTGAGTTCCAGGCCGGCGAGAGCGGCCTCGGCTACGTCATCACGCAGTACGCCGGCATCGGCGACGCCGCCACCGCCTGGGCGGCGATCATGCTGGTGGCGCTGGTGAGCATCCTGCTCTACTCGGCGCTCCTGCTGATCGAGCGGTTCGCCCTCCCCTGGGTACGAGAAACCACCAGCAGCCGCTGACCCAACAGAAGAATCAATCACAAGAAACGCGAAGGGCCGGCCCCCACATGGAGGCCGGCCCGTTCCGTCAAAGCCGCAGGTGAGAAGGGTGTGGCCGACCGCGCCCGGCGGAGGGATCAAGCCTGACCGCCCGGGGGCGGGGGGGGGGCCCCCCCCCCCCGGGCGCGGCCCCCCCCCCCCCCCCGCGCGGGCCCCGCCGCCCCCCCCCCCCCCCACCCCCCACCCGGCACACGACGAACCCCGGCGGACGAGACCACACGAGGCCCGAGCGTTACCCAGCCAACCGCCAGCGGCCGTTGCGGGCGACAAGCGTGGTGAGCGCCTGCGGCATCAGACCGCTGTGGTTGTCCGGCGTCATGCGGATCGGGCCGGACAGGCCGTCCATCTGGGACGTCTCCAGCACGTCCCGGATGCCGTTGCGGTCCACCTTGCCGATCTCACCACCGGCGCGCAGTTCGGCGTCGGCGATCAGCTGAACCGCGTCCGCGGCGAACGAGGAGGACCCGTTGTAGCCACCGAAGCGTGCCGTGTAGTCCTGGAACCACTGCCGCCGCGCCGCCTTGGCCGGCGTGGTCGCGATCACGTCGTCGATCACCATGGTCTGCGTGAAGATCAGCGTGGCCTTCTCGGTCGCCTTGGCCGCCGAGCCGAGGAAGAGGTCCCCAGCCGCACCCGCGTCGAAGTAGATCGACCCCCGGAAGGTGGTCTGCTGGGCGGTGGTGGCGGCCAGTGTCGCCTGCTCCGGCGGGGTCCAGAAGACCATCGCGTCGGGCTTGCCCGAGGCGAGCTGCTGGACCTGCTGGCTGACGTCCGTGTCGGTGGTCTTGATCCGCTGCTGGCGGAGCGAAATGTTGACCTTGTCCAGTTCGTTCTTGAGCGCGGTCGCGCCCTCCTGGCCGTAGTCGTCGTCGCTGACCAACATCCCCACCTTGCGGATGTTGTTGCGGCGTAGTTCGGTGGTCAGCGCGGCGGCGCTGTCCGGGGCGTTAGGGCCCAGCTTGAACACGTAGCGCCGTTCGGCGGCCGGCGCCGCGATCGCGCCGGAAGCGGCTAGCGCAATGGTGGGAATCCGCTTCTCGTTGATGGTCCCGACCGCACCGACCGCGCATTCGTTGCAGCCACCCATGATGATGGCGCTGACCCGAGAATCGCTGCTGAAGTCGACGATGTTGCGAAGTGACTCGGCCGAGTCGGAACGGTTGTCCTTCACCTTGAGATCGATCTTCCGGCCGTTCAACGCGCCGGAGGAGTTCAACTGCTCGACCTTGAGTTCGAGGGCGCGCTGGTATGTCCGGCCAACCGTGGCGGCGGCGCCGGAGAGTTCGAGGTCGGCAGCGATCACGATCGGACTCGTGTCCTGCTCCGCTCCGCCAAACTGGCAGCCGGTGAGCGTGGTGGCCACTACGGCCGATGCGAGCGCCGCGATGGTCGCGGAGCGGATGGGGCTCAACTCAGTCCTCCAGGTGCGGGCGCGGGCGCTGCCCGGTCACCGCCGCTAATCCGTCCTCAGTGGAGGACGGGATCTCCTCTGCCGTACGGTGTGCGCGAAGCCTGCAAAACCTTGCCAATGGCCGGCGCTGTGGTCAAGCGCGGACCCCGGCAGCATTTTCGGGACGGCCATCCCACATGCTGGGGTAACGCAATGTTTGCAAAAGCTCACTTTGCATACACGCGTGACCACTCTGGAGTTACATGCCCTGTTCAGGGGCTTGCGGAAATGAAGGTATCAGTTGCCCGGATCACGGGATGCGCTCCGTCCGACCGTTTCCTACCTCACTGCGGCTTCCCAAACAGGATCATCTCTGATGAAATCGCGGCCGTGCCGCGCGTGGTCCCCTCCGCTTACGGCATGGCTCGGCGGCTCAGGCGGGGAAGAAACGACGGAGGCGATGTCGTGAGCACCGGACCGACGACCCTGCCCGCGCTCGGCGACAGCGGTCGGCGTACGCGCCGACGGATGCCGAGACTGCGTGACGCCCGGATCCGGTCCAAGTTGGCACTGATTCTGGTCGTTCCGGTGGCAGCGGTGATCGCGCTGGCCACGGTCCGCCTGATCTCGGTCGGTGAGGGTGCCTTCGACGCCACCCAGGCCCGGTCACTGACGGCCCTCTCCGTCGACGTCAGCGCCCTCACCCAGGACCTCCAGGCCGAACGGATGGCCGCGGCCGCCTACCTGGCCAGCCCGCAGCAGCCGGCCGACGCGTACAACCTGCGGGTCCGCCAGACGCAGCAGCAGGTGGACGAGTACCGGGCCGAGCGGGGCCGGGTCGGCGAGGTGCCGGCCGCCCTGCGGGACCGCCTGACCGCCATCGACGACCACCTGGCCACCCTGGACGGTACCCGTCAGGAGGTGCTGGACCGCCGGCAGATGGCGGTCGCCGAGGCGGTGCTCCGCTACGGGGTCATCCTCACCGACCTGGTCTCGTACGGTGACGGCCTCGCCCAGTTGCCCGGCGACGAGAGCCTGGCGGACAGCCGCCGTGCGGTCTCCGCCTTCGCCCGCGCCAAGGCCTCCGTCGCCGAGGAAGAGGCCGTCGCCTTCACCGCGCTGACGGCCGGCCAGCTCGACTCGGAGCAGTTCTCCTCGTTCGTGGCAACGCTGACCAGTCAGCAGGAGGCGCTGGTCGCGTTCTCGCTGGCCGCCGACCCGGTGCAGCGCGCCCTGGTCGACAGCACCGTCTCCGGCGACGCGGTCGGCCTGGCCGACCGGGTGGCCACCGACATCACCCGCTCGGTCGGGCAGCGCCCGCTGGTCACCGCGCAGGACGCCACCGCGGCCATCGGCGCCGTCAACGACCTGATGCGCTGGGCCGAGATCCAACTGCAGGACCGACTGCTCCAGCAGGCCGACCAGGCGCGCTCGGACGTCATCCGGCAGGCCGTGGTCGAGTCGGTCCTGGTGCTGCTGACCCTGATCATCGCCGTGTCGCTGGCCGTGGTGCTGGCCCGATCGCTCAACCACTCGCTGCGCCGGCTGCGGGAGGGCGCCCTCTCGGTGGCCAACCACGACCTGCCCGACGCGGTGCAGCGGCTGCAGAACATGGGCAGCGTGGGTGACGGCGGGGTGGACGAGATCGTCCGACAGGTCCGGGACCCCATCCAGCTCAACACCCGCGACGAGGTCGGTCAGGTTGCACTGGCCTTCAACGTCGTACACCGGGAGGCGGTGCGGGTCGCCGCCGAGCAGGCGGCACTGCGTACCAGCGTCTCGGCGATGTTCCTCAACCTGGCCCGCCGCAGTCAGACCCTGGTCGACCGGATGATCGGCGAGCTGGACGCGATCGAGCGCGGCGAGGAGGACCCGAAGCGGCTCGCGCAGCTCTTCGAACTGGACCACCTGGCCACCCGGATGCGCCGCAACGACGAGAACCTGCTGGTCCTGGCCGGCGCCGACTCCGCCGTACCGCGTCGTGACGACGCGTTGGTGGTGGATGTCCTGCGTGCCGCCCAGTCCGAGGTGGAGCTGTACAACCGCATCGAGTTCGGGACGGTCGACACCGACATCTCGGTGGCCGCGCACGCGGTCAACGACGTGGTACGTCTCGTCGCCGAACTCCTCGACAACGCCACCCGGTTCTCGCCGCCGAACACCACGGTGGTCGCCGACGGTCGGCGGATCCGCGACTACGTCCTGATCCAGATCGAGGACCGTGGGCTCGGCCTCACCGACGAGCAGCTCGACTCGCTCAACCGGCGGTTGGCCGCCCCGCCGAGCGTCGACGTCGCCGCGTTCCGGCTGATGGGTCTGGCCGTGGTGAGTCGGCTCGCCTCCCGCTACGGCATCCGCGTGGAGCTGCGCCGCAACGTCGAGGGCGGCACCGTCGCCCAGGTGACGTTGCCCGCCGCCACGGTGGTGCTGCCCAGCAACCGGGGCCGCGAGCAGGTGCTCACCCGGCCGCGTCAGCCGATGGCCGTGGAGCAGACGCCGCTCACCCCGGTCGGTCACACCGAGCAGTTCGCCGGTGCCGCCACGACGGCGGCGACGCTGCCCGACCAGTGGCGGACCAGTACGCCGGCGCCCGCCCAGTGGCAGTCGCCGCTGGACTCGCGGGACACCACCCCGGCCGTGCAGGCGGGTGGCTACACCGGTCCGCGCTCGACCATGCCGCCGGCACCCGCCGCCCCCGCGCCGGCCGCTCCGGCACCCGCCGCCCCGCTTCCGCCGGCACGGCCGGCCTACAGCAGCGGTGCGGGCGCCTCGCTGGGCAGCCCGACCGTGGCCTACCCGACCGTCGACCCGCTGCCTCGGCGCGGTTCCACCGCGGATGCCGCCGACGGGCGCGGTGTTCAGGGCCTTCCGGTCGGGCCGGTCGCCGGGCCGGGCGCGGTGGCACCGCCGGCCCCGCCGTCGGTGCCGGCCGCACCGGTCAGCACCCGGCCCGACTTCCCCGCCGAGGCTCCGATCTTCCGGGAGATGGAGGCGGTCTGGTTCCGGTCGCACGGAGACGACGCCACCGCGATCTTCACCCGGCCCAACTTCGACGAGCCGCCCGCGCCCGCCACCAAGGCGGCCGACGCCGGTCTGCGTACCGGCAACGGGGGCCAGCCGAGCGCCGCGCCCGTGCCGGCCGCGCCGCCGGCCCGGCCGAAGCTGCCGACCCGTACCCCGGGTAACTCCGACGGCACGGCCACGCCGGGCGCCGCAGGTCTCGGGACCACCATGGACGGTTTCGGAGCACGGCCGTCGGCACCACCCTCGTACAACCCGCCCCCGGCCAGCCGGACGGCTCCGGCCGCCCCCGCCCCCGCCCCCGCGCCCGCCCCCGACCCGGAGGCCTGGCGTACGGCGGCGGACGAGGGTTGGTCCCGGGCCAGCCGGGCGGCCGAGCCGGCTCCCGCCGGAACCACCCGCTCCGGGTTGCCCAAGCGGGTGCCGCAGGCACAACTCGTGCCGGGTGGCATCGAACCGAAGAGCGGCCGGGACCGCAGCCGGCGGACCCCGGATGAAGTACGTGGTCTGCTGTCCGCCTACCACCGAGGTGTGCAGCGCGGTCGGACGGCCGGAACGGACCTGAACAGCACCTCGACCAAGGAGAGCCGATGAACAGGCCAGCTGCCATGCAGGACATGGGTTGGCTGCTCACCAACTTCGCCGACAGCGTGGCGGGCATCGCCCACGTGGTGGCGGTGTCCGCCGACGGGCTGCTGCTCGCGTCCTCCCGGGATCTGCCGGGGGACCGGGCGGACCAGCTCGCCGCGATCACCTCCGGGGTGGTGAGCCTGACCGAGGGCGCGGCCCGGATGTTCAGCGCGGGCGGGGTGTTGCAGACAGTCATTGAGATGGACAGCGGGTACCTCTTCCTGATGTCGATCAGCGACGGTTCTTCGATGGCCGTGCTGGCCGCGCGCAGCTGCGACGTGGGCCAGGTGGGCTACGAGATGGCGCTGCTGGTCGAGCGGGTTGGTGCCGCGCTGGTGCCGCTGCCGCGCGACGCGGTGCGTTCTTAGGACCGGAAGGCGGCGCCCGTTCCGGGCGCCGGACCAGGGACGAGAGGCGGCACAGTCCGGCTCCGCAGGGGACGAGGAGGTGATCGGGGATGGACCAACGACGCGTTGACCCGCGTGGCGCGCTGGTGCGTCCGTACGCGGTCACCCGTGGTCGTACCGAGCCCCGGCAGGACATCGCTCTTGAGGCCGTCCTCACCGCATCTCTCACCCAGGTCGCCGAGTCCCGCTTCGCCGGGCACGACAAACACCGCATCGCCACGGTCTGTGAGGGCCGAGCGCAATCGCTGGCGGAGATCGCCGCGTACACCCGGATGCCGCTGGGCGTCGCCCGGGTGTTGGTCGCCGACATGGTGGCCGAGAGCCTGCTGACGTTACACACTGCTGCTCCCGCCGAGGGGTTCGAGGAGCGGATGGAACTGCTTGGAAGGGTGCTAAGTGGACTTCGCAGGCTATGACCCCGCAGGGGGGCGGCCGGGCCGGGGAATCGTCTCCGCGAAGATCGTCGTCGCGGGCGGCTTCGGCGTCGGTAAGACGACACTGGTCGGGGCGATCTCCGAGATCACACCGCTGACCACCGAGGCGTTGATGACCGCGGCGGGTGTCGGCATCGACGATCCGTCCAAGGTGCCGGGCAAGGAGACCACCACGGTCGCCATGGACTTCGGCCGGATCACCATGGCCCAGGACCTGATCCTGTACCTCTTCGGTACACCGGGTCAGACCCGGTTCTGGTTCATGTGGGACGAGATCATCCGGGGGGCGGTGGGTGCCGCCGTGCTGGTGGACACCCGCCGGATCACCGACGCGTTCGCCCCGCTGGACTACTTCGAGAACCGCAACCTGCCGTACGTGGTGGCGCTGAACAAGTTCGACGGCGCACCGCAGTACGAGGCCGAGGAGGTCCGCGAGGCGCTGGCCATCTCGCCGCAGGTGCCGCTGGTGATGACCGACGCCCGGCAGCGGGACTCGGTCAAGCAGGTGCTGGTGACTGTGGTCGAGCACGCCATGCTCCGGCTCCAGTCCGAGCACGGGCGGGGCTTCCCGACGCCGGTCGGCTGAACCGTCGCGTCACGGCCGGCTCGCGACGGCCGGCCGTGACGCCTTCAGTCGACCCGGAGCCGGTAGCCGCGCTTCACCACGGTCTGGACCACGCGGGGCGCGCGCAAGCCGGCCCGTAGGCGGGCCACGGCCATCTCCACGGCGTGCTCGTCCGCGCCCCGGGGCAGTGTCCGCAGCAACGCCGTGCGGGACAGCACCCGGCCCGGGGACTGGGCAAGCGCCCGCAGCACCGCCATCGGCGCGGGCGCGAGTGGCCGCAGCTCGCCGTCGATCACCGCGGCGTGCCCGCGCAACGTGAGCAGGTGCCCGCCGGCCTTGAACGTCACCGTCCGGCGGGGCAACTCGTCGACGATCGTCCGCACCAGCGCGCCCAACCGGGCCCGGCCGGGCGCGCTCACCGGCACCCCGCGCCGCAGCAGCGGCTCGGCGGTCACCGCGCCGACGCAACTGGCCAACACGTCGCTGCGCAACGCGGACAGCACCGCGTCGGTGCGGTCACCGGCGGCCCGCAGCAACGCCTCGGCCGCCGGCGCCGAGGTGAACGTCACCGCGTCCACCAGCCGGCCGGCGATCAGGTCGATCAACCGGTGCAGCGGCGCCGGGTCGGTGGGCGGCGCCCAGCGGTAGACCGGCACCTCGATGACCGTGGCACCGGCCGCCTCCAGCGCGAGCGTGCACTCGGGCTGCCGCTCGCCGTGCAGCTGCATGGCGATCACCTGCCCGGCCACGCCCCGCCGGCGCAGGTGGTCGACCACCTCGTCGCAGCTCTCCGAGGCGGGCGACCACTGGTCGTGCAGCCCGGCCGCCCGGATCGCACCGCGTGCCTTCGGCCCGCGCGCCACCACGTACGAGCTGGCCAGCACGGAGCGCAGCGGCTCGGCCAGCCCCCAGCCCTCGGCCGCCTCCAGCCAACCGCGCATGCCGATTCCGGTGTTGGCCATCAGGATGTCCGGCGGCTGGTCGAGGCAGGCGCGGGTCGCCTCGCGCAGCTCGGTGTCGTCGGACAGCGGCACGATCCGCAACGCCGGGGCGAGCACCACCCGGGCACCCCGACGTTCGAGCAGCGCGGCCAACTCGTCGCGCCGCCGGTCGGCGGTCACCCCGATGGTGAAGCCCGCCAGTTCTTCCCGCATCAACCCTCCTGTCGCAGCCGCACCTCGACCAGCCCGTTGCGGCAACGCGCGTCGTGTCGGGCCACGGCCACCCCGGGCAGGTCGAGGCAGTGCCCGCTGCGCAGGTCGTACACCTGCTTGTGCAGCGGTGAGGCGACCGTCGGCACTCCGCCACGGCTGCCGACGATGCCCCGGGACAGCACGTACGCCCCGGAGACCGGATCGCGGTTGTCGATCGCGAACAGCCCGTCGGCGGTGCGGAAGAGGGCGATCTGCACCCCGTCGACCAGGGCGGCGACGCCCCGGTCCGGTTCCAACCGGTCGAGGAGGCAGACGGTGGTCCAGGTCAGGGTGAGGGTCTGGGTCATCGCCGTACCTCCGGTAGGCCGAGGGTGACCGGTTGCCGACGGTGACCGTTGGTCGGCTCGGATCCGGTCGGGGAATGGTCGCGTACGGGCACTGGCTGGCCGCGTTCCCGGGTGAAGGTGATCGACGGGTCGGGCACGTCGGGGGCGTTGACGAAGGAGGTGTAGCGGCGCAGCCGTTCCGGGTCGTCCAGGACGTCGCGCCACTCGTCGGAGTACGACGACACGTGCCGGGCCATCGCCGCGTCGAGGTCCGCGCAGAGCCCGAGCGAGTCGTCCACGATCACCGAGCGCAGGTGGTCCAGGCCGCCGTCCATGGCCTCGATCCAGCCGGCGGTGCGTTGCAGCCGGTCGGCGGTGCGAATGTAGTAGATCAGGAATCTGTCGATCAGCCTGATCAGCGTTTCTGTCGACAAATCAGTGGCGAACAGGTCGGCGTGCCGGGGCCGGAAACCGCCGTTGCCGCCGACGTAGAGGTTCCAGCCGGTCTCAGTGGCGATGATGCCGAAGTCCTTGCTGCGCGCCTCCGCGCACTCCCGGGCACAACCGGAGACCGCCGACTTCAGCTTGTGTGGCGCACGCAGCCCGCGATAGCGCAGCTCCAGGGCGACGGCCAGCCCCACCGAGTCCTGCACCCCGTACCGGCACCAGGTCTCGCCCACGCACGACTTCACGGTGCGCAGCGCCTTGCCGTACGCGTGCCCGGACTCGAAGCCGGCGTCCACCAGCCGCCGCCAGATCTGCGGTAGCTGCTCCACCCGCGCCCCGAACAGATCGATCCGCTGCCCACCGGTGATCTTCGTGTAGAGCTGGAAGTCCCGGGCGACCTCGCCGATCACGATCAGCTTCTCCGGGGTGATCTCGCCGCCCGGAATCCGGGGCACCACCGAGTAGCTGCCGTCGCGTTGCAGGTTGGCCAGGAAGTGGTCGTTGGTGTCCTGCAACGACGCCTGCTCGCCGTCGAGCACGTGCCCGCTGCCCAGCGAGGCGAGGATCGACGCCACCACCGGCTTGCAGATGTCGCAGCCGCGGCCCCGACCGTGCTCGGCGACCAGCCGGGAGAAGGTGCGGATGCCACGGACCCGGACGATCTCGAACAGCTCCCGCCGGCTGACGTCGAAGTGCTCGCAGAGCGCGCTGGACTGCGCCACCCCGGCCGCGTCCAGGAGCTGCTTGAGCATCGGCACGCAAGAACCACAGCTGGTGCCGGCCCGGGTGCACGCCTTCAGCGCCGGCACGTCCGCGCAACCGTCGGCGATGGCGGCGTCCACGTCACCCCGGGTCACCGCGTTGCAGGAGCAGACCTGCGCGGTGGCCGGCAGCGCCCCGGCGTCCGCGCCGCCGCCGTCGGGCGCGAGCAGCGCCAGCGGCGCGGCCGGCAGCGGGCCGCCCACACTGGCGCGCAGCGTCGGGTACGCGCTGGCGTCACCGACCAGCACCCCGCCGAGCAGGGTGTGCGCGTCGTCGGAGAGGACCAGCTTCGCGTAGACCCGGGTGGCCGGGTCGGTGAACGTGACGTCCAGGCAGCCCTCGGTCGCGCCGTGCGCGTCGCCGAACGAGGCCACGTCGACGCCGAGCAGCTTGAGTTTGGTGGCGGTGTCCGCGCCCGGGAAGGTCGCCGCGCCGCCGACCAGCCGGTCGGCCACCACCTCGGCCGTCGCGTACCCCGGCGCGACCAGACCGTGGCAGGTGCCGTCGACCGCCGCGCACTCCCCGACGGCCCAGATCCGCTCGTCGGCGGTACGACAGGTCGCGTCGACAAGCACCCCGCCGCGCGGGCCCAGCGGCAGGCCGGCGTCCCGGGCCAACTGGTCGCGGGGTCGGATGCCGGCGGCCACCACCACCAGGTCGGCGTCGAGGGCGGTGCCGTCGGAGAGTTCCAGGGCCGCGACACCGCCGTCCGGGCCTGGACGGATCGCGGTGGTCGCCACCCCGAGATGGGTCCGTACGCCCAAGTCGTCGACGTAGCGGCGGAGCATCGCGCCGCCGGCCTGGTCCACCTGCACCGGCATCAACCGGGGCGCGAACTCGACCACGTCGGTGCTCAGGCCGAGCAGCCGCAGGGCGTTCGCGGCCTCCAGGCCGAGCAGCCCACCACCGATCACCGCGCCGGCCCGCCGGCCCTGCGAGTACGCCCGGATCGCCGCCAGGTCGTCCAGGGTCCGGTAGACGAAGACCCCGGGCAGCTCCGTGCCGGCCACCGGCGGCACGAACGCGTACGACCCGGTGGCCAGCACCAACGCGTCGTAGCGGTACTCGCCGACGGCGGTGGTCACCACCTGCCGGGCCCGGTCGACGGCGGTGGCCGGTTCGCCGAGTCGCAACCGCACCCCCTCGTACGGGGTGTGCAGGTTGAGTTCGCTCTCACTCACCCCGTCGAAGTACGCCGAGAGCCGCACCCGGTCGTACGCCGGGCGCCCCTCCTCGGCCAGCACTGTCACCCGCCAGCGGCCCTCCGGGTCACGGGCACGCAGCGCGTCCACGAAACGCTGCCCGACCATGCCGTTGCCGATGACGATCAGATCGCCGCCGCTCATCGCGTCACCTCCACCGATTCCGCCTGGCTCAGCCAGTCGACGATGCCGCTTACCGCGTCCCGGCATCCGCCGCATCCGGTGCCGGCCCGGGTCGCGGCCACCACCGCATCGACCGTCCGGGCGCCGGAGCGCCAACTTCTGACGAGTGCGCCCTTGCTCACCGTGTTGCACTGGCAGACCGTGGCCGCGTCCGGCATCAGCGCCGGTGAGGCGGCCGGGGTCGCGTCGACCGCGCCGAGCGCCCGGCCGAGCAGCAGCGCCCGCCGGTCACTCGGCACCGGCTGACCACGGTCGAAGAGTTGGATCACCGTGCCGACCGCCGGGTTGTCGCCGAGCAGGATCGCGCCGATCAGCCGCTCGTCCCGGATCCGCAGCCGGGCGTACGTGCCCCGGGTCGGGTCGGCGAAGGTCAGCTCCTCGCCCGGCCCGCCACTGGCCGCGTCACCCATCGACGCGAGGTCGATCCCGGCGGCCTTCAGCCGGGTCACCGCCGGCCGGGGCCGGTACCGGGCCAGTGGGTCCGTGCCGGTCAGCACGTCCGCGAGCACCTGGGCCTGGGCCCAGGCGGGCGCGACCAGCCCGGTGAGCACGCCGTCGTGCTCGGCGCAGTCGCCGATCGCCGAGATGGACCGGTCGGTGGTGCGCAGCCGGTCGTCCACCACCACACCGCGCCGCACCGTCAGGCCGGCGGCCTGCGCGAGGGCGGTGTCCGGGCGTACACCGCAGGAGAGCACCAGCAGATCCGCGTGCAGCGATCGGCCGTCGGCCAGGTCGAGGCGGACACCGTTGGCGTCCGCGGCCACGCCGGTCGCCGACACCCCCAGTTGGACGGTGACGCCGAAGCCGGCGAGCGTGCCCGCGAGCACCGCGCCGGCCACCGGGTCCAGTTGCCGTTCCATCAGGTGCTCTCTCGGGTGCACCACGGTGGTGGCCAGCCCCCGGGTGGCCAGCCCTCGGGCGGCCTCCAGACCGAGCAACCCGCCGCCGAGCACCAGCGCGCTGCGGGCGCCGTCGGCGGCGGCGAGGATCCGCCGGCAGTCGTCCAGGGTCCGGAAGGGAACCACCCGCTCCGGCAGGTTCGCCGGGTCGAGGTCGGGCAGCGGCGGCACCACCGCCCGGGCGCCGGTGGCCAGCACCAAATGGTCGTATCCGATTCGTTCGCCGTCGTCGGTGCGGACCTCGCGGGCGGCCCGGTCGACGGCGGTCACCGGTACGCCGCTGCGCAGGTCGACGCCGTGCCCGGCGGCTTCGGTCAACTCCACGTCCGGCTCGTCGATCCGGCCGGCCAACAGGGTGGAGAGCAGGATCCGGTTGTACGCGCGGTGCGGCTCGGCCCCGAGCACGGTGACCTTCCGGTCTCCCGCCCGGGCGTGCAACTCACCGGCGAGGCGCGCGCCCGCCATCCCGTTGCCGACGATGACCACCCGGGCGGTCATGCCTTCTCCACCCGGACCGCGCAGATCTTGAACTCGGGCATCCCGGAGATCGGGTCCACCGCGTCGTTGGTCACCGAGTTGGCGCGTCCCGCCCCCGCGTAGTGGAACGGGGCGAACACGGTGTCCGGTCGGATCCCGGCGCTGAGCCGGGCCGGAGCACGGAACTCCCCTCGGCGGGAGGTGACCCGCACCGGGTCGCCGTCGTCGATGCCCAGCCGGGCGGCCAGGTCGGGGTGCAGCTCGACGAACGCCTCCGGGGCGGCACGCCGCAGCGCGGACACCCGTCGGGTCTGAGTGCCCGACTGGTACTGCGCCAGCACGCGGCCGGTGGTGAAGTGCAGCGGGTAGGTGGCGCAGACCTCCTCGGCGGCCGGCCGATGGTCGACGGCGTGGAAGCGGGCCCGGCCGTCCGGGGTGGCGAACCGGTCGGCGAAGAGTCGTGGCGTGTCCGGACCGTCCTCGGTCGGGCAGGGCCAGTACACCCCGTCGTCGGCGTCGATCCGGTCCCAGCTGATGCCGGCGTAGTCGGCGGCCCCACCGGCCGAGGCGCGGCGCAGCTCGGCGAAGACGGCAGCCGGGTCGGCCGGGAACCGGGCCGCCGCTCGCACTCTGGCCGGGTCGGCGTCGGTCGGGTCGACGGCCGCGGACTCGGTCTCGGTCTCGGTCTCGGCCAGCCGGGCCGCGAGCGCGGAGATGATGGCCAGGTCGGTCCGGACGCCCGGCGGGGGCGGGCGTAGCGCGCGCCGGCGCAGCACACGACCCTCCAGGTTGGTCATGGTTCCGTCCTCCTCGGCCCACTGGGCGGTGGGAAGCACCACGTCCGCCAGCGCGGCCGTCTCGGAGAGCAGCAGGTCGGCCACGACCAGCAGGTCGAGGTCGCGCAACCGGCCCTCGATCCGGGCCGCCCGGGGCGCGGAGACCACCGGGTTCGAGCCGAACACCAGCAACGCGCGCGGGCCACCCGGAGTGCCGAGCGAGTCGAGCAGTTGGTAGGCGGGCACTCCCGGACCGGGCAGCTCGTCGGCCGGCACGCCCCAGACCCCCGCGACGTGCTCGCGGGCCGCCGGGTCGTCGATCTTTCGGTAGCCGGGGAGCTGGTCGGCCTTCTGCCCGTGCTCCCGCCCGCCCTGGCCGTTGCCCTGGCCGGTGAGGCAGCCGTACCCCGAACCGTCGCGGCCGGGCAGACCGAGGGCGAGAGCGAGATTGACGTACGCGGTGACGGTGTCCACCCCCTTGGCGTGCTGCTCGGCACCGCGCGCGGTCAGGATGATCACCCGACCGCCGGTGCCCAGCGCACGGGCGGTCTCCTCCAGGTCGGCCACCGGCACACCGGAGAGCTGTTCCGCGCGGGCCGGCCACCAGGCGGCGACGCCGCGGCGGACCGCGTCGAATCCAGTGGTGCGGTCGGCCACGTAGGCCCGGTCGACCCACCCCTCGGTGAGGGCGATGTGCAGCAGCGCGTTGGCCACCGCGAGGTCGGTGCCGGGCAGCGGTTGCAGGTGCAGGTCGGCCTGGCGGGCGGTGGCGGTGACCCGGGGGTCGATGACGATCAGTTTTCCGCCGTTGCGGCGCTGCTCGGTGAGCCAGCGCACCAGCGGCGGCATGGTCTCCGCCGGGTTCGCCCCGACCAGCAGCAGGGTGTCGGCCCGGCCCAGGTCGGCGAGGGGGAACGGCAGCCCTCGGTCGATGCCGAAGGCGCGCATCCCGGCGGCCGCCGCCGAGGACATGCAGAACCGACCGTTGTAGTCGATGTGCCGGGTGCGCAGCCCGATCCGGGCGAACTTCCCCAACGCGTACGCCTTCTCGTTGGTCAGGCCACCACCACCGAAGACGGCGACCGCGTCCCGGCCGGCGTCGTGCTGGACCGCGCGGATGCCCGCGACCACCCGGTCGAGCGCGGTGTCCCAGCTCGCCGGCTGCAGTTCGCCGGTGGCCGGGTCGCGCACCAGCGGGGTGGTCAGCCGCTCCGGGTGGTCGAGGAGTTCGGCGGCGGTCCAACCCTTCTGGCAGAGCCCGCCCCGGTTGGTGGGGAACTGCCGCGGGTGGACCGTCACCCCGGCGTCGTCCGCGCGCAGCGTCATCCCGCACTGCAGGGCGCAGTACGGGCAGTGCGTCGCCACCTCCCGGGGCATCAGCCCCGGTGGAGTTGCCGACCGCGCACCGTCTGTCATGTCGGGAAAGCGTGCCGGCGGGCGGTTTCCGGTCCGGGTCCCTTCTGTTTCGGTCCTGTCAAGTGGGGCTCACACCGCACAGGGGCAGCGGGTGTGACGGGTGGGTGACGGCGGCCGCCTCGGACGGATGCTCGACCAGCTCGGCGGTAGCGGACCTCATCCCGTTGGGAGCGGTCAGCGCAAGTCGACGCGGCGCGGTCGGCGGCTCAGGGACAGCCAGCCCAGGAACCGGGCGTGAAGCGCTCGCGGGTCAGGACGAACGCCGAGGGAGTACAGGTCGTCGACCGCGTCTTGCATTTGCGCTGCCAGATAGAACGCCAGGGCGATCGAATGGCCGTAGAACTCGGTCGCGAGGTGAAGCTGAGCCGGCGCGCACGGCCAGGGAGCGGCGCAGTTACGGCAGAGCCACGCTGGACGCATCGGGTGGTGCGGACGAGGGCGGCGGGTCATCCGATCCTCACCCGACTGCGCATGACGGGCGCGCGGGTGGTTGGGCGACGGGCCGCCGGGGCGGGCGTTTCCAGCCAGATCAGGCCTGCGGGCATCACGAACAGGGACCGGCGCGCGACCGCATCACCATTAGCGGCCAGCTCGTAACCGTCGATCCACAGCCACCCGTCGTACGTCGGCCAGTCGAGAACGCGAATTACCCGAACGAAGATCGGGTGCAGGAACTGCACACTCGCGGCGTGGGTCAGGTGCAGGACGTCAGCCGTGTGCGGCTTCCGCGGTTCTGGCCTCGGCTTGGATTTCCGATCGGGCGGCTCATCCGGCACGGCGCTCTCCCCTCGTCGTCACTGTGGAAGGGGGCCGCCCCGTGCGTGCTCGCCCGCGGAGATCTTGGACAGTTTCCGTTACGCGAGAACGGAAACTGTCCAAGATCTCGGCAGGTCAGGGGCGGCCCCGATACGAACGCGTCCGCCGGGTTTCGTGATCCCTACCGGCCGCGCCGTCTGATCCCACCTTGCGGCCAGTGACGGGACAAGAACAGCCCGTAGCGATATGGTCGCGAGACATTCCGCGCATCCGATGGGGGGAAGTCGTGAACGATGCGTTACGCGCCGCGCTGGCCGAGACGGGGCACTCGATTGAGTCCCTGGCAGGGTTGGTCGGGGTCGATCGGAAGACGGTCGCGCGCTGGCTGAACCACGACCACATTCCCCACCCCCGGCACCGCGAGGCGGCGGCGAGTGCGCTCCGACGGCCCATAGGGGACATCTGGCCGGACACTTCAAGACGCCGCGAGCCAATTTGGTTCCGACCATGGCAAGAGATCGAGCGCGAGGCGATCTCGCTGCGGTCGTTTCAGTCGACAGTCCTCCCCGGCCTGCTCCAGACCGAGGCATACGCTCGCGCCGTGCTCGCCGGAGCCGACGTCATCGCCCGCAGTGACGTCGAGCGGCACCTAGCCTCACGACTCGCTCGGCAGAGCATCCTGACCCGTGAGGACCCGCCACACTTCACCGCCGTTGTTGACGAAGCCGTGCTGCGGCGGCCAGTCGGCGGACGAACCACCATGCGCGAGCAGGTGCAGGCCCTCATCACCGCGTGCGTGGCTCCGCACGTCCGCGTGCACATCGTCCCCTCGACCGTCGGTGCGTACGCTGGCCTGAACGGTCCCTTCGTGATCGCAGTGGGGCCCGAGCATCGGGTTGCCGGCTACCTCGACAATCAGCTTCAGGGACAAGTCGTTACCGGTGCCGAGGACATAGCGGCGATGCTGGCCGCGTGGGAGAACGTACGCGGCGAGGCGTTGTCCCACTGGCAATCCGTCGACCTACTCACGGAGATGGCGAAGACATGGAACTGACCGGCGCGCGGTGGCGTAAGAGCACCCGCAGCAGCGGCAACGGCGGCGACTGCGTCGAGGTTGCGGACAACCTGCCTGGCATCGTTGGTGTGCGGGACTCGAAGGACCCGGCAGGGCCGGCGTTGGTCTTCGGGCCCACGGCTTGGCGGGCGTTCGTCGGTATGGCGAAGGCACACGACCCGGCCTGACCAGCATTGATGCAAAGGCCCTCGGCTCCTAAGCCCTAGGAGAGCGCCGGGGCCTTTCGCGTGTCCGGGGTCAAGCACGCCGCCAGGCAGCGCAAGCGCGGCCAGATGGACCACGCCGACCGTTCTCGACGGTCCCCGGCTCCACCGCGGCGGAGCCGCGGTGACTTCGCTCGCGCTGAGAGGTGCGAGCCGGACGCTTTGGAGCTGATCGCTGACGACATCAGCGTCGGTCGCCGCTTATAATGTGGGAAAACTGTCTCAAAATATGGGAGACGACGATGAGCGTGACGGACGTGTTCGACGCGGTGGCCGGCACCTACGACGAGGCGCGCCGGCGACTGATTCCCTGCTTCGACGCCTTCTACGGCACCGCCGTCCAGGTGGCCGCGCCGCCGTTGCGCGCCGCGCTCGCCGCCGGGCGTACCCCGGAGGTGTTGGATCTGGGCGCGGGCACCGGCCTGCTCTCGCTGCTGCTCTCCGCCGCGGTGCCCGGAGTCCGGCTGACCCTGGTGGACGGAGCCCCGGCGATGCTCGCCCGCGCCACCGACCAGTTGGACGCGCGGTCCGTGCCACACCGCACGGTCCGGGCCGACCTGGCCGACGAGCTGCCGCCGGGCCGGTACGACGCGGTGGTCAGCGCCCTGGCGATCCACCACCTGGACGACGCCGGCAAGCGCGCGCTCTACCGGCGGGCCGCCGCCGCGCTGGCGCCGGGCGGGGTGTTCGTCAACGCCGAGCAGGTCGCCGGCCCGACCCCGGCCCTGGACCGGCGCTACGACGAGGTGTGGTTGGAGCGGATCACCGAGTTGGGCGCGTCCCCGGAGGAGATCGCGGCTTCCCGGGAACGGATGCGTCACGACCGGCCGGCGACTGTGGCCGACCAGTGCCGGTGGCTCGCCGAGGCGGGGCTGGTCGACGTCGACTGCTACTTCAAGGAGTGGCGCTTTGCGGTGTTCGGTGGTCGGGCCGGGTAAGCCCGGCGGAATGTGCGTTTCGCCGCCCGGGGGCGAGCCGATGAACGCGGGGATGACTGATGGTCACACCGGTGGGTAATCTGCTCGGCATGACTGCCAAGGTGACTCTCTCGTTCACGGACGAGACGATCGAGGAGGCGCGGCGGTTCGCCAAGCGTGAAGGCCTGTCGCTCTCCGCGTGGATGGACCAGGCCGCCCGGGAGAAGGCGCTGCGCGAGGTCTTCACCGCGCACGCCGCCGCCGTGGGCCGCGCCGGCCTTGACCTGGAGGCCGCCGCCCTCGCCGACGCCCGCGAGGTGGGCATGGTCAACGACCTGTTCTCCGGCGGACGGCCGCGTGCTGCGTAGGGGTGAGATCTGGCGCATCGAGGGCGCCCGGGAACGCCTCGGCCTCGTGATCAGCTCGGACGTCTACAACTCCACCGACGTGCCCATCGTGATCGTGGTCGAGGTGGTCGAGGAGTCACTCCTGCGGGACTCGCCGCTCGCCGTGTCGATGGGCCGGTACGTGGTGATGCCCGACCGGATCTCCTCGCCCATGAAGAAGTGGTTCACCGCGTGCGTGGACGTCGCCGACACCGACACCATGCTCCGGGTCGGCCGCGCGCTGCGCATCCTCCAGCAGGTCTGACCGCCCCCCGGGTGGCGTGCTCACCATCGCCGCCGGCCGGTGGTGCGATAGCCGTTTCCGGCCCGACCCGCGACGGGCACTGCCAGGTAACCGGACGTTCCTAGCGTTTCCCCTCGTCACATCGACGAGGAGGAGCCGCCGTGAGCACGCTCACCAGCACCGCAGTCACCGCCGAGCCGCCTGCCGTCACCGGTCGCCGGCAACCGCTGCACGACTGGCGCCCCGAGGACCCGGACTTCTGGCGAACCACCGGCGCGCCGATCGCCCGGCGCAACCTCTGGGTCTCGATCTTCGCGGAGCACGTCGGCTTCTCGGTGTGGAGTCTCTGGTCGGTCACCGTGCTCTTCCTCGGCCCCGCGTACGGCCTCGACCCGGCCGGGAAGTTCCTCCTCACCGCCGTGCCGGCCGCACTGGGCGCGGTGCTGCGGCTGCCGTACACGCTGGCGGTGGCCCGCTTCGGCGGACGACGCTGGACGATCATCAGCGCACTGCTGTTGCTGGTGCCCGCGGTGCCGATGACGGTGCTCCTGGAACCGGGGGTCTCCTACACCACCCTGATGGTGCTCGCCTGCCTCACCGGTGTCGGTGGCGGCAACTTCGCCTCCTCGATGGCGAACATCAACCTGTTCTACCCACAGCGGCTCAAGGGTCGGGCGCTCGGGCTCAACGCCGGCGGCGGCAACCTGGGCGTACCCGCCGTGCAGTTGGTCGGCCTGGCGGTCCTCGCCACCGCGGGTGCCGCGTACCCCCGGTTGGTGCCGGCGGTCTACCTGCCGCTGATCGTGCTGGCCGCGCTGGCGGCGGCCCGCTGGCTGGACACCGTGCCCGGGGCGCGCAACGAGCCGGGCGCGTTGCGCGAGGCGGCCCGCGACCCGCACACCTGGGTCATGTCGCTGCTGTACATCGGCACCTTCGGCTCGTTCATCGGCTTCGGTTTCGCCTTCGGTCAGGTGCTCCAGCTCCAGTTCGCCGAGCGGTTCCCCACCCCGGTCGACGCCGCCTGGCTGACCTTCCTGGGCCCGTTGGTCGGCTCGCTGATCCGGCCGCTGGGCGGGCACCTCGCCGACCGGTTGGGCGGCGCCCGGGTCACCTTCTGGAACTTCGTGGCGATGGCGGCCGGCGCGAGCACCGTGCTGTACGCGGCCCGGGAGCGATCGTTCGGGCTCTACCTGACCGGGTTCCTCGCCCTCTTCGTCTTCTCCGGCGTCGGCAACGGCTCCACGTACAAGATGATCCCGGCGATCTTCCGAGCCCGGGCGGCGGACGCGGTGGACGCGGGACGCCTCGACCCGGAGGCCGCCGCGCGGTGGGCCCGGCGGATGACCGGCGCGTTGATCGGCATCGCGGGCGCGATCGGCGCCTCCGGTGGGGTGCTGGTCAACATCGCGTTCCGCCAGTCGTTCCTCAGCTCGGGCAACGCCGACGCCGCCTACCTGGCCTTCATCGGCTGGTACGCGTTGTGTTTCGCGATCACCTGGGTGGTCTACCGTCGTCCGCGACCCGGTCGACTCGCCAACGTGTGAGCTGAGCCACCCTCGGCGCGTCGGCGCGCGGCACCGCACCCCCGTTTTGACCTGCGGACGGGGCGCCGGGTATCGTTGCCTGCTGTTGTACGACATCCAGAGGCGTGCCCTTTCAGGTACGCTTGGTCGTTCGTGCGCGCTGGTCCGGCCTGCTAGATCTGGTCACCTCGGCGCGCGACCCCAGACCGACGACGAGACAAGGTAGACCTGTGCGTACGTACAGCCCGAAGCCGGGTGAGATCGAGCGTCAGTGGCACGTCATCGACGCCTCTGATGTCGTGCTGGGCCGCCTGGCCACCCACGCCGCCACGTTGCTGCGTGGTAAGCACAAGCCGACTTTCGCGCCGCACGTCGACACGGGCGACTTTGTCGTCATCGTGAACGCGGGCAAGGTTGCGCTGACCGGCAACAAGCGCCAGACCAAGGTCGCTTACCGCCACTCCGGTTACCCGGGTGGTCTGAAGCAGATCGGCTACGACGAGCTGCTGACCAAGCGTCCCGAGCGAGCCATCGAGCTGGCTGTGAAGGGGATGCTCCCGCACAACAAGCTCGGCCGTCAGCTGATCAAGAAGCTGAAGGTCTACGCCGGTGCCGAGCACCCGCACCTCGCGCAGCAGCCGGTGCCGTTCGAGATCAAGCAGATCGCGCAGTGAGCGCGGGCGAAGGAAGCAGCATGACCGACATCATCGAGACCGAGGTCGCCCCGGAAGCCCCTGAGGCCACCGAGGCGCCGGCGCCCGTCGCCCGCGCGCCTCGTGGTGACCGGCCGATCCAGACCGTGGGCCGCCGCAAGGAGGCCATCGTCCGGGTCCGCATCGTCCCGGGCACCGGCAAGATCACCTGCAACGGCCAGGACCTCGAGGCGTACTTCCCGAGCAAGGTGCACCAGCAGCTCATCAAGGACCCGCTGGTCACCGCCGAGAAGCTCGAGCAGTTCGACGTGATCGCCAACCTGCGTGGCGGCGGCACCACCGGCCAGGCCGGTGCGCTCCGGCTGGGCATCGCCCGCGCGCTGATCATCAACGAGCCGGACGACCGCCCGGCCCTGAAGAAGGCCGGCTTCCTCACCCGTGACGCCCGGGTCAAGGAGAGCAAGAAGTACGGCCTCAAGAAGGCCCGTAAGGCTCCCCAGTACTCGAAGCGCTGATCTTTCCCAGCGCGTTGTACTTCTGACGGACGGCCGGTCCGCCTCCCCCCTCGTCGGGGGGAGGTGGGTCGGCCGTTCCGCTTTCTCCTCACAGGCAGTGCTCATTCGGAGGTTGGCGGGTATGGGTCGGTTGTTCGGCACGGACGGCGTACGCGGGCGGGCAAACGCGGATCTCACCCCGGAGTTGGCGCTGGCGCTCGCGGTGGCCGCGGCGCACACACTGGCTGAGACGGACCGCAGCCATCCGCCGCTCGCCGTCGTCGGCCGGGACACCCGCGCCAGCGGCGAGATGCTGGAGGCCGCCGTGGTCGCCGGGCTGACCAGCGCCGGCGCCAACGTGGTGCGGGTCGGTGTGCTGCCCACCCCCGCGGTGGCGTTCCTCACCGCCGAGGCCAAGGCCGACCTGGGTGTGATGCTCTCCGCGTCACACAACCCGATGCCGGACAACGGCATCAAGCTCTTCGCCGCCGGCGGGCACAAGCTGCCCGACGAGATCGAGATGCAGATCGAGGCGGCCGTCGAGACGAACGCCACCACCGCCTGGGACCGGCCGACCGGCGCCGGCGTCGGCCGGGTGCACGACCTGCTCGACGGTGCCGACCACTACGTCCAGCACCTGGTGGGCACCGTTCCGCACCGGCTCGACGGGATCAAGGTCGTGGTCGACTGCGCCAACGGCGCCGCCGCCGAGGTCGCCCCCGTCGCCTACCGGGAGGCCGGCGCGGAGGTCATCGCCATCCACGCCGAGCCCGACGGGCTGAACATCAACGACGACTGTGGCTCCAACCACATCGAGGCGCTGCGCGCCGCCGTGGTCGAGCACGGCGCCCACCTGGGCATCGCCCACGACGGCGACGCCGACCGCTGCCTGGCGGTCACCGCCGACGGCGACGAGGTGGACGGCGACCAGGTCATGGCGATCCTCGCGCTGGCCATGCGGGACGCCGGCACGCTCACCCAGGACACCCTGGTCGCCACCGTGATGAGCAACCTCGGGCTGCGGCTCGCGATGTCCGCACAGGGCATCCGCCTGATCGAGACCAAGGTCGGCGACCGGTACGTGCTGGAGGAGCTGCGCGCCTCCGGGCTGGCGCTCGGCGGGGAGCAGAGCGGCCACATCGTCATGCCCGCGCACGCCACCACCGGCGACGGGGTGCTCACCGGCCTGCACCTGATGGCTCGGATGGCGGCCAGCGGCCAGTCCCTCGCCGAGCTGGCCTCGGTGGTCACCAAGCTGCCCCAGGTGCTGATCAACGTGCCGGTCGGCGACCGGACCGTCGGCGCCGCCGCGCCCGCCGTACGCGCCGAGGTCGAGCGGGCCGAGGCGGAGCTGGGGGAGACCGGCCGGGTGCTGCTGCGCCCGTCGGGCACCGAGCCGCTGGTCCGGGTGATGGTCGAGGCGGCCACCGAGGCGACCGCCCGTGAGGTCGCCGAGCGGATCGCCGAGCTGGTACGCACCGCGAGCCCCGTCGGATAGGGCAGTTGGAGGCTGTGGAGCTGAACCGTTCACGGCATCAGCTCCACAGCGCGACGCCAGCCGCTCGGGCTCAGCGTCAGCGGCTGGGGCTCAGCGTCAGCGGCTGGGGCTCAGGCGTCAGCGGCTCGGGCTTAGCGCGCGTAGCCGGGTGACCGCCTCGGTCAGCACCTCGGGGCGCTTGCAGAAGGCGAACCGGACCAGCCGCCGGCCCGCGTCGATGTCGTCGTAGAAGACCTGGGTGGGCACCGCCACCACACCGCAGCGCTCCGGCAACGAGCGGCAGAACTCCACCCCGTCCCGGCCGCCGAGGGCGGTGATGTCGGCGGTGACGAAGTACGTCCCCTCCGAGTCGAGCACCTCGAACCCGGCGTCGGTGAGGCCACCGACGAGCTGGTCACGCCGCTGCTGGAGACTGTCCCGGAAGCCTGTGTAGTAGTCGTCCGGCAGGGCCAGCGCCACGGCCACCGCCGGTTGCAGCGGCGCGGCGTTGACGAAGGTGAGGAACTGCTTCACCCGGAGCACCGCCGAGACCAGGGCCGCCGGGCCGCTCGCCCAGCCGACCTTCCACCCCGTGCAGGAGAACGTCTTGCCGGCCGACGAGATGCGCAGCGTCCGCTCCAGCATCCCCGGCAGGGCAGCCAGCGGCACGTGCCGGCTCGCCGCGTCCGTGAAGACCAGGTGCTCGTACACCTCGTCGGTGACCGCGTACGCGCCGAACTCCTGGCACAACTCGGCGACCTGCGCCAACTCGGCCGGGGTGAAGACCTTCCCGGTCGGGTTGTGCGGTGAGTTCAGCAGCACCAGGCGGGTGCGCGGGCCGAACGCCGCGCGCAGCGCCGCAGGGTCGAAGGCGTACCGGCCGTCGGCCGTGGGACGCAACGTCACCGGCCGGCGGACCGCGCCGGCCAGCGCGATCGAGGCGGCGTACGAGTCGTAGTACGGCTCGAAGCAGACCACCTCGTCACCCGGTTCGCAGAGAGCGAGGATGCTCGCCGCGACCGCCTCGGTCGCGCCCGCCGTGATCACGATCTCGCCGTCCGGGTCGTACTCAAGGTCGTGGAACCGCCGCTGATGCGCCGCGACGGCCGCGCGCAGGGCGGGGATCCCCGGGCCGGGCGGGTACTGGTTCTGCCCGCCGCGCAGCGCCTCGGCGGCGGCGGCCAGCATTTCCGGCGGGCCGTCGGTGTCGGGGAAGCCCTGGCCGAGGTTGACCGCGCCGGTGCGTACGGCGAGGGCGGACATCTCGGCGAAGATCGTCGTGCCGAACGGCCGCATCCGGGCCACCAGCGGGTCGACATCGGTGCTCGTCGTCACCTGCGCCAGCCTACGGCCACCTGCCGCCAGAACCCCAGCCTCACTCACTCGGGCGCGCATGATCGACTCGACATCACTGAAGGGCGCGGTATCACCGGTGGCGGAATGGGGATGTCCCGGTTGCGGCCTCCCAGCCACCGATCGCTCAGATTCCGTGATTGATAACCCGACTTTCGAGCACCCATCATGAGTGAAACTGGGTTAGGCTGCGGGCCATGTGTGGAATCGTGGGATACGCGGGCGCGCGCCCCGCACTCGGCATCGTCCTCGACGGGCTGCGGCGGCTGGAATACCGCGGCTACGACTCGGCAGGCGTCGCGATCGTCTGCGACGACCAGCTGCTGACCGAGAAGAAGGCCGGCAAGCTGGCCAACCTGGAGAAGGTGCTGTCCGAGCGGGCCGCCGACGACCCGGCCTCCTGCGCGGCCAGCCCGATCGGCATCGGTGACGGCACCACAGGCATCGGGCACACCCGGTGGGCCACCCACGGCGGCCCCACCGACCGCAACGCCCACCCGCACGTCGCCCCCGACGGGCGGGTCGCGGTGATCCACAACGGCATCATCGAGAACTTCGCGAAGCTCCGCGCCGAGCTGGAGGCCGACGGCGTCCAGTTCACCAGCGACACCGACACCGAGTGCGCCGCGCACCTGCTCGCCGCCGCGCTGGCCGACCTGCGCGCCGCCGGCCAACCGGACAGCCCGCAGTTGCTCGCCGCCGGCATGCGCGTGGTCTGCCAGCGACTGGAGGGCGCGTTCACCCTGCTCGCGGTGGACGCCGCCGTGCCCGGTGCGGTCGTCGGCGCCCGGCGCAACTCGCCGCTGGTGGTCGGTCGCGGCGACGGGGAAAACTACCTGGCCAGCGACGTGGCCGCGTTCATCGAGCACACCCGGGAAGCGGTCGAGCTGGGCCAGGACCAGATCGTGCTGATCACCGGTGACAGCATCGAGATCACCGACTTCGACGGCCAGCCCGCCGCCGGCAAGGACTTCCACATCGACTGGGACTCCTCGGCCGCGGAGAAGGGCGGCTACGACTGGTTCATGCTCAAGGAGATCGAGGAGCAGCCGCAGGCCATCGCCGACACGCTGCTCGGCCGGCTCACCGAGAGCGGTGAGATCGCCCTCGACGAGGTCCGCCTCAGCGACCAGGATCTGCGCGACGTCGACAAGATCTTCATCGTCGCCTGCGGCACTGCGTACCACGCCGGCATGGTCGCCAAGTACGCCATCGAGCACTGGACCCGGATCCCGTGCGAGGTGGAGCTGGCCAGCGAGTTCCGCTACCGCGACCCGGTGCTCGACCGGTCCACGCTGATCGTGGTGATCTCGCAGTCCGGCGAGACGATGGACACCCTGATGGCGCTGCGCCACGCCAAGGAGCAGAAGGCCCGGGTGCTGGCGATCTGCAACACCAACGGCTCGACCATCCCCCGCGAGTCCGACGCCGTGCTCTACACCCACGGTGGGCCGGAGATCGCCGTCGCCTCCACCAAGGCGTTCCTCACCCAGGTCGTCGCCTGCTACCTGATCGGCCTGCACCTGGCCCAGGTACGCGGGATCAAGTTCGCCGACGAGGTGGGCGCGGTGGTCGCGCAGTTGCAGGAGATTCCGGGCAAGCTGCGTGAGCTGCTCGACCGGATCGAGCCCGTCCGCGAGCTGGCCCGGGAGCTGAAGTCCGAGCCGACGGTGCTGTTCATCGGTCGGCACGTCGGCTACCCGGTGGCCCTGGAGGGCGCGCTGAAGCTCAAGGAGCTGGCGTACATGCACGCCGAGGGCTTCGCCGCCGGTGAGCTGAAGCACGGCCCGATCGCCCTGATCGACAAGGGCACCCCGGTCATCTGCGTGGTGCCCTCTCCGGTGGGCCGGGGCATGCTGCACGACAAGGTCGTCTCCAACATCCAGGAGGTCCGGGCTCGTGGCGCGCGGACCATCGTCATCGCGGAGGAGGGTGACGAGGCAGTCGTCCGGTACGCCGACCACCTGATCTACGTGCCGCGTACGCCCACCCTGCTGGCCCCGCTCGTCACCACGGTGCCGTTGCAGGTGCTCGCCGCCGAGATCGCCGCCGCCCGGGGGCACGACGTGGACCAGCCCCGCAACCTGGCCAAGTCGGTCACCGTCGAGTAAGCCTCAGCGGCCCAGCACGACCCGGGCCATCCCGTCCAGCGCGGGATTGCCCGGGTCCCAGTAACCGGTGTGCCCGCCTCGCCCACTGCCGAAGACCCGACCGCCGAACCCGGGGTCCGACGGGTCGTGCCCGAACCACAGCTCGTGCCCGGTCTGGCCCGGCCAGCCCAGCACGGCGGCCAGCGGAGCCGTCCGCAGCAGGGCCCGTCGGCCCAGCTCGTCCGGTGGCTGGGCGGCCCGGATCACGTCGTCGGGGGCGCTGCTCGCCCAGACCTCCCCGGGCGGCACGCCCAGCTCGGCGGCGTGTGACGCGCCGACACCGGGGGAGCCGACGAAGACCAGCGCGTCGGCGGCCAGGCCGTGCTCCCGGGCGGCCACCCCCACCACCAGCGACCCGTAGCTGTGCCCGAGCACGGTCTGCCGCGCCGGTGGCCCCTCGTGGCTGGCGCGCAGCCCTTCCTGGAAGCGGTGCAACGCCGGGCCGGCGTCCCGGGCCTGGCCCGCCGAGGCGGCCTCGGTCAGGAGATCCGGCGCGTCGTAGTCCAACCAGAGCACCGCCGCGCTGCGCTCACCCGGGGCGAGCGCGGCGCATCGATCCAGCACCCGGGCCGCTCTGCCCAACTCGCCGGTGGCATCGTCCAGGCCGGCGGTCATCCCCGGCACGTAGGTCAGCACCCGGTCGGCGTGGTCCGGGTCGCCGAGCGCCACCACCGCCCGGCCCTCACCGGCCGGATCCAACCCGAGCAGGTACGCCCGGGGCGCCCCGCCGGTCGTCAGCCGCCCGACCAGTGCGTCCAGGCCGGCCAACCGTCCGGCCACCCCGCGCAACCGGAGCGACGCGAGTGGCCCCGGCGGCACCCGGGACAGCAGCCGTCGCCGCTCGGCCAGCAACTCCGCACGCCAGACGTCGAGCCGTAACCGGTTGGCCTGGTCGCGGGCGGCCACCGGCACCCCGTCCAACCGGCCGACCACTGCCGGCTCGCGCCCGATTAGCCACCGTCGCTGCGCCGGGGTCAACCCGGACCACCAGGCGCTGACCAGCGCGGGCGCGGCACCGGGGGCCGGTCGGCCCGGCGGGGGCGGGGACGCCCAGCCGGTGCCGGCGGCCCTCGCCAGGTCATCCAACCGGTCGGCGGCGACCCGGTCCGCCGCTGCTGCCCCGTCGAGCGCGGCCCGCAGGGCCGCGGCCACCCCAGCCGCGGCGACCCCTGCCGCTGAGACGCCGGCCCGGTCGGTGGGCCGAACCCGGGCGGGATCGACCCGCACCCCGCCCGAGCGGTCCACCAGCAGGCCGGCTGCATCGGCCTGGGCGACCGCCTCGGCGAGCCGTGCCTTCGCCACCGTCAGTCGGCCGGCCAACTCGGCCAGCACCTGGTCGACCTCGATCAGCGCGGGTGCGACCGAGGTCAGCTCGTCACGGAGACCGGCGAGTCGGGTGTCCGCCGCCGTGGCTGCCGCGCCCGACCAACCGCCCCGCAACCGCCCGCCGGCCGCGCGCAGCCCGCCGACCCGCCGGTCGAGTGGCCCGGTCAACCCCGCCCACGCCGCCCCGGCGGCCCGCCACCCGTCCGGATCGACAGCCCACAGCTGCCGGTAGCCGACGCTGCTCACCGGGGCAGGGCGGCGAACCGGTCGGCGGTCCGGTCGTCCACCGTCTCGTACGCCTCGGTCGCCGCCCGGACCCCGCCGGAGGTCGCCGCGACCCGGGCGCCCAGCCGGCAGAACCAGGCGTGCCCGGCCGCCTCCAACCCGGCCAGGGCCGCGCCCGCTCGCCACTCGGGCGCCGCCACCACCAGCCCGGGCGACCCCGCGAGGCCCAACGCCAACCGGCGCGCCTCGTCGTCGAGCAGGACGGCGACCGCCCGCAACTCCTCCGGTCGGACGGCGAACGGCTCGTCGGTCATGACCACACCCCCGTGGACGATCGGCATCGACGCGCTGACCCTAGGCGCGTACCGGAGGTGGCGCGGTGCCCTGTGGACAGCCGGCGTCGAGGCGTACCCCGGGGTGTCCACAGGCGTTGCCCAGCGCGAGCCCGACGGCTAATCTGCGGCCTCGACCGCCGGTAGGGTGGTGTGGTGATCGTCGCTGTCGGCATCGACGTCGTCCTGGTCGACCGGTTCGCCCGGGCCCTGGCACGGACGCCGCTGCTCGCCGACCGGCTCTTCACGGAGGCCGAGCGGCAGACCCGCTCCGGCAGCCCGCGCTCGCCCGAGTCGCTCGCCGCCCGGTTCGCCGCCAAGGAGGCGGTGGCCAAGACGCTCGGCGCTCCGGCCGGGCTCAACTGGCACGACTGCGAGATCGTGCCCGACCCGGACGGCCGCCCCTGGCTGGCCGTCTCCGGCACGGTCGCGGCGGTGGCCGACGCCCGTGGGGTCAACCACTGGCACCTCTCGTTGTCGCACGACGGCGGGATCGCGTCGGCGATGGTGGTCGCGGAACGATGACGTCGGCCGGGAGGGCCGATCAGGTCCGCCCGCGAACGGAATGGGACACGGTGGCATGAGAGCGGTGTGGCGGGTGGCCGACGTACGGGCGGCCGAGGCGGGGTTGATGGGCACGCTGCCGGACGGGACGCTGATGCAGCGGGCCGCAGCCGGCCTGGCCCGCCGCGCCGCGCTCCTGCTCGCCGAGCGGGGCGGCATCTACGGGGGCCGGGTGCTGCTGCTGGTCGGTTCCGGCGACAACGGCGGCGACGCGCTGTACGCAGGGGAGCGGCTGGCCCGCCGGGGCGTCCAGGTGTCCGCCCTGCTGCTCACCCCCGGGCGGGCGCACGCCGCCGGCCTGGCCGCGCTGCGAGCCGCTGGCGGCCGGCTGGTGCCCGGCCCGGCCGGCCCGGTCGACCTGGTCCTCGACGGCATCGTCGGCATCGGTGGCACCGGCGGGCTACGGGCGAACGCGGACGAGGTGGTCCAGCGCCTCGGCGGACTGCGCGGACGCGACGGGGCGCGGGCCACCGTGCTGGCGGTCGACGTGCCCAGCGGGGTCGCGGTCGACACCGGTAACGTGCCGCTGTCCGCGTCCGGTCGGCCCGTCGCGGTCCGCGCCGACGTGACGGTGGCCTTCGGCGCGCTGAAGCCCGCCCTGGTGGTCGGGCCGGCCGCCGCGCTGGCCGGGCACGTCGAGCTGGTCGACATCGGGCTGCGGCCGTGGCTGCGCGGCACCCCGGCGCTGCGGGTCACCGAGTGGTCCGACCTGGTCGACTGGTGGCCCCAGCTGGGCCCGGCGTCGGAGAAGTACACCCGGGGCGTGGTGGGGGTGGCGACCGGCTCGGCGACCTACCCCGGTGCGGCGGTGCTCTCCGTGGGCGGCGCCCTGGCCGGGCCGACCGGGCTGGTCCGCTACGCCGGCGGCGCCCGCGCCGAGGTGCTGCACCAGCACCCCTCGGTCATCGCCAGTGGGCGGGTCGCCGACGCGGGCCGGGTGCAGGCCTGGGTCTGCGGCTCCGGGCTGGGCACAGGCGCCGACGCGGCGGCCGAGCTGCGTGCCGTACTGGCCGCCCCGGTGCCTGTGGTCCTCGACGCCGACGCCCTGACCCTGCTGGTGGACGGCTCGCTCGCCGATCGACTGCGGGGTCGGGACGCGCCCATCGTGGTCACCCCGCACGATCGGGAGTTCACCCGTCTCTGCGGGGAGGAACCGGGCGCCGACCGGGTCGGCGCCGCGCTGCGGCTGGCCGCCTGGATGAACGCGGTGGTGCTGCTCAAGGGCGACCGCACGGTGATCGGCACGCCGGACGGTCGGGCGTACGTCAACCCGACCGGCACCCCGGCGCTGGCCACCGGCGGCACCGGCGACGTGTTGGCCGGGCTGCTCGGCTCGCTGCTGGCGGCTGGCGTACCCGCCGATCGGGCCGCCGCCTCCGCCGCGTACCTGCATGGGCTCGCCGGGCGGGAGGCGGCCCGGGGCGGGCCGGTGACCGCGCCCGACGTGGCGACCGCGTTGCGTCCGGTGCTGGCCCGGCTGGGCTGAACGGGTCGGTTCCGGGTGCGGTGGCCGGATCGCCGCGTCGGGACGTGCGTCGCCGCCCGCGGTGATCACGGCGGAAAGTAGGCTGGGCGCATGTGGCAGGCCGAGGTACGCGTCGATCTTGACGCCATCCGCGAGAACGTGAGCAGGCTCCGCTCCGGCACCACCGCCGAGCTGATGGCGGTGGTGAAGGCCGACGGGTACGGCCACGGCATGCTTCCGGCCGCCCGCGCGGCGCTCGACGCCGGCGCGGACTGGCTCGGCGTCTGCACCCTCGACGAGGCGCTCACCCTGCGCCGGGCCGGGGTGACCGTGCCGGTGTTGGCCTGGCTGCTCGCGCCCGGGTTGCCGCTGCACGAGGGGGTCAGCGCCGGGGTGGACCTGGGCGCGGCCAGCCTGGCGCAACTGGACGAGATGATCGAGGCGGGTCGGCTCGCCGGGCGCCCCGCCCGCCTGCATCTCAAGATCGATACGGGGTTGTCCCGGGGCGGTGCGACAGTCGCCGACTGGCCCGCGCTGCTGGACGCCGCCGCGAAGGCCCAGGCCGACGGCCTGGTCGAGGTGGTCGGCGTGTGGAGTCACTTCGTGTACGCGGACTCGCCCGGCCACCCCACCACCGACCGCCAACTGGCCGTCTTCCACGAGGGGCTGGCCATGGTCGAGCGGGCCGGGCTGCGACCGCGCTGGCGGCACCTCGCCAACTCGGCCGCCACCCTGACCCGCCCGGACACCCACTTCGACCTGGTCCGCCCCGGCCTGGCCATCTACGGGCTCTCCCCGGTGGCCGGCGAGACGTACGGGTTGCGGCCGGCGATGACCGCCCGCGCCCGGGTGATGCTCACCAAGCGGGTGCCCGCCGGCACCGGCATCTCCTACGGGCACGCCTACACGACGGAAGCCGACGCGAACCTGGCCGTGGTGCCGCTCGGCTACGCCGACGGGGTTCCCCGGCACGCGTCCAACACCGGGCCGGTGCAGCTCGGCGGCGTACGCCGGACGATCTCCGGGCGGGTCTGCATGGACCAGTTCGTGCTCGACTGCGGCGACGACCCGGTGGCCGACGGCGACGTGGCGACGCTGTTCGGCAGCGGCGCCGACGGTGAGCCGACCGCGGACGACTGGGCCGAGGCCGTCGGCACGATCAACTACGAGATCGTCACCCGGTTCGGCGGCACGCGGGTGCCCCGGGTCTACGACGGCGAGAAACCATGAGTTACCGCATTCCGCGTCCGCGGACGGCCGCGGGTCGCGTCGCGGGCATCGTCGGCGCGGCGGTCGGGGTGGCCGCGGCGGGGCTGGCGGCTGGCGTCGCGACCGAGCGGACCCTGGTCCGCCGGCTCAAGGCCGACCCGGCCGACCGCTACGCGCACGAGACGTTCGACCAGCAGCGGTACGACGAGGCGTTCCGCCTGGAGCTGCCGGACGGCACGGACATCCACGTCGAGGTGGTCGAGCCGACCCGACCGGTGCCGGGGCGCCCGACGGTGGTGCTGGTGCACGGCTTCTGCCTGGACATGGGGACGTTCCACTTCCAGCGCGAGATGCTCGCCGCCCGCGGCGACTACCGCATCGTGGCGTACGACCAGCCCGGTCACGGCCGGTCCGGCCGGCTGGAGACCGGGGAGTACGACCTCACGGTGCTCGGACGGACGCTGCGCGAGGTGATCGACCGCACCGCCCCGGACGGGCCGCTGGTGCTGGTCGGCCACTCGATGGGCGGCATGACCATCATGGCGTTCGCCGAGCTGTTCCCGGAGCTGTTCGGTGACCGGGTGGTGGGCACCGTCCTGATGGCCACGTCGGGCGGGCTCATCGCGGAGACCAAGCTGGTCGCGCCCGCGCTGCTCGGCCGGGTCGGTGGCCCGGTGCTCTACATGGTCAGCAACGCCACCCGGTACGGCGGGCCGGTGATCGACAAGGCCCGCAAGTCGACGTCGAACGTGGCCTGGCTGCTGACCCGCAAGTATGGCTTTGGCACCCGCAAGCCCAGCCCGTCGCTGGTGTCCTACGTGGAGACGATGAACTCCCGGACGTCGGCCGACACGGTGACCCGCTACCTGCGGACCCTGGCCACCCACTCGCGCTTTCCGGCGCTGGCGGCGCTGGCGGCGACTCCGGTGCTGGTGGTGGTCGGCGACAAGGACATGATCACTCCGGTGACCCACTCCGAGGAGATCGTCCGCCGGTTGCCGCACGCCGAGTTCGTGAAGATCAAGGACAGCGGCCACGTGGTCATGTTGGAGCACGCGGACGAGGTCAACGCCGCGCTGGCGCGGTTCCTGGAGTCATTGCAGAGCGTGGAGGATCGGTGAGTCACGTCGTCAAGCTGCCTACCGTCGAGGACACTCGGGACTTCGGCCGGCGGTTGGCCGGGCTGCTGCGCGCCGGCGACCTGGTGCTGTTGACCGGCCCGCTGGGCGCCGGCAAGACCGCGCTCACCCAGGGCATCGGCGCCGGGCTCGGTGTCCTCGGGGACATCACCTCGCCGACCTTCGTGATCGCCCGGGTGCACCGCCCCGACCCGGCCCGGGGCGGCCGCGTGGCACTGGTGCACGCCGACGCGTACCGGTTGGGTGACGCCACCGACCCGCGCGCCGAGATCGACGACCTGGACCTCGACGCGTCGGTGGACGACTCGGTGACCGTTGTCGAGTGGGGCGAGGGCCTGGTCGAGCAGTTGGTGGACGCGCACCTGCGGGTTCGCATCGACCGCCGCGACGACGACACCCGCATCGTCGAGCTGGACCCGATCGGCGGCGACTGGGCCCGGCGGCTCGCCGACCTGGGCTAGGTCGGCGGCTGTCGTACCCGATGCCTAGAGTGCGGGGGACCGACCCGCGCTGTGAGAGGTTTCCGATGCCCGACGACGCTCCCGCCCTGGATCTGCTGGCCCTCCTGCCGGAGCAGTGGCGTGCCGTGCTCACCCCGCACCTCGACCCGGCACGCACCGTCGCGCTGGGCGAGTTCGTCGCCCGGGAATACGCGACGCAGACCGTCTTCCCGCCTCTGGAGGACCTGTTCTCGGCATACCGGCTCTGCCCGCCGCAGGGCACCCGGGTGCTCATCCTCGGGCAGGATCCCTACCACCGGGCCGGGCAGGCACACGGGTTGAGCTTCAGCGTTCGTGACGGTGTGACGGTGCCGCCGTCGTTGCGCAACGTCTTCAAGGAGTTGGGCGAGGACGTGGGCGTCCCCAAGCCGCGCAGCGGCAATCTCGACGGGTGGGCCGCCCAGGGTGTGCTGCTGCTCAACGCGGTGCTGACCGTCCGTCAGGCCACCCCGGGCTCGCACGCCAACGCCGGCTGGGAAGAGTTCACCGACGCCACCATCCGCGCACTGGACGCGGCACCGGACCGGGTGGTCTTCCTGCTCTGGGGTGGCTACGCCCGTAAGAAGGCCGCGCTGGTCACCAATCCGCAGCATGTGGTGCTGGAGGCGGGTCACCCCAGCCCGATGAACCCGCGTGGCTTCCTCGGCAGTCGCCCGTTCAGCGCCGCCAACAAGGCACTGGCCGACGCCGGCCTGCCCACCATCGACTGGGAGCGCACCGCCGGCTGAGCCGCTCGTCGACGTCCTGCTGCTGGTTTGGACCGGCACTGGCTCAGCCGTCGCTGGCCAGCTGCCGGTCCCGGTAGCGGCGCAGCAACTCGGCGGCGCGTGGCTCGCTCAGTTCCAGCTCGACGAGTGGCACCACCTGGTAACTCCGCCCACCGTGGCGCACCTCGATCGTCTCGGGCAGCTCGTCGCACATGGTGGCCCTGATCTCGCCGTACCGGGTCGACCACAGGTGTTCGCCCGGCTCTTCGGGCTCCAACCACACCCCGCCGAACTCACCCCAGCGGGCGTTCCACCGCTGGCCGTAGTTCGTCTCCAGCCAGCGGGTGAACGCTTTGGAGTCCTGCCAGCGCAGGGCGATCTCCAGCGCGTCGACCGGCACCGGCGCGCCCTGTAGCAGCGCCGCGGCGCATCCGGTGATCACCTGCGGGAAGTCGGTGAGCCGATCCAGCAGCCGATCCAATGCCAGCCCGTCGATTCGCTCGGCGATCGGCCGGGCGGCCAAGCCGTCGATCCGGGCGTCGAGGTGCGCGTCCAACGGCTCAACCCCGATGATCAACTGCACATCCATAGCTGCAAGCAACCGCTCCAGCACGGCGATGGTCGGCGCTCGCTCACCGCGTTCGAACCGGGCCACCGCTGCCTGGTCGACCTCGGCCAGCGCGGCCAACTGACGCTGACTCAGGTCGCGCAGATGTCGTTGCTGCCGCACGGCAGCGCCGAGAAGGGTGACAAGGCGAGTGGATGACATCCCGGCACGGTGGGCCAAGGGCGAGACGTCCGCGATCCCGTTGCGGCAGATCGGCGGCTTGCCGTCGATCCGGCCCCGAGAATCGCCCGGTCCGTGATCTGGCGGCGGATGGTGGGCCGCCTTACTTCAATGAGCGTGATGTCTGTGAGTCATCACGATGACTCACAGACATCACGCTCATTCAGGGATGTGGCTCCACCGCTCGTTCGGGGCTGGACGGTTGGTCGGTGCTCGCCCTCGCCCTGCTGGTGGTGCTGTGGCTCCTGCTGTGGCGCTGCAAGGCCGCACGGAGGGGCTACGGCGACGGGGCAGCCCTGCGGCGGGGGGAGGGCCTTGGACGGTGGCGGGGCGGGGCGTGACTGAGGGCTGCGGCGGGGCGGCTAGGCTGGCTTACCGTGCTCGTACTCGTGGTGGACAGCTCGACCCCCGCGGTCACCGCGGCGCTGGTAGAGGTCTCGGCAGACGGCGTGGCGTCGCGGGCGCAGCGGTGCACGGTCGACGCCCGCGCGCACGGTGAGCTGCTCGCGCCCCAGGTGGATGCGGTCCTCGCCGACGCCGACGCGCGCCCGCGTGACCTGACCGCCATCGTCGCCGGGCTCGGCCCGGGGCCGTTCACCGGGCTGCGGGTCGGCCTGGTCACCGCCGCGACAATGGGTCAGGTGCTCGGCATCCCCACGTACGGCGTCTGTTCGCTGGACGCCATCGGCTACCCGGCGGCGTCCGGCGCGCCGGTCCTGGCCGCCAGCGATGCCCGACGCAAGGAGCTCTACTGGGCCGTCTACGACGGCGCCGGCCAGCGGATCGTCGGGCCCGAGGTGTCCGCGCCGGCGGTCGCCGCCGCGCGCGCCCGTGAACTGGGCGCGACGATCGCGGTCGGGGACGGGGCGCACCGGTACGCCGAGGTTCTGGACCTGCCCGTTCGGGTCGAACCGCGCTACCCGGACGCGACCGTGCTGGCGCTGCTCGCCGCCGAGCGGGTCCGGGCGGGCGCCCCCAGCGAAAGGCTCACCCCGCTCTACCTGCGCCGCCCCGACGCGGTGGCGGCGACCGGCCGCAAACCGGTCCTGCCATGACGGCGGTACGGCTCGAACCGTTCCGCTGGTGGCACATCGACGACGTGCTGCCGATCGAGGCGGACCTCTTCGGCGCCGAAAAGTGGTCGCCCGCCATGTTCTGGAGCGAGCTCGCCAACGGACACCACTACCGGGTCGCCGTCGACGCGGACGGCTCGCTGCTCGGCTACGCCGGGCTCGCCGGCGCTCCGCCGGACGAGGTGTGGGTACAGAACATCGCCGTCCGCCGGGACGCCCAGCGGCGCGGCGTGGGCCGCGCCCTGCTGGAGGAGTTGCTCGCCGAGGCGGTCCGGCGCGACGCCCGCAGCACCCTGCTGGAGGTCGCCGTGGACAACGCCGCGGCCCAGCGGCTCTACGCGACGTACGGGTTCGAGCCGATCGGGGTGCGGCGCGGCTACTACCAACCGAGCAACACCGACGCGCTGGTCATGCGGCGCGACGCCGAGCCGACCGGAGACGGACCACACGACCATGGCTGACGAACCACTGATCCTGGGAATCGAGACCTCCTGCGACGAGACCGGCGTCGGCATCGTGCGGGGGCACATCCTGCTTGCCGACGCGCTCGCCTCCAGCGTCGAGGAACACGCCCGGTTCGGGGGTGTGGTCCCGGAGGTGGCCAGCCGGGCACACCTGGAGGCCATCGTGCCGACCATGGACCGGGCACTGACCGAGGCAGGCGTCACGCTGGCCGACATCGACGCGATCGCGGTCACCTCCGGGCCCGGGCTGGCCGGCGCGCTCCTGGTCGGCGTCGCCGCCGCCAAGGGGTACGCGCTCGCCGCCGAGAAACCCGTCTACGGCGTCAACCACCTCGCCGCCCACGTCGCGGTGGACACCCTTGAGCACGGCCCACTGCCCGAACCCGCCATCGCGCTCCTGGTGTCCGGCGGCCACTCGTCCCTCCTGCTCGTCGACGACCTGGCCCGGGGTGTCACCCCGCTGGGCGCCACCATCGACGACGCGGCCGGGGAGGCGTTCGACAAGGTCGCCCGTCTGCTCGGACTGCCGTTCCCAGGCGGTCCGCCCATCGACCGGGAGGCTCGGGCCGGCGATGCCGCCTCGATCGCCTTCCCCCGCGGCCTGACCGCCGCGAAGGATCTCGCCGCCCACCGGTACGACTTCTCGTTCTCGGGCCTGAAGACGGCGGTGGCCCGGTGGGTCGAGGCCCGTCAGCGTGCCGGCGAGCCGGTGCCGGTGGCCGACGTGGCCGCGTCCTTCCAGGAGGCGGTCTGTGACGTACTGACCAGCAAGGCGCTCGCCGCGTGCCGGGCGCAGGGCATCGAGACCCTGGTCATCGGCGGGGGAGTGGCGGCGAACTCGCGGCTGCGGGCGATGGCCGAGCAGCGAGCCGAGAAGTACGGCATCCAGGTCCGGGTACCCCGGCCGAAGCTGTGCACCGACAACGGCGCGATGGTGGCCGCGCTCGGTTCGCACCTGGTCGCCGCCGGGGTCGCTCCGAGCCGACTGGACCTGCCAGCCGACTCGGCACTGCCGTTGACCACGGTCAGCGTGTGACGGGAGCGGCGGACATGATCGTGCGGATGTGGGAAGCGCGCGCCGAGGCGTACGGGGTCGCCGACCTGATCACCTGGGTGTGCGACACCGCCCTGCCCGAGTTGGAGCATGACCCGCTGCACGTTTCCAGCGAGGTCTTCTCCTCCACCGACCACCGCGTGGTGGTGATCTCCAAGTGGCGCAGCAGCCCGCGCCCGCTGCCGGACCCGCCCGCCCTGCTGGTGGCCCGCGCCCCGCACTCCTGGGATTTCACCCAGGTCGACCGCTGACGCGAGCCACCATCCAGGCCACCGCTGACTGGTCAGCTGCGGCGCAACATCCGGTAGGTGGCGATGCCGCCCGTGCCCAGCGCGGCGAGGAAGACCAGCCAGACGACTGTGCTGCTGACTCCGACCTGTGGGCCGGAGTTGGCGGAGGCGGCGGCCAGGAGCCCGTCCTGACCCGGGGCGGGCAGCGCGGCCGGCGGCAGCTCCGGCCAGCGGACCAGCCCGGTGCTCTCCAGCATCTGCATGTGGTGCTGGACGAACGCGTTGGCGTCCTCGCAGAGCTTGCGGACGGTGGCGTCCCGGGTGCTGGCCCGGACCGCGCCGATCACCGGGAAGATCTTGCCGTGGGCGACCCGGAGCCTGGTGACGAAGATCTGGTCGAACCGGGCGCCGGATGCCTTCTGCATCTCGGCCAGCCAGCCCTTCTGCTCGGCGGTCGGCTCGCTGGGGATCGTCGCGCCCAACTTGTTGGCCGCGTCGACCACGAGCTGGTCGAGCTTCTGGTGCTCGCCGGCGATGCCGGCGCCGATCTCCCGGACCTTCGCCGACTGTCCCTTCTCGGCGGCCATCTGGCCGGCTGGCATCTCCCACAGCCCGGCCAGCCGCACCCCGTTGAGCAGCGTCATGTCGGCGGCGTTGAGCTGCTGGCCACCGGCGGGCGCGGCGACGGCCACGCCGGGCAGCACACCGACCCCCGCGATGATCGCGATGAGCAACATTGCCGCTCGGTGGGTCCGGGTGCCCAGTCGGCGATGGGGGGATCTGAGCGGTGCCATGTCTGTGGTGCCTCCTCGGTCCGGACCGGAACGCGTCTGGACCGGGCAGCCGTACCCTGCCGGTTGCCCGTCCGCCCACTGGTACGGACTGATCGCGCGATCAGTTCATCGCGCAGCGACCCGGATCAGCGGGTGACGGCGAGCAGGCCGCCGAGCAGCAGCAGGGTGAGCGCCGCGGCGGCGAAGACCATCAGCAGCTCCTGACGCCCGCGCTCCACGCGGCCGACGCCGGCGGCCGGGTCGGGCAGGGCCGGCAGGTCACGGGTCAGCGCGGCCAGGTCACCGAGGGTGCGGGCCGTCCACACGGCACCGGCCCGGTCGGAGAACTCGTCGAGCGTCAGCCGGCCCGCCGCGGTGTGCTGGTGCAGCGCGGCGACCACCCGGTTGCGGTCGTCGTCGGAGGCGCGCAGCTCGACATCCACGCCGGACAGCGTACGCGGATCAGCCCACGTCGAGGGGGTCGGCGAGGAGCCGTTCGAAGGCCAACTCGGCGGCACCGATCAGGGGCGCGTCCGCACCCAGTTTCGGTGTGCGCAGCCGGACGTGCTCCAGGCAGGCGCCGAGCGCGTTGGAGTTGAGCCGGCTGCGGATCTGGGCCGCCGCCGCGAGGTAGAGGTCACGCATGGTGCCGCCGAAGATGACCATCTCGGGGTTGAAGATGTTCACCAGGTTGGCGACCCCGAAGCCGAGCCAGTCGCCGGCCTGGCGGACCGCCGTCTGGGCTCGGGCGTCGCCCCGGTCGGCGGCGTCGAAGACGGCCAGCAGCGCGTCGCGGCCACGGGCGTCGGAGCGTCCGGCAGCGCGCAGGAGACCGTGCTCGCCGATCTCGGTCTCCCAGCAACCTCGGGAGCCGCACTCACAGGGCCTGCCGTCGCGGACCACCTTCATGTGCCCGACCTCGCCGCCGTACCCGCCGTGCCCGGTCAGCCGGCGCCCACCGGCGATGATGCCGGCACCCACGCCGACGTCGCCGTACAGGTAGAGGACGTTGTCGCAACCCGCCGCCACACCCCGTGCGTGCTCGGCGAACGCGGCGACGTCGGCGACGTTGCCCACGGTGATCGGTACGTCGATGCCCAACTCGTCGGCGAGGGCGGCGCCGATCGGCTCGTCCACCCAACCGGTGGTGGGACCGAGTCGGACCAGGCCGTCGTCCCGGCGGACCATGCCGCAGACCGCGACGCCGGCACCGACGCAGATCGCGTCCGCCGGCACCAGCTGCTGCATCTCCTTGACCGCGCCGGCCAGCAGCGGCGCGGCCTCCGCGGCCAGCAGGCCGCGCGGCCGGTCCAGGTCCCGGCGGTCCAGGACCGCGCCGCCCAGCCCGATCCGGGCCGCGCGCAGTCGGTCCACCTCCACCGAGTACGCGTAGGCGTAGACCCGGGCCGACTCGGGCCGGACGACAAGTGACGGTCGTCCGGCCCGGCCGGTCTCCTTCGGTGCCCCTTCGCTGACCAGCCCCACTGCGGACAGGTCGGCGGTGAGCGCGCCGATGGTGCTGCGGTTGAGACCCAGCGTGGTGGTCAGTTCGGCACGCGTGGTCGCCCCGTGGACGTGCACGTGCCGCAGCAGGGCCCCGAGGTTCTGCCGTCGGACGTCATCCTGGCTTGGTCCTGGGCGCATGCTGGTGCTACCTCCCGCGCGGTCAGCGGGTGCCGGTGGCTGCCGCGCGGCGGCGGGAGAGCGCGTCGACGCTGGCGGCGAGCAGCAGCACGACGCCGGTGACCACGTATTTGACTCCCGCGGTGTACCCCATCAGGCCCATTCCGTTTTCGATGACCGCGACCACCGCGCCGCCGAGTACGGCGTCGAGGACGCGGCCCTTGCCACCGAAGAGGCTGGTGCCGCCGATCACCGCCGCGCCGACCGCGTAGAGCAGTACGTTACTGCCCCCGGTGTTCGGGTCGACCGAGTTGGCCCGGCTGGCCGCCACGATGCCACCGATGGCGGCCATGGACGAGCAGATCACGAAGACGGAGATCCGGATCCGGTCGACTCCGATGCCGGCCCGGCGGGCCGCTTCCCGGTTGCCGCCCACGGCGTAGATGTGCCGGCCGTAGCTGGTGCGTTGGAGCACGAAGGTCCAGATGATCAGCAGCACCGCGATGATCGGCACCACGATCGGCACACCCTTGAGCGAAACGATGAGGACGTTGCGGCTGCGCTCCAGGTTGAGCACGTACACAGCGACGCCGAGGATGACGGCGAGCCCGCCGATCCGCAGCGCCACCACCGCGATGGGGTCGGTGATCAGACCGCGGGCCGCCCGGGTGCGGTGGCGCAGCAGTTGCACCGCCGCGTAGCCGACGACCGCGAGGGCGGTCAGCGCCCAGCCCAACGTGGGGCCGAGGTTGCGGTTGGCGATGGCGACCAGCACGTCGTCGCGGACGGAGATGTTGGTGCCGTCCTTGACGAGCAGCAGCACGACGCCCTGGAAGGCGAGGAAGCCGGCGAGGGTGACCACGAAGGACGGAATGCCGATCTTCGCGACGAGCATGCCGAGCGTGGTGCCGATGACCACACCGGTGGCGACGGCGGCGAGCACGGCGACCCACCAGGGGTAGCCGAGCACGGTGACCACATTGGCCAGCACCGCCGCGCAGACGCCGCTGGCGAAGCCGGCGGAGAGGTCGATCTCGCCGAGCAGCAGCACGAAGACCAGGCCCATCGCGATCAGCGTGACCGCCGCGCCCTGGGTGAAGAGGTTGGCGAAGTTGCCGGCCGACAGGAACGACGACGGCCGCATGATCGCGAAGACGGTGCAGAGCACGATCAGGCCGAGTACGGCTGGCAGCGCGCCGACGTCGCCACCGCGTACCCGACTCAGGTAGTTGCGGAAGTGGCCTCCGACGGTCGGCGTCGGTGTGACGGCGGCGGGGCCGTCCTTCCGCACGGCGGTGGTGGTCATCGGACGCCTCCTGAGATCGAGTCGGCCGACTGCGGGCCGTCGCCGTTGCTGCCCGGGTCGGTGGCGAGGCCGAGCCCGCCCGAGCGCCCGGCGGTGATCAGCTCGACCACCTGGGCGTGGGTGATGTCGGTGGTCTTCACCTGGGCGACCATCTGGCCGAGGTACAGCGCGGCGATCCGGTCGGAGACGGCGAAGACGTCGTTCATGTTGTGCGAGATGAGCACCACGGCCAGGCCGTTGTCGGCGAGGCGGCGGACCAGTTCGAGCACCTGGGCGGTCTGTGCCACGCCGAGCGCCGCGGTCGGCTCGTCCAGGATGACGAGCTTGCTGTTCCACAGCACCGCCTTGGCGATGGCCACGGTCTGGCGTTGACCGCCGGAGAGGCTCGACACGTGCTGGCGGAGTGAGGTGACGGTGCGGATGGAGAGCCCCGCCAGGGTTTCGGCGGCGAGCTGTTCCATGGTCGGCTCGTCGAGGACGATGCCGCTGCGCTTCTCCCTGCCGAGGAACATGTTCTGCACGATGTCCAGGTTGTCGCAGAGCGCGAGGTCCTGGTAGACGACCTCGATGCCGAGCGTGGCGGCGTCGCGGGGGCTGCCGATGTGCACCGGTTCACCGTTGAACAGGAACTCTCCGGCGTCGGTGGGGTGGATGCCGCTGATGCACTTCACCAGGGTCGACTTGCCGGCGCCGTTGTCGCCGACCAGTGCGGTCACTTCGCCCGGGTGGACGGTCAGGGCGACGTCGCGGAGCACCTGGACGGGACCGAAGCTCTTGTCGATCCCGCGGAGTTCCAGCAGGGGGGTCGCGGACACGGGGGTCTCCTTCTTAAGGGAGGTTCGGGGCCCGTCCGGCGGGCGCCGCCCGGCACGGGAGGGGTCTCCCGTGCCGGGCGGCGATGGTCGTCCCGGCGGGTACTGCGGCGTCGGTCAGCTGATGCCGGCTTCGGTGCAGGCCTTGGCGTACGCCGCGGTGCAGACCTCTTCCTTGGTCACGTAGCCGTCGGCGATGACGTCCTTGACATTGTCCTTGTAGATGGCCTTCGGGGTGAGCAGCACCGAGGGGACGTCGCGGCCACCCTCCGGGTCCTTCACCGTCTGGCCGGTGTCCTTCTTCTCGCCCTTGGCGAGCGCGATGGCCAGGTCGGAGGCGGCCTTCGCCTCTTCCCGGACGGCCTTGTAGACGGTCATGCACTGGTCACCGGCGAGGATGTTCTGCAGGCCCTCCACGCTGGCGTCCTGGCCGGTCACCGGCACCTTGCCGTTGATCTTGTTCTTCTTGAGGATCGAGATGGCGGCGTTGCCGAGAGTGTCGTTAGCGGCCAGCACGCCGTCGATCTTGCCCTTGGTGGCGGTGAGCTGCTGCTCGAAGATGGTCGCGGCGGTGGGGCCGTCCCAGCCCGGCACGGCGTCGTCCGGGCCCTTGGTGTATTCCTTGGCGTCGAACTTCGGCTTGAGCACCGAGTCGTAGCCGGCCTTGAACAGGGTGGCGTTGTTGTCGGTGGGGGAGCCGTTCAGGTACGCCACGACGGGGTTCTTGGCGTTCTTCTCGGTCAGGCACTTCGCCAGACCCTCGCCCTGCAGCTTGCCGACGGTCTCGTTGTCGAAGCTGACGTAGTACTGGGCGGAGCCGCCGAGGGTGAGCCGGTCGTAGTCGATGGTGGCGACGCCCTGCGACTTGGCCTTGTCGAGGACGGCCTTACCGGTGCCGGAGTCCAGGTTGACGATCATCAGGGCGGTGACGCCGCTGGTGATCATCTGGTCGGCAATGGTCTGGAAGGCAGTCTTGTCGTTCTGGGCGTTCTGGATGTCGGCCTGGACGCCGGCGGCCTTGAACGCCTCCTCCAGGAACCGGCGGTCCGCCGTTTCCCAGCGGGCCGAGGACTTGCTGTCCGGGAGGATCACGCCGATCTTGGGGGTCTTTTCGGCGGCGGCCTTGTCGCCGGAGTCGTCGCTACAAGCGGTCAAGCCGCCGGTCGTGAGCAGGCCCACGGCGGCGATGGTGAGGATCCCCTTACGCATGTGCAGGGTCCTTTCGGAGGTGGGGGAGGTGTTGTTTTGTTGTGTCCGGCAACGTATTTCGCGTCACACCGGCTCCACAAGACCGCGCAGGTGCATAGTTTGTTGGGAGCGATAACAATTCAGCAACGCGACTGTTACTCCCCGGGTATCCCACGGGGGAGTCGACGTAACGACGGTCGTCAGTGGGTCTGCAACGGCGCGGTGCGGGCGTCGGTCAGCGCCACCAGATCCGCCGCTGCCAGTTCGAGTTGCAGACCGCGCCGACCAGCCGAGACATAGATCGTCGGGAGGTCCAGCGCGGATTCGTCCAACACGGTGGGCAACCGTCGGCGCTGCCCGAGCGGGCTGATCCCACCGCGTACGTAGCCGGTTGCCCGCTCGGCTACCGCCCGGTCGGCCAACGCCGCCCGCTTGCCGCCGACAGCCGCCGCGAGCGCCTTGAGATCCAGCTCGCCGGTGACCGGAACGACCGCCACGGTGAGCGCGCCGTCGACCTCGGTCACCAGCGACTTGAACACGCGCTCCGGTGCCACGCCGAGCGCCACCGCCACCAACGCGCCGTAGTTCGGGGCGTCCGGCGACACCCGGTACGGATGGGTGCGATGCGCGATGCCGCGCTTGACCAACAGTGCCGTTGCCGGCGTGCCCTGTCCCGCCACAGCGACGAGGCTAGTCCCTGTGTCAGGTCCTATTCGACCGGCCGGCCGATCAGCACCGTCGGTGCGCCGCCGACCCGGGTGAGCACCAGACTCGCCGACTCGTCCCCGGCCAGCCGTAGGTCCCGCCGGAGCTGCTCCGGGGTGAGCGCCGAACCCCGCTTGAGGATCTCCACGCGGCCCACCCGACGGTCGCGCAGCAGCGTCCGCAGGCGCTTGAGCGAGAACGGCAGCACGTCGGTGATCTCCAGGCAGCGCGCGTACGGGGTGCGGATCGGCTGGTCGGCGTAGAGGTAGGCGATGCTCGGATCGCCCAGGGTGGCGTCCAGGTCGGTGGCCAGTTCGGCGACGAGGTGCGCGCGCACCACCGCCGGGTCCGGGTCGTACAGGTAGCGGCGCGGCGGCCCGACCGGCGCCTCGGCGGCACCCGAGCCGGTGAGCTGGTGGCGGTGGGTCTCGGCGCCCCGCTGGCGGTAGAGGGTGGCGCGGCGGGGCACCTCCGCCAGCTCGCCGCACCAGAGCGCGGCCTCGACCAGATCGCCGTCCACGCCGACCCACTCGGCCTCGGCACCGGCCGGGATGAGCGCGTGGTCCAGGCCCGGCGCCACCTTCACCACGGTGCGCGGCACCCGCTCGGCCAGCCCGGTGACGAAGTCCCACGGTGGCGAGTAGGCGCGCGGGTCGAAGATCCGCCGCCCGGTGCCGGTCGTGCGGCGGGCCGGATCGCAGAAGACCCCGTCGACCCCTGACACGTCGAACCCGGTCGCGTCGCCGCACTCGACAGTGAACAACTCGGCCAGCCCGGCCGCCTCGGCGTTGGCTGCGGCCATCGCGGCGGTCACCGGGTCGGCCTCCACCCCGTACACCCGGATGCCGGCACGGGCGGCGGCCAGCGCGTCGGCACCGAGCCCGCACCCGAGGTCGGCCAGGGTGCGCACGCCGGCCGCGGACAACCGGGCGGCCCGATGGTCGGCGACCACCCGGCGGGTGGCCTGCTCCAGGCCGGGCCGGGTGAGGAACATCCCAGCGGCGGCCGCGCCGAACTTGGCTGTCGCCCGGTGGCGCAGCTCGGCCTGGGTGAGGGCCGCCGCGGCCAACGTCGGCGGCACCCCGGCCGAGCGCAGCGCCGACGCCGCGACCAGTGGATCACCGCCGGCCAGCCCGGCCGCCGCCGTGAGCGCGGCCGACCCCTCGGGGGTACGCAGCGCCGCCAGTTGATCGAGATCCACCCGGCTATTGTCCCGGCCACCCCGGAAATCCTGGCTGGCGGGGCGCGACGCGCTGGCACTCTCCTTGACGGAGTGCTAGCCACGGAATAACCTGCGATTAGCACTCTCACCCTGAGGGTGCCAGCTTCCGGGTCTCGCGACCCGGGTGCGCACGCCAGGCGGACCGGCACCCGCGACGACGGCACCGCCCGGTGGCATGAGGCAGATTGACGCTGGTCAGCCCCGCTGGCCAGCAACGAAACCAGTACCCCAGGAGGGTATGCCCGTGACTACCGCGACCAAGGTTGCGATCAAGCCGCTCGAGGACCGCATCGTGGTCCAGGCGAACGAGGCTGAGACCACCACGGCGTCGGGCATCGTGATCCCCGACACCGCCAAGGAGAAGCCGCAGGAGGGCACCGTCCTCGCTGTGGGCCCGGGGCGCGTCGACGACAACGGCAACCGGGTTCCGGTTGACGTGCAAATCGGCGACACCGTCCTCTACTCGAAGTACGGCGGCACCGAGGTCAAGTACGCCGGCGAGGAGTACCTGGTGCTCTCCGCCCGCGACGTCCTCGCGGTCATCGAGAAGTAAGCAACCGATCAGTGCCACTGCCCCGGTCCGGCTCGCCGGGCCGGGGCAATGGCGCTTCGAAGGGACATTTATGGCGAAGATCCTGAGCTTCTCGGACGACGCCCGACACCTGCTGGAGCACGGTGTCAACGCCCTCGCGGACGCGGTCAAGGTCACCCTCGGCCCGCGCGGGCGCAACGTCGTCCTGGACAAGAAATTCGGTGCGCCGACGATCACCAACGATGGTGTGACCATCGCCAAGGAGATCGAGCTCACCAACCCGTACGAGAACCTTGGCGCGCAGTTGGTCAAGGAGGTGGCGACCAAGACCAACGACGTCGCCGGCGACGGGACCACCACCGCGACCGTGCTGGCCCAGGCGATGGTTCGCGAGGGTCTGCGCAACGTGACCGCCGGGACCAACCCGGCCGGCCTCAAGCGGGGCATCGACGCGGCGGCCACCAAGGTCTCCGAGGCGCTGCTCGGCCGTGCCGCCGAGGTCACCAGCAAGGAGTCGATCGCGAACGTGGCGACGATCTCCGCGCAGGACTCCACGATCGGCGATCTGATCGCCGAGGCGATGGAGCGCGTCGGCCGCGACGGTGTCATCACCGTCGAGGAAGGTTCGATGCTCACCACCGAACTGGACGTGACCGAGGGTCTCCAGTTCGACAAGGGCTTCATCTCGCCGAACTTCGTCACCGACCTGGAGGGTCAGGAGTCCGTCCTTGAGGACGCGTACATCCTGGTCACCACCCAGAAGATCTCGGCGATCGAGGAGCTGCTGCCGCTGCTGGAGAAGGTCCTGCAGAACAGCAAGCCCCTGCTGATCATCGCCGAGGACGTGGACGGCCAGGCGCTCTCCACCCTGGTGGTCAACTCGCTGCGCAAGACCCTCAAGGTCTGCGCGGTCAAGGCCCCGGGCTTCGGTGACCGGCGCAAGGCGATGCTCCAGGACATCGCGATCTCCACGGGCGCCGAGCTGGTCGCCCCGGAGCTGGGCTACAAGATCGACCAGGTCGGCCTGGAGGTGCTCGGCACCGCCCGGCGCGTCGTGGTCGACAAGGAGAACACCACGATCGTCGACGGCGGCGGCCAGAAGGCCGACGTTGCCGACCGGGTCTCCCAGATCCGCAAGGAGATCGAGGCCTCCGACTCCGACTGGGACCGGGAGAAGCTGGCCGAGCGGCTGGCGAAGCTCTCCGGTGGCATCGCCGTCATCAAGGCTGGCGCGGCCACCGAGGTCGAGATGAAGGAGCGCAAGCACCGCATCGAGGACGCCATCGCGGCGACCAAGGCTGCGGTCGAGGAGGGCACCGTCCCCGGCGGCGGCGCCGCCCTGGTGCAGATCCGCTCGGTGCTCGACGACGACCTGGGCTTCACCGGTGACGAGAAGGTAGGCGTCTCGGTCGTGCGCAAGGCGCTCGTCGAGCCGCTGCGCTGGATCGCGCAGAACGCCGGTCACGACGGCTACGTCGTGACGCAGAAGGTCGCCGACCTCGACTGGGGCCACGGCCTCGACGCCGCCAAGGGCGAGTACGTCGACCTGGTCAAGGCCGGCATCATCGACCCGGTGAAGGTGACCCGCAACGCGGTCACCAACGCCGCCTCGATCGCCGGTCTGCTGCTCACCACGGAGAGCCTCGTGGTGGAGAAGCCGGAGCAGGCCGAGCCGGCCGCCGCCGGCGGGCACGGCCACGGTCACGGCCACCAGCACGGCCCGGGCTTCTGATCCGGTAGCGACACCGGGGCACACCGCCGTACGGCGGTGTGCCCCGCTTCGTTCGGTGGGCTGCCAGGTCATTACCGAACGCTGACGTTGTTGGCGACCGGGCGAGATGATCGCGCACACTGGGCCGATGAGCACCACGTCACGGCGGTACGCCGCGTTGGCCGGAATCACCGCCGCCGCCGTCGCGATCGGGATCGCCGAACCGGTCGCGGTGTTGACCGGCCCCCGGTCGGCGCCCCTGGTCGCGGTCGGCGGGGTCGTCGTCGACGCCGTCCCCGAGTCGCTGAAGCAACTCGCCATCGACCTCTTCGGCACCGCCGACAAGATCGCGCTGCTGGTCGGCACGGCCGCGTTGCTGGGCGCCTTCGCGGCGCTGTTCGGCGTCCTGGCGATCCGCCGGCTGGCACTCGGCCTGGCCGGCATCACCGCGTTCGGCGCCATCGGGGTGGCCGCCGCGCTGACCCGCTCCGGCGCGGACCTCGCCGACGCGCTGCCGTCCCTGGTCGGCGCCGGTCTCGGCGCCCTGGTGCTCTGGCTGTTCATCGCCGGACCGTTCGAGCTGAACCCCTGGCCCTGGTCACCACCCACGCCGACCGCTGGTCCTCTTCCGTCCTCTGGCCCGGTGTCGTCCGGCGGTTCGGTGTCGCCGGCTGGCCCTGTGTCGCCGGCTGGCCCTGTGTCGCCGGCTGGGCCGGTGTCGCCGGCTGGGCCGGTGCCGGTGACTCCCGCTGGGCCGACGTCGGCGGTCGGGCCCGCCGAAGTGGACCCGGAGTCGCGGCGGCGGTTCCTCACCGGGAGCGGGGTGCTGCTCGGCACGGCCGTGGTGGCCGGTCTCGGTGGGCGGTGGCTGGCGGGTCGGCGCGGCGTGTCCGCAGCCCGCGACGCGATCCGCCTGCCCGCGCCGGTCGCCCCCGCACCGGCCGTGCCGGCAGGCGCGGACCTCTCGCTGACCCAGCTCGCGCCGTACGTCACCCCGAACTTCGGGTTCTACCGGATCGACACCGCACTCGTGGTGCCCCAGGTCGACCCGGACACCTGGCGGTTGCGGATCCACGGGAGGGTCGGCAAGGAGCGCACCTACAGCTACGCGGATCTGCTGGCCCGACCGCTGGTCGAGCGGTACGTCACGCTGGCCTGCGTCTCCAACGAGGTGGGCGGGGACCTGATCGGCAATGCCCGCTGGCTCGGCGTACCCCTGCGGGAACTGCTGGACGAGGTCGAGCCCGACGACGACGCCGACCAGGTCGTTGGTCGGTCGGTCGACGGTTGGACCTGCGGTACCCCCACCGCCGCGCTGCGCGACGGGCGGGATGCGCTGCTGGCCGTCGGAATGAACGGTGAGCCGCTGCCGGTCGAGCACGGCTTCCCGGTCCGGGTGGTGGTGCCGGGCCTCTACGGCTACGTGTCGGCCTGCAAGTGGGTGACCGAACTGGAGCTGACCCGGTTCGCCGACTTCGACGCGTACTGGGTGCCGCGCGGCTGGTCCCCCCAGGGGCCGATCAAGACCCAGTCGCGGATCGACACGCCCCGGGGGCGCAACCGGCTGACCGCCGGACCGGTGACCGTCGCCGGGGTGGCCTGGGCGCAGCACCGGGGCATCAGCCGAGTCGAGGTACGCGTCGACGACGGCCAGTGGCAGGAAGCCGCGCTGGCCCCGACCGTGTCGGTGGACACCTGGGTGCAGTGGTCCTGGCGCTGGGACGCCACGCCGGGCGAACACCGGCTCCAGGTCCGGGCGACGGACGCGACAGGTGAAACCCAAACCGAGCGTACGCAGGACGTCGTCCCGGATGGCGCCACCGGCTGGCACACGGTCACCGTCACCGTCCGCTGACCCACGGCGTGGCGCCGGCCCCGGGCTGCGTCCGTGACCGGTTCCGCGGCGTCCACTGCCCTCCGGTGGGGCGGTGTGTGTGACCTGCTCTGTGGGTCGTTGGGCTGTGTCCGCGACCTGCTCTGTGGGTCGTTGGGCTGCGTCCGCGACCTGTTCTGTGGGTCGGTGGGCTGTGTCCGCGACCTGTTCTGTGGGTCGGCCGGTTGGTTCGCGACCTGCCTTGCGGGTTCCCGCGACTTTCCTCCGGGTCGGCCGGTTGGTTCGCGACCTGCCTTGCGGGTTCCCGCGACTTTCCTCCGGGTCGGTCGGGCCGGCTGGTTGACCGGTGATACCCCAGACCGTGCATGCAGATCTTGGACACTTTCCGTTCGCGCCGAACGGAAAGTGTCCAAGATCTGCGGGCGCCGAGCACCGAAATGCCGCTGGCCGGCACCCCGGGGTTGCGGGTGCCGGCCAGCGGTCGGTGTCGTGCTGTGGTCTTGCCGTGCGGTGGTGCCGGCGTGCGCGTTCTGCGGTGGTGCGGGGTCAGCTGTTCCAGTGCTGGGTGACGAGGTCGGTGGCCTGCTGCTCCCACTGGGCGTAGGCGTCCGGGTAGGCCGACACCTGCACGGTCTGCGCGGCGTCGGTCAGCGGCATGTCCTGCCACCCGTCGACCTGCTTCAGACCCTTGAGGAACGCGGTGGTCGAGTACTCGGGGTCGGTGATCTGCTCCGGCGTACCCCAACCCGAGCTCGGGCGCTGCTGGAACAGGCCCAGCGAGTCGTGGTCGTTCATGTCGCCGAGGTGGCCGAGGTTCTCCAGCTTCGACTCCTGCAGGCTCGTCGCGATCGAGATGACCGCGGCCCGCTCCGGGAGACCGGCCTTCTTCGTCGCGGCGATGATCGCCTTGACGTTAGCGGTCTGCTCGTCGTTCAGGGTGATGTGGGACTGGTCGCCCTGCGGCTTCGGCGCTGCCGACTGCACGGCCACGGCGGCGGGCTTGGCGTCCACGGCCGGGTTGGCGTGGGCGGCGATCGGACCGGCGAACACACCACCGGCGAACGCGAGACCAGCAACAGACAGCATGCTCTTACGGAAGATCGTGTTCATGGGGGTAGCTCCTTCGGGGGTAGAACACCCCAACCGCCAAAGGGGGAAGCGGCAGTGGGGTGTGAGCACCTCGTCCGGCGCTGCACGTACAAGAGGGAAAGTCTGGGGGGTTGGCGCCTCTCGGGCGTCGGGTCGGCGACCTGGCGAGCGGGGGCTCGTGGCGCCGGGTCCATGTGTAACGACCGGGGGCCGGGGGTCATTCCGGGGTTGGCCCGTCCGTCGGCACGCTCATCGTGGTGGTGCCTACGGTCGTTCGTGGGGACTGCAACGACCCGGGGGCCGGGGTCATTCCGGGTTTGGCCCACCTGACGGCACCCTCGTTGGGGCGGGGCCTGCGGTCGTTCGTGGGGACTGTAACGACCGGGCGGAGGCTGGCATTCCACCTGCGCGACCCGCCCAAGGACCGGGCGGCGGGTCGGTGGTACTGCGATCGTCAGAGTATGTAACGACCCCGGCCCGGCCATGATTCCGGCCCACCGGTGGGCCCGATCACCGGACAAAGCCCGCATACCTCACAGCAGCCTAAGCCCTGCACCCAGCCTGAATCCCTCAGACCGGACAAACCGCCCAGCGGCACCGTCTTTGCTTGCCCTCGCGACCGCACAACCGGCTTGATCCACTCGGGGTCATTGAAATCGGGGTGTCCGGGCGGGCGGGAAGCCCCGACATCAAGGAACCCGTGTGGATCATGGCCGTGTCGGCGACGGCGGGGCGCACGGAACCGCATGAACGGCACGAAACCGCGCCCCCGGGGCGGGGGCGCGGTTTCGCGGATGTTGGGATGCCTCGGGTCAGGCCACGTTGCGTTGGGCCGGGACGGTCGACTTGTGCGGGCGGCCCAGGCGGGCCTCCAGCCGTGCGACGTCGACCCGGGCGTGCCGGCGGTCCGCCAGGTCCTCCCAGCCGACGGCGAGCAGTCGCAGGCGCTCCGACTCGCTGAAGCCGCCCCAGACGCCGTAGGGCTCACGTACCGACAGCGCATGGGCGGCGCACTCGGCGCGGACCGGGCAGGCGCGGCAGACCGACTTGGCGGCGGACTCGCGGCGCAGCCGGGAAGAGCCACGCTCACCGTCGGGGTGGAAGAACTGGGCGCTGTCGCGCCCTCGGCAGGCACCGAGTCGCTGCCAGTCCCAGAGATCGACGATGGGTCCGGGCAGTCTACGTACGTTCGACATCAGCACCCCTCCTCCCGCGCGGCTCCGCGAGAATCCTTATGGCCGGCGTCCGGGCGGCGGGCCGCGCAGGCGCACCGTTCCCGGCCTGGATCTCCCGGTACCCGGGCTTTCGCCAACTCACACGTCTGTGATCGAAAACGTCCGGGAAATTGCGGCTTTTGCCCCATCTGTCGGAAAAGTTCGAAGGATTGCCGGGAACCCCCTCCCCAGCCGACCGCGTCATGGTCTGCTCGTTGGCGGAGAGGAGACCACAGTGCGTACCGTTCTTGTGTGCGTTCGGACACCACTCGCGGCCCAGCACCTTACTTCTGCTGCCGCGCGGCTGGGGTTGTCCGCGATCGTTCGTACCGCCGTCTCTGATCCCGAGGTGATGCTGCGGCTGGCCGAGCGACCGGCCGACGTGGTCCTGGCCGACACGGCCCTCACCCGCCCGGACAGCGCCGGCTTCGTCCGCCGGGTCCTGGCGCGTGCGCCGCAGGCGGCGGTGCTGCTGCTCGGCACCGAGGAGTCCGAGGCCGCGGCGGCCACCATCAGCGCCGGGGCCCGGGGGCTCATCCAGAATGTCGACCATGACCTGACCAGCGCGGTGGCGAAGGCGCTACTGCTGCTCACCGCGCCCGGCCGAGCCTCCCGGCAGCGGATCACCGATCCGGCCCGCGACGCTGCGGCGGTGGGTGGTTCCGGTCGCTCCGGGCCGCCGCCGCGTGCCTCGGGTGAGCCCGGCTGGGCGGCCACGGCCGCTGACGGGCCGGCCGGTTTGGCGTCGGTGCCGGTGCAGCGGGGCGACGACGAGGCGGAGGCGGGTGCCGGCGAGTCGGCGGCGCAGACCGACCCGGGCCGTCCCGCCCCGAACGCCCGGCCCAGTCGCGCGTCGATCGGCCTTACCGAGCGTGAGCTTCAGGTGCTGCTCGGCATGGCCGAGGGCAAGAGCAACGCGGAGATCGGCCGGGAGCTGTTCGTCTCCGAGGACACCGTCAAGACACACGCCCGCCGGTTGTTCCGCAAGCTTGGCGCCCGGGACCGGGCACACGCGGTCGCGGCGGGGTTCCGCGCCGGTCTGGTCGCCTGACGTAAGCGCCGCGCAGCCACAGGGCACCCCGCGCGACAGCAGGGCACCCTGGGGCACGCCGGGGTACGCCCGCAGGGCAACGCCGCGCTCCGCGACAGCGGGGTACGCAGCCCAGCAGCGGGTCACCCGCCGGCGTCACGTGGTGGCGGTCGGGGCGCCCGGCTCGTCCTCGGTGCCCTCGGACAGGGTGTCGTGTACCCCGTCCGCGTACCCCCGGGCGTAGTCCCAGGTCACGTAGTGGTCCGGGTCGGGGTCGTACGCGGGCTCGTGCACCCGGGGCCGACCGGAGTTGAGCAGGTGCCGCAGGTTGCCGCGGAGCAGGTCCCAGTCGAAGTAGTGCGGCTCGCGACAGTCCTCGCATTCGATCACCAGCCCGCGGACCCCGATGGGGGCCAGCAGAGCCTGGTAGATCTCCAGATCGGCGAGGTCTTCCAGCACATCCTGCCGCTCGACGTCGGTCAGCGGATCCGGCGTCGCGTCATCGCCCGGATCATCCAGACCCGCGGTCGGATCGGCCGGGTCGCCATTGAACGGGTCGATGGGCTCGTCGTGCACCCCCTCACCGTAGACCCAACCCGGCGCGAACGTCCGCCCCCCGGCCTCCGCGCCGGGCCGGCCTGCCACGGACGGGTCGCCCAGCTCACTGGGTACGATGAGGCGACGTGCCGGCATCGTGGCGCGCTCCGGTGCCCGCCCGCGCCACCTCGCTGAAGCCCATCCGAGCAGCTCAGGGGAGCAATCGTGGAAAATTCGCCCAGCACCGATCTTCCGGCCGGCGTCGAGCACGCCGACCTGGGCGGCCACCTGCCCGAGCTGCCGGCCGGCTCCGCCCGGGTGGTTCCGCTCGGCCTCACCTTCGACGACGTGCTGCTCCAGCCGGGCGAGTCGGACGTGGTGCCCAGCCGGGTCAACACCCGGACGAAGCTCACCCGCAACATCGAGTTGTCCATTCCGCTGCTGTCCAGCGCGATGGACACGGTGACCGAGGCCCGGATGGCGATCGCCATGGCCCGCCAGGGCGGCATCGGCGTGTTGCACCGCAACCTCTCGATGGAGGACCAGGCCCTTCAGGTCGACCTGGTCAAGCGCTCCGAGTCCGGCATGATCACCAACCCGGTGACCGCCAGCCCGGACGACACGCTGCGCGAGGTCGACGAGCTGTGCGGGCGTTACCGCATCTCGGGCGTTCCGGTGGTGGACGGCGACGGCCAGTTGGTCGGCATCGTCACCAACCGGGACATGCGGTTCGTCTCCGAGCCGAACACGCCGGTCCGCGAGATCATGACCCACACCCCGCTGGTCACCGCACGGGTCGGGGTGAGCAAGGACGACGCTCTGGCGCTGCTGCGTCAGCACAAGGTCGAGAAGCTGCCGATCGTCGACGACTCGGGTCGGCTGCGCGGCCTGATCACCGTGAAGGACTTCACCAAGAGCGAGCAGTACCCGGACGCCAGCAAGGACGACGCCGGCCGCCTGCGGGTCGCCGCCGCCATCGGTGTGGGCGAGGACGCCTACAAGCGGGCCCGTGCCCTGGTCGACGCGGGCGTCGACGTGCTGATCGTGGACACCGCGCACGGCCACCAGCGGGCCGTGCTGGACATGGTCCGCCGGCTCAAGGCCGACGTGACGGTCGACATCATGGGCGGCAACGTGGCCACGTATGCCGGCGCGAAGGCTCTTGTCGACGCCGGTGCCGACGGCGTCAAGGTGGGCGTGGGGCCGGGCGCGATCTGCACCACCCGGATCGTCGCCGGGGTCGGCGTGCCGCAGGTGACCGCGATCATGGAGGCGGCCCGGGCCGCCCGCCCGGCCGGCGTGCCGGTGATCGGCGACGGCGGCATCCAGTATTCCGGCGACATCGCCAAGGCCCTGGTGGCCGGCGCCGACACGGTGATGCTCGGCAGTCTGCTGGCGGGCTGCGAGGAGAGCCCCGGTGAGCTGATCTTCGTCAACGGCAAGCAGTTCAAGACGTACCGCGGGATGGGGTCGCTCGGCGCGATGCAGTCCCGGGGCCAGGCCAAGTCGTACAGCAAGGACCGCTACTTCCAGCAGGACGTGCTCAGCGACGACAAGCTGGTTCCCGAGGGCGTGGAGGGTCAGGTGCCCTACCGGGGGCCGCTCTCCCGGGTGGCCCACCAGTTGGTCGGCGGTCTGCGACTGGCCATGGGGTACGCCGGTGCGGAGAACATCCCCGATCTGCACCGCCGGGGCCAGCTCATCCGGATCACCGCGGCTGGCCTGAAGGAGAGCCACCCGCACGACATCCAGATGACCGTCGAGGCGCCCAACTACCACACCCGCTGACCCATCACCCCCAACCACCTGGAGTCCCCCATGCGTGACGTGGTCGAGATCGGGCTGGGCAAGACCGCGCAGCGCGGCTACCACCTGGACGACATCGCCATCGTGCCGAGCCGCCGTACCCGGGACGTCGACGACGTGTCGACGTCCTGGCAGCTCGACGCGTACCCGTTCGGCATTCCGTGCGTCGGGCACCCCTCCGACGCCACCATGAGCCCGTCCTCGGCGGTGCGCCTCGGTCAGCTCGGCGGCCTCGGCGTGCTCAACGTCGAAGGGCTGTGGACCCGGTACGAGAACCCGACGAAGGTGCTGGACGAGCTGGCCGGCCTGGACGAGGAGGCCCGCGCCACCAAGCGGCTCCAGGAGGTGTACGCCGAGCCGATCCGCCCGGACCTGATCGCCGAGCGGGTGCGTGAGCTGCGTGCCGGTGGCGGCACGGTGGCGGTGCGGGTCTCCCCGCAGCACACCCTCGCGTTGGCGCCGGTGATCCTGGACGCCGGGGTGGACATCCTGGTCATCCAGGGCACCATCGTCTCGGCCGAGCACGTGTCGACCACCGACGAGCCGCTGAACCTCAAGGAGTTCATCGCCGACCTCGACCTGCCGGTGATCGTCGGTGGCTGCACGGACTACAAGACGGCCCTGCACCTGATGCGTACCGGCGCGGCCGGCGTGATCGTGGGCATCGGTGGTGACGAGTGGTCGACCACCGAGTCGGTGCTGGGCATCCGGGTGCCGATGGCCACCGCGATCGCCGACGCCGCGGCGGCCCGCCGTGACTACCTGGACGAGACCGGCGGCCGGTACGTGCACCTGATCGCCGACGGTGACATCCAGACCTCGGGCGACATCGCCAAGGCGCTCGGCTGCGGCGCGGACGCGGTGATGCTCGGTGAGCCGCTGTCGCTGTGCGACGAGGCCCCCGCCGGTGGTGCCTGGTGGCACTCGGCGGCGAGCCACCCGTCGCTGCCCCGGGGTGCGTTCGAGGTCTCCGGTGAGCCGCTCGGGTCGATGGAGCAGCTGCTCTTCGGGCCGGCGGACGAGGCCGACGGTCAGCTCAACCTGTTCGGTGGGCTGCGTCGGGCGATGGCCAAATGCGGTTACCGCGACCTGAAGGAGTTCCAGAAGGTCGGTCTGGTCCTCGACCGCTGACCGATCCGTCAGACGCCGGAAGGCCGGCCCCGCGACACTGCGGGGCCGGCCTTCGTCGTACCGGGGGGTGTCAGCCCTCGGTGAACTCGACCCAGTTCAGGTTGGCGAGGCCGCTGGTCGGGCCGCCGGGTACGGCGGTGAAGACCAGGTAGAGCCGGTGCGCTCCGGCGGGCTGGTCCACCGGCACGGTGGTGCTGGTGAAGACGGAGTTGCCCGTGGTCGCGTTCAGCGCCGCCGTGGCGACGACCGGACCGGTCGGCGAGTCGAGTCGTAGCTCCACGCCGGCCCGGGGGGTGCCGGCGGTGGCCGCCGAGCCTCCCGAGTGCCGCAGCGTCACTGTGGACACCCCGCCCAGGTTGATCGGGTCGAAGGCGACGTGGTCGCCCGGGTCGATCCCGCTGACGTGCTGGCCGCCGCCGGTGTCGCCGGTGGTCGCCACCTCCACACCCTGCCTCACCTGGGCGTTCTCGGCCTGCTGGCGAGGGGTTTGGATGATCGCTTGGCCGACCGTGGTGAGTGCGGCCTGGCCGCCACCGCCGAGGTCGGTGTAGGAGGCGCTTATCCCGCCGTACAGGTAGCCACCGGCGTGGTCACCGCCGTCGGCGGGGGTGGCGAGGGTGCCGGTGCAGCCGGTCGTGGAGCTGTCCGGGTGGCCGTGGCTGTCGTGGCCGAGGACGAAGGTGACGGTCACCCGTGCGCAGTCCACCGGCCCGTCCTCGGGGTCGGTCACCGTGACGGTGAACGGCACGGTCTCGCCCCAGGTGAAGAAGCTGCCGGACACCGGGGAGGTGACGGTCACCGTGGGCGCGGTGTTGCCGACCACGATCTCCTTGGTGAGGACCGCCGTCTTACCGCTGGAGTCGGTCACCGTCAGCTTCGCGGTGTACGTCCCGTTGGCGGTGTAGGTGAACGACGGGTTGGGGTCGGCCGAGTCGACGGTGCCGTCGCTGGTGAAGTCCCAGGCGTACGAGATGGACTCGCCCGGGTCGGGGTCGTGGCTGCCGGCCGAGGAGAACCGCACGGTCAGTGGCGCGGTTCCCGACGTCGGGGTGGCGTCGAGTTTCGCCACCGGAGACCGCTTGCCCTTGACGTACCGGATCACGGACAGCTGTGCGTCCGGGTTGGCACGGAAGAAGCCGTCGCCGTACTCCAGCAGGTAGAGAGAGCCGTCGGGGCCGAACTCCATGTCCATCGGGTTGTCGAAGACGACGCCCGGCAGGAACTGCTCGACGCCGGTCAGGGTGCCCCGGCCGTCGGTGCGCATCATGAAGATCTTGTCTCGGGTGAACTCACCGAACACCACCGCGTTCTGGTAGTACTCGGGGAACTTCACCTCCGACGTCGACGCCGGGTCGTACGAGTAGATCGGACCGCCCATCGGGCCGACGCCACCGGTGCCGATCACCGGCCACTTGAAGTCGCAGCCGGCCGCCGGGGTCTCCAGGTACGACCCGGCACACGGGGTACGCGCGTCGAACGTGTACCAGAACTGCGGCTGCTCGACCTTCGGAAGCACACGCAGCCCGGTGTTACGCGGTGAGTCGTTGACCGGGGCGCCGCAGTTGAACGGGGCTCCCGAGGTGCGGGTCACGAAGTCGAAGTCGATGTACGGCAGGCTCGGTGAGTAGCAGTAGGGCCAGCCGTAGTTGCCGGCCTTGTTGGTGGCGAACCAACGGCCGGTGCCGTCGGGTCCCCGGGTGGCGTTGGGGACACGCGAGTCCGGCGAGTAGTCGCCGACGTAGACCATGCCCTTGGCGTCCACGTCGTACCGGAAGGGGTTGCGCAGCCCCATCAGGAAGATCTCTGGGCGGGTCTTCCCGGCGGTGTCGTTCTCCTCGGGGAAGAGGTTGCCGTTGGGGACGGTGTACGTGCCGTTGGCCCGTACCTTGATCCGCAGCAGCTTGCCGCGCAGGTCGTTCGTGTTGGCGGCGGAGCGCTGCGCGTCGTAGCCGGGGCCCTGGGTGGGTGACTCGTTGATCGGGGTGTACCCGTCGGAGCCACCGGCGTTGGTGTCGTCCCCGGTGATCAGGTAGAGCAGACCCTTGCCGTCGAACTTGATCTCGCCGGCCACGTGGCAGCAGATGCCGCGGTCCACGTCGACCCGGAGGATCTGCTGCTCGGTGCTCATGTCCAGGTGTGGGGTGGGGGAGTCCACCAACTTCACCCGGGAGAGCTGGTTGTAGCCCTTGAACTTGTTCCACACGGTCGGGTCGGTGGAGGTGGCCGGGGCGTCGCCCTCGTTGACTCCGGGGGTGGCCGGGTCGTCGACCGGGGTGTTCAGCTTCGGCGCGTAGTAGATGTAGACCCACTTGTTCGTCGCGAAGTCAGGGTCGATGGCCACCGACTGGAGGCCGTCCTCGTCGTGCTGGTACACGTCCACGGTGGTGATCACCGGGCTGGCGCCGGTGGCCGGGTCGTAGAGCCGCACCTCACCGCCCCGGGTGTTGTGCAGCACCCGGCCGTCGGGGAGCACGGCCAGCGACATGGGCTCGCCCGGGTCGTCGTTGAGGGTGACCTTCTCGTAGTTACCGAGCACCGTGGCGCCGCAGTCGCCCTCGACCACGCCGGCGGACCACTGGATGCCGCCGAGCAGGTGCTCGCGGAACCTCGCCGAGCGGTACGTCTCGATGCTGTGCCCGAGCCCGGTGTAGAAGGAGCGGCCACCCTGGTGGTCCTTGCACCAGGTGACCGGGTGGTCGTACCCCATCGCGCCACCGGCGTAGGTCTTCTCGTCGACCGTGGCCAGCACGTGCGCGGTGCCCCGGACGTTGCGGTTGAAGTTGTACCACTCCTCGGTGAGGGTGAGCGTGCGCGGCAACGTCTCGGTGGCCGGGTGGGCCCGGTCGGCCACGTCCACCACGCCACGGACGGCCGGTGAGGCGCCGGCAACCTTCGCGCCGACCAGGTCCTGGTAGAAGGCCCAGTCCGGCTCGGTCTCGGCCGCCGCGTGTACGCCCACGTAACCGCCGCCAGCCTTGACGTACGCCTCGAAGGCCGCTTCCTGGCTGGCGTTGAGCACGTCGCCGGTGGTGTTGAGGAAGACCACCGCACGGTACTTCGCCAGCTCGGCGGCGGTGAACACAGCGGAGTCGCGGCTCACCGTGACGGTGAAGTCGTTCGCCTGGGCCAGTTGCCGGATGGTCTCGACGCCGTCGGGAATGGACGCACGACGCTCACCGGCGGTCTTGGTGAAGACCAGCACCCGGTAGGTCTGCGGGGCACGTGCGGTCGAGCGCAGCGCGGCTGGTCCGTTCTCCGCCACGGCCGGCGTGGTCGGGGCCGCGTCGTCTGTCGGTGCGGCGGTCGCGGGGACGGCGGAGGTGAGGGGGATGGTGAGGAGCAGTCCAGCGGCGACGGCGAACCATCGTCGTCCGGTCGGTCGGGGCATCGGTTCCTCCGGTGGTCGGCAGACGCGCGGCATCCCCAGCCCGTGGAGGGCCGGCAGCACGTCTGCGTGGGGGATGGACCGGGCGCGTCCGTCGCCGAACGGGAGGCGCTGGGTGAGGGGGCCGGTGTCGACCGGGCCCGTCACCGAGAGCCGGCGCGGTGGCCGGCGGAGGGGGCGCGACCGGTGTCCGTCGGACACCGGTCGCGCCGGGGATCACTTGTCGACGTAGATGGTCAGGTCGGACATGTTGCGGTAGCTGGTCGCCGCGAAGTCCAGCGACTGGCCCTTGTTGTCCGTGCCGCCGGGGGCGGTGTCCATCTCCCAGTTGGCGTGGTGGAAGTTGCGCTCGCCGATGGTCTGGAAGAACTGCTGGAAGTTGAGGTCGCCGTCGCCCAGCGGGGTCATCTGGTAACCGTTGGGGACGCTGGTGTCCCGGTCGCCGTCCTTGGCGTGGAAGAGCGGGAACCGGGTGGTCCGGTCGGCCACGGTGAGGATCGGGTCGAACAGGTCGGTCACCTCCTGGCCGGCCGGGTTGACGTACTTCTGGTGCTTGTAGCGGGCCACGTAGGCCCAGTAGATGTCCAGCTCGAAGAAGACGTACCGCGGGTCGGTGATCTCGAAGAAGTACTCCAGCCGGCGGATGCCGGAGGACCGGGTCTGCCGGCCCTGGGCGTCGCGTGGGCCCCGGTCGATGAGGAAGCTGTACGCGGCGTCGTGGTTGTGCGTGTAGAGCCGCATGCCCCGGGCCCGGGCCTGCCGGCCCAGCTCGTTCCAGATGTCCGCGGCGGCGTCCCACTCGGCCTTGTACGCGCTGCTGGTCGGGTCGCTGCCGGTGCCGATGTTCTTCATGCCGAGTTCCTCGGCGATGTCCAGTTGTTGCTGGAAGGTGGCCGGCTGGATCGAGGCGTGGGTGCCGTTGGCCACCAGGCCGTTGTCGTCCAGGATCTTGCGGATCTCGGCGGGGGTGATCTGCCGACCGAGGATCTCGGTGCTCTGGGTGTAGCCGGCGAACTCGATCTCCTTGTAGCCGATCTCGGAGAGCCGAGCGAGGACGCGCTCGAAGCCGTACGGCACCCCGCTGTCGTCGGGCGCGGCGGTGATCCGGTCGCGGACGCTGTAGAGGATGATGCCGCGGTTCTTGGCCGGGATCAGCGGCTCGACCCGCAGCTTGCTCCCGGTGCCGGGGTTGGCGAGCGCCGGGGTGCCGGTGGCGAGGACGGGTAGGCCGGCCGCGCCGATGGCGGCGGCAGCCCCGGCGGAGGCGGCGAGCAGGGACCGGCGGCTGAGCCGGCCGGTGGGGGTGGCGTCGGGGGCGGTGTGGTCTGGCATGGTTCCACCTTTCGCGACGGCGGTTGCCGTCGATGACGATCAGCAGAGGGCGACGAGATCCGGTCGCGGGGCGCCGCCGAGCGCCCGTTGCGCGTGTTGGGCCAGGACGGAGGGGTCGTCCCGGCCGTGATCGGCTTGAATGTGCCGAGCACGTTACATCTTGGAGACAGACACTAACGTCGGTCTAAGTCGAAAGAAAGTGTCGATCGACGGTAACTTTTGCTTGATTCAACGAAAGTAACTGATGATCGTCGATACGGGCTGCCTGGCCGGTGGCGCTGACTACGCTCTTCCTGACCGGAGGTACCGCAGGGGGTGTGCATGGTCCGGACCGGACGGAGATCGGCCGGCAGTCGCTCGGCCGCCGTCGCCGCCGCTGCGCTGACCTGCGTGATCGCAATGGTGGCCACCGGATGTACGGGCGACGACCGCGACGGCTTCCGGCCCGGTGCGGCCGACGTCGGCGACCCGTACGTGGCGGGGCACGGCAACGGCGGCTACGACGTCGGGCACTACGACCTCGACGTCCGCTACGACCCGTCGACCGACCGGCTGACCGGTCGAGCCGTCATCACCGCCACCGCCACCCAGGACCTGTCCCGGTTCAACCTGGACCTGGTCGGCCTGGAGGTCCGGGCTGTCGACGTGGGTGACGCGGCGGCCGAGCACCGGCGCGGCGACGGCGAGTTGGTGGTGACGCCCCGCGACGGCCTGCCGCGCGGTCGGCAGTTCACTGTGACTGTCGAGTACGCGGGCGTCCCCACGGCCGTCGACGACGGGGCGCTGGGCAGCGGTGGTTTCCTGCACACCGCCGACGGCGCGGTGGCGCTCGGCCAACCCGACTCGGCCGCCACCTGGTTCCCGGTCAACGACCACCCGTCCGACAAGGCCACCTACGACCTGGCGGTGACCGTTCCGGACGGCCTGGCCGCGCTGAGCAACGGCGTACCCGGGCCGAAGAGCAGCGCCGACGGCTGGACCACCTGGCGCTGGTCGGAGCGCGCCCCGATGGCCAGCTACCTGAGCACGCTGGTGATCGGTGACTACCGGGTGGCGACCAGCACGCACGCCGGCCGTCCGATGGTCACGGCGGTGGCCGCAAGCCTGCCGGCGACCGGCGGCGCGGCCACCTCGCTGGCCCGCACCGGCGCGATCGTCGACTTCCTGGCCAGCCGCTTCGGCCCGTACCCGTTCGACTCGTACGGGGGGATCGTGATCGCCGACGACCGGATCGGGTACGCGCTGGAGACCCAGTCCCGGCCGGTCTACGGGCCGGCCTTCTTCTCCGACGACCAGCCGAACCCGAGCGTCGTCGCGCACGAGCTGGCGCACCAGTGGTTCGGCGACAGCGTGTCACTGACCAGGTGGGGCGACATCTGGCTCAACGAGGGCTTCGCCAGCTACGCCGAGTGGCTGTGGGAGGAGCACGACGGCGGCCGGACCGCCCAGCGCAACTTCGAGATCCAGTACGCGGTGACCGACTGGGCGCAGCCGTCGGTCGAGCCGGGCAGGGAGCAGATGTTCGGCACGGCCGTCTACAAGCGCGGGGCCCTCGCCGTGCACGCGTTGCGCCGGACCGTCGGTGACGACCTCTTCTTCCGCATCCTGCGCACCTGGACCAGCGAGCGGGCGGCCGGCAACGCGACCACCGCGGACCTCGTCGCGCTGGCCGAACGGGTCGCGCAGCGGCAACTGCGTCCGCTCTTCGACGCCTGGTTGGTGGGTGGGTCGGCCCCCACACTGCCGTGACCCGCCCCCGCTGCCCGGTCGATATGCTGCCGCCTGCGAACGGCGGGTAGGTGCCCGTTCGCGCGGAGCGGCGGAGGCCGTGACCGGCCACCGTGCGGAAAGGGTGTGGGATGCGGGGGACGCGGCACAGACTGCGAATGGGTGCCGGCCTGCTGGTGACCGGTGCGCTCGCACTGTCCGGATGCGACTCGACAGCCCCGGAGACGGCGCTACCACCGAGTGCGTCCCCCACGCCGTCGCGGACGTTCACCGCGGGCGCCGACGGGGTCGGCGACGCCTACTTCCCCACCTACGGCAACGGCGGCTACGACGTCGCGCGGTACACGGTGAAGGCGCGCTACGACCCGGCCAAGGACCAGTTGACGGGTACGACCACCGTGCGGGCCACCGCGACCGCCGACCTGTCGACGTTCAACCTCGACCTGGCCGGCCTGACCGTCAGCGCGGTCACCGTGGACGGCGCACCGGCGACCCACAGCCGCAAGCGGAACGAGCTGGTGATCAAGCCGGCTTCCGGCCTGATCAACGGCAACGGGTTCGTCGCCGAGATCACCTACGCCGGCAAGCCGAAGCCGCTGAAGAACGAGACGCTCGGTGACGGCGGCTTCCTGCACACCGCCGACGGTGCCATCGCGCTGGGCCAGCCCGAGTCGGCCAGCACCTGGTTCCCGGTCAACGACCACCCGTCGGACAAGGCGGCCTACGACTTCGAGGTCACCGTTCCGGACGGCCTGACCGCGATCAGCAACGGCGTTCCCGGCGGCAAGGCCAGCACGGGCGGTTGGACCACCTGGAAGTGGTCGGAGAAGTCGCCGATGGCCAGCTATCTGAGCACGCTGGTGATCGGCAAGTTCCGGATCACCACCGGCGAGCACAAGGGCCGCCCGGTCTACAACGCGGTCGCCACCACCGTGGCCAAGGGGAACGCGGACGCGTCCATCGCGCGGACCGTCGAGGTGGCCGACTACCTGGAGAGTGTGTTCGGGCCGTACCCGTTCGACGCGTACGGCGGGGTGGTGATCTCCGACAGCCGGATCTCCTACGCCCTGGAGACGCAGAGCCGACCGGTCTACGCGGCGAGCTTCTTCCGGCAGGGCGAGAACACCGAGGTCGTCGCCCACGAGTTGGCGCACCAGTGGTTCGGCGACAGCGTCGCGCTGGCCAAGTGGGAGGACATCTGGCTCAACGAGGGCTTCGCGACGTACGCGGAGTGGCTCTGGGCCGAGCACACCGAGGCGTACACCGCCAAGGAGGCGTTCGACAGCCGGTACGCCGAGATGTCCGCGCAGGTGTGGAGGACGCCGCCGGGCAAGCCGGGTGCGGAGAAGCTGTTCAGCGAGTCGGTCTACCAGCGCGGCGGGATGACCCTGCACGCCCTGCGGGTGGCCGTCGGCGACAAGGCGTTCTTCGAGATCGTCAAGACCTGGGCGGCGGAGAAGCGCGACGGCATCGCCACCACCGCGGAGTTCGTGGCCCTGGCCGAGCGGATCTCCGGCAAGCAGCTCGACGCGATCTTCGACGCCTGGCTCTACGGCACGGAGAAGCCCGACCTGCCCAAGCGGCTCTGAGCGGCGGTCAGTTCTTCACGACCAGTTTGGGGTGGGCGGCCAGGTACGCGTCGGCGCGGCCGGCGCGCAGTTCGGTGAGGAACGTGCGGCCCTCGGTGGTCAGCTGTTCGCCTCGGTAGGCGCTGCCCTTGCCGACACCGGAACCGGGCAGCCCGACCAGCGTGAAACGGTTCTCCGGCAGGCCGCTGAGGGCGTACGCGATGTCGACGATCCGGCGCCCGCCCACGTAGACCAGCGTGTCGCCCAGCGCGGAGACCACCTGGTCGACGCGTTCCGGTTGCCGGGCCAGGCCCTCGTCCAGGATCTTGCGGGTCATTGCCCGGATCAGCTGCTGCTGGTGACGCTGCCGCGCGTAGTCACCGCCGGTGATGTAGCGCTGCCGCGCGTAGTCCAGCGCCTGCCAGCCGTTGAGGTGCCGGTCGCCCTTCTCGTAGACCTGCTGCGGCCCCTTGTACCCGCCCGGCGCGCTCTCCCGGTACTTGCCGTCCGGTCGGCGGTGCAGCGACTCGACCCGCTGGTCGACGTAGATGTCCACCCCTCCCAGGGCGTTCACCAGCCGGTCGAACCCGTTGAAGGTGAGCACCGCGCCCGCGTCGATGCGTAGCCCGGTGTAACCGCTGACCGTGCTGCGCAGCAGCTCGTACCCCTGGGCCGTGCTGGGTTGTTTGGGTTTGCCCGGCACCCGGCTGCCGAAGCTCATGGCGTGCGTGAGCTTGGTCTTGCCGCCCTTGTAGCCGGCCTTCGGGAACGCCGGGATGTCCACCAGGAGGTCGCGGGGGAGCGAGAAGAGGTACGCCCGACCCAACCCCTTGGGTACGTGCAGCACCAGCACGGCGTCACCGTGCGGCTCCCAGCCGGGCACGCTGACCCGGGTGTCCACTCCGACCAGCAGCAGGTTGAGCGGGCCGGTGATGTCCGCGCCCGGCGGCGGACCGCTGGGGCTCGGGGTCGGCGTGGCGACCGGTGACGGGGTGGGTGACCCGGCCACCGGCGCGCCGCCCGGCTTGTTGTCGCCGGTCAGCCGGGTGATCACCACCGTGCCGGCCGCGACCAGCGCGACGACGGCGAGGGCCGCCAGCCCCAGCAGCAGCCACCGTCGGCGCGGCGCCATCGACCCGAGAACCATCTTGGATTCCTTCCACCCGTCTGGTGAACAACGCTCCGACGGGTGCTCCCGGTTGCGGCCGGGAGGCGCCGGGTCGGTCGGCCGGAGCATGATCGCGCGAAAAGTGCCGCTGGCGCGAGCGCTACTCGCGAGTAATGATGCGTTCATGCGGTACGACGTGGTCGTCATCGGGTCCGGCTTCGGTGGCAGCGTCACCGCGCTCCGACTGGCCGAGAAGGGTTACTCGGTCGCGGTGCTGGAGGCCGGCCGCCGCTTCGCCGACGACGAGTTCCCGCAGACGTCCTGGCGGGTCCGCCGGTTCCTCTGGGCACCGAAGCTGGGCTGCTACGGCATCCAACGACTCACCCTGCTCCGCCCGGCCGACCGACGGTCCGGCGGCGGGGTGCTGGTGCTCTCCGGCGCCGGGGTGGGCGGCGGTTCACTGGTGTACGCGAACACCCTCTACGAACCGCTGCCGGCCTTCTACGACGACCCACAGTGGCGGGACATCACCGACTGGCGCGACGAGTTGGCCCACCACTACGACCAGGCGAAACGGATGCTCGGCGTCACCACGTACCCCGTGCACACCGGCGCGGACCGGGCCATGCGCGCGGTGGCCGAGCGGATGGGGGTGGGGCACACCTTCCACGCCACGCCGGTGGGCGTGCACATCGGCCGGCCCGGCCAGCGGGTCGCCGACCCGTACTTCGGCGGCGCCGGCCCGGAACGCACCGGCTGCCTGCACTGCGGCTCGTGCATGACGGGCTGCCGACACGGGGCGAAGAACACGCTGGTCAAGAACTACCTCTGGCTCGCGGAACGGCTCGGGGTCACGGTCCGTCAGTTGACCACGGTGACCGCGGTCCGGCCCGCCGACGGCGGCGGGTACGAGGTGCACACCGAACGCACCGGCGCCTGGCTGCGCAAGTGCCGGCAGGTCATCCACGCCGACCAGGTGGTCTTCGCCGCCGGGGCGCTCGGCACCCAGCGGCTGCTGCACGCGATGCGGGCCGACGGGGCGCTACCCGGTCTCTCGCCCCGCCTCGGCGAGCTGACCCGGACCAACTCGGAGGCCATCCTCGGCGCCTCGGTGCCCCGCCAACGGGCCCGGTCCGAGCGGTTGGACTACACCGAGGGGGTGGCCATCACCAGTTCGTTCCACCCCGACCCGCAGACACACATCGAGCCGGTCCGCTACGGGCGGGGCTCCAACGCGATGGGGCTGCTCCAGTCGCTGCTTGTCGACGGCGGCCCGCACCGGGTACGCCGCTGGCTGGGCAGCATCGTGCGGCAGCCCCGGTTGGCCGCGCGGATGCTGTCGGTACGCGGCTGGTCGGAACGGACGGTGATCGCCCTGGTCATGCAGTCGGTGGACAACTCGCTGACCACCCGGTGGCGGCGTGGCCCGCTCGGCCGCAGGTTGGTCACCGGCCCGGGCCACGGCACGCCCAGCCCGACCTGGATCCCGGCCGGCAACACCGCGGCCCGGATGCTCGCCGACGAGATCGGTGGCACCCCCGGCGGGTCACTCACCGAACCCTTCGACATCCCGATGACCGCGCACATCCTCGGCGGGGCGGTCATCGGGGCCACCCCGGCCGACGGGGTGATCGACCCCTGGCACCGGGTGTACGGGCACGTCGGGCTGCACGTGGTCGACGGCGCCGCGGTCTCGGCCAACCTGGGCGTGAACCCCTCCCTGACGATCACCGCGCAGGCGGAACGGGCGATGTCCTACTGGCCCAACCGGGGCGAGCCGGACCCCCGCCCGGCGCTCGGCTCGCCGTACCGCCGCCTCGCACCCGTACCCCCGCGGGACCCGGCCGTCCCGGCGGACGCCCCGGGCGCGCTGCGTTCCTGAACGCCGCCGGCCTCCACGGCGAGCCGGTGCCGGGAGCGGCCGTGACTGTCGGTAGGCTTCGTGCACATGAGCCTGCCTCGCCCCGTCCTCGTGGTGGACTTCGGAGCCCAGTACGCCCAGCTCATCGCCCGCCGGGTCCGTGAGGCGAAGGTCTACTCCGAGATCGTGCCGCACTCGATGCCGATCGCCGAGATGCTGGCGAAGAACCCCGCCGCGATCATCCTCTCCGGTGGCCCGGCCAGCGTCTACGCCCCCGACGCGCCGCAGATCGACGCGGGCGTGTTCAACGCCGACGTGCCGGTCTTCGGCATCTGCTACGGCTTCCAGGCGATGGCCCAGGCGCTCGGCGGCACGGTCACCCGGACCGGCAACCGGGAGTACGGCGGCACCCCGCTGCGCCCCCGCCTCCTCGACCCCGGTGTGCTGCTGCGTGACCTGCCGGCGGACCTGCCGGTCTGGATGAGCCACGGCGACTGCGTCACCGAGGCGCCCGAGGGCTTCACGGTGACCGCCGAGTCGGCGGGCGCGCCGGTCGCCGCATTCGAGGACCTGGCCGGGCGTCGGGCCGGCGTGCAGTTCCACCCGGAGGTCGGGCACACCGCGCACGGTCAGGAGATGCTGACCCGCTTCCTCTACGACATCGCCGGCATCGAGCCGACCTGGACGCCCGAGAACATCATCGACGAGCAGGTTGCGCGGATCCGCGCCCAGGTCGGCGACAAGGAGGTCATCTGCGGCCTCTCCGGCGGGGTGGACTCCGCCGTCGCGGCGGCGCTGGTGCACAAGGCGGTCGGTGACCAGCTCACCTGCGTCTTCGTCGATCACGGTTTGCTGCGCGCCGGCGAGGCCGAGCAGGTGGAGAAGGACTACGTCGCCGCCACCGGCATCAAGCTGAAGGTGGTCGACGCCACCGACCGGTTCCTCGGCGCGCTCGCCGGGGTGATCGACCCGGAGCAGAAGCGCAAGATCATTGGTCGGGAGTTCATCCGGGTCTTCGAGGCGGCGGCCCGCGAGATCGCCGCCCACGGCGACGTCGAGTTCCTCGTCCAGGGCACCCTCTACCCCGACGTGGTGGAGTCCGGCGGCGGCACCGGCACCGCCAACATCAAGAGCCACCACAACGTCGGCGGTCTCCCGGAGGACCTGAAGTTCGCACTGGTCGAGCCGCTGCGCACCCTGTTCAAGGACGAGGTCCGGGCGCTCGGCCTCCAGCTGGGCCTGCCCGAGGCGATGGTCTGGCGGCACCCGTTCCCCGGCCCCGGCCTGGCCATCCGGATCATCGGCGCGGTCGACCAGGAGCGCCTCGACCTGCTCCGCCAGGCCGACCTGATCGCCCGCGAGGAGCTGACCGCCGCCGGCCTCGACCGGGGTGTCTGGCAGTTCCCGGTGGTGCTGCTCGCCGACGTGCGCAGCGTCGGAGTGCAGGGAGACGGGCGCAGCTACGGGCACCCCGTGGTGCTGCGCCCGGTCTCCAGCGAGGACGCGATGACCGCCGACTGGTCCCGGCTGCCCTACGAGTTGGTGGCCCGGATCTCCACCCGGATCACCAACGAGGTCGCCGAGGTCAACCGGGTGGTCCTGGACGTCACCAGCAAGCCGCCGGGCACCATCGAGTGGGAGTGAGCGCCGCTCAGGCGGCCGGCGGCGTGCTGGACGGGGTCGTCGGCGGGTAGGACGGCGTCGGGGCGTACCCCTGCGGTGGCCCGCCGGGCGCGGGCCCGGCGGTGGGCGGCGGGCCGTGCTGCGGCGCGACGCCCGCGGCGTGCGGCCAGACCGGCGCGCCGGTGGGCTCCTCCGGCATCAGGAACCACATGATCGGGTACGCGAACAACGCGAGCCCGCCGGTGAGCAGGCCGGTGACCGCGAAGATCACCCGGACCAGGGTGGGATCGACGGCGAAGTAGCGGCCGACGCCGCTGGCGACCCCCGCGACCATGCGGTCGGTGGTGGGTCGCCGAAGCTGCTTGTACGGGGCGCGGGGAGCGGTGGTCGATGTCATACCCCTACCGTCCGCGCTGGCGCCCGGCCCGCCCTCGGTGACCGCCCGGATCCTTACCCTGACCAATCCCTGATCGGGATCAGACAGTCAGGAATCCGACTCTTTTCCGTTCCGGTAACCCGGCCCGGGGAGAATTTGCTTCCGTGACCACCTTGCTCAAGCCGCTCCGCAGGATCGCGGCATACGCAGTTTGTGCTGATTCAAGCGGCCGAGTCTTGCTGGTCCGCGCATCGGAGCATTCCGGCACCCCCGGGGCGTGGTCGCTGCCCGGCGGGGCCGTCGACCACGGCGAGGACCCGAACCACACGGTCGTTCGCGAGACCGCAGCCGAAACCGGCCTCTCGGTCGCCGTCACCGGCCTGGCCGACGTGCTCGCCGACATGCGGGCACTCCCGGACCGGGGCATCACCATCCACACCGACCGGCTGATCTACCGGGTCGCCGTACGCGGCGGCACCCTCGCCGACCGGGTCGGCGAACGCCCCACCGACCTGGCCCGGTGGTACACCCTCGACGAGGCGCGCGAGCTGCCGCTGCGCTCGTTCACCGCACGCGCCCTCGGGCTGCCCGCTTCCTCGGCCGACGTGGTGCCCGACGAGGCACCCGAGTTCCCCTCCTTCTACGCCGTGCCCGGCCCCGACGGGCTGCACCGGGCCCAGCGCTTCGCCGCGTACGCGGTCTGCACCGACCCCGACGGCCGAGTGCTGCTCACCCGCATCTCCGACGGCTACCCCGGCGCCGGCTGCTGGCACCTTCCCGGGGGCGGCACCGACTACGGCGAGCAGCCCGGCGCGGCACTCATCCGAGAGCTGATCGAGGAGACCGGCCAGGCCGGCCGCCTCGTCGAACTACTCGGAGTCGCCAGCCACCGCGACGCCGCCTCGCTCGGCCCCGAGGGCTACCCGATCGACTGGCACGGCGTACGCGCCTTCTACCGGGTCGTCGTCGACCAGCCCAACCCGCTGACCGTGGCCGACGTGGGCGGCTCCACCTGCGAGGCCCGCTGGTTCGGCCGCGAGGAGTTGGGCGCCCTCCCCACCGACCGCCTCACCGAGGTGACCGCCGAAGCAGTCCAAGCGGCCCAACTCACCTGACCCCGCCCGGTCTCCGCGATGGGCCGCCGGCGGTACGCCGCGCCGCCGGCCGCGCCCACGTCCGGCATGACCTGTCAGCCGCCCTCGCGGCCTGCGGCTCGTGTCAAGATCGTGCTCGAACCATGATGTAGTGGCCTCACCGACGCGCCGATGCCACTACATCCCGGATGTTGCGCGATCTTGGGCTCGGGACGCCGCGCAGGCGCATTCGCACGGGCGTTACGGGCGGCCAATCGTTGGCCCCACCCTAGCCAGCCGGTGATCCACTCGGCTTCACGGAAGTCGCGCTTTCCACCTCGCTTGGACGCCGCGCCTTCCGTGAACCCGAGTCGATCACTGTGGGTACTCCCTGGGCCGCGAGCCGTGCTCGGCTCGCCAGCTCTACAAGTCTGTCCGCGCACCGCCTCGCGTTGATCATGAAGTTATTGTCAGGGGCGGGATGGATGGCGATAACTTCATGATCAACGGGTCTGGGGTGCGAAGCCGGGGGTGGCAGGGGTGCAATTGACGCGGCGGGTCGGGGCCTATGGGCTTGTCTGGGATGCGGGCCGGGTCCTGGTGGTTCGGGACGGGGTGGAGGGTGAGTTTCCCGAGCTCTGGAGGTTGCCGGGCGGTGCCGTTGGGCATGCTGAGGACCCGAAGCACGCCGTGGTCCGCGAGGTTGCCGACCAGGCCGGGCTGACGGTGACGGTGACCCGGCTACTCGCTGTGGTTGCCGATGTCGCCACCTTCCCGGAGGACAAGATCGCCCTGCACACCGACCGGCTGTTGTTCGAACTCGACCCGCCCCCCGGCGCACAGCCCGAGGGTGTGCCCCACGGAGCGCGGGCCGAGGGCATGCCCCGCGCCGCGCGGCCCGAGGGCGTGACCCACGCCGCGCGGGCCGAGGGCGGGTTGCGGGGCGTCGCGGCTGCTCTGGTTGATCAGGCTTGCTGGCTTCCGCTGGCGGAGGTGGCGCAGTTGCCGCTGACCCCGTTCACCGCCGAGGCGCTCGGCCTGCCGGTCACCCCACTGCCGCCCGGGGCGCGCCGGTCGCGGGACCCGTTCCCCCCGACGCATCCTGATCGTCGGCTGCGCTTCGGGGCGTACGGGCTGGTCACCGATCCCGCTGGGCGGATCCTGCTCACGCAGATCGCGGAGGGCTATCCGGGGGCCGGTCTGTGGCATCTGCCCGGTGGTGGCACCGATCACGGTGAGCAGCCGGCCACCGGGTTGCTGCGGGAGTTGGTCGAGGAGGGTGGGCAGGTGGGTCGGGTCGTGGAGCTTCTCGGGGTCAACAACCTGCACAATCCTGCCGCACTGGGCCCGGAGGGCCGGCCTCTGGACTGGCATGGCGTACGGGTGATCTATCGGGTGCTGGTGGACGTACCTACTGACGCGGTGGTCACCGAGTCCGCCGGCGGGTCGACGGCGCGGGCGGGTTGGTTCACCCGGGCCGAGGCGGCTGACCTGCCGTTGAGCGACATCGCTGCCGTGGCAATCGGACAGAGTGGCCGATAGCACGCCGCTCGGTGAGCCGAGATGGTGACCCTCCGGTACAGTCAAAGGCGGGAATGATGGAGGAAACGGGCGATGAAGCCCGGGATGGGAACAAGCGAGCGGTTCGAGCGGTTTAAGCCAGATACAAGTACCGCCGGCAGCTATCGCCAAGCCATGTTCCCCTATGCGATGGTGTACTCCGCAAAACGGCTGCCGGGCCATGCAAGGTCCGGCACGAGACAGCCGGACACCCGCCACTTGGCGGCCAGCAGATCCGGTGATGGAGGAAACGTGCCGAGAGCCCCATGGCGCCGGCGTCGTACTACTGACAGTCCGCGCCCCGCAGGGCGTCGCTGGGCGGGCCGGTTGCGCCGCAGCAGCACGTTCGCCCGCCAGGTGCTGTTGGTCCGGGTGGGTCGCCGCGACGGCGACCTGCATCCGGGTGACCTGGCCCCGACCGAGCACCGGTACGCCGACCGGCAGCGTCGTCGCTACGGCCTCGACCGGCTGAGCCGGCCGACACTGGGTGTGGACCCGACACTGGGCCTGGACCGGGCGGGCGTCGAAGCGGTCATGCCGGTCAGCCCGGCCATGCCGCCGATGATGCAGGCCGATGAGGTCGGGACGATCCCGCTGCTCCCCGGCGAGCGCACCATGGCGCGCCGGATGAAGTTCGGCCTGGTGAATGCCTGCACGCTGGCCAGCCTGATGCTCGGCATGCTGGCCATCTTCCTGGCCATGCAGGGCGAGGTGCGCATCGCGGCGCTCTGCCTGATCGCCTGCGTCGGCTTCGACGGTCTGGACGGCGCGCTGGCCCGGCGGCTCGGTGTGGCCAGCCCGTTCGGCGCACAGATGGACTCACTGGCCGACATGTGCTCGTTCGGCCTCGCCGCCCCGGTCGTGGTCTACGCCTCGCTCGCCGGCTCCGTCTCCACGGCCGCGGCGGCGGTGGCGTGCGCGCTGGTCGCGGCATGTGCCGCGATCCGGCTGGCCCGCTTCAACGTGTCGCCGAAGGACGGCCGGTTCTTCTGCGGCGTGCCCACCACCATGGCGGCCGCCGTGCTCGCCGTGACCGTGGCGATCGGCCTGCCGGTGCCCGGCGCCGTGCTGGTCGCCGGGGTGGCGTTGCTGGCCTTCGCGATGGTGTCGAGCTTCCCGTACGCCAAGCTCGCCCGTCTGGTGAAGCTGCCGCCGTGGCTCTGGTTGGCTCCGGTGATCGGCGCGCTCGTCGACATCCGGCTCACGTTCGCCCTGATCGTGGTGGGCTACCTGGTCAGCGGGCCGGTTCTCTGGCTGCGGCAGCGTCGTACCGCCTGATCTGAGCAATACGGAACGGGGCGCCGCGGACAGCGGCGCCCCGTTCTGCGTTCGCGGGTCAGCGCCAGCGGGCGATGACCGTGGACCCACCGACCACCTTGTCGCCCGGCCCGACCAGCGGGTCCGCGGCCTCGGCGGGCAGGTAGACGTCGGTCCGGGAGCCGAACCGGATCAGCCCGAAGCGCTCGCCCTTGGCCAGCAGCGCGCCGATCGGCGCGCGCTGCACGATCCGGCGGGCGATCAGCCCGGTCCGCTGCGCGACCACCACCGTGCCGCGAGCGGTGTCCAGCACGGTGTACGCGGCGACGTTGTGCTCGGCGTCCGGCTTCATCGCGTTGACGAAGCCGCCGTCGGCGACGAAGTAGTCCACCACCTTGCCGGCGACCGGGGCGCGGTTGACGTGTACGTCCAGCACCGACAGGAACACGGCGATCCGTAGCCACTCGCCGTCGCCGAAGCGCTCGTCGTGCAGCCGCTGCACCGACAGGACCTTGCCGTCCGCGCTGGCGACCACGGCGCTCGGGTCCTCCGGCACGTCCCGCTCGGGATCCCGGAAGAACGCGGCGACCGGCCCGGCGGCGAGGGCCGGCAGCAGCCATAGCTTGGACGACGGGCGCGCCACCCGGGTCAGCGCCGCGAGGCCCAGTGCGATGCCTGCCGCCGCCACGCCGTTGGAGTCGATGTGCATGCCCCGGGTCACCGGCACACTCGACGGCCGGTACGCGGGGGCCAGGCTGTCGGCCGTGGCCGGGCTGGCCGGAGTGAACCTCAGTCGGTAGACCCGCACCGGTGGGGAGTTGCGCAGCACCAGGTCGGCACCGACGCCGTAGAGGGCGTCCTGTCGGGCCAACTCGGCGGCGGCGCCCTCGGTCCGGCCGGGCGTGGCGACGGTCGCCGCGCTCAGCACCGCCCCGTCGGTCAGGTACTTGGCCAACCCCTCGATGCCGCTGCGGGTCTCCTCGGCGGTGCCGGTGAACACCTCGCCGGCGATGACGACCCCGGCGGCCTCGGCTTCGGCCAGCGTGTCGACGACGCTCACCCGGTCGGCGACCCAGCGGCCCTGGGCGGTGACGTGCTCGCGGAGCGCCGCGGCACCGAACGGCTCGGCCGGCACCACGGTGAGTCGGTCACCGGGGAGCAGCGCCTCGACCGCCGCGGCCAGCACCGCGGAGTCCGGGTTCACCCCGACCAGCAGGGCGGCCTTGGCGTCGTTGATCCGGGCCAGCTCGGCGACGAGGGTACGGGCGGCTCGCTCGCCGATGCGGACCGGACCGGACCGGCCGGTGGTACGCACGGCGGGGGACTGGGTCATGTCGGGCGGGCTCCTGACGGGGGTAGAGACGGGAATCGCGGCGGGACCGCCATGGGCGGGACGGGCCGGCCGGCGGAGGCGAGATCTCCACCGGCCAGCATATGCGTCCGTCCGCGCCGGCCGCACCGCCGTGGGGATGCGGTGGACCGACGCGGCCAGGTGCCCGAGGTCAGGCGTCCCTGCGCGGACCCTCCCGCTCGTCGCCCGGCTGGTCGCCGGTGGCCTCGACCGGTTGGTTGGACCGGGTCGGCTCGTCCTCCTCGAACGGCGTCGGGCGGGCGAGGGTCCCGATGGTGGGCTCCTCGTCTGCGTTGCCGGGTTGGCCGGGGACGGGCTCGGTCGGCGGCTCCGACGGCGGATGTGCCAGCCAGGCCGGGTGGATCACGTCGGTGGCCGGCGCATCCTCCCCCCGCACCTCGGTGGTCGGCGTCTGCAGCGTCGGGTCCGAGGAGAGCGTCCGGTCCGCGGTGAGCGTCGGGTCCGCGGCGGGAGCGTCCCAGGTGGACCGTTCGGCTTCCCAGACCGGCAGGGCCGCGCCGGAGGTCGACGTGGCGGCACCGGAGACCGGCACGGGCGTACCGGAGACGGGTGCGTCGGAGACGGACGTGCCGGAGACCGGCGCGACGGCCTCGGCGGCACCGGCGGTACCGGCCTCGACGGTCGGCTCCGGTTGGCTCGGCCGACTGGAGCGTAGTGCGCCGACCAGCCCGAAGACCCCGATCAGGATGAGTGCGCCGGCCAGGAACCAGCCGACCGGCGGCAGCGCGAGCCCGAGCAGTTGGGCGAGCAGCCACCAGGCGGACAGCGCCAGGAACACGAGCCCGAACGCGAACGACACCAGATCCGTGCGGTGAGCCTTCACCGGGTCACCTCCAGGTTGCCGGCATTGACGTGGATGTAGAGGCGCAGGGTCCCGCCGCCGGGCCCGTCCGCGCCGACGTCGGTGGATTCGCGCAGGCGACCGTCCAGCCCGCCGGAGCGGTTGCCGAAGATGGTGGCGTCACCGGCGTTGACGTCGGCCACGGTGGTGACGTCCACGTTCGGCGGCACGACAACTGTCGCCTGGCCGAAGTTGACGGCCACGGTCACCTGGCTGTCCCGTTTCGCGAAGTCGATCCCGCGCAGGTCGAGCACGGCGTCACCGAAGCTGTTCTCGTACCGGTCGGCCAGGTCGCGGTAGTCGGTGGGCGCCCAGGTCACCGCGCCGTCGACACCCCGAATCCGGTCGTAGGACTCGGCGACGGTCGCCGTGCCCAGCGCCGCCGCGGTCACCAGACCGAGCGCGATGAGCCAGCGGGCCCGCCCGAACCACGTGCCGACCAGCAGCCCCAGCGCGATCGTGGTCAGCGCGGCCGCGAAGTACGCCGAGGCGCTGATGGCGAAGACGTCCAGCAGGTCGAGCAGGGCGACCAGACCGAGCACCAGGAAGATCAGCGAGAAGGTCACCGCGCCGAGCGGCGACCGCTCCTTGGGGCGCTTCGGCGGCTTCGGTGGCTTGGGCGGGGCGGGCGCGGCCGGGGGTGGGGACGCGTACGGGCCGTGCGGCGCGAACGGGGCCCGGTAACCGGAGGGCGGCGGGGCGGTCGGATAGCCGGCCGGGGCAGCGGGCGTGCTGCTCACCGGTGCCGACGGCCAGCCGGCGCTCGGCATCGCGGCGCTCGGCCAGCCGGTTTGGGCGGCCGTCGTGCCGGCCGGGTGCCCGGACACCGGGCCCATCCCGGACACCGGCTGCGTCGAGCTGGTCGGCGACGCGTCGTACGCCGGGATGGTGACGGTGGACGCTGCCCCCGTCGTCGCGGTGGCGTACCCGGGATCGGTGCTGAACATCGGCGGAGTCACCGCCGGGCCGGTCGACGGCGCCGCGCCGTACGGCCAGGTCACCGGCGGCACGACCGGACCGGCCGGGTTGCCGGGCGGTGCGGCGGGCGGCGGACCGCCCGGGGTACCGGGACGTGGGTTGCGGCCGTCCCGGTTGAGCAGGAGCGCGCCGGCGACCAGGATGGCCGCGCCGAGCAGCACCGCGCGGAAGGCGTCGGTGACGATGTACGCGAAGCTGGCCGCGACCAGGATGCCCAGGACGATCACCGTCACCGGGGACATGCTGGAGCGACCGCGTCCGAGCATGGACTCGACCGGGGACGCGGTGTCGCCCTCGTTCGGGATGATCAGCCAGGCGGCGACGTACACCAGGATGCCGATGCCCCCGAAGAAGCCGAGCACCGCGAGCAGCACCCGCCAGAGCACCGGATCGGTGTTGGTGGCGCGTCCGATCGCCGCGCAGACGCCGGCCAGATACCGCCCCTCGCGTGGTCGGACCAGCCCGTACCGTGAGGTGAAGCCGGTGCCGCCCAGCGGCGGTGGCGGCGTGGACGGACCGGGACCACCCGGCCCGTAGCCGGTGCCCGCCGCGAACCCCGGGCCTGGGCCGTAGCCTGCCGTGGGCGGCGCGTAGGCGTCGGCCGGATCGCCGGGCGTGGTGTCGGCGGTCGCGTCGGTGCCAGCGTGCGGACCGAACGTGCTGGGCTCGGGCCGTTCGGTGGGCGTGGTGGCGGGCGGCGGCGGTGCTGAACCGCCCGACTGTGCCGACCCCGGTCGGGGCGGCGGGGCAGCTTCCTCGGTCATGCTTCGATCCTGCTGCCCGGTCCACCCGAACGACCTCAGGACCCGACCCTGACCCCACCCTGAGATCCGGCGGCCGGAATGTCGGGGGCGTCCCCGTGGTCGTGGACGCCGCAGCGTGTGACGATCGAGTCACCGACCTCGACCTGTCCGCCACCGTGACCAGGGAGCCCCCGATCAGCACCGTGACCTCGCCCCCGCGCCTCTACCGCGCCCCGGAGCACCGGATGGCCGCCGGCGTCGCCGCCGGTATCGCCGACCATCTCGGCATCTCGGTGCTGCGGGTGCGCGTCGCGTTCATGGTCCTGCTCGGGCTGAGCGGGCTCGGCCTGCTGCTCTACGCGGCCTTCTGGGCGGTGGTGCCGCTGCGCCCCGGTGACACCGCGGTGCCGCCCCGGCGGGATGTCGCCCAACTCCTGCCGTTCGTGGGGATCGGGCTCGGTGTCCTGTTGATCCAGGTGATGGTTTTCGACTCGGTCGGCGCGGCGGGCACCGCCGGTTGGCTGGTGGCCATCATCGCGGTCGGCGCCGGGGTGATCTGGCACCAGTCCGCGCCCGAGCGGCGGCGACAGTGGGGCGACGCGATGCCGGTGCCGTGGCTCGGCGCGGTCGTGGAGGAGAGCGACCGGCGGGCCTTCGTGCTCCGGTTCATCGGCGGGGGAGTGCTGGTCGCGGTCGGCATCATCGGCGTCGCGGCCGTCTACTCGCCCGCACAGAACTTCGACGCCGTGATCAATGGCGTGATCTTCGCGCTGGTGGGGCTGGCGGGCGTCGGCGTGGTCGCCGCGCCGGTGCTCTGGCGGACGTACAGCCAGCTCCGCTCGGAGCGCGAGGGGCGCATCCGCGAGCAGGAGCGGGCCGAGTTGGCCGCCATGGTGCACGACCAGGTGCTGCACACGTTGGCCCTGATCCAGCGCAACGCCAGTGACGTCAAGACGGTGCAGCGGCTGGCCCGAGGGCAGGAGCGTTCTTTGCGCAACTGGCTCTACAAGCCGACCGCGTCGCCGAGCGAGCGCTTCGCCGCCGCTCTGGAGCAGGCCGCGGCCGAGGTCGAGGACACCTTCGCGATCAGCGTGGAGACGGTGGTGGTGGGGGACCGGGAGACCGACGAGAAGGTCGGCGCGCTGGTCGCGGCGGCGCGGGAGGCGTTGGTGAACGCGGCCCGGCACGCCGGCGTGCAGACCGTGTCGCTCTACGCCGAGGTGGAGCCGGATCAGGTCAGTGTCTTCGTCCGGGACCGGGGGAAGGGCTTCGATCCGGATACCGTGGAGGACCACCGGCACGGCGTACGCGGCTCGATCATCGGGCGGATGAAGCGGCACGGCGGACGGGCCGAAATCCGGTCCGGCCCGGGGGAGGGGACCGAGGTCCGGTTGATCCTGCCGATCTCCCGGGACTCGTCCGCAGCGGAGAGGAACAGATGACCATGGCCGAGCAGTCGACCGAGCACCTCGACCCGGCGGAGGCCCGCCCCGAGCGGCTGCGGGTGTTCCTGGTGGACGACCACGCCATGTTCCGAGCCGGGGTGCGCGCGGAGTTGGGCGCCCACGTCGAGGTGGTGGGCGAGGCGAGCACGGTGGCCGAGGCGGTCACCCGGATCGCCGCCGTCGGCCCGGACGTGGTGCTGCTCGACGTGCACATGCCCGACGGCGGTGGTCGCGCGGTGCTGGAGGCGATGCGGCGTACGCACCCGCAGGTCAAGTTCCTCGCGTTGAGCGTCTCCGACGCGGCGGAGGACGTGATCGGGCTGATCCGTGCCGGCGCCCGCGGGTACGTCACCAAGACCATCTCCCCGGACGAGCTGGCTGCCGCGATCCGTCGCGTGGCCGACGGGGACGCGGTGTTCAGCCCACGGCTGGCCGGGTTCGTGCTGGACGCCTTCGCGGCCCGGCCGGACGCACCGGTGGCCGACCCGGAGCTGGACCAGCTCACCAACCGTGAGCGGGAGGTGCTGCGGCTGCTGGCCCGGGGGTACGCGTACAAGGAGATCGCCAAGGAGCTGTTCATCTCCATCAAGACGGTGGAGACGCACGTGTCGAACGTGCTGCGCAAGCTTCAGATGTCCAACCGCTACGAGCTCTCCCGCTGGGCGGCGGATCGCCGCCTTGTGTGACGGTGTGTCGCCAGCGGCGAGGATCAGAGAAACGTCCGGCGCACCCTCGTACACCTAGCCGGTGATCGTGTCCGGGTAGCCGTAGGGGCCCTCATCCGGACGGGTCGAAACATGAGTGGTGACGGACGTCCCACCGGGCCCGGCTGGACCCCGGGGCGTACGCACCGGCTGAGGCCCGTCGTTCGGGCGGCGCAACGTATTTCCTGGTCAGTGCCGCCCGCGTCGACCGTTTTATGATCATTTTTCAAGTATCGGCAACGTGGCGGGCAACTAACGGCTTGATAACGGCACCTTCACGGAAGAGGCCAGTGGGTGTCACAGTGGCAGCACCTCACCATCGGTGTGTGGCACTCCGTACGCCCCACGACCACGATTCTGCCAATCTCGGCGGCCCGTGGCTGTGTCGATTGCGTCGTGTCGCGCCTCGTTGGCGGGGGAGCCCGGCGGATCGGAACATCAGGGGTGTCCCCAACTTCCCTGTGGTCCCGGCGACCCCCGCCCCGGGGTGGTCGGGCGGTGTCACCCCCAAACGTGCGTGAAACCCACGACGGAACCTGGTTAGAAAGAGGAGGCCCCTCGGAATGAGAGTCTCGAAGCGGGCGACGAGCGCGATCGCGCTCAGCGCGGCTGCCGCGCTTGTCGCGAGCGGTTGCTCGAGCGGTGACGGTGACGGCGACGCCGCCGCCAGCAAGGACGGCTCGATCAGTGTCCACGGCGTCCAGCCGGAGAACCCGCTGGTCCCGTCGAACACCACGGAGACCGGCGGCGGCAAGGTGATCGACTGGCTGTTCACCGGCCTGGTCGAGTACCCGAACGACGGTGGGGCCCCGCGTAACGCGCTTGCGGAGTCGATCAACACCACGGACTCCAAGGTCTTCACGATCAAGATCAAGGCCGGCACCAAGTTCCACGACGGCACCGAGGTCAAGGCGAAGAACTTCGTCGACGCCTGGAACTGGGCTGCCTACTCGCCGAACGGCGCGCAGAACGGCAGCTTCTTCTCCGACATCGCGGGTTTCGACAAGACCTACACCACTGACCCGGATGGTGCGGACGGCCCGCAGAAGGCCCCCACCCCGTCGACGGACAAGCTGTCCGGCCTGAAGGTCATCGACGACCAGACCTTCGAGGTCACCCTGGCGGCGCCGACCGCGGTCTTCCCGACCAAGCTCGGCTACAGCGCCTTCATGCCGCTGCCGGACGCCTTCTTCACGCAGAAGCCCGAGGAGTTCGGCAAGAAGCCGATCGGCAACGGCCCGGTGAAGTTCGTGTCGTGGGAGGACAACGTCCTCATCAAGCTGACGCGCTTCGACGACTACAACCTTCGCGACAAGATGAAGGTCAAGGACGTCGACGTCAAGCTGTACCAGGACGAGACGGCCGCCTACGCCGACCTGCTGTCCAACAACCTCGACTTCATGGAGGTTGTCCCCACCTCGGCGCTCGCCGGCGACAAGTGGAAGACCGACCTCGGTGACCGGGGCCGCTCGACCGTCACGCCGTCGACCGCACTGATCGCGTTCCCGACCTACGACAAGCGCTTCCAGAACCCGAAGCTGCGTCGTGCCGTGTCGCTGTCGATCAACCGGCAGGAAATCTCGGACAAGATCTTCTTCGGCACCCGCAAGCCGGCCGACAGCTGGGCGAACCCGCTGACCCCGGGCGCCAAGCCGGGCAACTGCACCGCCTGCAAGTTCGACCCGACCACGGCCAAGCAGCTGCTGACCGAGGCCGGCGGCTTCACCGGTGAGATGGTCTTCTACTACAACTCCGACTCCAGCCACAAGGAGTGGATGGACGCCGTCGCGCAGCAGGTCAAGACCAACCTCGGCATCAACGCTCGGGCTGAGGGCGTGCCGACCTTCGCGGTCTTCCGTCAGGGCATCAACGCCCACCAGATGAAGGGCCCGTACCGGGCTGCCTGGCAGCAGGACTACCCGGACGTCGAGAACTGGGTCAACCCGCTGTACGTCACGGGTGGCTCCTCGAACGACGGCCTGTACAGCAACCCCGAGGTCGACGCCCTGGCCAAGCAGGCCAGCGGCGCGCCGAGCCTGGAGGCCTCGCACGAGGCGTTCTCCAAGGCCGTCGAGAAGGTCGACCAGGACGTCCCGAGCATCCCGATCTACTTCTACGGTCAGCAGTCCGGCCACTCGGAGAAGATCAAGAAGCTCGAGCTGAACAACGTCGGCGAACTCGACATCACCTCGGTCGAGCTCTGATCCGAACGGTCTGACCCCGGGTCGGGCTCGCCACATCCGGTGAGCCCGACCCGGGGCCGTTCCGCGATTGGGTGTTACAACACTCCACTCGCACGTTGTCACCACCGTGTCGGCCGTCCGACGCGCCCCCTGTCTGGAGGACCACCCCATGGGCCGTTATCTGTTGAGACGGCTGCTCCAACTCGTGCCCGTCTTCATCGGTACGACGTTCCTGATCTACTGGCTCGTCTGGGCCGTTCCGGGCGACCCGTTCGCCGGCAAGTGCGGCGAGCGTCGCTGCCCGGACCAGTACATCGCCTTCATGACCGAGAAGTACCACCTCGACCAGAACGTCTTCGTGCAGTACGGCAACTACATGAAGAACCTGCTCCAGGGTGACTTCGGTCAGACCTTCTCGCAACGCGATATCGGCGACATCATCGCCACGGCGTACCCGAACACGCTGAAGCTGGCCCTGGTGGCGCTCGCCATCGAGGCCGTGATCGGCCTGGGCGCCGGCGTGCTGACCGGTCTGCGCCGCAACGGCTTCCTGGACAACCTGGTCCTGGTCTCCACGCTCTTCCTGATCGCGCTGCCGGTCTTCGTCGTCGGCTTCGTGCTTCAGTGGCTGCTGGGCGTGCAGTGGGGGCTCGTCAAGCCGACCGTCTCCTCTGAGATGCGGTGGTCCGAGCTGATCGTGCCGGGCTTCGTGCTCGGCAGTGCGTCAGTGGCCTACATCGCCCGGGTGGCACGAACCAGCATCGCGGAGAACCGCCGCGCCGACTATGTGCGCACCGCGATCGCCAAGGGTCTGCCGATGCGCCGAGTGGTGGGCGTGCACCTGCTGCGCAACTCGCTCATCCCGGTGGTCACCCTGCTCGGCACCGACCTCGGTGCCCTGATGGGCGGCGCGATCGTCACCGAGGGGATCTTCGGCATCAACGGAATCGGCCGTGCGGTGTACCGCGCGATCGTGACCAAGGAAAGCGCCACCGTGGTGGGCATCGTGGTCGTCCTGGTGCTGGTCTATCTCGTGATGAACCTGCTGGTTGACCTGCTCTACGCCGCCCTGGACCCGAGGATCCGTTATGAGTGACCCAAGCACCGCATCGATCGTCAGTACCCCTGGCGCGCACCCCACCGACTCCGGCACCCCCGCCACCGCGGGCCAGCCGCAGAGCAACGAGAAGCCCCGTGGCCTGCTCGGTGACGCCTGGCGGGACCTCCGGCGCAAGCCGTTGTTCTGGATCGCGAGCACGCTGATCGTGATCTTCGTGTTGATGGCGCTCTTCCCGGCCCTGTTCGCCCCCGGCGACGCGGTCAACGGATCGTTGTCCCGCAGCCTGGGCAAGCCGTCCGGGGACGCCTGGTTCGGGTACGACCTGCAGGGCCGTGACGTCTACGCTCGCGTCATCTACGGCGCCAGCGCCTCCATCCAGGTCGCCGTGCTCGCCGTGCTCGGCACCCTGCTGGTGGGCGGGACCATGGGCATCATCGCCGGCTACCGCGGTGGCTGGGTGGACGGGCTGCTGAGCCGGATCGCCGACGTCTTCTTCGGTCTGCCGTTCGTGCTCGGTGCGATCGTCATCCTGACCACGTTCAACGGCTCGGGCTCGGGCAACAGCAAAGTCAAGATCATGAGCCTGGTGACCATCTCGCTGATCGTGCTGAGCTGGCCGGTCGTGATGCGACTCATGCGTTCCTCGGTGCTCGCCACCAAAGAGGCCGACTACATCGTCGCGGCCCGCGCGCTGGGCGCCGGCACCGGTCGGATCATCCTCAAGCACCTGCTGCCGAACTGCCTGGCCCCGCTGCTGGTCTACGGCACGATCATGGTCGGCTCGTTCATCGGCGCCGAGGCCACCCTGTCGTTCCTGGGCGTCGGCCTGAAGTCGCCGGTGGTCTCGTGGGGCATCATGATCAGCGACGGTAAGGACTTCCTCCGGGTCGCGCCGGGGCTGGTCTTCTTCCCCGCCGCGTTCCTCGTCACCGCAGTGCTGAGCTTCGTGATGCTCGGCGAGGCGGTCCGCGAGGCCCTCGATCCGAAACTCCGCTAGGGGATATCCAGTGTCCGACATTCTCGTGTCTGAGCAGTCCGCGCCGGGACCCGGCGGGTCCGGAGGTCCCTCCGGCCGGCTGCTCGAGGTCGACGACCTGCGGGTGGAGTTCCGCACCCGGGACGGCGTCGCAAAGGTCATCAACGGGGTCACGTACCACGTCGACGCGGGGGAGACCCTCGCCGTGCTCGGCGAGTCCGGCTCCGGTAAGAGCGTCACCGCGCAGACCATCATGGGCATCCTCGACACGCCGCCCGGCTTCGTCACCGGTGGGCAGGTCCGCTTCCACGGCAAGGACATGCTCCGCATGTCCGACGAGGAGCGCCGCCGCATCCGCGGCGAGGGCATCGCGATGATCTTCCAGGACGCGCTCTCCGCGCTGAACCCCGTCTTCACCGTCGGGTTCCAGATCGCCGAGCAGTTCCGAATCCGGCGGGGCATGGGTCGCGCGGAGGCCAAGAAGCGCGCGATCGACATGCTCGACCAGGTCAAGATCCCGAACGCCAAGGGTCGGTTCAACAACTACCCGCACCAGTTCTCCGGCGGTATGCGGCAGCGCGCGATGATCGCGATGTCGCTGGCGCTCGACCCGGAGGTGCTGATCGCGGACGAGCCGACCACCGCCCTCGACGTGACCGTGCAGGCCCAGATCATGGACCTGCTGGCCGAGCTTCAGCGTGAGCGGCAGATGGGCATGATCCTGATCACCCACGACCTCGGTGTGGTCGCCGACGTCGCGGACCGGATCGCGGTCATGTACGCGGGCCGGATCGTCGAGGAAGCGGACGTGTACGAGCTGTACGCCAAGCCGGCGCACCCGTACACCCTGGGTCTGATCGACTCGATCCCGCGCCTGGACGAGAAGGGGCAGCAGCTCCGGACGATCAAGGGCCTCCCGCCGAACCTGATGAACATCCCGCCGGGCTGCCCGTTCAACCCGCGGTGCCCGATGGCTCAGCCGGTGTGCCGGGAGAAGGTCCCGCCGCTGCTGCAGGTCGGCCCCGCCCGGGCCAGCGCCTGCCACTTCGCCGAGGAGCTGGTGAACCGTGTCTGAGAACATCCTCGAGGTCAAGGACCTGGTCAAGCACTACCCCGTCACCCAGGGTGTGGTGTTCAAGAAGACCGTCGGTCAGGTCAAGGCGGTCGACGGGGTCTCGTTCGGTCTGCGCGCCGGCGAGACGCTCGGTGTGGTCGGCGAGTCCGGCTGCGGCAAGTCGACGCTCGCCCGGGTGCTGATGAACCTGGAGAAGCCGACCGAAGGCAGCGTGCTCTACAAGGGCCAGGACATCTCCAAGCTGTCCGGTGGGGCGCTGCGACGCCTGCGCCGGCAGATCCAGCTGGTCATGCAGGACCCGTACACCTCGCTGAACCCGCGGATGACCGTCGGCGACCTGCTCGGTGAGCCGTTCGAGATCCACCCGGAGGTGGCGCCGAGGGGCAGCCGCCGGGCCAAGGTCAGGGAGCTGCTCGACCTGGTCGGGCTCAACCCGGAGCACATCAACCGGTACCCGCACCAGTTCTCCGGCGGTCAGCGTCAGCGCATCGGCATCGCCCGTGCGCTCGCGCTGCGGCCCGAGATCATCGTCTGCGACGAGCCGGTGTCGGCGCTGGATGTCTCCATCCAGGCCCAGGTCATGAACCTGCTGGAGCAGTTGCAGGGCGAGTTCGGCCTCTCGTACGTCTTCATTGCGCACGACCTGTCGGTGGTCCGCCACCTGTCGGACCGGGTCGCGGTGATGTACCTCGGGAAGATCGTCGAGATCGGCACCGAGGACGAGATCTACGAGCGACCGACCCACCCGTACACCCAGGCTCTGCTGTCCGCGGTGCCGGTGCCGGACCCGACCCAGCGGAACAACAAGACGATCATCCGGCTCACGGGTGACGTGCCGTCGCCGATCAGCCCGCCCTCGGGCTGCCGGTTCCGGACCCGCTGCTGGAAGGCACAGGACGTCTGCGCCGAGCAGGTCCCGCTGCTGGAGATCCGACGGGACTCGGACCACCCGAGCGCCTGCCACTTCGCGGAGAAGCGCGAGATCGTCGCCACCCACGAGGTGTGAGTCACCGAGGCCGCCTGCCGCCGTCACCACGACGACGGCAGGCGGTTTCGTCTGTCCGGGACCGCCTGTGCGCTGCGGATCGCCGACGACGACCTGGAGCGGCCCGCACAGCGGCGCACGCCGCGTCAGTGGGCCGGGTGACCCGCGCCGGTGCGGCTCACAGCGGGCCGCGGCCCGCGCGGAGCAGCAGCAGGGCCAACTGGGTGCCGTCGGCACCGAGCGCGACCCGGAACCGCTCCAGGATCTCCCGTTCCCGGGAGAGCACCAGGCGGGTCCCGCCGGACGCCATCCGGGTCACCCCGACCTCCTGGGACAACGCGGCCCGCTCCTGCCAGAGCGCGATCAACGCGTGGTCGATCTCGTCGATCCGTTCCCTGATCTGCACGATCCGCGCGGAGGCGGACGGCTCCTGGGTGCCGGTCTGCTGCTCGGCCGGCTCGGCGGCCCCACCCGTCGGCGGTGTGGCCACCGCCGGCTCCTGCGCCGCGGGCTGCCCCGGTCGGATCGGGCTGCCGCTCTGCTCCATCACGTCTGCCATCATCGGGTACCTCTCGCACTGTGGTGCCCGGTGCCCGGAACCTGGGACGGAAAAGCCCCGGACTCCAGGAGCCCGGGGCTTTAGCAGGTCTGAATCGATCAGGCGCGACCTACGGCAGCCGGACTCCCGGTGCCATAGTAAAAGTAGAAGCGCGCAGCGATCACGCGGTCGAGTATGCCCACGTCGTTGCCGGGTGCGCAAGCATTCCGCGTCGCGAAGGGCGCCTTTCGCACCGGTGGGCGTACCGGGTGGTGGGTGCGCGCCGTCGGGCACGAGCTGCTGAGCGCCAGAGGCGCAGTGTCCGGCCGGCGGCATAGACTTGTCGGGCGATGCATCCTCTCTTCGACATCCCCGCGTCCCCGCCTGCGCCGGAGTCCGCGCCGGCCCGCCCGCACCGACCCGGGGCGGCCGCCGCGCGCCTCGATCCGCAGCAGCTGCTCGCCGGGCTGAACGGGCCGCAGCGCGACGCCGTCAGCCACGCCGGCTCGCCGCTGCTGATCGTGGCCGGCGCCGGGTCCGGCAAGACCCGGGTGCTCACGCACCGGGTCGCCTACCTGCTCGCCGCCCGGGACGTGCACCCCGGTGAGATCATCGCGATCACCTTCACCAACAAGGCCGCCGGTGAGATGAAGGAGCGCGTCGCCGCGCTGGTGGGCCCCCGGGCCCGCCTGATGTGGGTGTCGACGTTCCACTCGGCCTGCGTGCGGATCCTGCGTGCCGAGCACGAGCACGCCGGCCTCAAGTCGACGTTCTCGATCTACGACGCGGACGACTCCCGCCGGCTGATGCAGTTGGTGACCCGCGAGCTGGATCTCGACCCGAAGCGCTACCCGGCGCGCGGGCTGGCGGCCCAGGTCTCCAACCTCAAGAACGAGCTGGTCGACCCGGAGCAGTTCGCGGCCCGGGCCACCGGGCCCAACGAGCGGGCGTTGGCCGAGGCGTACACGCTCTACCAGCGCCGGCTGCGTGAGGCGCACGCGCTGGACTTCGACGACCTGATCATGACCACGGTGCACCTGCTCCAGTCCCACCCACACGTCGCGGAGAGCTACCGCCGGCGGTTCCGGCACGTGTTGGTGGACGAGTACCAGGACACCAACCACGCCCAGTACGTCCTGATCAAGGAGCTGGTCTCCGGCACCGACGGGCTGGAGCCCGCCGAGCTGTGCGTCGTCGGCGACGCCGACCAGTCGATCTACGCGTTCCGGGGCGCGACGATCCGCAACATCCTGGAGTTCGAACGGGACTTCACCCACGCGCGGACGATCCTGCTGGAGCAGAACTACCGCTCCACCCAGACCATCCTCAACGCGGCCAACGCGGTGATCGACCGCAACACCTCCCGCAAGCCCAAGCGGCTGTGGAGCGAGGCCGGCGCCGGCGAGCAGATCGTCGGCTACGTGGCCGACACCGAGCACGCCGAGGCCGACTGGGTGGCCCGGGAGATCGACCGGCTGGTCGACGCCGACGAGACCCGCCCCGGCGACGTCGCGGTCTTCTACCGCACCAACGCCCAGTCCCGGGTCTTCGAGGAGGTGTTCATCCGCGTCGGCCTGCCCTACAAGGTGGTCGGCGGGGTGCGCTTCTACGAGCGCAAGGAGGTCCGCGACGCCCTGGCGTACCTGCGTTCGGTGGTCAACGACGACGACACGGTGAGCCTGCGGCGGGTGCTCAACACCCCGCGCCGGGGGATCGGCGACCGCGCCGAGGCGTGTGTCGAGGCGCTCTCCAGCCGCGACCGGATCTCCTTCGGCGCGGCGCTGCGCCGGGCCCGCGAGGCGCCGGGCATCTCCAGCCGGGCGGCCAACGGCATCGCCGACTTCGTGGCGTTGCTCGACGGTGCCCGCGAGCTGGCCGAGACCGGCACCCCGGAGGAGGTGTTGGAGGCGCTGCTGACCCGCTCCGGTTACCTCACCGAGCTGGAGGAGAGCCTCGACCCGCAGGACGCCGGCCGGGTGGACAACCTCCAGGAGTTGGTCAGCGTCGCCCGGGAGTACACCGAGCGGATCGAGGCGCTGGGCGAGGAGGGGGAGCGGGCCACCCTGGCCGGCTTCCTGGAGCAGGTGGCGCTGGTCGCCGACGCCGACCAGATCCCCTCCGACGACCCCGACCACCAGGGCGTGGTCACCCTGATGACCCTGCACACCGCCAAGGGGCTGGAATTCCCGGTGGTCTTCCTGACCGGGCTGGAGGACGGCGTCTTCCCGCACCTGCGCTCGCTCGGCGACACCCGCGAGTTGGAGGAGGAGCGCCGACTGGCGTACGTCGGCATCACCCGTGCCCGACAGCGGCTCTACCTCTCCCGGGCGGTCACCCGCTCCGCCTGGGGGCAGCCGTCCTACAACCCGCCGTCGCGCTTCCTGGAGGAGCTGCCGACCGAGTTGGTGCACTGGGAGCGCACCGAGGGGTCGTACACCTCGTGGGCTGGCGGGGGCGGCGGCGTCGGTGGCCGCGCGGACCGCGCGCCCGGCGTGCGTGGCAACTTCACCGGGGGTACGCCGAAGGCGGCGCAGCTGGCGCAGCGGCTCGGCGTGGACGCCAGCCGGCTGACCACGGCCAGTGAGCTGCCGCAGGGGCCGAAGGTGTCCGCGGGCGACCGGGTCAACCATCAGCGGTACGGGTTGGGGCGGGTGCTCGCCGTCGAGGGGCACGGCCCGGGTGCCCGCGCGCAGATCGACTTCGGCGACCAGACGATGTGGCTGGTGCTCCGGCACGCCCCGGTCGACAAACTCTGAACCAGATCGCGCTAGATCGCGGAAAGAGTGGCCTCGGGCACCGCTGAGGCCACTCTTTCCGTGATGGTGCCCGCCGACACCGCGCGGGGGTCGTGAATCAGCAGCCCAGGTCGACGCCGCGGGCCCGCATGAACGGGGCCGGGTCGATCTGGTTCCACATGCCCTGGTGCACCTCGAAGTGCAGGTGCGGGCCGGTGGCGTCGCCGGTGGCACCCTCGTAGCCGATGACCTGGCCGGCCTTGACCGCCTGGCCGACGGTGACCGCGATGCGGCTCTGGTGGGCGTAGTGGGTCAGGTACCCGTTGCCGTGGTCGATGAAGACGGAGTTGCCGTACCCGTCGGAGGCGTCGCCGGCCTGGGTGACGGTGCCGGCGGCCGCGGCGTGGATCGGCGTACCGGAGGGCAGCGCCAGGTCGATACCGGCGTGCAGGGTGCCCCAGCGCTGCCCGTAGCAGGACGTGACGGCTGCGCCGGGCATCGGGTCGACCCAGGCGGGCGTGGGCTTGGTGGTCTTCTTCGGCTTCGGTTTCGGCTTGGCCTTCGCGACGGCCGTCTTCGTGGGGCTGGCGCTGACCGCCGACGGGCTGGGGGTCGGGCTGAGCGAGGGGGTGACCGGTGCGCTCGACTCGCGGATCGAGCGGTCGGCCCGGCTCGCGGCCTCGGCCCGGGACTGGGCGTCGAGGGAGACGGCGGCGGGTGCCGGGTGGTCGGTGCCGCTGGTGGCGACGGCGACACCACCGAGGCCGAGGGCCACCAGGGCGGCGGCCCCGAGCACGATGAGGCGGTTCCGTCGGCCGGCGCGCTGCGGCTGCCCGGTTGAGCTGGTGTCGGGGGTGTTCTCGTTCTGCACGGGGCTGTCTTCCTGCACGGCGGACCTTCACAGTCGAGGGGCACTTGACCTCGAAATACTGGTGTCGGGCCGAGGTGAGGCGGGCGCGGGGACCGAACCCCCAGGCGGAGAGCCGACAGTCGGCTGCCCGGATATGACCCGTTGTGCGGCGCTACATCCGGAAAAGTGATCATGTAAGCGGGTGTCGTCCGTCACAGTCACGGCTGTGACCCGGGATACATCGGCCGCCACCGCCCCACGCAAAACCGCCCGGATCAACAGATCCGGGCGGTCAACGGTCGTTACGTACCGTCATGAGCCGGCTACCTCGCTGTAGATTGCCTCGACTTGCAGCTTGATGTCCACTCCGCGCTCCTGAAGGAACGGCACCGGGTCCTTCGGTTGCCCCTTGACATGGATCTCCAGGTGCAGGTGGGTGCCGTACGCGTGGCCGGTCTGACCCACGAGGCCGAGCTGGTCGCCCGCCTTGACCTGCTGGCCTTCCTTGACGCTCACCGCGGAGGAGTGGGCGTAGATGGCCTCGCTGCCGTCGGCGTGCTGGACGATCACCGCGTTGCCGTACCCGCCGAACCAACCGGCCTTGGTGACCAGCCCGTCGTGGATCGCCACGTAGGGCGTGCCCTCGCCGGCGACCAGGTCCACGCCGGTGTGCAGCTTGCCCCAGCGCATCCCGTACGGGGAGTTGAAGTCGTACCCCTGAAGCGGCAGCAGCCAGACCTCGGGCTCGGCGCTGTCCGTGCTGCGGCTGTCCCGGGAGGCGCGGTCGGCGTTGTCCGCACGGGCCGCGGCGTCCTGGCTGGTGACCGACGCCTGCTTGAGCTCGTCGAGGACCGTCGGGCTGACGTCCTTGGCGTCCGGTAGGGCGCTCGCGCCGAGGGCCACGATGCCGGCACCGACGAACGCGGTGGTGACGACAGCGGCGTAACGGCTGCGGGGTGGGGTGGGTACGCGGCGGCGACCGCGATATCGATCGGGCTCAGACGACAGGCGCTGGCGCACGCACACCCTCCGTTGTCGGGGTTCCGAAGCGGCCGGTGGGCGTCCCTGAAGCTCCAGTGAAGCGTCCGCTGACCGCGTCGTCACCCGTCCATGGACCTGATGACAACCGTGGACACGTTAGCCAACCGCCAGGCGAGTCACAAGCTAGACGGAAAAATTGGCGTGTCGATCTGTCCGTTTGCGTCCATGATTGTCACGCATCGCGACGCCGAACGGTGCCCCCGTCGCTGCCCGTTCGTCGCCGAGCGTGACCGTTCCGGCGGAGTCGTCCGGCTTGACTCCGAACGGCGCGGGGAGGGTGTCGCCGCCCCGGCCAGGAGTGGTCCGGGAACGGTGTGGGACCGACTCCTGCGGGTTGCCGGGTGGACGCGCCGGGTAACGGCCGGTGACAGAGCCCGGATTTCCCGGGCCGGGTCCGCCGGGTTACCGTTCGTTAAGGTGAAGGCGGTCAAGCCGGTGAAAGGTGTGCGCTGATGAGCTCTCGAATTCGGGTCGTCGTCGCGAAGCCTGGTCTGGACGGCCACGACCGGGGCGCGAAGGTCGTCGCGCGTGCCCTGCGGGACGCCGGGATGGAGGTCGTCTACACCGGCCTGCACCAGACCCCCGAGCAGATCGTGGAGACCGCCATCCAGGAGGACGCCGACGCGGTCGGCCTGTCCGTTCTCTCCGGCGCGCACATGACGCTCTTCCGGCGGGTGCTGGAACTGCTCGGTGAGCGGGACGCCCGCGACATCGTCGTGTTCGGCGGCGGCATCATTCCGAACGGCGACATTCCCGAGTTGGAGAAGCTGGGCGTCGCGAAGATCTTCACGCCGGGCGCCACCACCCAGGCGATTGTCGAGTGGGTCCGACAGAACGTGGCCCAGCCGGTTTCCTGAGCCGCGCCGATCTGCTGCGCGAACGGATTTGGGCACGGGGGAGGGGCCGGACGCACCCCTCACACGTCCGGCCCCTCTATGCACGATGCCCCGCCGCCACCCCTCGACCGACAGGGCATCGGCCGTATCCCGTCTTTGCGCTGTTCAGCGCTCCGACACCTGACTCAACGACGCCCCCACGGCGGGGTTACGCAAGCCGGACAACATCGCCCGGACGGTGGATGCAGCCCGGGTCATGGCCGGAAACCGGCCACACCTGATGTCCGGTTGTGCATTACCGCACACCGTGCACCCGCTCGGTTGCCGGTGGTGCCGACCTCGCTAGGCTGCGGCCAATGGCCTGTTTCAACTGATGACAGGCGTCAAACTGTTTTCTTGAACGCTGGTGGCGGCGCGACGGCGCGCCGCGGAGACGGGACGGGACGCGCAATCGTGGACCTGTACGAGTACCAGGGGCGGGACCTGTTCGAGCGGCACGGCTTGCCCGTGCTGGCCGGCGGCGTCGCCACTACCCCGGAAGAGGCCCGCGCGATCGCCGAACGCCTCGGCGGCCGTGTGGTCGTCAAGGCGCAGGTAAAGGTCGGCGGCCGAGGTAAGGCCGGCGGCGTCAAGCTGGCCGAGGGCCCGGATGAGGCGGTGGCCCGGGCCACCGACATCCTCGGCATGGACATCAAGGGTCACACCGTCCACAAGGTCATGATCACGGTGACCGCGGACGTGGCCGAGGAGTACTACTTCTCGTACCTGCTCGACCGGGCGAACCGCACCTTCCTCTGCATCGCCAGCGTCGCCGGCGGCATGGACATCGAGCAGGTCGCCGCCGACACCCCCGACAAGGTCGTGAAGGCCCCGATCGACGCCGTGAAGGGCGTGGACGAGGCCAAGGCCCGTGAGATCGTGACCGCCGCCGGCTTCCCGGCCGAGGTCGCCGACCAGGTGGTCGAGATCGCCGTGGGCCTGTGGCAGGCGTTCGTCGCCGAGGACGCCACCCTGGTCGAGGTCAACCCGCTCGCCAAGAACGGCGACGGGCGGATGCTGCTGCTCGACGCCAAGATCAGCCTGGACGAGAACGCCGCGTTCCGGCACCCGGACCACGAGGCACTTGTCGACCAGGCCGCGGTGGACCCGCTGGAGCAGGCCGCCAAGGCCAAGGACCTCAACTACGTCAAGCTCGACGGCGAGGTCGGCATCATCGGCAACGGCGCGGGTCTGGTCATGTCGACCCTCGACGTGGTCGCGTACGCCGGTGAGCGGCACGGCAACGTCAAGCCGGCGAACTTCCTCGACATCGGCGGCGGCGCGAGCGCCGCGGTGATGGCGAACGGGCTGGAGATCGTGCTCTCCGACCCGGCCGTGAAGAGCGTCTTCGTCAACGTCTTCGGCGGCATCACCGCCTGCGACGAGGTCGCCAACGGCATCATCAAGGCGCTGGCCCTGCTGGAGCAGCGCGGCGAGCAGGTCACCAAGCCGCTCGTCGTCCGTCTCGACGGCAACAACGCCGAGGCTGGCCGGGCGATCCTGGACAGCGCGAACAACCCGCTCGTGCAGCGGGTGGACACCATGGACGGTGCGGCCGAGCGGGCCGCCGAGCTGGCAGCTGCGGGGGTCTGATCATGGCTATCTGGCTGACCAAGGACTCGAAGGTCATCGTCCAGGGGATGACCGGTTCCGAGGGTTCCAAGCACACCCGGCGGATGCTGGCCGCCGGCACCAACGTGGTGGGCGGCGTCAACCCGCGCAAGGCGGGTCAGAAGGTCGACTTCGACGGCACCGAGCTGCCGGTCTTCGCGTCCGTCGCGGACGCGATGGCCGAGACCGGGGCCGACGTCACCGTCATCTTCGTGCCGCCGCAGTTCACCAAGGCCGCCGTGGTCGAGGCGATCGACGCCGCGATCCCGCTGGCCGTGGTGATCACCGAGGGCGTCCCGGTGCACGACACCGCGTCGTTCTGGGCGTACAACGTGGCGCAGGGCGAGCGGACCCGGATCATCGGGCCGAACTGCCCGGGCATCGCCTCGCCGGGCGCGTCCAACGCCGGCATCATCCCGGCCGACATCACCGGCTCCGGCCGGATCGGCCTGGTCAGCAAGAGCGGCACGCTGACCTACCAGATGATGTACGAGCTGCGCGACATCGGCTTTTCCACCTGCGTCGGCATCGGCGGTGACCCGATCATCGGGACCACCCACATCGATGCCCTCGCGGCGTTCGAGGCCGACCCGGAGACCGACGCCATCGTCATGATCGGTGAGATCGGTGGCGACGCCGAGGAGCGGGCCGCCGAGTTCATCAAGGCCAACGTCACCAAGCCGGTGGTCGGCTACATCGCCGGCTTCACCGCCCCTCCCGGCAAGACCATGGGCCACGCCGGGGCGATCATCTCCGGCTCGGCCGGCACCGCCGAGGCGAAGCAGGCGGCGCTGGAAGCCGTCGGCGTCAAGGTTGGCAAGACGCCGACCGAGACCGCGAAGCTGATGCGGGAGATCATGTCCGGCAGCTGAGCCGGTCAGGCAAGGCAACACGAAGGGGGTCGACCGGAACCGGTCGACCCCCTTCGGCGTACGCGTCAGTCGTTGTTCCAGAACGGGTAGTTGCCTGTCGCGCGCAGGATCGCCCCACCGATGATGTTGATCACGCCGAACGCGATGGCGAGGTAACCGAGCAGCGGCGACTGCCCGTACCGTCGGGCGTCGCGGATGGACAGGTAACCGAAGACGATGCCGAAGATGCCGCAGCAGATCAGCCCCAGCACGATGCCCAGCACACCCCAGAGGGTGGTTCGGTCGCGTCCCCGGGCCGGTGGTGGTGGGGGAGGCGGGTATGGCGTCGTCACGGCTTCCTCCGAGCGGTCATGGGCGGCGTGCCGGCCCGGACCGCGACCGGCGAGCCCGTCCCGGGTGGCGGCGACTCGCGCCCCCTCTGGGCCGAGGCTAGACCGGCCCGGGTGGGCAGGACGCCGGTTCGGTGAACTCGCCGTCCTTAGGAGGGGTTAACGGACTGCCACCGCCCGCGCGACGTGCCAGAGTAGAGCGGATGTCCCCCGTCACCCCTGACCGTCCCAGCCGTCCCGGCGGTGTGAGCGCCGACGACCGGCCGGTCGACCGTGCCGCACCGGCCCGGCGGGTGCCCGCGCCCCGCGCGGGCGGGTCGCCGCGCGGGCGTGCGCCGTTGCCCGTCGCCGCCGGGGTGGCCGCCTGCTGGGCCGCCCTCACCTCGTACCTGCCCGTCGCCATCGTGCTCGGCCTGGTGCAGCTCGGCGCCGACTCCACCACCCTGACCGGCACCCTGCGCACCGCGCTGGCCGGCTGGCTGCTCGGGCACGGCGTGCCACTGCACACCGAGTCCGGTCCGCTCGGGCTCGCCCCGCTCGCGCTGACCGTGCTCGCGCTCTGGCGGCTGACCCGCGCCGGCGTGCACGTCAGCCGTGCGATCGGCGCTCGCGACACCCGCTCGCCGCGCCGGGCACTGCTCGCCGCGAGTGCTGTCGGCATCGCGTACGCGCTGCTCGGCGCGCTCGCGGCGGTGCTGGTCGGCACCGGCGGGCCGGACGTGTCAGTGATCCGGGCGGGTGTCACGTTCGCGGTGGTCGGCACGCTCGCCGCGCTGGTCGGCGCGGTCCGGATCACCGCCGTGACCCGGCTGCTCGTCACCAGGCTGCCGAGCCCCGTGCGCGACGGCGTGCGCACCGGTCTGGTGGCCGCGCTGCTGCTGCTCGGCGCGGGCGCGGGCGCGGCCGGCCTGGCGGTGGCCACCGGCGGCGGCGACGCCGCCGACATGATCGGGGCGTACCGGACCGGGGTCGCCGGGCAGGCCGGCATCACCCTGGTCAGCGTCGCGTACGCGCCGAACGCGGCGGTCTGGTCCACCAGTTACCTGCTCGGGCCGGGCTTCGCGGTCGGGACTGACACCGCGGTCCGCACCAGCGAGGTGTCGGTCGGCGCGCTGCCGGCCGTGCCGCTGCTCGCTGGCCTGCCGCGCGGCCCGGTGGACGGCTTCGGCGCCCTGTTGCTCGCGGTGCCGGTGCTGGCCGGGATGGTGGCCGGCTGGCTGCTCGCCCGTCGGGTGGCTCGACTCGCCGGCCCGGAGCGGGCCACGCAGCGCTGGGCCGGGTTGCTGGCGCCGGCGGCGCTGGCCGGGCCGGTGGCCGGGGTGGTGCTCGGTGCGGCTGCCGCGGTCTCCGGCGGGCCGCTCGGCGCCGGTCGGCTGGCTCAGGTCGGGCCGGTGGGTTGGCAGGTCGGGGCGGTGGCGGCCGGTGTCATCGCGGTCGGCGCGCTCCTCGGCGCCGCCGCCACCCGGGCACTGGCCCGCGGGCCCGCGCAGTAGACGAGCGCGGGGCGCCCCGAGCGAACCCGGAGCGCCCCGTCGAATCCGAGCCCGTCAGGGCTGGGTGGGCAGGTTGACCTGCGCCACGACGCTCAGGATGAGCAGCAGGATGCCCAGCCCGACGCCGACCGCGCCGCAGATCAGACCGGCCTTGGCCTGGCCGGCGTTGTTGGCCTGGCCCTGGGCCACCTTCTGCTTGGCGAGATAACCGGTCACGATGCCCGCGATGCCGACCGGGATGCCCAGGTACAGGCAGCAGACCAGCGGGATCGACGCGATACCGAGGATCATCGACACCAGGCCGAGGGTGTTGTTCTGCCCCTGCGCCTGCGGGTACCCGGCGTTCGGGTACGTCGGGCCGGCGCCGTACGGCGGCTGCTGCTGCGCGTACGGGTCGTGCGGCTGCTGGCCGTACGGCTGCCCCGAGGTGGGCTGCTGACCGTACGGGGCCTGCGGCGCGGCGTACGGGTCCTGCGGCTGCTGGCCGTACGGCTGGCCGGAGGTGGGCTGCTGGCCGTACGGGGCGGCCGGCGGCTGGGGAGCGGTCGGGTCCTGGTTGGGCTGCTGGCCGTACGGGTCCTGACCGGGGTTACCGGGCTGCATTCGAGAAGCTCCTTGGACTTGTTCCGTCAGTTGGTGCTCTTTGTTTCCATCCATGATCGCGGTCAGTCTTCCCAAAGCCCAGTACAGCAACAGGACGACATGTCTCCCAAAGCAGGCAAACCTGCTCTTGTCGAGCGCTCAGCTGTCGGTCGGTGGTGCCTGGGCGGGTGCAGAGCAAAGGGCGTGTGCCGGATCAGGGGCGGTGTGTGGGCCGGCGCGTCGTTCGGCCCGAGCGAGCGGCAGCGTATCGGGTCGACGCACATCGGCACTGTCGAAGATCGGCGCGCGGCCCAGCCGAAGGGCGTCCCTGACCTGCCCGATAGGGTGGCCCGGTGACCGAGCCCGCGCCTGTCGCCCGCATCGTCGTCCTCATCTCCGGCTCCGGGAGCAACCTCCAGTCGCTGCTGGATGCCGCCGCCAACCCCGCGTACGGCGCACAGGTCGTCGCGGTCGGCGCGGACCGCGACGGCATCGCGGGCCTGGACCGGGCCGACGCGGCGGGGGTGCCGACCTTCGTCGAGCGGGTCCGCGACCACGACACCCGGGAGGACTGGGACCGCGCGCTCACCGCGCACGTCGCGAAGCACCAGCCCGACCTGGTCATCTCGGCCGGTTTCCTCAAGCTGGTCGGTCCGCACTTCCTCGCCGCCTTCGGCGACCGCTACCTGAACACGCACAACACGCTGCTGCCGGCGTTCCCCGGCATCCACGGCCCGCGTGACGCCCTCGCCTACGGCGTGAAGCTCACCGGGGCCACCCTCTTCTTCGTCGACGCCGGCATGGACACCGGGCCGATCGTCGCGCAGGTCGCGGTGCCGGTGCTGGACGACGACGACGTCGACACGCTCACCGAGCGCATCAAGGAAGCCGAGCGGCGCCAGCTCGTCGAGCAGGTCGGTCGGCTGGTCCGCGAAGGTTGGACCATCACCGGAAGGAAGGTCACGGTTCCGTGAGTCCCACTCAGGACGGGCGCCGCCCGATCAGGCGGGCGCTGGTCAGCGTCTACGACAAGACCGGGCTGGTCGAGCTGGCTCAGGCCCTGCACGCGGCCGGCGTGGAGATCGTGTCCACCGGCAGCACGGCGGGCACCATCGCCGCCGCCGGGGTGCCGGTGACGCCGGTGGAGACGGTGACCGGCTTCCCGGAGGTGCTCGACGGTCGGGTGAAGACCCTGCACCCGAAGGTGCACGCGGGTCTCCTCGCGGACCTGCGCAAGGACACGCACGTGGCACAGCTCGACGAGCTGGGCGTGGCGGCGTTCGACCTGCTGGTCTCCAACCTCTACCCCTTCCAGGCGACCGTCGCCTCCGGCGCCGACGTCGAGGAGTGCGTGGAGCAGATCGACATCGGTGGCCCGGCCATGGTGCGGGCCGCCGCCAAGAACCACGCCTCGGTCGCCGTGCTCACCGACCCGGCCGGCTACCCGGCGCTGATCGGCGCGCTCAACGAGGGTGGCTTCACCCTGGCCCAGCGCCGCGCGCTGGCCGCCCGGGCGTTCGCCGACATCGCCGAGTACGACGTCGCGGTGGCCCAGTGGTGCGCCCAGGAGCTGGCACCCGCCGACGACTGGTGGCCGCAGTTCGCGGGGCTGGCGCTGCGCAAGTCGACAGCGCTGCGCTACGGCGAGAACCCGCACCAGCCGGCCGCGCTCTACACCGACCCGGACGCCCCGGCGGGGCTGGCCCAAGCCGAGCAGCTGCACGGCAAGGAGATGTCGTACAACAACTACGTCGACGCGGACGCCGCCTGGCGGGCCGCGAACGACTTCGCCGACCAGCCGGCGGTGGCGATCATCAAGCACGCCAACCCGTGCGGCATCGCGGTCGGCGCGGACGTCGCCGAGGCGCACCGCTTGGCGCACGCCTGCGACCCGGTGTCGGCGTTCGGCGGCGTCATCGCGGTCAACCGGCCGGTCTCGGTCGAGCTGGCCCGGCAGGTCGCCGAGATCTTCACCGAGGTGGTGGTCGCGCCCGGCTTCGACGAGGGCGCGGTCGAGGTGTTGCAGGGCAAGAAGAACATCCGGCTGCTGCGGGCACCGGCCTGGAAGCCGGCGCTGGTGGAGCTGCGGCAGGTGACCGGTGGCGTGTTGGCCCAGGTCGCCGACCGGGTGAACGCCCCCGGCGACGACCCGGCCAATTGGCAGTTGGCGACCGGCGAGGCCGCCGACGAGGAGTTGCTGCGGGACCTGGCGTTCGCCTGGCGGGCGGTCCGCGCGGTGAAGAGCAACGCGATCCTGCTCGCCAAGGACGGCGCCACCGTCGGGGTCGGCATGGGCCAGGTCAACCGGGTCGACTCGGCCCAGCTCGCGGTCACCCGCGCCGGCGCCGACCGGGCCCGCGGCTCGGTCGCCGCCTCGGACGCGTTCTTCCCGTTCGCCGACGGTCCGCAGATCCTCATCGACGCCGGCGTCCGCGCCATCGTGCAGCCCGGCGGCTCCATCCGCGACGAAGAGGTCATCGAAGCGGCCAAGAAGGCCAACGTAACGATGTACCTAACGGGCACCCGCCACTTCTTCCACTAACCCCTACCCGGTCCCCGGGCTCGACCCCCGTCGATCATGAAGTTATTGCCCTGCACGTCGGCGTGTCAGGGCAATAACTTCATGATCAACGGCAGGGGTCGGGTGGGGTCAGGCCGGGAGGGTTGGGCGGAGTTCGGCGAAGTGGCAGGCGGACGGGTGGGGGTCCGCCGCTCTCGGGACCGTTGCCGGGTCTTCGAGGGCGCAGACGTCCTGGGCCTTCCAGCAGCGGGTCCGGAAGTGGCACCCGCTCGGCGGGTCGGCCGGGCTGGGCACGTCGCCGACGAGCCGGATCATGTTGCGCTGGTCGCGGGCCTCCGGGTCCGGCACCGGCACGGCCGAGAGCAGAGCCTGGGTGTACGGGTGGGTGGCCCGCTCGTAGATTTCGTCCTCGGTGCCGATCTCGACGATCCGGCCGAGGTACATCACCGCGACGCGGTCGGCGATGTGCCGCACCACGGACAGGTCGTGCGCGATGAAGATGTACGAGAGCCCCAGCTCGCCCTGGAGCTGCTTGAGCAGGTTGATCACCTGGGCCTGGATGGAGACGTCCAGCGCCGACACCGGCTCGTCGCAGACGATCACCTCGGGCTTCAGCGCGAGGGCGCGGGCGATGCCGATGCGCTGACGCTGACCGCCGGAGAACTGGTGCGGATACCTGTTGATGTGCTCGGGGTTGAGCCCGACCAGGTCCAACAGTTCCTGGACCCGCTTGGCCTTGCTGCCCTTCGGCGCGGCGTCCGGGTGGATCTCGAACGGCTCGCCGATGATGTCGCCGACGGTCATCCGCGGGTTCAGCGAGGTGTACGGGTCCTGCATCACCATCTGCATGTTGCGGCGCAGCCGGCGCAGCTCGCCCCCGGAAGCCTTGAACAGGTCCTTGCCCTCCAGGGTGGCGCCTCCGGAGGTGGGCGTCTCCAACCGCATCAGCAGCCGGGCGAGGGTGGACTTGCCGCAGCCGGACTCGCCGACCACGCCGAGCGTCTCGCCCCGACGCAGCTCGAAGCTCACTCCGTCGACGGCCTTCACCGCCCCGATCTGCCGCTGGAACAGCACGCCCTGAGTGATCGGGAAGTGCTTCACCAGATTGTCGACGGAGAGGATGGTCTCGCCGCGGACCTTGGTGGGGTTAGCGGGCGACGCTGTCATCACGGACCTCCTGGGCGAAGTGGCAAGCGCTGGTCCGGCCGTCGCCGAGGACCAGGTCGTGCGGCACCTCGTCCACGCAGACCTGCTGGACGTACGGGCACCGGGGGTGGAACGGGCAGCCGGACGGGATGCGCATCAGGTTCGGTGGCAACCCCTTGATCGTCGACAGCTCCTGGCCGCGGACGTCCAGGCGGGGGATCGACTCCAACAACCCCTTGGTGTACGGGTGGGCGGGCGCCTTGTAGAGCGAGCGGACGTCGGCGTGCTCGACGATCCGGCCGGCGTACATGACCGCGATCCGGTCCGCGACACCGGCGACCACGCCCAGGTCGTGGGTGATCAGGATCATCGCCATGTTGAGTTCCCGACGTAGGTCGGCCAACAGGTCCATGATCTGGGCCTGCACTGTCACGTCGAGTGCCGTGGTGGGCTCGTCGGCGATCAGCACCTTCGGGTCCAGCGCCAACGCCATGGCGATCATGACGCGCTGCCGCATACCGCCGGAGAACTGGTGCGGGTAGTCGCCGATCCGCTTCGCGGCACCCGGGATCTTGACCAGATCCATCAGCTCGACGGCGCGACGTCGAGCGTCGGCTCGGGACATGCCGGCGCGCTGGCGCAGCGTCTCGCCGATCTGCCAACCGACCGGGAAGACCGGGTTGAGGGCGGAGAGCGCGTCCTGGAAGATCATCGCGATCTCCTTGCCGCGTACCTGCCGGCGCTGCTCCTCGGACTGGGTGAGCAGGTCCTGACCCTGGTAGAGGATCTGGCCGGAGCGGACGAACGCGGGCGGGGTGTCCAGGATGCCCATGATCGCCTGGGCGGTGACCGACTTACCCGAGCCGGATTCGCCGAGCACGGCAAGCGTCTCGCCGGCGTCCAGGTGGTACGACACGCCGTTGATCACCCGGGCGACACCCTCGTTGGTGCGGAACTCGACGTGCAGGTCCCGCAACTCCAGCAGGTGGCCGCCCTCGGGTGTGGCGGAGGCGGGAGTGGGATTGAGGGTCATGATGTTCTCACCGCAGCTTCGGGTCGAAGGCGTCACGGATCGCGTCGCCGAGCATGATGAACGCCAGCACGGTCAGCGCCAGGAAGGCCGACGGGACGATCAACGGGGTGGCCGCCTCCCGCATGTGGATCCGGCCGGTGTCGATGTCCTGGCCCCACGAGATGGTGGGTGCCTTCAGGCCGATGCCCAGGAAGGAGAGCGTCGCCTCGGCCGCGATGAACGAGCCGAGCGCGATGGTCAGCACGACGATGGCCGGGGCCAGCGAGTTCGGCAGGATGTGTCGCCACATGATCCGGCTGTTGCCGGCGCCGAGCATCCGGGCCGCCGCGACGTAGTCCTGCTCCTTCGCGGTGATCACCGAGGACCGGACCACCCGGGCGGCGGTGGTCCAGCCGAGCAGGGCCAGCACGAAGACGACCGCGCCGATCCGAGCCCACTGGCTGTCACTGGACACCCGCTTGAGCAGCACGATCGCGGCCAGCAGCAGCGGGATGCCGAGCACCACGTCGATCACCCGGGAGAGCACCGCGTCGACCCAGCGGCCGAAGTAACCGGCCAGCATGCCGATCACCAGCGCGATGATCCCGGTGCCGAGCGCGGCGAGCGCGCCGACCAGCAGCGACGCGCGGGTGCCGTAGACCGCCCGGGAGAACGTGTCGCAGCCCTGGAAGTCGTACCCGAAGATGGCCCCGCCGGACGGCCCGGCGTGCTGCCGGGAGAGCAGGCAGTCGTTCGGGCTGTTGGCGGTGAACACCCCGGGGAGGAGCGCCATCAGGGTGAAGATGACGACCAGCGCCAGCGAGATCCAGAAGATCGGATTGCGGCGCAGGTCGCGCCAGGCGTCCCCGGCCAGGCTGCGAGGCTTCTGTGGGGCGCCGACCTGGTTGGGTGCGCCCGGCTCCCCCGAGGGGCCACGTCGCGCGGCCTGGTTCTCGGTGGCCGCCACAGTCTCAAAGTCACTCATGCCGCCACCTCGCTGCGCTTACTCATAGCGGATCCTCGGGTCGAGTACGGCGTACAGGACGTCCACCACCAGGTTCGAGACCAGGTAGACCACGACGAGCACGCTGACGATGCCCACCACCAGGGGGCCGTCCTCCGTGCGGATGCCGCGGAAGAGGTTGAAGCCCACGCCGGGGATGTTGAAGACGCCCTCGGTGATGATCGCGCCGCTCATCAGGTTGCCCAGCTCCACACCGAGGAAGGTGACCACCGGGATCAGCGAGTTGCGCAGCACGTGGACGATGACGATGCGCCGCTTGACCAGGCCCTTGGACCGGGCGGTCCGGACGTAGTCCGCGCGCAGGTTCTCCGCCACCGAGGCCCGGGTGAGTCGTAGGGCGGTGGCCAGCGACAGCGAGCCGAGCACGATGCCCGGCAGCAGGAGCGCGTAGAACGTCGGGTCGGAGCCGGCGGTGGGTGGGAAGAGCTTCCACTTGACGCCCAGGAAGTACTGCGCCAGCGGCGCCAGCACGATGGTCGGGATGCCCAGCACCAGCAGGGTCAGCACCAGCGTCGAGTTGTCGAAGATGCTGGCCCGACGGATGCCGGCGAGCACCCCGGCGGTGACGCCGAAGATGATCGCCACAGCGAGCGCGATGAGCGCGAGCCGCACGGTGACCGGCCAGGCCTGCTGGAGGATGTCACCGATGTTCCGACCGGTGAGCGACTCGCCCAGGTTGCCCTGGAGCAGGTTCTTCACGTAGTCGAAGTAGCGGTAGAAGAAGCCGCCGACGCCCGTGGCGTCCAGGTGGTACTTCTCGGTCAGGTAGGCCCGTTGCGCGGGCGTCACCGGCCGTTCGCCGGCGAGCGCCTGGATCGGGTCGCCCTGCCCGGCGAATGTCAGCGCGTAGACGATCAGGGTGGTCCCGAAGAACGCCAGGACCATCTGCAGTAGGCGCCGCAGGATGTAGCGGAACATGCTTAGCAGTCTCTCCGGAAATGTGCGAAAGGGTCGCAGGACGGCATCTCTGGTCGTACCCGAAATATCTGATACATGCCGTCCGGCCCGGGGGAGAGCCGGCACCACCGACGCCGGGTCCGCTGCTGCGGCCCGGCCCCGGTGGTGCGGTCCGGGCCACCCGGGCTTCGTCGCCCGGGTGGCCCGCACCGTGGTCAGCTCAGCTGGCTGCTTCGATCTTGACGAGGTTGACCCGCTGGAACAGGTCCATCTCCACGTTCTTGACCTTGGACGAGTGGCCGAACACGTTCTCGCCGAAGCGGAGCGGGATCACCGGCATGTCCTTGGCCAGGATGTCCTCCGCCTGCTGGTACTTGGCGATCGCCTCGTCCTGCGTCTTGGCGGCGGAACCCTCCTTGACCAGCTTGTCGAACTCCGGGTTGCTGTAGCCGTAGTAGTTCGACGAGCCGTTCGTGCTGTACAGCGGGCCGAGGTAGTCCTCCATGGTCGGGTAGTCCATGACCCAACCCATCCGGAACGCACCCACCGGCGTCTTCTTCTCGACCTTGGTCAGCAGGTCGGCGAACTTCGGCTCGGCCGAGCCGACCGCGTCCACGCCCAGGTTGGCCTTGAGCTGGTTGACGGTGGCGTCGACCCAGTCCTTGTGCCCGCCGTCGCCGTTGTACGAGATGACGATCTTCGACGGGCCGCCGGCGGCCTGGTAGAGCTTCTTGGCCTCGGTCGGGTTGAACTCGCCCCCCTTGCCAGCGGTGTTCTCCCGGTAGCCCGGCAGGACCGGCGAGACGAAGGAGCGTGCCGGCGTCTGCGAGCCCTTGAAGACCGACTTGGTGATCTCGTCACGGTCGATCGCCATCGAGATGGCCTTGCGCACGTCCGGGCTGCTGTAGTCCTTGTCGAACGTCGGGAACGCCAGGAACTGGAACGACGACATCGGGCTGGTCTTGTACCGGTCACCCAGGTCGGTCGGCGCGGTGCTCAGGCTCTCGGTAGGGATCGTGGGCAGCACGTCCAGGTTGTCCGCCAGGACGTCCGCGTAGGCCGCGGTGAGTTGCTGGTAGATCCGGAACTCGATGTTCTTGACCTTGGGCTTCTCGCCCGGGTACGCGTCGTAGCGCTCGACGTCGATCTTGCTGTCGTGCTGCCAGGCGCCCTTCATCTTGAAGGGGCCCTGCCCGATCGGCGCCTGCTCGTAGGAGTCCTTGAGCACGCCCGGAGCCGAGAACGCGGCGTCCGGCATCGGGTAGAACGCGTTGTAGCCCAGGGTCGTCTTGAAGTCGATGTACGGCTCGGAGAGCGTCGCGGTGAAGGTGAGGTCGTCGACCTTCTTCAGACCGGACATCTCCTTGGCCTTCGGCGCCTTGCCCTGCAGGTCGGCGTAACCAGCGATCTTCTCGAAGAAGAAGTTGCTGTCCTGGCCGTTCGGGGCGTACGCGCCGTAGTTCCACGCGTTGATGTAGTCCTCGGACGTGACCTTCTCACCGTTGTGGAAGGTGAAGCCGTCCTTGAGCTTGATCGTCCAGACCTTGTTGTCGGTCGAGGTGATCGACTGCGCGGCGACCTCGTACGGCTTGTTCTGGGCGTCGTAGTCGACGAGCGGGCTGAACAGGCCGGCGAGCACCTGCGACCCGGACGTCTCGGTGGTGTTGGTGGGAACCAGGTGCTTCGGCTCGGCGATCTGGATGCTGACCGCCGAACTGTCGCTGCCACCGGATCCACCGTCTCCGCCGCTGCCGCAGGCCGCGAGGCCCAGCGTCACCGCGAGCGGGAGGGCGGTCCAGGCGGCGAGTCTACGAACTCGCATTGAGCCTCCTCATCTCCTCACGCTGCGCAGTCAGGCCCGACGCTGGGTTACGCTGCGCAACAAGCGGTAACGGTAGGTCGGTGGCGGGCCTTCGACAACGACGCGGTTGCGGGTGGGTAACGGTCCGGGGTTGCCTCCCTTGTCGGCGGCGAGCGAGTCTGCTAGACGAAACCGCTTCTAGCGGCGACAACCTGCGGAAATCCGGAGGGTTGACGGGTTCGTTGGGCCTGCCTGGGTCGGGGCAACAGCTTCTGGGGTGAAGGTCAGGCCTTCGTCGGCGGACTGCCGACCTGTCTGGTTCGATCGTGATCGAATCCACAGATTGTGACCGCGAGTGACTAGGAACACGTCACACACGGTCATCTCGACGGGAGCCCGCCCAACCTGACCCGATCGCCGGCACCTCGCCGTGCGGTGGACGACCCGAGGCCGAGGTCGTCGGAACCGCGGGTGTCGGCCGTGAGACGATCTGGTCGTGACGGCGACGCTTCTGGACGGCAAGGCAACCGCAGCGGAGATCAAGGACGAGCTGCGCATACGGGTCAAGGCACTCGCGGAACGCGGCATCATCCCCGGGCTCGGCACGGTCCTGGTCGGTGCGGACCCGGGCAGCCAGGCGTACGTCAACGGAAAGCACCGCGACTGCGCCGAGGTGGGCATCGCCTCGATCCGTCGCGAACTGCCGGCCGACGCCACCCAGCAGCAGGTCGACGACGTGCTGGCCGAGCTGAACGCCGACCCGGCGTGCCACGGCTACATCGTCCAACTGCCGCTGCCGGCCCACCTCGACACCCAGCGGGTGCTCGAGTTGATCGACCCGGACAAGGACGCCGACGGCCTGCACCCGGTCAACCTGGGCCGCCTCGTGCTCGGCTACGACGGTCCGCTGCCGTGCACCCCGCGGGGCATCGTCGAGTTGCTCCGCCGGCACGACGTGGCGCTGCGCGGTGCCACCGTCGCGGTGGTCGGTCGCGGCAACACCGTGGGCCGACCGCTCGGCCTGCTGCTCACCAGACGCAGTGAGAACGCCACGGTCACCCTGTGCCACACCGGCACCCTGGACCTCGCCTCGCACACCCGCGCCGCCGACATCGTCATCGTCGCGGCCGGCGTACCGGGTCTGCTCACCGCCGACATGATCAACCCGGGCGCCGTGGTGGTGGACGTCGGCATCACGCGCGTGATCGGCGCGGACGGCAAGGGCCGCTACACCGGCGACGTGGCCCCGGAGGTCGCCGAGACGGCCGGCGCGCTGGTCCCCATGCCCGGCGGCGTGGGCCCGATGACCCGGGCCATGCTGCTCAGCAACGTCGTGGAGCGCGCCGAGCGCGGCTGACCCGCACGTCGGCAACGCCGAACCAGGACGGCGGTGACGTTCACCCCATCCCGGCGATGGCCGCCGCCCCTGGCCCGATCGGTGCCAGGATGACTGATACGGTCCGGAAAACCGACTGGTATCAGGGAGTGGGACGACCATGGGTAAGAAGGTCACTGTCGTCGGGGCTGGCTTCTACGGCTCCACCACCGCACAGCGCCTGGCCGAGTACGACGTCTTCGACACCGTAGTGATCACCGACATCGTGGAGGGCAAGCCCGCGGGCCTCGCGCTCGACCTCAACCAGTCCCGGGCCATCGAGGGCTTCGAGACCAAGGTCGTCGGCGTGACCACCGGCCCCAACGGTGAGGGCTACGAGAGCATCGAGGGCTCCGACGTCGTCGTGATCACCGCTGGTCTGCCGCGCAAGCCCGGCATGAGCCGGATGGACCTGCTGGAGACCAACGCCAAGATCGTCCGCCAGGTCGCCGAGAACGTCGCCAAGTACGCCCCAAACGCCGTCGTCATCGTGGTCTCCAACCCGCTGGACGAGATGACCGCGCTGGCCCAGCTCGCCACCCAGTTCCCGAAGAACCGGGTGCTCGGCCAGGCCGGCATGCTCGACACCGCCCGGTTCAGCAACTTCGTCGCCGAGGCGCTGAACGTGCCGGTGGCGTCGGTACGCACGCTGACCCTGGGCTCGCACGGCGACACCATGGTCCCGGTGCCGTCGAAGAGCACCGTCAACGGCAAGCCGCTGCGCGACGCGATGCCGGCCGAGCAGATCGAGGAACTGGTCGTCAAGACCCGCAACGGTGGCGCCGAGGTGGTCGCGCTGCTCAAGACCGGTTCGGCCTACTACGCCCCGTCCGCCGCCGCGGCCCGCATGGCGAAGGCCGTCGCGGAGGACTCCGGCGAGGTCATGCCGGTCTGCGCCTGGGTCGACGGCGAGTACGGCATCTCCGGTGTCTACCTGGGTGTCGAGGCCGAGATCGGCGCCGAGGGCGTCAAGCGGGTCGTCGAGACCGACCTGGACGCCGACGAGCGCGCCAGCCTCCTGGAGGCCGCCGAGGCCGTCCGCGCCAAGCAGGGCGACATCTCCAGCATGTAGTTCCCCCGAACCAAAGCACCACCGAGGGGCGCGCCGGCAAAGCCAGCGCGCCCCTCACTGCGCGCGCCCCCGGCCCCACCCGGCCTGGCCCGGTCCCGCCCGGCTCCGCCCCCGCCCGCCCCCGCCCGGCCCCGCCCGGCCCCGCCCGGTCCCCGCCCGGGCCCGCCCTGCCCCGCCCGGCCCGGTTGATCAAGAGGTTTGCGTCAGGAGTCGCTGCTGTGGTGACGCAAACCTTTTGATCAACCAGGAGGGGTGGGCGGCGGCGGGCGGGGCCGGGTGGGGGTGGGCAGCGTGGGACGGGGACGGGGTGGGGCCGGGCCGGGTGGGGCGGCGGTTGGGATGCGCGCAACTTCGGGGATGTTGCTGCCTCGGGGGCTTGGGAGGCAGCACTTTCGCTGATGTTGCGCGGATTTCTGGTCGAGATCGTGCTTGATCCTGGTTGTAGTGGTCTCCGGGGGGCTTGGGTTGCCCCTGTATCCGGGATCGAGGGGGATCTTGGTTGGCTCGGTGGGTGATCTACGGGGACGGGTGGGGGGTGAAGGGGGCGGACAGGTGGGGGGTGGCCAGGACAGTGGGGGAGTGGGTGTGGAGGGCGGCCAGCCGGGAGGTGCGGGCGAGTTCCGGGTCCTCCTCGTGGGCCTACGCCAGGTCGGGGTCGACGAGCTGCACCATGTGCACCAGCAGGTCGCCGGTGAGCAGCATCCGTTCGTCGGCCGAGGTCAGGAGCACCGACTGGTGACCGGGGGTGTGGCCGGGGGTGGGCAGCAGACGTACCGCCTGGGTGAGGGCGGTCTCGCCGTCGACCACCCGGAGCTGGCCGGCGGCGCGCAAGGGCGCGATCAGGCCGGCCGGCAGCCCGGGGTTGAGCGTCTCCGCCGCGTCGAGTTCGGCGCGTTGCAGGAGGTAGCTCGCGTTCGGGAAGTACGGCCGCCCCGGCGTGCCGGTGACAGCCCAGCCGATGTGGTCGCTGTGCAGGTGGGTCAGGACGACGGTGTCGACGTCGGCCGGGTCGATGCCCGCGGCGGCCAGCTCGGCGGGCATCCGGCCGGGCACGGGTGCCCAGCTCGCGGCGGGTGCGTCGGTCGGGCCGATGCCGGCGTCGACAAGGGTGACCGGCCCGTCGCCGGCGCGGATCGCGAAGCTGCGGAACGGCAGCCACCACTGCCCGTCGACGGTCACCGAGTCGGGGTCGCGCCGGTCGGCCTCCGCCCAGTGCGCTGCCGTGGCCTGCGGAAACGCCTCCGCGCGGGGCTGGAAGAAGGCACCCTCACCGTCGGTGAGTGCGGTGACCGTGATAGACCCGAGGGTGCGGTTCAGTGGCATCGGGCGATGATTCCAGGGCATTCCTGTTCCGCGCAGCCCGGTTCCGCCGGCCGGTCGAGGCCGGCTGGGGGCTGCCGGCCCAATTGCAGTACGCTCGTACTGCTTGAGCACGTGTCCCCCGAGAGGAGCGCCGGCCGATGGCGAAGATCAAGGTAAACAACCCGGTCGTAGAACTCGACGGCGACGAGATGACCCGGATCATCTGGAAGCAGATCCGGGAGCAGCTGATCCTGCCCTACCTCGACGTCGACCTGCACTACTACGACCTGTCGATCCAGCACCGCGACGAGACCGACGACCAGGTCACGATCGACGCCGCCAACGCCATCAAGGAGCACGGCGTCGGCGTCAAGTGCGCGACCATCACCCCGGACGAGGCCCGGGTCGAGGAGTTCGGCCTGAAGAAGATGTGGCGGTCGCCCAACGGCACCATCCGCAACATCCTCGGCGGCGTCGTCTTCCGTGAGCCGATCATCATGTCCAACGTGCCGCGGCTGGTCCCCGGCTGGACCAAGCCGATCATCATCGGCCGGCACGCCCACGGTGACCAGTACAAGGCCACCGACTTCGTCGTCCCCGGCCCGGGCACGGTGACCATCACCTACACCCCGGCCGACGGCGGCGCGCCGATGGAGATGGAGGTCGCCAACTTCCCCGGCGGCGGCATCGCCATGGGCATGTACAACTACGACGAGTCGATCCGGGACTTCGCCCGGGCGTCGTTCCGGTACGGGCTGGACCGCAACTACCCGGTCTACCTGTCCACCAAGAACACCATCCTCAAGGCCTACGACGGCCGGTTCAAGGACATCTTCGCCGAGGTGTTCGAGACCGAGTTCAAGGCCGAGTTCGACGCCGCCGGCATCACCTACGAGCACCGGCTCATCGACGACATGGTCGCCGCCGCGCTCAAGTGGGAGGGCGGCTACGTCTGGGCCTGCAAGAACTACGACGGTGACGTGCAGTCCGACACCGTCGCGCAGGGCTTCGGCTCGCTGGGCCTGATGACCTCCGTCCTGCTCTCCCCGGACGGCCGGACCGTCGAGGCCGAGGCCGCGCACGGCACGGTCACCCGGCACTACCGGCAGTACCAGAAGGGCGAGAAGACCTCGACCAACCCGATCGCGTCGATCTACGCCTGGACCCGGGGCCTGGCCCACCGGGGCAAGCTGGACGGCACCCCGGCGGTCACCGAGTTCGCCAACACCCTGGAGCAGGTCATCGTCGACACCGTCGAGGGTGGCCAGATGACCAAGGACCTCGCGCTGCTCATCTCGCGCGACGCCCCGTGGCTGACCACCGACGAGTTCATGAACGCGCTCGACGAGAACCTGGCCCGCAAGATCGCCGCCTGATCCAGGCGTACCGCGTCATCGGAGCCCGCCGGCACTCCTGCCGGCGGGCTTCGGCGTGTCCGGCGTCGCCGCGCCGGTCGGCGTCACTACGGCCGGCGCGCCTCGTTGACCAGGATGGACGAGATGCCAGTCGCGTCCAAGGAAGGTTGACCACGGTCGACCCGCGGCACCCGTGCGCCGATCAGCCAGCCTTCCCGGCTGTGCCGTGCACAGCCAGCCGTCCCTTCCCTGCGGGGGGCCCTGTCCCGGGCCCCCCGCGCCCTGTTTCCCGCCAAGCTCATGCCGCGCCGCGCTCAGGACCGGGCACAGAGCTGCGCCGAGCTCAGGCACCGCGCACAGCGGGGCCGCGCCAAGCTCAGGCACCGCGCGGCGGGACGCCGCGCTTAGGCGCCGCGCACAGCGGGGCCGCTCAGGCGGCGCGCAGCAGGTCGGCGGCGCGTTCCGGGGCGATGTCGTTGATGAAGACGCCCATCCCGGACTCGGAGCCCGCCAGGTACTTCAGCTTGTCCTTGGCCCGCCGGATGCTGAACAACTGGAGGTGCAGGTGGCCGAGCTCGCGGTCGACCCGCACGGGCGCCTGGTGCCAGGCCGAGATGTACGGCATCGGCATGTCGAACAGGCCGTCGAAGCGGCGCAGCAGATCCAGGTAGAGCGGCCCGAAGGCGTCCCGCTCGCTGTCGCTCAGCGCCGGGATGTCCGGCACCACGCGGTGCGGCGCGATGTGCACCTCGAACGGCCAGCGCGCGGCCGCCGGGACGAACGCCGTCCAGTGTTCGTTCTCGGTGACCACCCGGTCGCCGGTGGCGCGCTCGGCGGCCAGCACGTCCGCGTACAGGTTGCCCCCGCCGGTCCGCTCGGCGTGCCGGCGCGCCGCGGCCAGCAGCGCGCGGGTGCGCGGCGTCACGAAGGGGTACGCGTAGATCTGCCCGTGCGGGTGGTGCAGCGTGACACCGATCTCGACGCCCCGGTTCTCGAAACAGAAGACCTGTTCGACACCGGGTAGTTCGCCGAGTACCTGGGTGCGGTCGGCGAGCGCGTCCAGGACGGTGCGGACCCGGCGTGGAGGCAGGCTGGCGAAGGAGGCGTTGTGGTCGGACGTGAAGCAGACCACCTCGCACCTGCCGAGGCCCGGCCGGACCGGCGTGAACGGGGTGATCTCCCCGGGCTCCTCGGCGACCCGGCCGCTCAGCGACGGGAACCGGTTCTCGAAGACCACGACGTCGTAGTCGGGGGCGGGGATCTCGGTCAGCCGGTCGCCCGCCGACGGGTCGAGGGGGCACTCGTTCGCCGGTGGGAGGAAGGTGCGGGCTTGCCGGTGTACGGCGACCGCCACCCACTCGTCGGTCAACGGGTCGTACCGCAGCTGCGACGCGGGGGGAGGCGGGGGCAGGTCCCGGCGGTCCGGCTGGTCGCGGACCGCGTCGTCGCGCTCGTCGAAGTAGATCAGCTCCCGGCCGTCGGCCAGGTCGATCGCGGTGCGCTTCACGGCGCCGTCCCCTCAGTTGTCGGCGTGCGCGTCACGCGGCCCGCCCCTGTCGCCTTCACCATGATCAGTTCGCCCACCTGTTCGCCGAGTACCCGTCGCGCGGGTGGAGGCAACCGGTCGTCGCTGACCAGTACGTGGGCCGCCGCCAACTCGACGATCGAGGAGATGCCCACCGTGCCCCACTTGGTGTGGTCGGCGAGCACCACCAGCTGGTCGGCCGCGGCCACGAGCGCCCGGTCGGTCTCCGCCTCCATCAGGTTCGGAGTGGTGAAGCCGGCCCGCTCGGTGATGCCGTGGACGCCCAGGAAGAGCAGGTCCAGGTGCAGTGACCGGACGGCCCCGACCGCGAGTGGTCCGACCAGCGCGTCCGACGGTGTGCGTACGCCGCCGGTGAGCACCACCGTCTGGTCCGGGCGGCCGCCGGCGTGCATGATCTCGGCCACCGGCAGCGAGTTGGTCACGACGGTCAGCCCGGGCACGTCCACCAGCCGGCGGGCCAGCTCGGCCGTGGTGGTGCCGGCGGAGAGCGCGACCGCCGCTCCGGGCCGGACCAGTTGGGCCGCCCGGTCGGCGATGGCGGCCTTCTCCGGCAGTTGGCGGACCGACTTGGCGTGGAAGCCCGGCTCGTCGGTCGAGCTCGGCCCGGTGGTGGTGGCACCGCCGTGCACCTTGGCCAGCAGGCCGCGCTCGTGCAGCGCGTCCAGGTCACGCCGGATGGTCATGTCGGACACGCCGAACTCGGCTGCCAACTCGCTGACCCGGACGCCGCCGGTGGAGCGGACCCACTCCAGGATGGCCGCCTGCCGCTGCTGAGCGAGCATCAGCCGTGCCTCCCCGGACGTCCACGACCTCACGCGGTCAAACGTGTTCCAACAAAGATGAACACTAGCGCGTAGCGGTCAGCGGTGAAAGGAACGGGTACGGCGACGACTCAGGCGGTGGCGATCTTCAACTCCACCCAGCCGGTCTCGGTCAGGTGGTGCAGCACCGTCTGCACCGCGTCCGGCACGCTCAGGTCGGTGGTGTCGAGCACCAGATCGGCGTCGGTCGGCTCCTCGTACGGGTCGTCGATGCCGGTCATCCCGGTGAGCAGGCCGGCCCGCGCCCGCGCGTACAGGCCCTTGCGGTCCCGCCGCTCGCACACCTCCAGCGGGGTGGCCACGTGCACCAGCACGAAACCCGCCCCGGCGGCGAGGGCCATCTCCCGGGCGGTGGCGCGGGCCGCCGCGTACGGGGCGATCGGGCAGCAGATGCCCACCCCACGGTGCCGGGCGATCTCGGCGGCCACCCAGCCGATCCGCCGGACGTTGAGATCCCGGTCGGCCTTGCTGAAGCCCAGCCCGGCGGAGAGTTCCCGGCGCACCACGTCCCCGTCGAGCAGGGTCACCGTGCGATCGCCGTTCTCCCGCAATGCGTCCGCCAGCCCCCGGGCGATTGTCGACTTGCCGGAACCGGAGAGGCCGGTCAGGAAGACCACCAGCCCTCGTTGCCGACGCGGCGGCCGGGCCCGGGCCAACTCCCGCGCCACGGCGGGCGGGGTGTGCCACTCCGGTAGCGGGAAGCCCCGGTCGAGCAGGTCGTCGATCTCCGGCTGGGTCAGCGCGAGCCGGCGGTTGCGCGGTGGGATGTCCTCCCGCCAACGCCACTGCCCATCGCGGTTGTCGTAGGCGAGTTCGCGCGGCACCAGCACCCGTAGCCCGGCACCGGAGAGCATCTCCCCGGTGGAGAGCAGGTGGGTGACCCCGTACGCGGCGGAGACCCGGGCGCGCAGCAACGCGTCACTGATCTCCTCGCGTCGGTGCGACAGCGGCACCGCGACCAGGGTGGCGGGCGGCATCCGGTCCCGGGCGGCGAAGATCGCACGGACCAGCGCCTCCGGCGGAAGCCCGTCGGCGCCGCCCTCACCGACCGGGATCATCACGAGCAGATGAGCGGCCAGGGTGCGGGCGGCATGGGCGATCTGGGCGAGCTGCGGACGGTGCAACGGCCGATCGGCGATCACGCCGAGCACCCGGCCCGGTGGCAGCAGCGCGCGGACCTCCTCCGGGTTACGGCGCAGTCGCTGGAACGGACCGTGCCCACCGTCGCCCAGTCGCCGGACCTGACCGCCCACCCCCGCCACGCCGTCGCGCACCGGCCAGACGTCGGCCACGTCGAGGGCGGCCGCCGGGGCGCCCTCCCCGTCGGTCAACACGAGCGCCCGGCGGGCCGGGTCGCGCGGATCGAAGCTCTGCGCCAGCGCGGCCGGCACCTGGAGGACGACCGCGACCTGCCACGGTGTGCCGTCGGCCAGCCGGCCGCGTCGGCTGACCGAGACCAGGTCGGCGCGGGTCATGAAACCAGTCAGAGGGGCGTACGCGCCGGTCAGCAGCAGCTCCAGATCCGCGAGCTCACCGGGACGTGGCGTGTACGCCGGTGCGTCCCGTAGCACCTCGTCGGGCAGCACCCAGCCGTTGCTCATCCACACCCCCCACTCGCTGACCGGCACACAGTTTCGCAGCCGACCGCCGATCGGTCGAGGGCGCCACTCCACGACCCGCGCGGGCGGATCAGCGCTTGATCCGCCGGCCTACCGCCGACCGCACCCGGTTCCACACCTTCCGCTCGTCGCGGATCCGGGGTCGCGACCCGTCGGCCCGGCAGATGAACAGCAGCGGCAGTCGCGCGTCCTCGGTCCAGCCCACGTTGGTGATCCGGGCCTTGAGCATCCAGCTGCCCCGGGTCCGGCCTCCGTTGAGAGCACCGAAGTCGATCGTGGCGGTGCCTCGGTGCACCAGGTGGACGGTGTCCGCCGCCGTCGTACCGGTGATCCGCTCGGTCTCGAAGGTCGTCGGGATGAAGATCTCGTCGCCGGTCTCGCGGCGACGGGCGACCAGGTCCAGGCGGGCCTTGCGGACCTGCGCGGTGGAGTCGAGCACCTCGGGTGCGATCTCCTCCATCGGAAGGACCAGCACGTCGCGGCCGTCGTCGGAGCGGAAGCCGACCGGCTGGTTCGCGGAGCGCAGCTCGGCGGCGACGGTCACCGTGATGGCGTGGTCGACGTGCTGGAGTTCGTCGACCCTGCCGTGTGCCGCGATCCCCGCCTCCCAGCGGGCAAGGCGGCGCAGGTCGGCGAAACGACCGCGTTCCGTCAGGTACGCCACGGCCCGGAGCAGGGGCGGCAGCCCGCCGGCGACGCCCGGAGCGAACCGTTCCTGGATGATTCGCTGGCTCTCCAGCGCGACCTGCTCCGCCCAGTCCTCCGGGGCGTCCAGCAGCCGCTTACCGCGCAGTCGGCTGAGCATCTCGTTGCGCAGCCAGCGCCGGTGCAGTCGGTCGCGCAGCTGGCCCGGCTCGGTGTTGGCGTCGACGATGTCCAGCGCGTCGCGCACGGCCGCGTAGTAGCTCGACGGCTCCAGCAGGGCCGCGGTGACGTTGCGCGCGTCGCGGCGGAGGATGTGGTGGTAGCAGGTGTAGTCGGACAGCACCGAGGTGTGTCGGGACCGGAAGTAGGCCCGAACGACAAGCGAGTGGTCCTCCAGCCGACGCTTGCCGCCCTCCGGAAACCGCAGGTCGTGCTCGACGAGGAATGCGCGTCGGAACAGCTTGTGGCAGGTCAGGCTGTCGATCAGCGGCGAATTCGCCAGGGTGGCGTCTGGTCGGTTCTTCCGGAACAGCTCCCGGGGCACGAAGCGCCCGTACCCGGCCATCTTGCCGATCACGATGTCCGCGTCGTTCGCCTTCGCGTACGCGTAGAGCCGTTCGAGCGCCTCGTCGGCGAACCAGTCGTCGTCGTCGGCGAAGAAGACGTACTCGCCGCGGGCGTGGTCGACGCCGAGATTCCGCGGGCGCGACGGCCAGCCGGAGTTCTCGATGTGCAGCACCCTCATGTGGGCGTGCTGTTCGGCCAGCCGGTCCAGGCGCTCGGCGGTGTCGTCGGTCGAGCCGTCGTCGACGAAGATCGCTTCGAACTCGTCGGCGGGCAGTGACTGGCGCAGCAGTGAGGCGATGAGTTTTTCGATGTGCTGGCCGGAGTTGTACGCCGGCACCACGACGCTCACCTTGGGGACGCCCGCCTCGGCCATCAGGACCCCTTCCCGCGTCGGTCGATCACCAGGCGGGTCGATGCCTGGTGAACGGGAGGTGAATGGTGTCACCTTTGGTCTGTCTTTACCGAGGCGGGGTCGGGCCGAACGCGGGACCGGCGGAAACGTCGCCAGAGCCGCGCCGGGGACCTTAGGGGTCCGGCCGGGAAAGGATCAGGGGAGCGCCGGGGGCGTGCCGGTGTCCATGCTGGGCATCGACTCCCTACGCTGGGCGCGTGACACTGATCGCGACCCAGTCGCTCACCAAGACGTACGGAGGTCGGGTCACCGCGCTGGCCGACCTCACCGTCGCCGTCGAGCCCGGGATCATCGGCCTGGTGGGCGCGAACGGCGCCGGAAAATCCACGTTGATCAAGATTCTGCTCGGCCTGATCGCACCAACCAGTGGTCAGGTCTCGGTGCTCGGCATCGACCCGACCGCGGACCCGGCGGCCGTCCGTAACCGGGTCGGGTACATGCCGGAGCACGACTGCCTCCCACCGGACCTGTCCGCCGCCGAGCTGGTCACCCACCTCGGCCGGATGAGCGGCCTGCCCCGCACCGCGGCTCGTGAGCGGGCCTCGGAGGCGCTGCGGCACGTGGGGCTCTACGAGGAGCGCTACCGCCCGGTCGGTGGCTACTCGACCGGCATGAAGCAGCGCGTCAAGCTGGCCCAGGCGCTGGTGCACGACCCCGACCTGCTGCTGCTGGACGAGCCGACCAACGGCCTGGACCCGGCCGGTCGCGACGCCATGCTGGCCCTGGTACACCGGATCGGCACCGAGTTCGGCATCTCCGTGCTGGTCTGCTCGCACCTGCTCGGCGAGGTGGAGCGGATCTGCGACACGCTGATCGCCATCGACGGCGGCCGGTTGCTGCGCGCCGACAACATCTCCGCGATGACCTCGGCCACCGACGTGCTCGCCGTGGAGGTCAGCGAAGGCACCGAGGAGCTCGCCGCCCGACTCGCCGAGCTGAAGCTGCCGGTCGCCCGGGACGGGCGACTGCTGCTCGTGCCGCTGGCCGACGACGGCACCTACGACCTGATCCTCGGTGCGGTCGCCGAACTGGACCTGCCACTGCACCGACTGGACCAGCGCCGGCACCGGGTGGCCGAACTCTTCGCCACGAGGGAGCTCACTCATGCCTGAGTCGTCCACCACCGCCGTGCGCCCCACGCCGACAGGTGTCATCCACGACATCGGCTACCAGCGCTACCAGGGCCCACGGCTGGGCCGCCGCCAGGTCTTCGGCGCCCTCTACCTGCACGGTCTGCGCACCGCGTTCGGCTTCGGGCGCAGCGCCAAGGCCAAGATCTTCCCGTGGCTGGTGGTCGGCATCGTCTCCCTGGTCGCGGTGGCCCTGGCCGCGGTACGCAGCCAGATCGGCGAGCCGGTCGCCACGTACGCCCAGTTCGCCGACGCGATGAGCTGGCTTGTCATCTTCTTCGTCGCGGTCGTCGCACCGGAGCTGGTCTCCCGGGACCTGCGCAGCGGTGTGCTGCCGCTGTACTTCTCCCGGCCGCTGCCGCGCGCCGACTACGCGCTGGCCAAGCTGCTGGCGCTTGTCACCGCGCTCTGGCTGCTGCTCGGAGGCCCGCAGCTGTTGATGTTCCTGGGCGCCGCGTTCACCACCAAGCAGGGCATGCGCGGGGTGTGGAACGAGCTGCTCGACCTGCTGCCCGGGCTGCTCTACGCCGGGCTGTGGGCGGTGGTCTTCGCCTCGGTCGGCCTGCTGGTCGCGTCCCTGACCGGCAAGCGTGCCTTCGCCGCCGGTGGGGTGGTGGCGGTCTTCCTGATGACCACCCCGATCGTCGGGGTGCTGAGCATCCTGCCGTCGCGCGCCGCCAACGAGCTGGCCGGGCTCGCCTCGCCCTCCACGCTGGTGCAGGGGGTGGGCATCTGGTCGCTGGGTGACCTGCTGGTCGAGGGCGATCCGGGCGAGATGATGATCGGCGGGTTCGGCCCGGTCTACGCCCTGGCCGCGGTGCTGTTGGTCGCCGGCGCGACCGCCCTCCTGCTGGCCCGCTACCGGAAGGTCGCCTCCTGATGAGCACGCTGAGCCTGACCGGGGTGTCCCGGTGGTACGGCAACGTGGTCGCGGTCAACGACATCAGCATGGCCCTGGGGCCGGGCGTGACCGGGCTGCTCGGCCCGAACGGCGCCGGCAAGACCACGCTGCTGCACATGATGGCCGGGTTCCTCGCCCCGTCGCGCGGCACGGTCACCCTCGACGACGAGCCGACCTGGCGTAACCCCGACGTCTACCGGCGGCTGGGGCTGGTCAGTGAACGGGAGGCGGTGCAGGGTTTCCTCACCGCGTACGAGTTCGTGCTGGCCAGCGCGAAGCTGCACCGGCTGCCCGACCCGGCGGCGGCGGCCCGGCGGGCGATCGACCTGGTGGAGCTGGAGTCGGCGCAGGACCGCCGGATCGGCACGTACTCCAAGGGCATGCGTCAGCGGGCCCGGGTGGCCGCCGCGTTGGTGCACGACCCGCAGGTGCTGCTGCTCGACGAGCCGTTCAACGGCATGGACCCCCGCCAGCGGCTGCACATGATGCAGCTGCTGCACACCCTGGGTGACGCCGGTCGGACGATCCTGTTCAGCTCGCACATCCTGGAGGAGGTCGAGCAGGTCTCCGGGACGGTGCAGGTCATGGTGGCCGGCCGGTTGGCCGCCTCCGGCGACTTCCGGACCATTCGCCGGTTGATGACCAACCGCCCGCACGTCTTCGCGGTGCGCTCCACCGACGACCGGGCGTTGGCCGTCGCGCTGATCGCCGAGGCGTCGGTGAGTGGGGTCGAGTTGGACCCGACCGGCCTGACCGTGCGGGCCGGTGACTACGGCGCGTTCACCCGGGCGCTACCCCGGATCGCGCTGAACAAAGGCATCCGGGTGCGCCAGCTGGTGCCGTCCGACGAGTCCCTGGAGAGCGTCTTCTCCTACCTGGTGGAGGCCTGACATGTCGACAATCACCTGGATCACCGCACGCGGGCTGTTCGGCCGGCGTCGGTTCCTGCTGCTGCTTCCGCTGCCGTTGGTGCTGCTCGGGCTGGCCGTGCTCTGCCGGTCGCTGGGCGTGGACCCGGGCGAGTGGGGGCCGCCGGTGCTGGTCGGCCTCGGGCTGGCCGTGGTGCTGCCGGTGGTCGCGCTGATCGTCGGCACGGGCGTGTTGGGCGCCGAGATCGACGACGGCACTGTCGTGCACATCCTGACCAAGCCGCTGCCGCGCTGGCAGATCGTGCTGCCGAAGCTCGCGGTCGCCGCCGGGGTCAGCGCGGCCACCGTCGCGGTGCCGCTCTACGTCGCGGGCGTGCTCGCCGATTCGGTACGCCTCGGTCTGGCGCTCGCAGTCGCGGCGGCGCTCGGCGCGCTGGCGTACTCGGCGCTGTTCCTCGCGCTCAGCCTGGTCACCAGGCGGCCGGTGCTGCTCGGCCTGGTCTACGTGTTGATCTGGGAGGGGCTGCTGGGCAATTTCGTCAGCGGCACGAAGGTGCTCTCCATCCAGCAGTACGTGATCGCCCTCGCCGACCGGATCGCCCCCACCGGGCTGTTGGAGACGACCGTGTCGGTGCCGGTGGCGTCGGTGATGACCGCGCTGGTCAGTGTCGGCTTCACCGTGCTCGCCATCGACCGCCTGCGCTCGTTCAGCGTGGCTGGCGAGACGAGCTGACCGCGGTGCTAGGGCGTGTGTCAAAGCCCCTGGCCGGCCTGCGGCGGGCCCAGGCGACGACCGGCCGCGTTGGAGATCGGCCCGGATACCGGTGTTGTATCCGGGCCGATCTCCGCCTTGCCGGACCGCCGCCTGGACTCCGCCTCGGCTCGACCGAGGCTTTGACACACGCCCTGGGCGCTGTTCCGGCCAGCCCCCGCGCGGCGGTAGGGCTGGCCGGATGGACCGGTCGGGCCCCATCGGGCCAGGCTGAAGGGCGTGAGCGTCGAAGCGGAGCGGACGTCGTTGGCTGAGCCATACTCCCGGAGCAGCCGGCCGTGGCTGACCAGCCTGGCCGTCGCCGGGCTGGCCTGTGCCACGGTCGCCACGGCGGCCCAGGGCAGCGGCCAGTTCCACTGGTGGGCGGTGTTCATCCTGATCCCGGCCGCGTTGATCGCGGCCAGCGGAGGGCCGTTGCTGGCCCGCGGCGGTGGCCGGGCGTTCGCCGGGTACATGCTCGCCTGCGTCGGCACGATCGTCTTCGCGGTCGGCGCGCTACTGATGTTCGGTGTGATGGGGCGGGGCTGGCCGCTCCTGGTGGTGCTGCCCTGCCTGGCGGTCGCCGGCACCTACGGCTGGCGGGCGGCCCACCCGCTGGCCCGCGGCCTGCACCGGGCGGTGGCCCTGCTCGCGCTGACCGGGGCGCTGCTCGGCCTGACCCTGCAACTGATCCGGGTGGAGTTGATCCACCTGGAGACCGGTTGGTGGGGTGCGTTCCTGATGCTGGCCGGGGCCATCGTGCTGGGCAACGCGGGGGAGCTGACCCGGCACCGGATGCCGTACCGCCTCCAGGCGATCACCCTGCTGGTGGGGCCCGCCGTGGTCGCGTTCCTGCTCGGGCTGCGCTTCCTGCGCGGCTGGTGACCAGCCGGCCGCCGCCGCCCCGCTAGGGCGGCGGCGACCGGCGGTTCAGAAGGCGCAGGCGATGACCAACTCCGGGGTACGGTCCGGAAGCAGGTCGAGTTTGCCGATCCGACCCGCCGCCCGAAGGTCGTCGGCGACAAGCGTGAGCTGCTCCAGCAGCGCCGCCGGGCCGAGCGCCTCCGCCAACGGCACCTCCGCCTTCATCGACAGCTTCCGCTCCGACTTGGCCCGTCGCACCTGACTCAACGCGTCACCGGCGAGCCGCAGCAGCGCCGGCTCACCCGACCCCTCGATCGTCCGGGCCACCTCGTAGGTGGTCGGCCACGGCGCCCGGTGCACCGAGCCGTACCGCCACCACGACCAGACCTCCTCGGTCACGTACGGCAGCACCGGGGCGAACAACCGCAGCTGCACCGAGAGCGCCGAGGCGAGCGCCGCCCGTGCGGAGTCGGCCGCCGCGCCGGTGCCGTAGGCGCGCTCCTTGACCAGCTCGATGTAGTCGTCGCAGAACCGCCAGAAGAACGCCTCGGTCACCTGCAACGCAGCCGTGTGGTCGTACGAGTCGAAGGCGGTGCTCGCGGCGGTGACCACGGTGGCCAGTTCGGCGAGCATGGCCCGGTCCAGTGGGGTGGTGGCCGACGACTCCAGGTCGCGGCGTGGCGTCAGACGCGCCGAGCTGGAGTTGTCGTACGGGGCACGCAACGCGTCCGCCGCGCCCAGCCCGAGCGCGAACTTGGAGGCGTTGAGCAGTTTGGTGGCCAGCCGCCGGCCGACCTTGATCTGCGCCGGGTCGAAGGCCAGGTCCATGCCGGGTTTGCCGCTGGCCGCCCAGTAGCGCACCGCGTCCGAGCCGTGCTGCTCCAACAGGGCCAGCGGGGTGACCACGTTCCCCTTGGACTTGGCCATCTTCTTGTGGTCGGGGTCGAGGATCCAGCCGGAGAGCACGGTGTCCCGCCAGGGCAGCACCCCGTGCTCGAAGTGCGAGCGGACCACGGTGTCGAAGAGCCAGGTCCGGATGATCTCCTGCCCCTGCGGTCGGAGGTCCATCGGGAACACCCGGGCGAACAGGTCCGGGTCGGTCTCCCAGCCACCGACGATCTGCGGGGTCAGCGAGGACGTGGCCCAGGTGTCGAGCACGTCCGGGTCGCCGACGAAGCCGCCCGGCCGGCCGCGCTGCGACTCGTCGTAACCGGGTGCCGGATCGCTGGATGGATCGACCGGCAGCGCGGACTCGTCCGGCGTGAGAGGGTGGGACCAGTCCGGCTCGCCAGTGTCGTCGAGCCGGTACCACACCGGCACCGGCACCCCGAAGAAGCGTTGGCGGCTGACCAGCCAGTCCCCGTTCAGGCCGCCCACCCAGTTGTCGTAGCGGTGTTTCATGTGCGCCGGCACCCAGTGCAACTGCTCGCCCCGGGCCAGCAGCGTGGCGCGCAGCGCCTCGTCCCGGCCGCCGTTGCGCAGATACCACTGTCGAGTCGAGACGATCTCCAGTGGCCGGTCGCCGCGTTCGTAGAACTTCACCGGGTGGGTGATCGGGCGCGGCTCGCCGATCAGGTCACCGGCGTCGGCCAACATCCCGACGATCTCCCGGCGGGCGCCGTTGACGGTCTGCCCGGCCAGCGCCGCGTACGGCTGTGCCGGCACCCCGTGCGGCGGCTCGGGGAGCAGCCGGCCGTCCCGGCCGATCACCACCCGGGTGTCCAACCCCAGCTCACGCCACCAGGTCACGTCGGTCAGGTCACCGAACGTGCAGACCATCGCGACACCTGTGCCCTTGCCGGGCTCGGCGAGCGGATGGGCGTACACCGGCACCTCGACGTCGAACAGCGGGCTACGCACCGTGCCGCCCACCAGGTCGGCGTACCGCTCGTCGTCGGGGTGACAGACCAGCGCCACACAGGCCGGCAACAGCTCGGGCCGGGTGGTGTCGATGAGCACCTCCCGCCCGTCGGCCGCGGCGAACCGCAGCCGGTGGTAGGCACCGGGGCGCTCCCGGTCCTCCAACTCCGCCTGGGCGACCGCGGTGGCGAAGCCGACGTCCCAGAGCGTCGGCGCCTCCGACTGGTACGCCTCGCCGCGGCGAAGGTTGCGGACGAACGCCCGTTGGCTGGTGGTCCGGGCCATCCGGCCGATCGTCGTGTACGTCAGGGACCAGTCCACCGAGAGCCCGAGCCGCCGCCACAGCGCCTCGAAGGCCTGCTCGTCGGTGACCGTCAACCGTTCGCACAGCTCGATGAAGTTGCGTCGGGAGATCGGGGTGGGGTCGCGGCGGGCCGCGTCGTCGACCGGAGCCGCCGGTGGTCGCCACACCGGGTCGTACGGCAGCGACGGATCGCAGCGCACCCCGTACACGTTCTGCGCCCGACGTTCGGTGGGCAGGCCGTTGTCGTCCCAGCCCATTGGGTAGAAGACGGCCTTGCCGCGCATCCGCTGGTACCGCGCGACGGTGTCGGTGTGCGTGTACGAAAAGACGTGCCCCATGTGCAACTCGCCCGATACGGTCGGCGGCGGGGTGTCGATGGCGTACACGTCCTTGCGCTCCTTCGAGCGGTCGAACGCGTACGTGCCTTCCTCCTGCCAGCGGCGTGCCCAGCTCTCCTCGAGCCCGTCCAGGGTCGGACGCTCGGGAACGCCGGCGCGGGCCGTCCTCGCCGTATCGGTCATCCTGCGATCGTAGGCACCTGCCGGGTGCGGGGCGACGTAGTTGCGGCCGAACACACCGGCCGACGGGGAACGGCCACGACCGGGGCCACCCTGCTAGACCAGCGAGTCGCGCCACTGGCGGTGCAGGGCCGCGTACCGGCCGTCGGCCTCGGCCAGCACGGCGGGTGGGCCGTCCTCGATCACCTTTCCGCCGTCGAGGACGAGCACCCGGTCGGCGGTCTCCACGGTGGAGAGTCGATGGGCGATCACCAGTGCGGTGCGGTCGCGCAGGATGGTGCCGAGTGCCCGCTGCACGAGACGTTCCGTCGGCACGTCCAGCGACGACGTCGCCTCGTCCAGGATGAGCACGGTCGGGTCGGCCAGGAACGCGCGGGCGAACGCGACCAGCTGGCGTTGCCCGGCGGAGAGCCGGCCGCCGCGTCGGTGCACCTGAGTGGCGTACCCCTCGGGTAGTGCGGCGATGAAGTCGTGCGCGCCGATCGCCCGCGCGGCGGCCTGGACGGCGTCGTCGTCGGCCCCCGGGCAACCGAACCGGATGTTCTCCGCGACGGTCCCGCTGAACAGGTGGTTCTCCTGCGTCACCAGCACCACCGCGCGGCGCAGGTCGGCGTCGCGTACGTCGCGCAGGTCGATCCCGTCCAACCGGACCGTGCCGGCGTCGGGGTCGTGGAACCGGGCGACCAGCTTGGCGATCGTCGACTTGCCCGCCCCGGTGGGCCCGATCAGCGCCACGGTCTGCCCGGCCGGCACGGTCAGCTCCAGCCCGCAGAGGATCGGGGTGTCGGCCCGGTAGCCGAAGCTGACCGCCCGGAAGATCAGCTCACCACGGCCGGGCCCGGTGGGCAGCGGCGTGGGCCGGGCCGGTTCGGCGACGGCCGGTCGTTCGTCGAGCACCCCGGCCAGCTTCTCCAGTGCGGCGGTGGCCGACTGCAACGAGTTGTAGAACTGGCTCAGCTCCTGCATCGGCTCGAAGAAGCGGCGCAGGTAGAGCAGGAACGCGGCGAGTACGCCGATCTCGGTCTGCCCGCCGAGCACCCGCCAACCGCCGTAGCAGAGCACCACCGCCACGGTCACGTTGCCGATCAGCTTGATCGCGGGCGAGTACGTGGCGATCAGCCGGAACGCGTGCAGGCTGGTTCGTCGGTAGTCGTCGCCGAGCGCCACGAAGATCCGTTGGTTGCGGGGCTCCCGGCGGAACGCCTGCACCGCTCGGATGCCCCGCATCGACTCGACGAAGTGCACGATGACCAGCGCGACCGCGTCCCGGGTCCGTCGGTACGCGCTCGCCGACGACCGGGCGAACCAGCGGGACAGCCAGAACAGGAACGGGAAGGCGAACAGTGTCACTGCGGCCAGCGGCAGGTCCAGCCAGAGCAGGATGGCGGCCACCGACAGGATCGAGAGGCCGGCCAGCACCAGGCTGTCGATTCCACCGTCGACCAGTTCGGCGATCGAGTCCAGGTCGCTGGTGAGCCGGGAGACCATCCGGCCGGACGTGTACCGCTCGTGGAAGCCCACCGACAGCCGCAGGAAGTGCCCGAACACCCGCTGCCGCAGGTCGAGCAGGACGGACTGGCCGATCCGGGCGGAGAGGGTGAGGAAGCCGCGGCGGGCCGCGTACTCGGTCACCGAGGCCACCGCGAACGCCCCGGCGACGGTGATCAGCGGGCCGGGGTCGCCGGCGCGCAACGGCGGGATGGCCCGGTCGATGCCGATCATGACCAGGTACGGGCCGGCCATCGCGGCGGCGTTCTGGGCCAGCAGCAGGCCGACCGCCGTGACGAGTCGCCTCCGGTGTGGGCGGAGCAGGTCGCCCAGCAGGGTCCGACTGAGCCGGCGCAGCCGGGTCACCGCCTCGGGGCTGGTGTCCTCGGCTCGACTGCGGTCGGCCTCCGGGTCGGTGGCGGTGCCCCGCCAGCGGGTGAGCTCGGGCTCCTCCTCGGGAGCTGGGTCGGCCTGCTTCGGCACGCTCACGAGCGCACCAGCCCCCACCCGTCCGAAGGGGACGGGCTCGGCCCGCTGGCGCCGGCCGGCGGGGGATGCCCAGCGGGTGGCTCGGCGGCGAGCAGCGCCCGGTACGCCGGGACTGTGGCCAGCAGGTCGGAGTGCCGGCCGGTCGCCGTGATCCGCCCGTCCTCCAGCAGGGCGACCCGGTCGGCCAAGGCGATCGTCGACGGCCGGTGCACCACAAGCAGCGCGGTGCTGTCGCGCAGAACCCGCCGCAGCGCCGCTTCGACCAGGGCCTCGGTGTGCACGTCGAGAGCAGAGAGTGGGTCGTCCAGCACCAGCACCGCCGGTCGGCCGAGCACGGCCCGCGCCAACGCGAGCCGTTGCCGTTGCCCGCCGGAGAGCGACAACCCCTGCTCGCCCACCCGGGTGGCCAACCCCCAGGGCAGGTCGTACGCGAAGTCGGCCTGGGCCAGCGCGAGGGCCGCGCGGATCTCGTCGTCACCGGCGTCCGGGCGACCCAGGGTGAGGTTCTCCCGCACCGACATGGAAAAGAGTGTGGGCTCCTCGAACGCCACCCCGACCAGCCGCCGCAGCGAGGCCAGCCGCAGCTCGCGCAGGTCGTGCCCGTCCAGGGTGACCCGTCCGGTGGTCACCTCGTGCAGCCGGGGCACCAGGGAGAGCAGCGTGCTCTTGCCGGAGCCGGTGGCCCCGACCAGGGCCAGCGTCTCGCCCGGCTCGATGCTCAGGTCGATCTCACGCAGCACCGCCGTGGTGGCGCCCGGGTAGCTGAACCCGACCCGCTCGAAGCGCAGCCGACCGTGCACCGCGTCGCGGGGCAGCGCGACCGCGCCGGGGGAATCCACGATCTGGGGTGGAGTGTCCAGCACCTCCTGGATCCGGTCGGCCGCGGTGGCCGCCTCCTGACCGTTGGCGATGATCCAACCCAGCGACTGCACCGGCCAGATGAGCATCAGTTGGAGGCTGACGAACGCGACAAGTTCGCCGATGGTGAGCGTGCCCTGGGCGGCGGCGACCGCCCCCGCCGCCAGCACCACCCCCAGGGTCACGTTGGGCACCAGGTCGAGCAGCGCCGAGGTGTTGGCCAGCAGCCGCCCCTTGCCGACGCCGGTGTCGTGCAGCCGCCGGGCCGCACCGGCGAAGCGGGCGGCCAGCTCGGGCCCCCGCCCGTACGCCTTCATGGTGCGCAGGCCCTGCGCGGTCTCCTCGACCAGCGTCGCCACGTCGCCCTGCTGGTCCTGCATCCGGCGGGACGCGGCGTGGTAGTGCCGCCCGAACCGACGACTGATCAGCAGCAGCGGCACCGCGCTGGCCGCGACCAGCACCCCGAGCGCCGCGTGCAGGTTGATCAGCAGCACCACCACGACCACGTACGTGGTCAGGTTGAGCACCAGGAAGAACACGCCGAAGGAGAGGAACCGGCGGATCACCGACAGGTCGCTGGTGATCCGGGAGAGCAACTGGCCGGACTGCCAGCGGTCGTGGAAGCTCGTCGGCAGCCGTTGCAGGTGGGCGTAGACGTCGGCGCGCAGCGCCGCCTCCATGCCCACCGCCGAGGACGACTGCACCCAGCGGCGGATGAAGATGAGCACCGCCTCGACGACGCCGAGCAGCAGCGCCAGGCCGCCGAGCTGGAGCAACCCGGCCGGCTCGTGTCGGGCCACCGGCCCGTCCACGACCCGCTGCACCACCAGCGGTACGGCGATCCCGGCCGCGGTGCCGGCGAGCCCCGCGACCAGCAACCAGGCGAACTCGGCGGCGTACGGGCGCAGGTAGGGGCGAAGCCGCCAGAGGTTGTGCGCGGGGTGGGTGCCCGCGGCGGCCCGGGCGGCCGGGTCGCCGTCGCTCTCCACAGGCACTACCAGACGGTAGCGTCAATGAGTGTCGATGCTTCTGTCAGCTTGTTGTCAAGCGCCGCTCGTGACCGAGAAGCCACTTCTTCACGTCCAGCCCCCAGCGGTAGCCGCCGAGCGTGCCGTCGGTGCGGAGGACCCGGTGACAGGGCACGAACAGGGCTGCCGCGTTCCGGGCGCAGGCGGCCGCGGCGGCCCGCACCGCCGGTGGTCGACCGGCCAGTGCGGCGTACCCGGTGTAGGTGACCGGGGTGCCCGGCGGCACCTCGCGCAGCACCTGCCAGGCGTACGCCATGAACTCTCCACCGGTGCGTTGACGCACCGGCACCGTGTCGATGGCGGCGAGGTCACCGTCCAGGTAGGAGCGGACCGCCGCGCTGACCGGGCCGAGGTCGGCCCGCTCCCGTAGCGGTGCCCGCAGGGTCGGGTGGACCAGGGGCAGCAGCGCCGTCGGGTCCGGGGTGAAGCCGGCGGCCCGTACGTCACCGTCGGGGCCGGCGAGGATGCTCAGTGGGCCGGCCGGTGTGCTCAGTACGGTGCTGTCGATGTTCATGCCGCTCTCCAGAGTCTGATCGTGGCGTAGGACCGCCAGGGACGCCAACGTTCGGCGTACCGGTCGAGGGTTGTCGGGGTGTCGGGCAGGCCGAGCGCGGCGGCGCCGCGCCGGACCGCGAGGTCGGAGCTGAGCAGGACGTCCGGGTCGCCGAAGGCGCGCATGGCCAGGTAGTTGGCGGTCCACGGGCCGATGCCGGGCAGCGCGAGCAGCCGCCGAACGGCCTCCTCCCGATCCACCCCCGGGGCAAGGTCAACGGTTCCGTCCACGACGGCCCGAGCCAACCCCCGCAAGGCCTCCCGCCGCCCCCCAGGCATCCCGAACCCCGAGTCCGGCAGCGACAAAAGCTCCTCCGCGCTCAAAAACCCCCGCAGTCCCCCCGGCGCCCCACCCCCCGTCCCGCCCCGTTGATCATGAGGTTGGCCTGGGGTTCGATCTCCATCGGCCTCGTCAACCTCATGATCAACGCGAGCGTGGGCGGCCAGGAGGCGGGTGAGGGTTGTTCTTGCGGACGTCACCGAGACCTGTTGGCCGATGATGGCGCGGACGGCCTGCTCGAAGCCGTCGACGGCGCGGGGGACGCGGATGCCGGGTTCGGCGGTGATCGTCGGGGCCAGCGCCGGGTCGGCGGCCAGCGTCGCGTCGATGGCTGCCGGGTCCGCGTCCAGGTCGAGCAACCGGCGGCAGCGGGCCACCGCCGGCGCCAGGTCGCGCAGGTCGGCGAGGCGCAACGTCGCCGCCACGTGCCCGTCCGCCGGGGTCAGCGCCACCTGGCCGGTGCCGTGCGGCAACCGCAGACCCCGGTGGTACGTCCCGTCGCGGACCTCCTCCACACCGGGCAACGCCCGCACCGCGAGGAAGTCCAGCAGCGCCCGGGCGTGCAGCGGCGGGCGGTACGCCAGCCGGAGCGCGATGGTTCCCGCCCCGGCCGGCGCCTGCTGGCGGCCGCGGGCCGTGCGCAGGTCCGACGGGGCGCTCGCGTACACCTCGCGAAGCGTGTCGTTGAACTGCCGCACGCTGCCGAAGCCGGCGGCGAACGCGATCTCGGCCATCGCGAGGTCGGTCGTCTCGATCAGGATCCGGGCGGTCTGGGCGCGCTGGGCCCGGGCCAGCGCGAGCGGCCCGGCGCCCATCTCGGCGCTGAGCATCCGGTGCAGGTGCCGCTCGGTGTAGCCCAGCCGGGAGGCCAACCCCGGTACGCCGTCGCGGTCGACGACCCCGTCGGCGATCAGCCGCATCGCCCGACCGACCACGTCCGCGCGGACGTCCCAGAGCGGGGAGCCGGGCGCGGCGTCCGGCCGGCAGCGGCGGCAGGCGCGCAGCCCGGCGCCCTGCGCCGCGGCGGCGGACGGGAAGAACCGGACGTTCTGCCGCTTGGGCGTGATCGCCGGGCAGGACGGCCGGCAGTAGATGCCGGTGGACGTCACACCGGTGTAGAACCAGCCGTCGAACCGCTGGTCACGGCTGTCCACGGCCCGGTAACACCGCTCGAAGTCCATCTCCATGTCACCGATGATGCCCCGCTCGACGGGTCGTCGGCTGGCGGGAATCGGACCTGGGTGTGCGCGTCCGGCGCGGGACCCGTCCCGGCGTCAGCGGCGGCGTCGGTGCGGCTGACCGGACCGACCGGTCCGGGTCGCCTGCCCGGTCCGGCCGGCCTGGCCGGCACCGGCGCCCTGGCTGGACCGGCTGCCCTGGCTGGCACGGTTGGCCTGGCCGGTCAGCAGGGCCGATCGGAACACGCCGTCCGGGTCGTACCGCTTCCACAGCCGCCGGACCCGGGCCCCGGTCTCGCCCGGGTAGATCCGGGCGAACGCGGCCGGGTCAGGCCGGCTCTCGAAGTTGACGTACGCGCCGTCGGCGCGCGCCCCGGCGGCCCGCCAGGCGGCGTTCAACGCGGCGTCGGCCTGCGGCGGAAACACCGAGGCCACGATCAGCGTGTCCTGGTGACGATGCGGGTACGCGGTCGCGTCGGAAGCGACGTCGTTGACCGCCCCGCCCAACGAGCGGAGCTGGACCACCGCCCGCCCCGGCCCGGTCACCGCCCGCGTCACGGCCCGCGCCCCGGCGTCGTCCAGCGCGGTGAACAGACCGTTGGTGGTCGTGCCACGCTGCTGCCCGACGTTGGGGTTGAGGTGCGCGGTCGGCACCAGTGTCGGGTACGGCAGCAGGTCGGTCCGGTGTTCGAGCACCTTGCCGATGGCGAGCAGCGGTTCCACCGCCGGCCGGGCCCGACGCAGGCTCTCGGCTGCGACCACGGCGGTGATGGACATGAGGACCGATCGACCCTCCGCGAACACCACGGCGGCGGCGGACAACTCCCGTGGCGCCTGCGCGAGGTAGCTCGTCCACTCCCGGACGGTGCGACCGTCCGGATGCGCCTCGACGACCAGCTGCGCGACACCGACGTTGCGCTGCTCGACCGCCTCGATCTCGAAGGCCACCACGATGCCCGCGCCGGCACCGGCCCCGCGGACCAGCCAGAACAGCTCCGGCTCGTGCTCGGCGTCCGCGCGTGCCAGCGTCCCGTCCGCCAGCACCACCTCTACGGCGCGGACCCGGTCGATGGTGAGACCGTGGGCGCGGACCAGCCAGCCGACGCCACCGCCGGTGGCCAGCCCGCCGACGCCGACGCCGCCGTAGTCACCCGAGCTGATCACCAGGCCGTATGGGGCCAGCGCCTTCGCGACGTTCGCCCAGCGAGCACCGGCCTCGACCCGGACCAACCCGGCCCGCTCGTCGATCACCTGAACCCGGTTGAGCATGGAGAGGTCAATGACCACCCCACCGTTGTTGGACGAGGCTCCGGAGAGGCCGTGCCCACCGCTGCGGACCGCGATCGGCAGCCGCTGCTCCCGCGCGTAGCGGAGCGCGTCGACCACCTGCGCGGTGGTCTTCGGCAGCAGCACGGCGGCCGGCGACGCCGACCGGGTGTACGTCGAGCGCAGGTGCGCGTACCGGCGGTCGCCGGGTGTGACGATCTGCCCCCGCAGGGAGTCGGGCACCCGGGCCATGGCGGTGCTCATCGTTGCCCCCGCAGCTCGCACCTCGGGTGTCCGGGATCGGTCATGAGCCAAGGATGAGCGGGCACACCGGCCTCGACAAATTCGGTGGACCGACGCCCGCTGGTCGCCGCGGCGCGCGACGCTCGCCGGTACGGGGAGTGCCGCGCGGAGGTGACCGGGATCTCCGCCCGGGGAGCGGGTCGCCCATCGTTCCGGCACCACCAACGACGGGGTGATCGTGGGTTGGCCGGTCAGGCCGGCGCGGGACGACCGCCGGCCTGACCGGTCCTGCTCAACCCTTCGGCCGACCCGGCACGCCGGGCGGGCCCGACGGGCTCGGAACGCCACTGGGCGCACCGGGCGCACCGGGATCGCCGGGGTTACCGGGGTCACCCGGTGGGGTCGTCGGGCTCGGCTTGACCGTCGGCCGGCCCGGTACGCCGGGCGGGCCCGGTGTCGTCGACGGGTCCGCAGGCGCTCCCCCGGGGCTCGGCTCGACCGTCGGCACCGCGGTGGGCGGGGACGGGGTGGGTACGGGCGGGCTGGGCACGTCCGCCGGGCCGGCCGGGCTGGGCACGGCCGGGGGAGGCGCGTCCGAGCCGGTCGCGGCCAGGGCGAGCGGAGTGGCGATCAGGATCGCCGCCAGGGTGCTCACCGCCCCCACCGTCACCGTGGCGCGGCGTCGGTTGCGCACCCGCCGTTCCGCTCGGCTCAACTGGTCATGCACGATCGGTGCCTCCTCGGCCAGGTCGGTGAGGGTGGAGCGGATGAGGTGCTCGAAGGGTTCGGTCATCGCCGTACCTCCAGCCTGTCGACGTCCGGCAGCAGGTCGCGCAGTCGTTGCACCGCTCGGTGGGTACGGCTGCGTACGGTGCCCACCGAGCAGCCCAGCAACTCGGCCACCCGGGCTTCGGGCAGGTCCTCGTAGTAGCGCAGGACCACCACCGCCCGCTGTGTCGGGGGCAGGTGACGTAGCGCGGCACGCATCGCCAGCCGCACGTCGGAGCCATCGCTCGGGTCGCCGCCGACCGGTTCGTCCGCCGGGTTGAGCGGTGTCTCCCGCCACCGGCGCAGTCGCCGCCACCAGCTGATCTGCTCGCGGTACATCACCACCCGCAGGTAGCCCTCGGGATCGGCGTGCCGAATGGTTCCCCACTTCGGGATGGTCCGCGCCAACGCCGACTGGAACAGGTCCTCGGCGGCGTTACGGTCCCCGGTCAGCAGGTACGCGACCCGCATCAGCGCCGGAGTCCGGCTGCCGACGAATTCGGCCAGCCGCGCGCGTTCGTCCTCGTCCACCCGCCACCCCCGTTTCGTTGTCACAGATACAGACGCCGCAGGTCATCGTCGCTATCCACGATCGGTGGGGTTTTTCGGCCCGAAAGTGTCGGTCGTGCCGGGTAGCGTCCGGCCACCAACTGAAGAAGGGGTGCGGCGAATGACGAGCGTGGCGGGTTGGGCGGCGGCGTCGACACCGGGTGCGTTCCCGCCGTTACCCCGCGCGGTGGCGCAGTCCTTCTACCGCCGGATGCGGGCCGTCGCGCCGGCCGCCGTGGGCGCCATCGAACGCGACCGGGCGGGCGACCCCGAGCAGAGTTTCCCCGACACCGCCTGCGGCCGGTTGGCCGGCTCACTGGACGACGCGGGTCTGCGAGCGCTCGGGATGTGGACGCACCACTGGTGCATGCGCTTCTACGACGACGACACGAGGGTCGGCCGGCGGTTGATCCGTGAGATCGCCGCGCGGCCGGGGCTGGGCTGGACGGCCGACGAGGTGCGGTGGATGCTGCGCGAGTCGGTCTCGGCCGGGCCGGCCGCCGCCGACCGGTTCACCCTGCCCCGCGCCGCCGCCGCGCAACTGCCCCCGGCCGACCGTCGGGCCCTGGGTCATTGGCCCGAGGTCGAGGTGCCCCGCCAACGGCGGCCCGACCAGTCTTGTTGATCATCGGGTCGGCGGGGTGTTCGTCCTTCACCCGCGGGTGGAGGACGGGCCCCGCGCCGAGCGGGCGGGAGGCCGGCTGCGGCAGGATGGACGCCGCACCGCCGCCGACGGAAGGACGCTCCGATGCCCGCCAGCGACCCGACCATCATCGCCACCAGCATGGGCTTCTTCCGGGGCGACCGCGGGCCCTACGACCTGCGTCCCAGCCCGGTCTTCGAGCTGGCCGCCGAGCTGGCCGAGGCCGGCCCGCAGCCGCGGGTCTGCTACCTCGGGCAGGCCGTCGGCGACCAGCCCACCTCGCTGACCGCCGTCTACGGCGCGTTCGCCGACACCCGGTTCCGGCTGTCGCACCTCGCCCTGTTCCCGATGCCGAACGTCGAGGACGTCCGCGCCCACCTGCTCGCCCAGGACGTGATCTGGGTCGGCGGCGGCAGCGTGGCCAACCTGGTCGCCGTGTGGCGGGTGCACGGGCTCGACGAGATCCTGCACGAGTGCTGGCAGGCCGGCGTGGTGCTGGCCGGCGTCTCGGCCGGCTCGATCTGCTGGCATGTCGGCGGTGCCACCGACAGCTTCGGCCCCCGGCTGCGCGGCTTCACCGAGGGTCTGGCCTGGCTGCCGTACGGCAACGGGGTGCACTACGACAGCGAGGGCCAGCGCCGCCCGCTCATGCACGAGCTGGTCGGCGACGGCACGCTCCCCACCAGCCACTGCACGGATGACGGCGTCGGCCTGGTCTACCGGGGCACCCGGCTGGTCGAGGCAATCGCGGACCGCGAGGGCGTCTCGGCGTACGAGGTCAGCCGGGCCGCGGACGGCAGCGTCCGGGAGGCGGTCATCGCCCCCCGCCTGCTCGGCTGAGCGTCACGCCTCGTCGGCAGGTTTCCGGCGGCGGAGCACCGCGTCGAAGACCTGGGCCAGCTCGGCGGCGTCCTCCCCGGCGTGGTGTGTGTGCGGCATGTCGTGCAGGCCCAGCTCGTGCTTGATCGTGCCCTGGCGGGTCCGGGCCCACTCGCTGCCGGTCAACCCCATCCAGTAGCTGCGGAGATCGACGCCGGAGCCGGTCGCACCGAACGGGCTGTGCCCGACGAAGCGGACGAAGTACCAGTGCACGAACATGCCGTCCCAGACGGCCGGGGCGGCGAGGAAGACCGGACGGCCGACCCGGCGCAGCCCGTCGACCCAGGCCGCAGCGGAGGACATCGCCTCCTGCGCGGTGGGCGCCTCCCGCAGCAGCCGGTCGCGGTCCAGGCCGGAGACGGCGAGCGCCGCCGGGACGAACTCGTCGGAGATGGGACGCAGCTCGGTGTAGAAGGTCAAATCGGGGCGGCCGGCCACGGCCATGCCCAGCGAGATCATGCTGTACGGCCCGGGGATCGGCCCGTCCGCCTCCACGTCGACGGCGATGTACAGCTCAGGCAACGTCGAGGTCATCCCACCTCCAGCAGCGGAGCTTCGAACCGGGAGACTAGCAACGCCTGACGGGGTCCGGTGGGAGTGACGATCGACCACCGGCGCGGCGCCGAATCGGAGCCGCCTGGACCGGCCCGGCCGGGACCGGCGTAAGCTGGCCCGTCGTGAGTCTCACCATCGGCATCGTCGGCCTGCCCAACGTCGGCAAGAGCACGCTTTTCAACGCGTTGACCAAGAACGACGTGCTGGCGGCGAACTACCCGTTCGCCACCATCGAGCCCAACGTCGGCGTGGTCGGGCTGCCCGACGAGCGGCTGGGCAAGCTGGCCGAGATCTTCTCCTCGCAGAAGGTGCTGCCGGCGCCGGTGTCGTTCGTCGACATCGCCGGCCTGGTCCGCGGCGCGTCGAAGGGGCAGGGCCGGGGCAACGCCTTCCTGGCCAACATCCGGGACGCCTCGGCGATCTGCCAGGTCGTCCGGGCCTTCTCCGACCCGAACGTGGTGCACGTCGACGGCAAGATCTCCCCGGCCGACGACATCGAGACGATCAACACCGAGCTGATCCTCGCCGACCTGCAGACCCTGGACAAGGCGCTGCCCCGGTTGGAGAAGGAGGCCAAGCTCCGCAAGGACCGCTTGGCCGCGGTCGCCGCCGCGAAGGCCGCGATCGAGGTGCTCGACGGTGGCACCACCCTCTACTCCGGGGCCGCCGCCGCCAAGATCGAGCTGGAGCACCTGCGCGAGCTGCACCTGCTCACCACCAAGCCCTTCCTGTACGTCTTCAACGTCGACGAGGCCGAGCTGGCCAACGAGACGTTCCTCGACGAGCTGCGCGCCCTGGTCGCCCCCGCCGAGGCGATCTTCATGGACGCCAAGATCGAATCTGAGCTGGTGGACCTGCCCGAGGAGGAGGCCCGCGAGCTGCTGGAGTCGATCGGGCAGAACGAACCCGGCCTCAACCAGCTCGTCCGGGTCGGCTTCCGCACCCTCGGCCTCCAGACGTACCTCACGGCCGGTCCCAAGGAAGCGCGCGCCTGGACCGTCCCGGTCGGCGCCACCGCGCCGGAGGCCGCGGGTGTCATCCACAGCGACTTCCAGCGCGGCTTCATCAAGGCCGAGGTGGTCTCGTACCACGACCTGGTCGAGCACGGTTCGATGGCGGCGGCCAAGGCGGCCGGCAAGGTCCGCATCGAAGGCAAGGAGTACGTCATGCAGGACGGCGACGTGGTGGAGTTCCGCTTCAACGTCTGATCCAGGTCCGACGTCTGCCGCCCAGGTTGGCCAGATGGTGCAGGCACGGGTAGCCCGGTGAACGCCTCAGCCGACGGCGGCCGTGCCCGCTGCGGACATCCGTGACCGCCGCGGGTCTCGTCACCCGCAATTCGATGCGATCCATGGCCGCCACTTTTCCGGCCGACGACAAGGGGTCAGGGTGGCAAGGTTGGATGTCCGGTAGGACTTACACCTTGCCCCCTGACCGCTTCGCCTATCCGACGCACTATTCGCCATTATCGTGGATTCAGGTACGCCCAGTGCTGAACTGACTTTCCTCGTGGGAATGGTCAGTTGTAGTGGGCGAACTCCGTATAGTCGTTCCAGATCCAGCCCTTGACGCCAGTGCAGCAGTCCGAGTGCCACCACAGGTTTCCGGCATCGTTCACACAGCGCTTGTCGATACGGAATAGCGTCTTGGACTTCCAGTGGGCGATCACTGTGGACGACCCCGAATAGCTGGTGTGCACCGCAGCGCTGCCGACGATGACCCGCCTCATGTGCGGCGTCCAGTCCGAGCAGGAGGCCAACGTTCCGACCTCCGCCGGTACCTCGCCCATCTCGCTCACCGTCGCGCTCGGGCCGGGCTCGACCGCTGCTGCCGGTGCCGCGATCGGAAGAATGCCGGCAAACGCGAGCGTGAGTGCGCCACCCGCCGCTGCGAGTCTCCTCGACGTTGCTTTCCTCATAGAGTTCTCCATATCTGTAAGGGCTTCGAGTTGGACCGTATAGCTAACGCCACCTCTGCGAAGTCCGGCCTTGGTAACGGATAGATAAACGTGGCTTGATCAGGGGTTTGGTTGGTAGATTCAGGTAAATGGAAGCCAGTGAGTCTCGCTTTGTGCGGTGGCCCCAGGCTCTGCTCGCCTGCCACACCCGGGATCGCGGCCATCGTCGGTGCTGCTGGGGCTGGACCTAGTCCGAGGACTGTCGTCGGCGTTGGTCCCGCTGCTGCCGTTGCCAGGCCTGCCGCCGGCGGTCGCGTCGCCGCTGGTAGCTGCGGGCGATCACAGCGAGCGCCATCGACCCGGACAGAACCAGACCTGCCGCTCCGATCAACCCCTGCAGCCGGCGGTCACGGTCGCAGTCAGTGTCCACTAGCGGCGGTAGGTTGACCGCATGGCCGATCAGCCGCTCAGTTCGTCGTTCGGCGCGGCGGCGACCGCGTACGCCGAGCACCGCCCGGGCTACGCGCAGGCCGCGGTGCGGTGGGCGCTGGAGCCCGCGCCCGGCCTGCGCGTGCTCGACCTGGGCGCCGGCACCGGCAAGCTGTCCGCGGCGCTTGTCGCGGTGGGCGCGGACGTCGTGGCGGTCGAGCCCGACCCGGCGATGCGCGCCGAGCTACGCCGTACGCTGCCGGCCGTCCGTGCCCTGCCGGGTAGCGCGGAGGCGATCCCGTTGCCGGACGCCTCCGTCGACGCCGTGCTGGCCGGCAACGCCCTGCACTGGTTCGACATGGCCGTCGCCGGGGCGGAGATCGCCCGGGTCCTCGCCCCCGGCGGCATCCTGGCCGGTCTCTGGAACATCATGGACGACCGGATCGACTGGGTTGCCGGGCTCGAACGGGTCAGCGGGAGTGCGGCCATCGGCCCGCGCGACACGGTGAGCAGTTGGCGCGCGGCGACGGCGGACATGCTCGCTCCGAGCGCCGGTCGGGTCGTCCGGTTCGGGTCGCCGAAGCAGGCCGAGTTTCCGCACGGGCAGCGGCGTACCGCCGACTCGCTCGTCGCGACGCTCGCGACGCGGGCCGGGATGTTGGTCATGCCGGAAGAGGAACGAGAGGCCACGCTCGGCCGGATCCGCGCCTTCCTCGGGAGCCGATCCGAAACCGCGCACGGCGAGTTCACTCTGCCGATGCTGACCGGCGTGCTGCGCGCCCAGCGGCGGTAACGGTCGGGTCCAAGCCCTACTGCTCGGCCCAGGCGCCCAGCTCATTGCCGCTGGGGTCGGTGAAGTGGAACCGCCGGCCACCGGGAAACTCGTACGGCCCGTTCACCACCTGGCCGCCGGCCTCCTTCACGGCCTGCACGGACCGGTCCAGGTCGGCGGAGTAGAGCAGCACGAGCGGGCCGCCCGCCCGGACTTCGCTGTCCAGCCGGAGACCGCCGACCTCGGGTGCGTCGTCGCCGTGCGGGCTGCGGATGCCGGCGTACTCGGGCCCGTAGTCGTTGAACTGCCAATCGAACGCGTCGGCGTAGAAGCGCTTGGCCACGGCGAGGTCGGTCACCGTGAGCTCGACGTAGTCGATGGCGTGGTGGCGGTGCGGCGCTGGCTCAGACATGCGCCGATCGTGCACCCCGGGTACGACGGAATCGCGACATGCAACGAAAGGTTGCGCGAGCGGAGCGGGTTGTCGTAGGTTGAGTGCAACCAAAGGTTGCGAAAGGTTGTGGGCATGGAACAGGGAACGATCGAACGCGACATCCACGTCAACGCGTCCCCGGAGGTCGTCTTCGAGGTGGTCAGCCAGCCCGAGCACATGCGGGAGTGGTGGCCCGACGACGCGCGGTTCGAGTCGGTCGCCGGCGCGCCCGGCGAGCTGGTGTGGCGCGACTCCGACACCGGCGAGACGAAGACCGTCGCGCTCGCCGTCGTCGAGGTCGACCCGCCGAAGCGGTTCTCCTTCCGGTGGTGCTTCACCGAGCCGGACCGGAACGGGCAGTCGCTCTTCGTCACCTTCGACCTGGTGCCCAGCGGCGCGGGGACGCTGATTCGGATGACCGAGACCGGGTTCCGCGAGCTGGGTTGGGAGGTCGCCGTCCTGGAAGAGCAGTACCGCGACCACGAAAACGGTTGGGACCACTACATGCCCCGGCTGGGCGCGTACGTTGCGCGGCTGGTCGCGACCCCGTGAGCGCGGTGGTCGACGACGAGCTGTGGTCGGCGATCGGCGACCCCATTCGGCGTACGATGATCGACCTTCTTCTCTCTGACGGGCCGGGTACGGCCACCTCGTTGAGCAGGCGGCTACCCGTCACCCGTCAGGCCGTCTCGAAGCACCTGGCGGTCCTCGACCGGGTTGGGCTGATCCACGCTGAGCCGGCCGGTCGCGAGCGTCACTACCAGGTGGATGAGGCGCAACTCGCCCGCGCGGTCGCCCAGTTGTCGGCGGTCGGCTCCACCTGGGACGCCCGACTCCGCCGGATCAAGCGCATCGCCGAAACGATCGAACGCCACCGCACCAACAACCAGGGAGGCTGAAATGGTCGACATTCTGCACCAGGTCGGCGTCGTCGCTCCGCTCGCCGACGTCTACCGAGCGGTGGCAACCCCCGAGGGCGTCGCCGGCTGGTGGTCGGTCGACACGACCGGCAAGAGCGAGGTTGGCGGGCAGTTGGCCGTCCACTTCGGTAACGACGGTGGGTTCGACCTGGAGATTCTTGAGCTGGATCCGGCCGGCCCGGTGGGCTGGCGGGTCGTCGGTGGCCCGGAGGAGTGGATCGGCACCGAGATCAGTTGGCGGCTCGGCCAGCGAGGGCGGTACACCATCGTCGACTTCACGCACGCGGGTTGGCGCGAGCCGACCGAACTCATGCACGAGTGCAGCACCAAGTGGGCGATCTTCCTGATGAGCCTCAAGGAGCTGGTGGAGACGGGGAGCGGCCGGCCGGCGCCGAACGACGTCCAGATCGGCGACGGGCACTGACTCTTGGCATCCGCCGAGGGACGGAGATCGACTCGGGTTCCTTGAAATCGGGGGGTCAAGGGCATTCGGACACCCCCGGTTCAAGGAACCCGAGTCGACCAACCGCTGCTACTCCGCCCGGTAGACGGAGATGTGCGACGGGCTGTCGGCCTGGAACGGTCGTCGGTGCCAGTCGGCGTACCGCTCGGTGAGCCGGAGACCGGCCCGCTGCGCCATCTCGTCGATCTGGTGCGGCCAGGCGTACCGCATGGCGAACGGCTTCAGGTGCACACCGTCCCCGTCGAACGTGATGGTCTGCCGGATGAACCGTTGCGCCGGCCGGTCGTACCGGTGCAGGCGGATCGTCGCGGAGTCCTCGGTGACGTCACGCACCTGCACCTGCTCGTCCGAGTCGAAGCTGCGCGGGTCGGGCACGAACGTCTCGATGACGAACGCGCCGCCGGGCGACAGCACCCGGGCGACGTTGCGGAAACAGTCCGCCTGCCGCTCGGCGTCCACCAGGTTGAACAGGGTGTTGAAGACCAGGTACGCGAGCCGGAACTCACCCTGCACGGGTACGTCCGCCATGTCGGCGACGACCACCGGGATCCGTTCGCCGCCGGGTTTCGCCCGCAGTTGCGCGAGCATCTCCTCGGACGCCTCGACGCCATGTACGGCGAGGCCGCGCTCGGCCAGCGGAAGTGCGACCCGGCCGGTGCCGATCGCCAGTTCGAGAACCGGGCCGCCGTCGGCCAGGTCGGCCAGGAAGTCCACGGCGGGGGCCGGGTCGGGGTTGGTACCGCCGTCGTCGTATCCGGCGGCCCAGAGCCGGCCGAAGAGGCCGGGATCGTCGAAGACCGACATCAGCGGCCTCCGGGGTTGGGGTCAGTGACGTTCAGCGCCAGGGGAACATTCCTGCTCACGAAGTCTCGATTCCTCAGGTCGGATGACGGTGGGTTCGGGGGACCTCGTCGTGTTTGGCATGGTGGCTGCTCCCTTCGCGCGGCTGTCGACCGAGGACACCAGAGATGCCGCGGGCCCGGCAAGGCAATTACGCCAGCCGGGCCCACGACGGGACGTGCCGTCAGGAGATGTGGTGCAGGATCACGTTGTGCACGTGGTGGCTCTTCTGCGCGCCACGGAACTCCACCTCGTAGGTGTGCGTGCCGACGTGGATGGCGATGGCGCCGGTGGAGAAGAACGAACCCCCCCACGACTTGTTGCTGACCACGCTCACGCTCGTGATCTTCGAGTACGGGATGCTGGTGATCGCGAACCGCTTCCCGACGAAGGAGCGGTCCTGGATGATCACGCGGCGGTCGGTCAGCCCGATGAACCCGGTGCCGGTGCCGACGGCGTCGTAGACGGCGATGATCTGCTCGCCTTCGAGGAGGCCGCTCTCAATCTGCTGGACCTGCTCTTTGCGGTCGTACGCGATGTTCGCCATGTGCTCCAGGCTAGAAAACCGGTGCCAACGCGCCCACCCGGCGAGGACCACGGCGAAACTCGGCGTGTCTCATCGCGGGCTCGCGTCGGTCGCGGCGCGGACGAACTCGCGTAGCCGGGTGGTGGTGTTGCTGGGCAGCCAGACCGGCCCTCGTTCGATCGGTGGCGCGTCGTGGATGGGCACGTACGCCACGTCGGGGCGCGGGTAGTAGCGCCGCGTGTGCTCGCCCACCGGCAGGACACCCCGGCCCAGCGCGACCAGGGACAGCATCTCGGAGAAGGTGTTCCCGGCGGGGCCCTTCGGCACCAACCGGCCGGCCGGGGTGCGCTCCGGGGTGCGGTCCCGCTTGAACTCCACCGAGGTCACGGTCGGGTACTGCACCACCGGGTGGTCGGCGAGCACCTCCAACGACACCGACCGCTCCTGGGTGAGCGGGTGACCCGCCGCCACCGCCAGCACCCGACCCTCGGAGAGCAGTGCCGGGCCGGTGGCCATCCCGTCGAACGGGTACGAGGCGATCAACACGTCCGTCGAGCCGTCGAGCAGCCCGGATCGGGTGGTGGCCAACTGCGCCTCGTGCACCTCCACCCGGCAGTCGGGGTGCCGTTCAGCAAACAGGGCCACCGCCCGGAGCAGCACCGGCGCGGTCCACTCGCCGAGGAACGCCACCCGTAGCGTCCCGGTCACGCCGCGGGCGGCGTCGATCGCGCGGCGCACGGCCTCGTCCATCCCGGCCACCAGCGGGGCCAGCTCCTCGGCGAGCTGCCGGCCGATCGGAGTGAGCCGGACGACCCGACTGGTACGGGCGAACAGCGGTGCGCCGATCTGGCGCTCCAGCTTCTTCACGATGTGGCTGACCCGACCGGTGCTGACGGTCAACCGCTCGGCGGTCCGGCCGAAGTGCAGTTCCTCCGCGAGCGTCAGGAACGTCTCGACCTCGTACCGCTCCAGCACATCGTTCCCATCGTTGACCTGTGGGCAACGATCGTAGCGGTATCAGGTCTTGGTCGTCGTCCCTCGTCCGGGGATCGTGAACGGGGCAGGAAACACCGAGCGAAAGGCTTCGACGTGAGCGTTGACGACTACCTGGCCGGCCTGGCCAGCCCACTGCGCGAGATCGGCGAGAAGCTGACGCCGATCATCGCGGCAGCCCACCTGGAGGAGGCGTGAGTGCCGTGCGGGTAACCGGTTTCGACCACCTGGTGCTGACCGTCGCCGACGTGGAACGGTCCCTGGACTTCTACTGTGGCCGGCTCGGGCTGGCACCGGTACGGGTCGACGAGTGGCGTGCCGGTACCGTCCCGTTCCCGTCGGTGCGGATCAGCTCCGACAGCATCATCGACCTCGTCCGAGGTGAGCCGCAGGGCGCGAACGTGGACCACTTCTGCCTGGTGGTGGCACCGCTGGACTGGGCGGAGGTGATCGAATCGGGCGTCTTCACGGTGCTGACCGGCCCGGTCAGCCGGTTCGGCGCCCGCGGCTCGGCGACCTCGATCTACGTGCGGGACCCGGACGGCAACTCGGTGGAGCTGCGCTGGTACCCGCAGGACGCGTAGCCGACCGGTGAGCCTGAGTCGCCTGGCGACATGCGGAAGCCCCGCGTCTCCCCATTGACAGTGGGCGGGCGCGGGGCTCCGGTCGTACGTCAGTGGTCGCTGCGCGGGTCGTGGTCCGTGCTGCGGCTGCCGGCCTTGGCCAGACCCCGGCTCACCAGGTAGCCGACGGTGAGCAGGGTGATGAACCACCACGCCTTGTCGGCGGCGAAGTAGTCGCCGCCGTCGTTCGCGGCACCGTCGCCCACAGCGTTCGAGGCGATCAGCACACCGATGACGGCGAGCACGTAGATCGCCAGTTCGCTGGTCTTCCAGGACGGCTTCGTCTCGTCGCCGCGACGGTTGACGCGGCGGACGTCGTGCTGACCGCCGTGCTCGACGTGGTCGTTGGCGCGGTTCTGCGTGGGGGTGGTCATGTCAGCTCCTAAGGCACGGTTTGTGAGGTCCGATCGGTTCTGAGGGCTTTGTCAACCCTCGTGACGAACTGGTACCCGCGCGCCTTTCAGGAAAACCTCAGACTTCACCAGAATTGAACGAGCACTCAGGACTCGGTGACCGCCCGGTACGCGTCCTCGATGCGGGCGGCCAACAGCACCTCGCCCTCGGTCAGGGGCCCGCCGCTGCCGTGCCCGACCCGGATCTGGGTGCTGTCGGCCCGGCGGCTGATCTCGGGTCGCAGATGCAGCGCATCCGCGACGACCTTGACCCGTTCAGTTAGAGCGGCGTGTTGGGTATCGTCGATCACGAGCGTCCGTCGGATCTGCTCGCCCTCGCGTGTCCAACCAGATAGCAAGGTCAACGCGTCGGAAAGGTAGTCGTGCTTGGCCCTGCTGTTGAACAGCGCGCGCATCACCGCACCCCCCAAGCGCCGTTGCCGGCTTGTGGCCAAATCGTCGCCATCCCGTGTCTTGTCGGTGTCCCCTAGTCTCTCGCTGCCCGGAGGGGGTGTCCACGCCCACACTTCCGTGTTCTATTGGCCTAGCGGACGGCTACGGTACCCAAACCGCCGATTGATCTGGCACCCTGGACGCCCGTGCGGACCGAACGGGCGAATGGTGGCGGGCAGGCCGAACGACGGGACCTGAAGGTGATCGTCGGTGCGGCGATCATCCGGGATGGGCGGGTGCTCGCCTGTGCGCGTTCCGCCCCACCAGAGGTAGCGGGCATGTGGGAGTTTCCGGGCGGAAAGGTCGAGCCGGGGGAGGCCGAGACCGACGCGTTGATCCGGGAGTGCGCCGAGGAGTTGGCCGTACGCGTCGAGATCGGCGACCGGGTCGGCCGCAACGTGCGGATGGCGCACGGCCGCTCGGTGCTCAAGGTGTACGCGGCCCGGCTGCTCGGCGGTGACCAGCCACAGGCGCTGGAGCACGAGGCGCTCCGTTGGCTCGCCGCGGACGAGCTGGACTCGGTCACCTGGCTCCCCGCCGACGCCCCCATCGTGGCCGCCCTCCGCCCCCTCCTCCTCAGTCCCCGTTGATCATGAAGTTATTGCCATGACACGCCGCGAGCGGTGGCAATAACTTCATGATCACCGAGGGGAGTGGGGGCCGGGTGGGGGCGGGGGCAGGGGTGGAAGTGGGACGGGGGCCGTGGCTGTTAGCCACGGCCCCCGTTGTTGTTCGGGTGGTTAGTGCTTGTTGTCCTGCTCCGGGTGGGCGAAGTTGAGGTGCTCCGGAGGCAGCGGGAAGGTCACGTCGTCGCCGAACGGCGACGGCGCGGCGGCCCGGTCGAAGGTGAGCTCGGTCAGCGGCAGCTTGCCCCGGTCGTCGACCGCCGGAGCGGTCGGGTGGGGCACCTCCCGGTGCCAGTTGACGCCGCTCTGCGCCTGCGCCTCAGCCCGCGAATCGTGGGAGCCACCCGCGTGCGAGTGCACCCCACTCCGGGCGGAGCCCGGCGTCGCCGAGCCCTGACGGGCGGTGGTCACGCTGGTCTGGGGCGTCTCGCCCCGACGGAAGATCTTGCTACCAAGCCACACAAGGGGATCGTACCTGCGGTCGACGACCCGTTCCTTCATGGGGATGATCCCGTTGTCAGTGATCTTGATGTGCTCGGGGCAGACCTCGGTGCAGCACTTGGTGATGTTGCAGAAGCCGAGGCCCTGCTCGGCCTGCGCGTACTCCTTGCGGTCGGTCCGGGCGTCCAGCGGGTGCATGTCCAGCTCGGCCGCCCGGATGAAGTACCGCGGGCCGGAGAACGCCTGCTTGTTCTCCTCGTGATCGCGGATCACGTGGCAGACCGTCTGGCACAGGAAGCACTCGATGCACTTGCGGAACTCCTGCGAGCGCTCGACGTCGACCTGCTGCATCCGGTAGTCACCCGGGGCCACGTCCGCCGGTGGGGCGAACGCCGGGGTCTCCCGTGCCTTCTCGTAGTTGAACGAGACGTCGGTGACCAGGTCCCGGATGACCGGGAAGGTGCGCAGCGGGGTGACCGTGACGGTCTCGTCGTCGCCGAAGGTCGACATCCGCGTCATGCAACCCAGCCGCGGCTTGCCGTTGATCTCCATGGAGCAGGAGCCGCACTTGCCGGCCTTGCAGTTCCACCGGCAGGCCAGGTCGGGCGCGTCGGTGGCCTGCAGGCGGTGGATGACGTCGAGGACGACCTCGCCCTCGTTCACCTCCACCATGTAGTCCTGGAGGTCACCGCCGGTCTCGTCGCCCCGCCAGATCCGGAACTGACGCTTCGCGCTCATCGGTTGTCCGCCTCTCCAGCGTCGGCAACGAGGGCGTCGAAGTCGGCGATCTCCTCGTCGGTGAGGTACTTGGCCAGCTCGGCCCGGTCGAAGAGGCCGATCAGCTCCGGCCGCATCTTCGGCAGCGGCTTGCGGGTCAGCTGCACGGTGTCACCATCCAGCGCGCAGACCAGGTTGACCTGCCGCCACTTGGGCTCCATCGCCGGGTAGTCCTCCCGGGTGTGCCCGCCGCGCGACTCCTGCCGCTCCAGCGCCGCCTTCGCGGTGCACTCCGAGACCACGAGCATGTTGCGCAGGTCCAGGGCCAGGTGCCAGCCCGGGTTGTAGCGTCGGCCGCCGGCGGCGCTCACCTTGGCCACCCGCTCGCGCAGCTCGGCGAGCCGGACCAGCGCGTCGGCCAGCTCACCCTCCCTGCGGATGATGCCCACCAGGTCACCCATGACCGCCTGGAGGTCCTGCTGAAGGGTGTACGGGTTCTCGCCGGTGTCCCGTTGCAGCGGCGCGAGGGCGGTCTCCACGGCGGCCTCGACCTCGTGCACGGCCACCTTCGGCCGCGCGGTCAGCCCGTCGGCGTAGCTGGCGGCGTGCCCGCCCGCCCGCTTGCCGAAGACCAGCAGGTCGGACAGGGAGTTACCACCCAGTCGGTTGGAGCCGTGCATGCCGCCGGAGACCTCACCGGCGGCGAACAGCCCGCGTACGTGGCCGAAGGCGGCGCCCGAATCCGGGTCCACCTCGACGCCGCCCATCACGTAGTGGCAGGTCGGCCCGACCTCCATCGGCTCGGCCGTGATGTCGACGTCGGCCAGTTCCTTGAACTGGTGGTACATCGACGGCAGCCGCCGGCGGATCTCGTCAGCCGAACGCCGGCTCGCGATGTCCAGGAAGACCCCACCGGCGGGGGAGCCCCGGCCGGCCTTGACCTCGCTGTTGATGGCGCGGGCCACCTCGTCGCGGGGCAGCAGCTCCGGCGGACGCCGGTTGTTGTCCGGGTCGGTGTACCAGCGGTCCGCCTCCTCCTCGGTCTCCGCGTACTGCTTTCGGAAGACGTCGGGGACGTAGTCGAACATGAACCGCTTGCCCTCGGAGTTCTTCAGGACGCCGCCGTCACCACGCACCGACTCGGTGACCAGGATGCCCTTCACCGAGGGCGGCCAGACCATGCCGGTCGGGTGGAACTGGAGGAACTCCATGTTGATCAGCGTCGCCCCGGCGCGCAGCGCCAACGCGTGCCCGTCCCCGGTGTACTCCCAGGAGTTCGAGGTGACCTTGTAGGAGCGTCCGACACCACCGGTGGCCAGCACGACCGCCGGCGCCTCGAAGAGGATGAACTCGCCCGACTCCCGGTAGTAGCCGAACGCGCCGGCCACCCGGTCACCGTCGAGCAGCAGCTCGGTGATGGTCGTCTCGGAGAACACCCTGATCCGGGCGTCGTACGAGCCGAACTCCCGCTGGTCCTCCTGCTGGAGCGACACGATCTTCTGCTGGAGGGTGCGGATCAGCTCCAGGCCGGTCCGGTCGCCCACGTGCGCCAGGCGGGGGTACTCGTGGCCGCCGAAGTTGCGCTGCGAGATCTTGCCGTCCTTGGTGCGGTCGAAGAGCGCACCGTACGTCTCCAGCTCCCAGATCCGCTGCGGCGACTCCTTCGCGTGCAGCTCGGCCATCCGGAAGTTGTTGAGGAACTTCCCGCCGCGCATGGTGTCGCGGAAGTGCACCTGCCAGTTGTCCCGGCTGTTCACGTTGCCCATCGCGGCGGCCGCGCCGCCCTCGGCCATCACCGTGTGCGCCTTGCCGAACAGCGACTTGGAGATGATCGCGGTCTTCTTGCCGGCCAGCCGGGCCTCGATCGCCGCGCGCAGACCGGCGCCGCCGGCCCCGATGACGACGACGTCGTAGTGGTGTCGTTCGATGCGAGTGGTTGTGGTCATGTCAGGGGCCCTTTAGTTGATGAACCGCAGGTCGGAGAACCAGCCGGCCGCGAGCGCCATGATGTAGAAGTCGGCCAGCGCCAGGGTGCCGAGGGTGATCCAGGCGAGCTGCATGTGCCGGACGTTCAACGCCGAGACGAACGTCCAGGCCTTGTACCGCACCGGGTGCTTGGAGAAGTGCTTGAGCCGGCCGCCGATGATGTGCCGGCAGGAGTGGCAGGAGATCGTGTACGCCCACAGCATCACCACGTTGAGCAGCAGGATGATGTTGCCCAGCCCGAAGCCGAAGCCCTTCGGCGAGTGGAAGGCGAGGATCGCGTCCCAGGTGTTGATCAGCGAGATGATCGCGGCGGCGTAGAAGAAGTAGCGGTGCAGGTTCTGCCCGAGCAGCGGGAAACGGGTCTCACCGCCGTACTCCTTGTGCCCGTCCGGGACCGCGCAGGCCGGCGGCGACAGCCAGAACGACCGGTAGTACGCCTTGCGGTAGTAGTAGCAGGTGAGCCGGAACAGCAGCAGGAACGGCAGGGTCAGCGCGGCGTCCGGGATGATCCACCAGCCGGGCAGGAACCGGCCGAAGTGCGAGGCTTCCTCGACACACCTGTCGGTCACGCACGGGGAGTAGAACGGGGTCAGGTAGTGGAACTGGTCCACCCAGTACCACTTGTGCATGAAGACCCGGACCGTCGCGTACGCCACCCAGGCGCTGAGCCCGATCACGGTGATCAGCGGGGCGAACCACCATCGGTCGGTACGCAACGTCTTCGCCGCGATGGCGGCGCGCGCCCGCGCCCCCCTCGGCCTCGTTGCCGTTGAAGTCATTCGAGTCGTCTCCTCGACGGGCCCGTACGGGCGGGCTGGTCTCTCTCCGGTCGGCACGCGGACCGGCGAACCCGCACCCGCTGCCACGTCATGCGCACACCAACGACCACGCCGGATCGACCGACGCAGCTAAGTGACACACGTTACGCCGATCTCTGCGAGCCGTCCGCGCAAGGGAGTGTCCCGTGTGTCTGGCCTGCGGAAATGCCCTCGACGCGCCGGTTTGTCGCGCGTCGTCGAGAACGTCAGCCGGAGGCGCCTCCGGTGAAGTGCCAGGACGCCAGCCGCAGCGAGGGCGCCGCCCACCAGGCACCGTCCACCCGCTCCGGTTGGCGCACCGCCCGCGCACCCAGCCCGAGCACCGCCCCCGGCCCGAGCGCCCGCGGGTACGACTCGGTGAACCGCAGGTCACGGACCGCCCGGACGACCGTGCCGTCCTCGATCAGCCAGACGCCGTTGCGGGTCAACCCGGTGACGACGAGGCTCTTCGGGTCGAGCACCCGCGTGTACCAGAGGTCGGTGACCAGCAGCCCTCGGCGTACGCCGGCCACCAACGCGGCGGTGTCCGCGTCGACGACCGCTCCGGCCGCCGCGCCGGTCGTGCTCCGGCCCACCGGACTGGCCGGGCCCGCCGCCGCGCCGGTCAGCCGCAGGTTGCGGGGCATCGGGCCCCAGGTGGCACCGCCGGCCACCGCGTGCCCGGTGGACTCCGCGCCCGCCTCGGCAGCGGTCCGGCGGTCGTGCGCCACCGCCCGGGTGGTGCCCGCCTCGACAAGCGTCAACGCCCGCCGACCGGTGCCCTCCGCGTCGAACGGCAACCCGGACCCGCCCAGCGGGTCGTCCACCAGGGTCACCGCCCGGTCGAACTGGGCCGCGCCCGGATCGGCGAACGACTGCCGCTCGGCGTACCGCTTGCCGTTGAAGCCGTAGAAGGACAGGTTCTGCAGGAGGTCCGCCACCGCGGCCGGCTCGAAGACCACCTCGTAGTGCCCCGGCGGCAGCTCGACCGGGTCTGCCGCCGCCTGCGCCTTCGCCGCCGCCTGCGCGCCCAACTCGGCGCCGTCGAGGTCGGCCAGCCGGTCGGCGCTGCGCCGGGCCACCCCGTCCGCGCCGTCGCGGCGGGCGATGCCGTCCATCGCCGCCTCCACCGAGCGGCCGTACGCCGAGTGCCCGGCCGAGTTGGCGAACGCTGACGAACGGTGCGCGGTGCGGCAGTAACCGGCGGTGCTGAGCCCTCCGGCGGCGGCCACGAACGCCCCCACCCGGTCGGCCCGCTGATCCGGTTCGGCGTGCGCGGTGGCCTCGTCGACGGGCGGGGCGTCCGGCATGGGCATGGGTGGGGCCAGCCCCGGCCAGCCCGGGTCGGGCGGGCAGAGCCGCGCCGCGGTCAGGGTGCGCTCCACCAGGGCGGTCAAACCGTCGGCGGTGACCACGCTGCCGCCACCGGCGGCCGTCCGACCGTCCACGTGCACCCGCAGTCGGACCCCGACCGTCGACTCGGAGACGTTCTGATGGATGCCCGAGTTGGCGAACCGGGTCAGCGCCAGGTCCGCACGCGTCACCACGGCCTCGGCCTGCGCGGCCGGCCCGCCAAGACGCCGAACCAGCTCCACAACCTGCCCCGCCAGCTCCAGTTCCGTCATGCTGAGCCACCTTTCGTTCGCGACTGCGGGGCTCGCAAACCCGGCTCACTCCTCGCGCTCACGCTGAGCCGCCTTTCGTTCGCGACTGCGGGGCTCGCAAACCCGGCTCACTCCTCGCGCTCACGCTGACACTCCCACGCGGACGTTGCGGAACCGGGCCGGCGCGGCCGGATGGCCGGTGTGCCCGATCTGGCCGGGCTGGCCCTTGCCGCAGTTCGGCGTCCCCCAGGAGACCGTCTCGCCGGAGAGCATGTCCATCGAGCGCCAGAACAGGGGGCCGATCCCGGTGTACGTGGGATTGCGCAGCATCCGCCCCCGCCGCCCCTTCTTGATCTCCCAGCCGACCTCGCAGCCGAACTGGAAGTTGAGCCGCTTGTCGTCGATCGACCAGGACCGGTTGAGGTCCATCAGCACGCCGTCGTCGGTGGCCGCGATGATCTCCTCCAGGGTGTGCGGGCCGGGTTCCAGGCCGACATTGGTCATCCGCACCATCGGCAGCCGGGCCCACCCGTCGGCCCGTACGCTGCCGCCGTGGTCGAGGCTGGCCATCGCGGCGGAATCCCGGCCGGCGAGCACACCCACCCAGCGACCGTCCCGGACCGCGTCCCGCTTGACCGCCGGGGAACCCTCGTCGTCGAAGCCGAAGCTGCCGAGCGCACCCGGGATCGTCGGGTCGATGGTGATGTTCATCAGCTCCGAGCCGTAGCGCAGCGAGCCGAGCTGGGCCAGGTCCAGCCAGGACGTGCCGGCGAACGCCGCCTCCCAGCCGAGGATCCGGTCCAACTCGATGGCGTGCCCGACCGACTCGTGGATCTGCAGGGCCAACTGCTCGCCGCCGAGGATCAGGTCCGTCTCGCCGGCCGGGCAGGGCGGGGCGGTGAGTAGCGCCCTGGACTCCTCGGCGATCTGCGCGGCGTGCGCGGCCAGATCGAGCGACTCGACCAGCTCCCACCCGGTGGTGCCGTACTGCCCCCGGTAGCTCGGCCAGGACCGGCGCTGCGTCTCGCCGTCACCGATCGAGGTGGCCGAGATGCCGCCGCCGCACTCGCGGATCCGCTGGTCGATCCGGTGGCCCTCGCTGGAGACGAACCACTTCGCGGTGTCCCAGATCTGGTACAGGCCCTCGGCCAGGTCCGCGCCGTGCTCGGCCATCGTGCGGGTCGCGTCGACCAGCAGATCGCCCTTGGCCGACAGGGGCACCCCGAGCGGGTCGATCTGGCAGCCGGAGGCCCAGCTCGCGGTGACCGCCTCGACCGGCACCAGGTCGACCGGAGGGCCCGGCACCCGCGCGCTCGCCATGGCGGTCCGCGTCGCACGCCGGCCGGCGTCCCGGGCGGCGGCGTCAGACAGATCGGGTACGGCGTGGAAGCCCCAACTCGCCCCGACCAACGCTCGGACCCCGAGCCCGATGCTCTCGTCCTGGGTCAGCTCCTCCACGTCACCGTTGCGCGCGGTCATCGACTCGTAGCGGCGGTGCATCACCCGGGCGTCGGCGTACCGGGCGCCCGCGTCGAGGGCTGCCTGAACGGCGGCGGTGGCCGCGTCGAACTCGGTCATGGACCGACCCTAGGCCAGCCGACCGACACCCGTCAGGCCAGCAGATCCTCCGGCCGGATGGTGGCCCGCACCGGCTCCGCCAACTCCAACACCTCGCCGGCCTGGGTCGTCGACCGCTCTACGTAGTCAGCGCCCGCTAGCTGGTAGAGGTTCACGGTCAGGCTCTTCTGCTCGACGAGCAGATACCACCCGATCCGGCCGCGGCGTACAGGTGCGGCTTCAGCACCCGGTTGATGGTGGCGGTGTGTGGTGCGCTGACCTCACCGACCAGCAGGACCGCGTCCGCCGGCACGCAGTCGACCGTGAGATCCAGCTCCGCCGTCACCACCAGGTCGGGGTTGAGGATCCGCGTGCGGTTCAGGCGCAGGTTGATCACCGGGAGCAGGGTGCGGTCCGCTGCTGCGCAGCCGGGTTCCAACGCGGCCGCCAGGCCACCGACGATCGCCTGGTGCCGGACCGACGGCGGTGGTCCGATGAGCAGGCTGCCGTCGAGGAGTTCTATCCGCTGGGCGGTCTCACCGAGGGCGAGGTACTCCGATTCGGTCCATGGCAGCGCGCGGCCAAGAATGCCGACGGGAATCACTGGCCCAGTGCAGCTCATTCCGGATCGCCGAGGTCGCACCCGACGTGCGAGCACGAGATGAAATATCCGCTCAGATGGTTGATCGCCAAGGTTGAGCTAACAAGATCGCGCTCGATCGTAGATGTAGTGGTTCCCGGAGCTGCGTGGCCGCACATCCTGGTTCGACCACGACCTTGACGCCGCCGACGTCGCCCGCTCCGCCCAGCCGCGTCGCTCCGCGAGCCGCAAGATCGTGCAACATCCTGGTTGTAGTGGTATCGGCGCGTCGACGATGCCACTACATCCTGGTTCGAGCGTGACCTTGGCGGCGGTGGACGCACCGGACCCCGCTCCTGCTCTCGGGGGCGGTGTCTGTCATCAAGATCCGCGCAGTACCAGGGATGTTGCTGTCTCCGGTGCGTCGGAGGCCGCAACTTCGGGGAAGTTGCGGAGATCTTGGCGCGGGGGCGCGGGGCGCGGGATGAACGGGCGTGGATGGCGAGGTGACGGGGGTGCGGGGCCGATGCCGACTCGTTACGCTCGGGCCCGCTGACACGTGCCGACTTTGTAGCTTATTTTCACCCTCGGGACTTTCCTGTAAGTTCCCTTCGTCACTGAGGGAGGTGGCCGTGGACAGCTCGGAACCCTCGCCGTCCGGCGAGCCGGACGACCGCCCCGCCGTGCCGGCGCAGCGCTCCGACCAGGACGCCTACCTGCGGGTGGATGACCTTCGGGTTCGCTTCGACACCGAGGACGGCGTGGTGCGCGCGGTCGACGGGGTGTCGTTCGCCGTCGAGCGGGGCCGCACCCTCGGCATCGTCGGTGAGTCGGGCTCCGGCAAGAGTGTCACCTCGCTGGCCATCCTCGGCCTGCATGACCCGAAACGGACCACCATCACGGGGGAGATCTCCGTCGGCGGCCGGCAGGTGGTCGGCCTCGGCGACGAGGAGGTGCGCCGGCTGCGCGGCCGGGACATGGCGATGATCTTCCAGGATCCACTGTCGGCACTGCACCCGTACTACACGGTGGGCCGGCAGATCGCCGAGGCGTACCGGGTGCACCACCCGAAGGCCAACCGGCGGGAGGCCCGCCAGCGGGCGGTCGACATGTTGGACCGGGTCGGCATCCCGCAGCCGGCGCGCCGCTTCGACCAGTACCCGCACGAGTTCTCCGGCGGGATGCGTCAGCGGGCGATGATCGCGATGTCCCTGGTCAACGACCCGGCGCTGCTGATCGCCGACGAGCCGACCACCGCGCTGGACGTGACCGTGCAGGCGCAGATCCTGGACCTGCTCGCCGACCTCCAGGCCGAGTTCCACTCCGCGATCATCCTGATCACCCACGACCTCGGCGTGGTCGGCCAGGTCGCCGACGACGTGCTGGTCATGTACGGCGGGCGTGCCGTCGAGCGGGGCAGCGTCGAGCAGGTGCTCCGGGCGCCGCAGCATCCGTACACCTGGGGGTTGCTCTCCAGCGTGCCGTCGCTGCACGGCGACGCGGACGCGGACCTGGTGCCCATTCCCGGCAACCCGCCCAGCCTGATCAACCTTCCGTCGGGCTGCGCGTTCCACCCGCGCTGCCGGTACGCGGACCGCGCCGGCAGCCGGTCCCGCACTGAGGTGCCCGAACTGCGCCCAGCCGGCGGGACCGGCCCAGCCGACCCAGCCGGGGCCGACGGCCACCTGGTCGCCTGCCACCTCGGCGCCGAGGAGCGCGCCACGTTCTACGCCGAGGACATCGCATCCGTGGGGGTGGCCCGATGACCGACGAACCACTGCTGCGGGTACGCGGCCTGAGCAAGCACTTCCCGGTACGCCAGGGGCTGCGCGCCACCGGTCTGGTGCGGGCGGTGGACGGGCTCGACTTCGACGTGCGCCCGGGCGAGACGCTCGGCCTGGTGGGGGAGTCGGGCTGCGGCAAGACCACCACCGGCCGGATGCTGGTGCGGTTGCTGGAGCCGACGAGCGGCAGCATCGAGTTCGACGGGCGGGACATCACGCACGCCGGTCGCCGCGAGTTGCGCCCGCTGCGGCAGGAACTCCAGATCATCTTCCAGGACCCGTACGCCTCGCTGAACCCTCGGCACACCGTGGGCCGGATCGTGGCGATGCCCCTGCAGGTCAACGGCATCAAGCCGCCGGGCGGGATCAAGGCCCGGGTGCAGGAGTTGCTGGAGCTGGTCGGGCTGAACCCGGAGCACTACAACCGCTATCCGCACGAGTTCTCCGGCGGTCAACGCCAGCGCATCGGCATCGCCCGCGCGTTGGCCCTGCGGCCGAAGCTGATCGTCGCGGACGAGCCGGTGAGCGCGCTGGACGTCTCGATCCAGGCGCAGGTCGTCAACCTGCTGCGCGACCTGCAACGCGAGCTCGGCCTGGCCTTCGTGTTCATCGCGCACGACCTGGCCGTGGTCCGGCACTTCTGCCAGCGGGTCGCGGTGATGTACCTCGGTCGGATCGTGGAGATCGGCGACCGGGCGGACATCTACGAGCGCCCGCAGCACCCGTACACCCGGGCGTTGCTCTCGGCGATCCCGGACGTCACGCAGCTCGGCCCGGCGGGTCGGATCCGGCTGACCGGTGACGTGCCCACCCCGCTGGACCCGCCGTCGGGCTGCCGGTTCCGTACCCGGTGCTGGAAGGCGCAGGGCATCTGCGCCGCCGAGGAACCGGCGCTGGTCCCGCGCGACGGCGGCCGGCAGGCCACCGCGTGTCACTTCCCGGAAGGGGAAGCGGCCAGCACGAGCCCGGAAGGGGAAACGGCCAGCACGAGCCCCGCGGTGGTGGCCCCGATCATCGAGGAGGTGTCGTCGTGAGTCTCTCCCCGGTGGAGGGTGTGGCGCTGGCCGAGATCGAGTCCGGCACCGACCCGGGCGGGCCCGCCGTGAAGGGCGTCGTCGGACGTTCGCCCGGTCAGCTCGCCTGGCTGCGGCTGCGCCGTGACCGGACGGCGGTGGTCAGCGGCGTACTCCTGGTGTTCTTCCTGTTGTTGGGGTTGGCCGCCCCGCTGATCGAGATGGTCTACGGGATCGGCCCGCGGGAGCAGTTCCAGAACATGCTGGACGGCTTCGGCATGCCCCTGGGTTACGCCGGCGGTGTCAGCGGCGAGCACTGGTTCGGTCTGGAGCCGGGGTTGGGCCGGGACATCTTCATCCGGCTGATCTACGGGCTGCGGACCTCGCTGTTCATCGCGTTCGCGGCGGCCCTGATCACCGCGACGATCGGGATCGTGTTGGGCGCGCTCGCCGGCTACCTCGGCGGCTGGCTCGACGCGGTGATCAACTGGATCACCGACCTGACCCTGGCCATGCCCTTTTTGATCATCGCGCTGGCGCTCACGCCCACCATCACGCTGCGCTTCTACGGTGAGCGGGGGCAGGTGTCGTCCGCCTTCGGGGTGGGGGTGCTGATCGCCGTCTTCGCCATCTTCGGCTGGACCAGTACGGCCCGGCTGGTTCGCGGACAGGTCATCGCGTTGCGCGAGCGGGAGTTCGTGGAGGCGGCCCGGGCCAGCGGCGCCGGGCTGGGGCACATGCTCTTCCGGCAGTTGCTGCCGAACATCTGGGCGCCGATCCTGGTGTCGTTCTCCCTGGCGGTGCCGCAGTTCATCACCAGCGAGGCGGCGCTGTCGTTCATCGGCGTCGGCCTCAGCGACGAAACGCCCAGCTTCGGCCGAATGATCTACCGCAGTCTGGACTTCCTCCAGACCGACCCGGCGTACGTGTTCTTCCCGGGCATCATGATCTTCGCGCTGGTGTTCGCCTTCAACCTCTTCGGCGACGCGTTGCGGGACGCGCTCGACCCGAAGTCGTCCCGGTAGGGGTCAAAATCATGGCGCGATTTCTGCTCAAGCGACTCTTCTCCGCCACGCTGACCCTCTTCGCGGTGAGCGTGTTGACGTTCCTGATGTTCTTCGCACTGCCGCGTGACCCGGTCAGCAGCATCTGCTCGAAGAACTGCAACCCGGAACGGCTGGAGCGGGTCCGCGACGACCTGGGCCTCAACGACCCGCTGGTCAGCCAGTACGCCGGTTACATGAAGGGCATCGTGACCGGTCGGGACCTGGGCAGCGCCCAGGGTGGCCGGTGCGACGCGCCCTGCCTGGGCTGGTCGTACGTCACCAACGAGGCGGTCTCGGACACCATCGCCCGGGTGCTGCCGGTGACGCTGAGCATCGTGATCCCGGCGGCCATCCTCTGGTTGCTGCTCGGCGTCGGGCTCGGCATGGTGTCCGCCCTGCGTCGGGGCACCTGGCTGGACCGGCTGGCGATCGGCTTCTCGCTGACCGGCGCCTCGTTGCAGCTGTACTTCGTGGGTGCGGTGCTGCTGCTGGTGTTCGTCTACAACCTGCGGCTGCTGCCGGTGCCGAGCTACACCTCCCTCTTCGACAACCCGGCGAAGTGGGCCAGCGGGTTGGTGCTGGCCTGGGTGGCGCTGGCCTTCCTCTTCTCGGCCATCTACGCCCGGTTGTCGCGGGCGCAGATGTTGGAGACGCTGTCGGAGGACTTCGTCCGGACCGCGCGGGCCAAGGGCCTGGCCAAACCCAAGGTGTACGGGCGACACGCGCTGCGCGCGGCGATCACCCCGGTGGTGACGATCGCCGGGCTGGACGTGGGAGGTGCGCTGGGCGGGACGGTGATCACCGAGACGACGTTCGGCATCCAGGGGCTGGGGCGTACGGCGGTGGACGCGGTGCGCTCGGGTGATCTGCCCACCATCATGGCTACCGTGCTGATCGCCGCGGTCTTCGTGGTGCTGGCGAACGTGCTGGTGGACCTGCTCTACGCGGCCATCGACCCCCGGGTGCGGCTGCGCTGACCCGGTAGCTGACCAGCGGGTGACCGGGGCTGGGCTGGTGGCGAAAGTTATCGACAACTGTTACACAACTCGTAGGTTTTCTTCCTTACGATCCTCGGGACGTCGGCGGTTCTCGCCCCGACGAAACCGCACGGCACATGGGTGAAGGAGGTACTTCATGCGACCACGCGTGGCGGTTGCCGCAGGCGGCGCGATCGCTCTGGTTGTGGCATTGGGTGCGTGCTCGAAGAACACGGGCGAGGGCACCACGGTGGACACCGACCGGAAGCAGACCGGGGTCATCGCGACCGACCCCAAGGACTCGCAGGGGCCAGCGGCCGAGGTGAGCGGTGCTGCGAAGGGCGGCGTCTTCAGCGTCATCCGGGAGTCGCCGATCTCCCACCTGGACCCGCAGCGGACGTACTCGTTCGCCGGTCTGATGGCCAACCCCCTGTGGTCGCGCTACCTGACCACCTGGAAGGACGACGGCAAGGGCGGCCTGGTCCTGGTCGGCGACCTGGCCGAGACGCCGGGCAAGAACGTCAACAACGACTGCAAGGTCTGGGAATTCACGATCAAGGACGGGGTGAAGTTCGAGGACGGCCGGCCGATCACCTCCAAGGAGATCGCGTACGGCATCGCCCGGTCCTTCGACCCGGACCTGTCCGGCGGCCCGACCTACATCCAGGAGTGGCTGGCCGACACCGCGCAGTTCGACACCAAGTGGGACTTCAAGAAGAACAAGACGTCGCTGCCGCCGGGCCTCTCCACCCCGGACGCCAAGACGCTGCGCTTCGAGTTCGCCAAGCCGCGCTGTGACCTGCCGTTCGCGGTCTCACTGCCGACCACCGCGCCGCTGCCCGCCGACAAGGACACCGGCGTCGACCTGGACAAGCAGCCGTTCTCGTCCGGCCCGTACAAGGTCGCCAAGAACCAGGTCGGGGTGCAGCTCACCCTGGACCGAAACCCCAACTGGGACCCGAAGACCGACCCGGTCCGGCACCAGTACCCGGACCAGTTCGTCTGGAGCTTCGGCCCGACCGCGGACGCCGCCAACAACCGGGTGATCGCCGACAACGGCGCCGACCAGAGCGCGCTCGCCTTCAACACCGTGCCCGCGTCACTGGTCGCCAAGGTGGCCGGGGACGCCACGCTCAAGTCGCGCAGCATCCTCTCCCCGACCCCGAGCGCCAACCAGCTGGTCATCAACAACCAGCGGGTCACCGACCTGAAGGTCCGCCAGGCGTTGAACTACGCCATCGACCGCGAGGGTCTGATCAAGGCGATGGGCGGGCAGACCGTCGCCGCGCCGCTGACCACGCTGATGCCGTCGGCCACCATCGGCTACAAGGCGTACGACGCGTACCCGGCGGGTGCCAACGGCAACGTCGACAAGGCCAAGGAACTGCTCGGCGGGAAGACGCCGGAGCTGGTCCTCGGTGTCGCCGACAACTCCACCGAGCAGCAGCAGGGCGCCCAGCTCAAGGCCAACCTGGAACGGGCCGGCTTCAAGATCACGCTGCGGAACATCTCCGACGACGCGAAGCTCGACGAGATCAAGAAGAAGGACAACCCCTGGGACCTGTACATCGGTAACTGGGCGGCGGACTGGCCGAGCGGGGCCTCGATCCTGCCGGTGCTCTACGACGGCCGCTCGATCAAGGCCGAGGGCAACAGCAACCAGGCCTACTTCAACGACCCGGCGATCAACGCCGAGATGGACCGCATCCAGGCCATGCCCGCAGCCGACCAGGGCCCGGAGTGGGCCAAGCTCGACGAGCGGATCATGAAGGAGCACGCGCCGGTGGTGCCGCTCTTCGTCGACGTGGCCTACAACGTGCACGGGTCCAAGGCCGGCGGGATCTTCATCTCCAGCGTCTTCGGCTACCCGTCGTTCGTGAACGCGCACGTCAAGCCGTAAGTCACACCGCAGACCAGCAGGGTCCCCTTCCGACAGCGCCGTCGGGAGGGGACCCTGCTGTCATGGACTGGTATCCGCCCATCGAGCCGTACGACTCCGGGATGATCAGCGTCGGCCACGGTAATGAGCTCTACTGGGAACTGTGCGGAAATCCCGGCGGCAAACCCGCGGTGTTTCTGCACGGCGGCCCCGGCGGTGGCCTGCTCCCGGACAATCGGCGGTACTTCGACCCGTCCGGCTACCGGGTCGTGCTGTTCGACCAGCGAAACTGCGGTCGCAGCCGGCCCTTCGCGGGCGACCCGAAGACGTCACTGGAACACAACACCACCCCGAACCTGGTGGCGGACATCGAGCGGCTACGCGAGCACCTGGGGATCGAGCGCTGGCTCGTCTTCGGCGGCAGTTGGGGCAGCACCCTCGGCCTGGCCTACGCGCAGGCCCATCCCGAGCGGGTCACCGAACTCGTGCTCCGTGGCGTGTGGCTGGTTCGCAGGTCAGACGAGGCATGGGCGTTCACCCCGGCGGGCGCGGCGCATCTGTTTCCCGCCGAGTGGGAGGCGTTTCGTGCTGCGATCCCCGTGAAGGAGCAGGACGACCTTGTCGGGGCCTACGGCCGCCGCATTTCCGACCCCGACCCCGCGGTCCACGGCCCGGCGGCCCGCGCCTGGATGAGCTGGGAGCTCTCGGCCAACACCCTGCTGCCGATGACGCCGCCCGGCATCGACGACACCAGCCTGTTGGCGTTCGCCCGCATCACACACCACTACATCAGCAATGGCGGCTTCCTCCCGCCGGAAGGTCTCCTGGCGGGAGTCGACCGCGTTCGACACATCCCGACGGTCATCGTGAACGGCCGCTACGACATCAAGACGCCGCCGAACCAAGCCTGGGACCTGCATCGGGTCTGGCCTGAGGCGAAGTTCCACATCGTGGAGGGCGCGGGCCACAGCGGCTCCGAACCTGGCACCCGCAGCCTGCTCATCGAAGCCACCACCCAGTTCCTTTCGCCAGGATGATCTTGAGGCGGCGTAACAGCCTCTGAGGGCGAATCGGTCCTACGCCATCCGCGTGGCTGCGAATTGGTCGGCGAAGCGTGCTATTCGGGCGAGGTGTTGTACTGGTCGAGCGTCGCCTTGGACGTGGAAGCATCCCGAAAGGTCAGCTCCCACGGCCCGGTGTTGACGTCCATGTCCTTGCCGAACCCGACCCATTTCCCGGCCATCCGTCGGCCGGTCGGCTCCACCAGTAGCTGGATTGCGCCGTGGTACCGGGCACCTCGGTAGTAGCCGGCGGGGTCGGTCTGTTCCACCCAGGTGCCGGTGACCACGGCACCGTCGAGAGTGAGATCCATTGACAGCGACGACGCCGCCGAGCCGGGAAGGCTTCGCACGGTCAGTCGGTCCCCGTGCTGGAGTACGACGACGAAGTGCTGACCGGCGAATGAATTTCCCCGGCCACTGGAGTGGTACTGGTAGCGGCTGAGCCAGACGCCCTCGTACGACCCATGAACCGCGAGTGGCTTGGGCGTTGGTGTTGCCAGGCTGGACATGGGTGAGGCCAGGTCGTGCCCGCCGTGCTGGTCATCGGCGACCTGGCCATTGGGTATCGCGGCGAAGCCGAGCAGTGAGACCGGCAGGCCGGTGACGACCTCCAGGGCGCGGGCGTACACGGGCCGTGGTGCGGCGATCGCGCCGGACTCCCAGCGTTGGACGAGTCTCTTGTTGGCGTCGTTGGGCTCGCCGACGCGGCGGCCGGCGGCCTGAAGCGCGCGGGCGAAGTCATCCTGGCTCATGCGCATCCCGGTGCGTACCGCGCGCAGGGCGGTGTTCGGGGCATTCATGTTCGCCACAATAGCGGTGTGTCGCCCTAATGTCGTCCAGAGAGTGCCCGGGATGTCGCGCTCTGTGCCGTCGCGCCTAGCGACGGCTCGGCGTCATTGTGGATGGCACGCGACGGCTGAGCCTGCCGATGCGCCCAGCAGCGGAGGTGATGATGCCCAGTTCCGACGACGAGCCGGTCAGCACGGGTGAGCAGATCGACGCCGCGGAACGGGAAGAGGCCAAACGCCGTTTGCTCGCGCAGGCCGAGGCGGAGCGGATACCGGTTCAGGAGACGACTCGGGCGCTGCCGGATCGGCGGTGGCGTGGTGAGCGGTGATCCGCTGCCGATCGGTCGACGAGTCGCCTACCTGCGGGTGCGGCGGAGGTTGTCGCAGCAGTCGTTCGCGGATCGTTTGGGCAAGTCGAAGAGCTGGGTGGACAAGGTCGAGCGTGGGGTCCGTTCCTTGGAGCGGGTGTCGACCATCCGGGAGATCGCGGCGGTGCTGAGGGTCGATCCCGCAGTCCTGCTCGGTGGTGATGTCCAACCCGCCGGGTCGGCTGAGCGTCGCGAGGGCGTGGCGCGGATTCGGGCCGCGCTGTCGGCGTACCCAATGGCTTTTTGTCGCCCGACGGACCAGGAGGTGATGTCGCCCGATGGGTTGGTTCGCGAGGTGCGGCACGCGTGGATGACCTTCCAGCACGCCCGGTACCCGCGTCTGGTCGAGCTGTTGCCCGCGTTGGTGACCGAGGTCCACCGCGCCTACGCGCAGGATCCGGAGGCCGGGCGGGCGGCGGTGGTGGAGGGGTATCGGGTGACTGCGGCACTGCTGGTCAAGCTGGACGAGGGGATCCTCGCCTGGTTGGCCGCCGATCGGGCGATGTCGGCCGCCGCCGATGACCGGATGTTGCTGGCCTGCGCGGCGGTGCAGTTGGGTCAGGTACTGCGGGCATCGGCTCGGGCAGGGCCGGTGATGCTCGCCGCTGCTTCCCAAATCGCCGCTGGCACGCCGGAAGGGTTGTCGCTGCGTGGATCGCTGCTGGTGCAGGCCGCCCAGATCGCGGCCAGGGCGGGTGACGACCGGGTGGTCGGTGAGCTACTGGACGAGGCCGCCGGGCTGGCCGTCCAGGTGGGCGACGGCCACGACCATTACCGGACGGCGTTCGGGCCGACCGCCGTCGAGTTGGCACGGGTCGCCGCCGCCGTGGAGTTGGGCGACGGGCCACAGGCGGTCGCCCGGCACGAAAAGGCGATCGGGCGGGACGGGTGGCGGTGGCTGCCGGTCGAGCACCGCGCCGCGCACCTGATCGACGCGGCACGCGCCTATCTCCAGACGGACGACACCGCCAACGCGGCCCGGGTCCTGTTGCGGGCCGAACGCGTAGCACCCGCCGAGATCCGCTTCCGGCCGGCCGGCCGGGACGTGGTCGCCCAGGTCGCCCGCGACCCGGGCGCCCCACCGACGATCACCCAGCTCGCCATCGGCCTCGGGGTGCTGTGAGCATGGCGGTCCACCCCAGATGGCGCCCAAGGTCACGAGTTCCATGTACCGGTCGAACCGTCCGTCCGGCTCCGTGCGTTCCCACTGCGCGCCTTTCAGCATGTGGTCGGCCGTCTGGATCCGGAACTCGGGCGTGTCCGGATTGGAGAGGACTGCCGGACGACTCAACGACGAGTGCGGCCGGGCGGAGGCGTCAGGGGTACGCCAGGCGCATCTGTTCCTGCGCCTCGAAAAGCTCGTCGCCGTAGCGGGTGATCCATTCGGCGAGTGCCCGCATAGGGCCGTCGGCGAAGGTCCGACCGAGGGGTGTCAACGCGTAGTCGACTCTGGGAGGCGACTCGGCGTACGACCTCCGTTCGATCAGGCCGTTGGTGACGAGCCGGTGGAGTGCTTCGGTGAGAGCCTTGTCGCTGATGCCGCCGATCTTCGCCCGGAGAGCGCGGCGACGTTGCGGGCCGGCGGCGAGAGCGGCCAGGATCACCGGATCCCACACATGCGTGAACAGGTCAGTTCCCATTCGCAGCCGGCAGTCCGCCACGAAATCCACGCAGTCGCCGTCCGTGTGAGGAGACATGCGGTCATCGTGTCACGGCCGATACGCACCTGGTGGTGCGTAACGACCCGATCGGTTCGCATTGGATTTCCTAGAGTCTGACGTCATGCGTATCGGAATTCTCGGCACCGGAACCCTCGCCACGGCGCTGGCCACCGGCTGGACCCGGGCCGGACATCACATCAGCATCGGCGGCCGCTCGCCCGAGCGCGCGGAGATCGCGGCGAAGGCATCCGGAGGTCGTGCTCGACGGCTATCCGAAGTGGTCGCGGACGCCGACGCCGTCCTGCTCTCCGTGCACTGGGAGGGCATCGCCGACATCCTCCCGGCGGCCGGCGCACCCGCCGGGTCGCTCGCCGGTAAGCCGCTCATCGATCCGACGAACGCGGTCGAGCATGGCATCGGTGTGCTGCGGACGCGATCCGGACGCGCGATTGCGCAGCACGTCGCCGAACTCGCTCCCGGCGCTCACGTGGTTAAGGCGTTCCATCTGTTCCCATCGACGCGGTGGACGGCACCCGCGTCGACACCCGCAACGGTCGCGATGTGCGGGGACGACCCCGGAGCGCTGGAGATCGTCGGCTCGCTCGTACGCGACGTCGGAGGCATTCCTGCCGTACTTGGCGGGCTGGACCGGGCACGCCAACTGGAGGAGGTCGCCGGCTTCGTCATCGGGCTCGCGTTCGCCGGCGTCGACCCGCAGTCGGCGCTCCCGGCGGTTCCGTCATCGTGAGCAGACGAAACTTCGCAACAGCCCTGAGCGCCCGGCCACCGGCATGAACTGGGCGGCGGAGGTTCATCGTTCGGCGCACCTGATCGACGCGGCACGCGCCTATCTTCAGACGGACGACACCGCCTACGCGGCCCGGGTCCTGTTGCGGGCCGAGCGCATCGCACCCGCCGAGATCCGCTTCCGGCCGGCCGCCCGGGACGTGGTCGCCCAGGTCGCCCGCGACCCGCGCGCCCCACCGACGATCACCCAGCTCGCCATCGGCCTCGGGGTGCTGTGAGCATGGCGGTTCAGCCCAGATGGCGGCCAAGGTCATGCTCGATCCTGGATGGAGTGGCCATTTGGTGCCGGGATACCACTCGATCCTGGATCGAGTGCGATCATGAGAGCGCGCGTCGCGTGTCGCCGGTCAGGGAGTCGGTGCGGCGGACGCGCGCAGTGCGTCGGCCAGCCACTCGTACGGGAACCGTTCCGGCGGCGCGTTGTTGACTGTGGAGACGAGTTCCATGTACCGGTCGAACGGTCCTTCCGGCTCCGTGCGTTCCCACTCCGCGCCCTTCAGCATCTGGTCGGCCGTCTGGATCCGGAATTCGGGCGTGTCCGGGATCCCGGGGCTGTCCGGTGTCGCGAAGATGCCGGTCAGCCACCCGATCCACTGGTCGGCGATCTCCCGCCCCCTGGGCGAGTCCGGCGGCACCGCCTCGCGCGCCGCGTCCATCACCGGCTGGCCGATCGCCGCGCCCGCTTCCAGGGCGTCCAGCATCGGCGACGAGGTCATCAGCGGCCCGGCCCCGGTGGTGCACGCCTCGTGCAGCTCACGGCGTACGGCCTGCCGGACCTCGGTGTCCCGGACCAGCTCGGCCAGCTCGATCCACGCCTCCAGCTGGGCCGCGCTGGGATGGTCGGGCAGCTCCGGCCGGGCCGCCCGCCACCACTCGACCATCCGGTCCGGCGGCTCCCAGCCGGCGGAGACCTCGGTCCAGAACTCGTCGATCAGCCGGTCGCGTTCCTCGTCCGACAGGCCAACCAGCTTGTGCATCAGCGTGACCTGCTCGGCCGTGGAGTCTTGGCGCAGGATGGCCGACAGCACCGCGCGGCGGCTGCGTAGCCGTGCCTCCTGCCGTTCCAGCAGGGCCAGGTGGGTAGCGGCCAGCTCGCGCAGCGTCGCCTCGCCGGCCAGCACCCGCCGGATCTCGTCCAGGCCGGCGTCGAGTTCCCGTAGCGTCCGGACCAGTTCCAGTCGGGCGATGGCCGACACGTCGTACAGGCGGTGGCCGGCCGGGGTGCTGGCGGCCGGCGTGACGACACCGACGTCCGCGTAGTACCGGACGGCGCTGACGCTCAGGCCGGTCCGCCGGGCAACATCTCCGATGGCGTACAGCTCGTTTCTGTCCACGACGCCCACTATGCGATCTCAAGCGGCTTGAGATGCAAGCCCCTCGTCGAGCTTCCGCCGCGGATCAGGGGACGATCACCACACCGCCGCGGACGCCGCCCTGGGCCAGCCGCTCGTGGGCGGTCGCCGCGTCGGCGAAGGGGTACACGTCAGCGACCCGGAGCGGGATGTCGCCGCTGGTGACCAGCTTGACCAGTTCGCCCAGCCGCGTTCCGTCCGGTAGCACCTCCAGGGCGAGGGTCCGGATTCCCCGTACCGGCTCCGGGCGAAGCGGGGGTGACGCGGCCACGTAGCCGCCGCCGTCCCGGACGAGGTCCAGCAGCGAGGAGCCGATCACCGCCAGGTCGACGACCGCGTCGAACGTCCCCGTCGGATCGTCGGCGCGCGACAGGAACGCCGCGCCCAGCGACTCGACGAACTCGCGGTCGCCGGCCCCGGCGAGTCCCGTGGCGTGCAGACCGGTCGCCCGGGCCAGCGCCAGGACGAACCCACCGACCTGTCCGGCGGCGCCGGTGACCAGCACTGTCGAACCCGCCGGGAGCGCGAGCAGGTCGAGTGCCTGGGCGGCGGCGAGGCCATTGGTAGGCAGGGTCGCCGCCTCGGTGGCGGGGACGCCGGCCGGCGCGGAGGTCAGCCAGGCGGCGTCGAGGACCACGTACTCCGCGTGCGCGCCGACCGTGGTCTGTAGCCACGGCGAGAAGCCGATGACCTCGTCGCCGATCGTGAACTCGTCGACCGATGGGCCGACCGCGTCGACGCTGCCGGCAACGTCCCAGCCGGGCGTGTACGGCAGACCGGTCGGCAACGGGGCCGGGAACCGGCCGGAGCGGACCATCAGATCGACCGGATGGACAACTGAGGCCGCGACCCGCACCCGCACCTGCCCCGGCCCGGGCTCGGGCACCGGAACGTCGGCCACGTGCAGAACCTCCGGCCCTCCGAACTTGTCATAGCTGACTGCGCGCATCGTCGTCTCCTTCGTGGGATTTCGTGATCACCACGACGGTACGAATCATCGGCACTATGAGAAAGTAGGTACCGTAAAGTGCCTAGGGCACCAATGGAGGAAAGATGGCGACGTCGACCGCAGCGCAACGCCGCGAACAGGCCAAACGCGACTACGACGCATTCCTGGACCAGTGCCCGACCCGCGAGCTGCTGAGCAGGCTCACCGACAAGTGGGTCGCCCTGGTGATCCCAGCGCTCGTCGACGGCCCGCAGCGGCACGGCGAGCTCGCCCACCGCATCGCCGGCGTCAGCCAGAAGATGCTCACCCAGACCCTGCGGACACTGGAGCGCGACGGTCTGGTCACCCGCACGGTCACCGCCTCGGTCCCGGTCCGCGTCGACTACGAGCTCACCCCGCTCGGCCATGAACTGTTCCCGGTCATGATCGCGATCAAGGACTGGGCGGAGACGCACATGGACCGCGTCTTCGAAGCCCGGGTCCAGTACGACGAACGCCCCTGAGAACTTAGGAAGTCGCCTCGCCCGGTGTTGAGCCCGCCGCGGGCCCGCCATCTCTACCTGGCGCTTCCTCGGGCGCCTCGGAGCCGACAGAGTGCGACAGCACCAACGCTTGACCGGCGATGACGCGTTCGCCGTCGAAGGTCAGCGCCGGCGACCCGTGCAGCTGATAGCCCTGATCGAGAAGCGCGCTGACGCGGGCGCAGAATTCGGCATCATCGGGCCCGGTGATGAGGCGGTAGCCGAGCGGGTTCGTGGAATCCGACACACCTGCATTGTCCCTGCCGCCGGATTGTGTGGAGGAGGCCTTGGGCTTGCGATTCGAGCACCGTGACACCGAGACGGACGCGAGCGTCGTCGACCGCGTGTGGCGCACCTGTAGCGATGCCGAAGACACGATGACTTCCGCGGCGCGTACGTGCTGTCAACTGATACTCACGCGGATACAGGGGCAGCTACTCGCGAGCCTGCGCGGGCCGGAGACCAGGGCGACCACTGCGCCGGTCCCGCCGAACGCCGAGTTCCTCGGTATCCGGCTCGCGCTCGGCACCGTCCTTCGGCCGCATCCCGCGGCCTCAATCGTCGACGGGTACGTGCCCTTCCCGGTGACGGACTCAGGCCGGGTAGTCATCGGCGGCGCGGACTGGGAAGCGCCGACGTACGAGAACGTCGAGCAGTTCGTCCGGCGCCTGCGGGACGCCGGTCTGCTGGTGCGATCACGTCTGAAGGTTGAGGAGGACTTCACCGGGCACATCGAGGGCCATCCGTCCAAACGAACCCTTCAGCGGCGATACCGCGCGACTACTGGCCTCTCGCAAACCGCCGTGACGCAGATCGACCGCGTGAACGCCGCAGCCACGATGTTGCGCGATGGGCGCGACTGGCGCGCGGTCGTCGAGGCGCTGGGGTACTTCGACCAGGCTCACCTGGCACATGCGCTGCGGCGCTACGTCGGGCGCACCGCGCGGGGGCTGCAGGCGGGCGACGACGCGAGGATGTCGTTCTTGTACAAGATCGGCCCGTGGGCAGGCAGCTAACCTCCGATCGCAGGTCGCCCCGGCGGCTGTCCGCGATGCGTAATTCGGAGGAGAATCGTGCTGCTCAGCGTCAACGTCTTCGTTAGTCTCGACGGAGTCATGCAAGGGCCGGGAGCTCCCGACGAGGACCGCTCGGGCGGCTTCGACCGTGGCGGGTGGCTGGTCCCGTATGCATCTGCGCACACCAACGAGGTCGTCGAGGGCTGGTTCCGTGAGGCGGACGCGTTCCTCTTCGGCCGCACGAGCTACGGCCTGCTCGGTGGGTACTGGCCGAAGGTCACCGCACCTGGCGATCTGATCGCTACCAAGCTGAACGCACTGCCAAAGTATGTCGTCAGCGAGACGTTGACGGACAGGGAAGCCGACTGGAGCCCGACGACGGTCCTCCGCACTGGCGTCGTCGACGACGTGCGCCGGCTCAAGGAGCTTCCCGGCAAGGAGCTCCAGGTCCACGGCAGTTGGAAGCTCGTGCAGGCGCTGCACCAGGCCGGACTTGTCGACCTCTACCGGCTGCTCCAGTACCCGGTCGTCGTCGGAGCCGGAAAGCGCCTGTTCCCGGACGGAGCGACGCCCGCGACCTTCGCAACCCCCGAGGGGAGCGCGCGGATGTTGCCCGGCGGGGTCGTCTCGCTGACTCTGACCCCCACGACCCTCGGAGTGATTTCGGCGGGCGCGTACGCCGTAAAAGATGGGAGCTCGACGCCAGTCCTATCTCCGTAGCGGCAACGCGGTCGGTAGGGGACTTTTTCGTTTCTGCTGGACAGGTCACTGCCACACCTCGGGCCGTGACCGCACGCAGCAGGCTCAGCGACGGCACATCGGCGCCGAAGTCGTCGAGCGGGCACACTTGTGGGGTGCGAGGGCGTCAAGGGGCTTCGATGCGCTGTGACAGGTGGAACCGCGCCGTCCTGAGCACGGTGGCGGTCCTGGCCGCGATGCTGTTCACCGGCTGCGACCCCGGCGGCGGGCAGAGCGAGCCGCAGCGGATCGACGGGTCGATGAAAGAGGTGCTCAAGGAGTACCAGCCCCGCTTCGAGCAACGGCGCGCGGCGCTCGCCGCCGCGGTGGCGAAGGTGCCGGCGAAGGGCACCGGCAAGGCATCGTGTGCCCGAAGGCTGGACCCGCGACCGGAGTTCATCTGGTTCGACCCCACCAGCCGAGCCTCGGTCAGCTACAACAGCCCGGACAAGGGCGGAAACGTCGACATCGCGGCGACAACCGAGGCCGGAACGCCGGAGCGGATAGTGGACAACCCCGGGTCGACCCTCAGCAGGTTCGCCGTGCCGCCGGGCTGGCTCGTCCGCGGCCTGTGGATCACCGGCCCGCAGGGACCACTCGGCACCAACGAATTCACGGTGACCAGCCAGTACGGCGACGAGCCGTACCTCGGGGCCGAGAAGGACCCGGTTCAGAGGCTCCGGAAGATCCTCGACCTCGGGCTGCACAAGCGCTACATGCTGCTGTACCGCGTGACGACCTTCACCTTCCCCGACGCCGAGGGCCAGGACAATGTGCGGGCCGACGTGTTCCTCGCCGACCTGGAAAAGGGCGACCTGCCCTGCCAGTTGGTCGCGGACGGCCACAGCCACGACGTGAGGGGTGGACTGGTGGAATCTGTCTCACCCACGCCGTACGAAGACATGCAGACCACTTTCCAGATCGACATCAGTGACAAGCTGAGATCCCTGACCCGCCCTTGACTCCCGATCAGTCAGAAAGGCCCGCGACGGCAGTCACCGTAGGTGGGTGCGGAGGAAATCCAGTTCCAGGGGGAGCAGCCGCTCGGCGGTGCCGTTCGCGGCCAGGTGGGTGGCCCCGGTCAACGGCAGCACGGCGTGCGGCCGGCCGCTGCTCAGCAGGGCCGCGGAGAGCCGGAGCGTGTGCGCGGCCACCACGTTGTCGTCGGCCATCCCGTGCACCAGCAGCAACGGGCGGGCCTGGTCCGGCCCGGTGACCGGTTCGGCGGCCAACTCGACCAGCGAGTGGTGCGCGTAGATGTCCAGGCCGTCTTCCGGCAACCCCAGATAACGCTCGGTGTACGCGGTGTCGTACAGCGCCCAGTCGGTCACCGGGGCGCCCGCGATCCCGCACTTGAACAGCTCCGGGTGGCGCAGCACCGCCAACCCGGCCAGCCACCCGCCGAACGACCAACCGCGCACCCCCACCCGGCCCAGATCCAGGTCCGGGTGTTTACCGGCGAGCGCGGTCAGCGCGTCGATCTGGTCGGTCAGGATCACGTCGGCGACCCGCCGGTGGATCGCCTTCTCGAACGACGGCGCCACGCCCGGCGTACCCCGGTTGTCGATGGTGACCACCGCGAACCCGGCGTCGGCCCACCACTGCCGCTCCAACCACGCGGCCCGCGCCGCCACGACCTCCTGGTGCCCCGGGCCGCCGTAGATGTCCAGCAGCACCGGCAGCCGCCGGCCCGTCACGTGGTTGTCCGGGTAGAGCACCGCCGCCGGCAGCCGCCGATCGGTCACCCGTTCCAGCAGGGGCAGCGGAGAGTACGGCGGGGTGGCGGCGAACGAGCGCAGCTCGGCGATCTCCTGATCGCCGCGGCGCACCGTCCAGCGCACCCCCGCATGGTCCAGCGACGCGACGCCGACGGCCAGCACGTCCCCGCCCACCGCGGCGGTGTACCAACCGGAGTCGGTGGTGAGCCGACGCGCGTCCACCCCACCGCCGATGGTGGTGCGGACCCGGAACAGGTGCCGCTCGCTCGGCTCGCCGTCGCTCGCCTCCACCAGCAGGTCGGCCGGGCCGGCGGCGGCCGGCAGCCGGCCCACCACCCGCCGGACGTACAGCGACGGCGGGGTGAGCAGGGTGCCGTCCGCGAACAGGCACCGGGCGTCGTACCCGTCGTGGGCCAGCTCGCCACCGACCAGCACCCGGCCGTCCGGCAGGTGGGCCGGGGTGCCGGCGATCGGTTCGACCCAGCGCGGATCGGCCAGCTCGGCGTGCACCTGCGTCTCACCCGTCCGCGGGTCCACCGCCAGCACCAGCCCGTGCTGCTGCGATCGGCGCAGCACGGTGATCAACGGACTGCCCTCACCCCAGCTGACCCCGGTCAGGTACGGGTAGGTCTCCCGGTCCCAGTGCACGTCGACCCAGCCGTCGTCCAGGTCCAGCAGGTGCAGGCTGACCTCGGCGTTCGGCCCACCGGCCCGGGGGTACGCGACGGCGGTCGGCGCGCTCGCCGGCTCCGCCGGGTCGTGCAGGTGCCACCGCTCCAGCCGGGACTCGTCGACCCGGGCGGCGAGCACCGAGCGACCGTCCGGCGCCCACCAGTACCCCCGGAACCGGCCGAACTCCTCGGCCGCGATGTGCTCGGCCAACCCCCAGCTCACCCCGGCGTCCTCGCCGGCCAGCAGGGTGTCGGTGCCGTCCGGGTCGATCACCCGCAGCTCACCCCGGCGCACACCCTCGGCCGCGTCCGTCACGTACGCCAGGCACTGCCCGCTCGGGTCCGGACGAGGGTCGAGCACCGGGCCGACGGCCGCCACCTCCACCACGTCGCCGTGCACCAGATCGGCCCGGAACAACCGCCCGGCCAGCGCGAACACCGCAACCCGGCCGGCCGCGTCCAAGGCGTACGAGCCGATGCCGGCGGCGCTGAGCCGCAGCCGCTCGCGCAGCGCGCGTTCACCGGGGGAGAGGGACCGGACGTCCCCACCCTCGCCCAGCAGGGTCGCCGGATCGGCGACCAGCCGCTCCTCGCCGGTGGCCACGTCCAGCAGCCAGAGCGCGTCCGCCGGGTCCTCGGGGCCGGCGGAGCGCAGGAAGATCACCCGGGAGCCGTCCTCAGCCACCGAGACAGCGCGTGGCGCGCCGTGGCTGAACCGGCGGGTGCGGGCGGCCAGCTCCGGAAAGTCCACACGCCAAATCGTAGAGCCGGAGCGGAGGTGATGTGGCCGACCTGGGTGGACGCGTCGACGTTGGCCAGGCCGGACCGCCAGTTAGAGTGACCGTCGTGACGATGCTGCCCGACCGCCGCCTGCTGCTGGTCCACGCGCACCCCGACGACGAGTCGATCGGCACCGGCTCGACGATGGCCCACTACGCCGCCGAGGGCGCGCACGTCACGCTGGTGACCTGCACGCTCGGCGAGGAGGGCGAGATCCACGTGCCCGCGCTGGCGCAGCTCGCCGCCGCCGAGGCCGACCAGCTCGGTGGGTACCGCGTCGCCGAACTGGCCGCCGCGTGCGCCGCGCTCGGCGTCAGCGACCACCGCTTCCTCGGCGGTGCCGGCCGCTACCGCGACTCCGGGATGATGGGGCTGGCGACCAACGAGCACCCCCGCGCGTTCTGGCAGGCCGACCTCGACGAGGCCGCCGGGCATCTCGTGGAGATCATGCGAGAGGTACGCCCGCAGGTGCTGGTCACGTACGACCCGAACGGCTTCTACGGCCACCCCGACCACATCCAGGCGCACCGGGTGGCCATGCGCGCCGTCGAGCTGGCCGAGGCCGAGGGCTGCGCCCCGCTGAAGGTCTACTGGACGGCCATGCCGCTCAGCGTCCTGGAGGCTGGCATGACGCACTTCGCCGAGTCCTCCGACAACCCGTTCGGCGGCATCGAGGACATCGCCGACCTGCCCTTCGGCACCCCGGACGCGCAGATCGCCGCCCGGATCGACGGCACCGACCAGCACACGGCCAAGGAGGCCGCGATGCGGGCGCACGCCACCCAGATCCCGGCCAACTCCTGGCTCTACTCGATCGCCGGTAACTTCGGCGGCGAGTTCATGGGCGTGGAGTTCTTCACCCTCGCGGTCGGCGAGAAGGGCCCGGGCACCGGGCCGTACGGCTGGGAGAACGACCTCTTCGCCGGCCTACCCGCGGAGACCGCCCCGGACCGGTCCCCGGTCGCGGCGGCGGGTCTCCGGTGACGCTGCCGGCCGCACCGATGACGGTCGTGGACGACCAGGAAGCCCCGCCCCCGGCGGGGCCACCGCCGCGACTGCTGGACCTGGGCGTCCGGCTGGCCGGTGCGATCGTCGTGGTCCTCGCCGGAGTGCTGACCGGCGTGCTGGAGCTGCTGCTCGCCACGGTCCGCGTCGGCGGGCAACTGATCGGCGTGTCGGTACTCCTCGCCATCGGCGCCAACATCGTGCTGAGCTGGTTCGCGTACGAGGCGGTCGGCCGTCGCTGGGCGGTGGCGCTGCCGGCGGTGCCGTGGTTCGCGCTGATGGCGGTCGCCGCCATCCGGACCAACGAGGGCGACCTGCTCCTGGCCGGCGACAACTGGGTCGGGCTGGCCATGATCGTGGCCGGCGCGATGACCTTCGCGGTGATGGGCTTCCGGCAGATCCTCGCCCCGCAGCCGCCCACGCTCGGCGGCTGACGCCGGGTTGCTCCTGGGTTGCCGTCGGCTGCCTTTGGGTGATGACGTCTCCCAGGTAAGGGTGGTAGATATTCCTGCCAGGGATGCGAGCCCCGCGACGGGGCGTACGGCAGGAGGGTCCGGCGATGGACAAGCGGTGGCGTGACCTCGGGGTGCTGGTAGCAGCTCTGTTCGCGGTCAACGTGGTCGCCCGACTGATCACCCGGTTCGGCTTCGACGGTGACGACACCGCCGCCGACCGGGTGTCGCTGGCGATGTTCACGGTGATCGGGCTGATCCTCGCCGTGGTCGCCTTCCGTTGGGGGCGTCGCCGACCGCTGGCGGGCTGGGCCGCCGACATGGCCCTCGTGGTGCCGGTGGCGATGCTGCTGACCGTGCTGGTCGGGCCCCTGCTGGTCGGTCACAACCCGTTCACCGGCGGTGCGGCGACGTTCTTCGCCCAGATCTGGCTCTACCTGCTCGCCACCGGCGCCGGGTTGCTCATCGGCTATCTGGTGCTCACCGCGCTCGGCCGTGACTACCGCTCTCAGCAGCTCAAGCGGTACGCCGAGGTCAAGGCGGCCAAGCCCCGCCGAGTCGTCCGCCGCTGACCGCCCAGCCCGGGCCGCCTTGCCCGGCCGCACGCCGCACCGGGCCGCCCGACGACGGGCGGGGTCAGTCTGGGGCGACTCGGGTCAGGTAGGTGTGGTGGGTGACGAGGCCGAGCCGCTGGTAGAGCGCGACCGCCGCCGCGTTGCGCTGCTCGACCTGGAGGAACGCGTGCGTCGCGCCGGCGGACGCGCCCCAGCCGGCAAGTTCGTGGATCACGCGACGGGCCAACCCCTGTCGGCGGGCCGCCGGTAGGACCTCGATCAGGCTGAGGCCCAGCCAGCGCCCCTGGCCGGTCACCGTGCCCCGGCCGACTGCCACCAGGGCGTCGTCGGCGTACACGTGGGCGAAGCGGACCTGGTCCACGGCGGTGAGGATGTGCCGGGCGGAGTCCGGCAGGCCGCCCTTGCGGCCGGCGGCGACGGCCAGCCACTCGTCGCTGGGCGCGGTGGCCAGCTCGACGACCGCACTGCCCGACCCGTCGGCCTGGCCGTTGGCCGGCGTCGAGGCCAGCAGGGGGAGCGGCGCGGTCTGCACCAGCGTCGGCGGGCGGGCGGTCCAGCCGCGGGCGTCCAGTTCGGCGCCGACCGGTGCGGCGAGGGGCAGCGGCGTGTTGATCAAGGCGGGTTGGCCCAGCTCGGCGTACCAGCGTTCCACCGCGTCGACCGCTGCGGCCAGTGGCCGGTCCGGGTCGCCGATCGGCAGCGCGGAGTTGGCGCGACCGGTCCAGCCCTCGGCCGATCGGAGCAGCCAGTCACCGAGCCGGCCCCGGGTCGGTGCCGGCCAGGCCTCGTCGGCGGCCCGCTCCAGCGCCACGACCGCGGCGGCGGTCGGCCGACGGGTCGGCGGTACGCGCTTGGCGCGGTGGACCTGCGCCACCGGGACCCGTAGCGGCCCCTGCGCGGTGGCGAGCGTGAGATGAGTCTCGCTCAGCTCGACCAGCTCGCCGAGGGCATCGGAGAATTGCGGGCGGCCTTCGCGAATCCCCACAATCCGGCGGACCACGATTCGGTGTCCCACATCCTGCTGTCGGAGCACGATCGACCCCCTCCCCGGCGAGATACTAGGCTCTTACCGTCGCGGGAGATCGCGGCGAGTCTTGCGGAGGAGAAGACCGGTGACCTACATCATCGCCGAGCCGTGCGTAGATGTGCTCGACAAGGCATGCATCGAGGAGTGCCCGGTCGACTGCATTTACGAGGGCAATCGGATGCTCTACATCCACCCCGACGAGTGCGTCGACTGTGGTGCCTGTGAGCCCGTCTGCCCCGTGGAGGCGATCTTCTACGAGGACGACGTCCCGGAGCAGTGGAAGGACTACACCGGCGCGAACTACGAGTTCTTCGAGGACCTGGGCTCGCCCGGTGGCGCCTCGAAGGTCGGCAAGGTGGAGAAGGACGCCACCTTCGTCGCCGCGCAGCCGCCGCGCGGCGAGGGCCACTGAACCGGCCCGCGCCGGTCTCGTCGCGGCTGCCCGAGTTCACCTGGGACACCCTGGACGCCGCGGCCACGCTGGCCGCGGCGCATCCGGAGGGCCTGATCAACCTCTCCATGGGTACGCCTGTCGACCCGGTGCCCGAGGTGATCAGGCGGGCGTTGGCTGACGCGTCCGACGCTCCCGGTTACCCGCTGACCGCCGGCACGCCGGCGCTGCGGGCAGCGATCGCGGCGTGGGTGTCCCGAGCCTGTGGCGCCGGCGTCGACGGTCTCGGTGTGCTGCCGACCATCGGCTCGAAGGAGCTGGTGGCCTGGCTGCCCACCCTGCTCGGCATCGGCCCGGGTGACGTGGTGGTGGTGCCGTCGGTCGCGTACCCGACCTACGAGGACGGCGCCCGGCTGGCCGGCGCCACCGTCGTCCGTACCGACTCGCTCACGTCGGTCGGGCCGACCTCGCGGGTCCGGTTGGTCTGGGTCAACTCGCCCGGCAACCCGACCGGCCGGGTGCTGCCCGCGGCGCACCTGCGCAAGGTGGTCGACTGGGCCCGCGAACGTGGCGCGGTGGTCGCGAGTGACGAGTGCTACCTGCCACTGGGCTGGTCGGCCGAGCCGGTTTCGGTGCTGTCTCCGCAGGTCAGCGGGGGGAGCTATGCCGGGGTGCTCGCCGTGCACTCGCTCTCCAAGCGGTCCAACCTCGCCGGCTACCGGGCCGGCTTCGTCGCCGGCGACCCGGCGCTCGTCGCCGAGCTGCTCAAGGTCCGCAAGCACGCCGGCATGATCGTGCCCGCACCGGTGCAGGCGGCCATGGTGGCGGCGCTGGACGACGAGCGACACGCCGAGGAGCAGCGGGAGCGTTACCGCGCCCGGCGGGAGGTGCTCACCGCGGCGTTCACCGGTGCCGGGTTCACCGTCGAGCACTCCGAGGCGGGCCTGTACCTCTGGCTGACCAGGGGTGAGGACTGCTGGCAGACGGTCGACTGGCTGGCCCGTCGCGGCATCCTGGTCGCCGCCGGCGTCTTCTACGGCCCGACCGCCGGGCAGTACGTCCGGGTTGCGTTGACCGAGTCCGACGAGCACGTCGCGGCGGTCGCCGGCCGGCTCCGGGCCTGACCCCGGGCGGCCCGGCGATGACCGACGGCACGACCGGGCGGTACGCCAGGGTGCGCGCGGCCGTGATCGGCACCGGGCTGATCGGCGGCTCGCTGCTGCTGCGCCTGGCCGACGCCGGCCTGGACGTCGTCGGATGGGATCCGGACCCGGCCACCCGGGAGCGCGCCCAGCTCCGGGGTGTGGTCGCCCCGGCCACGATCGAGCAGGCCGTGGCCGACCGGAACGTGGTCTTCCTCTGCGGCCCGCTGCCCACCCTGCCGCACACGCTGGCCCGCGTCGCCGAGCTGACCGGGCCCGACTGCGTGCTCACCGATGTCGGCAGCACCAAGGTGGAGGTGACCGAGACGGCCGATCGGCTCGGGCTCACCCAACGGTTCGTCCCCGGGCATCCGATGGCCGGCGCGGAGTCCGCCGGTCTGACCGCCGCCTCGCCGACCCTGCTGGCCGGTGCGGCCTGGGTGCTCTGCCCGGCCCCCGGTGCCGCGATTGCCGCCTTCCGCTGGTTGACCGGGCTGCTGGTGGAGTTGTTCGGCGCCCGGGTCGTGCCGATGGCCGCGCCGGCACACGACTCGGTGGCCGCGCTCGCCTCGCACGTGCCGCACCTGCTGGCGGGTGCGCTGGCCGGGGCGACGCAGCGGGCGCCGCTGCGGGACGCGGTGCTGGCGCTGGCGGCGGGAAGCTTCTCCGACGGTACGCGGGTCGCCGGCACTCCGGCGGAACGGACCGCGAACATGCTGCTCGGCAACCGGGACCGGGTACTGCACGAGTTGGCCGAGGTCTCCGCGTTCCTGGACGGGCTGGCCGCCGCCCTGCGGGCCGACGACGCGCCGGCGCTCATCGCCCGCTACGCCGAGGCCAGGGCGGCCCGCTCGGCGCTGCTGGACCGGCGGTTCACCGGTCAGTCCCGGCGGTTCGCGGCCGACGGCGACCATGACGCCGAGGTGACCTGGCTGCGCGAGTTGGGCGGCGCCGGTGGGCACCTGACCGGGTGCCAGGTCGATCCGGACGAGGTTTCCTACGCCGCGTGGCTTCCCGTGGCTGACTAGGCTGAGGGACATGGCGGTGGATGGTCCGGTGGTGCAGGTGCGCGGCGAGGCGTACCGGGAGGTGCCGCCCGAGCTGGCCCGGTTCGCGGTCACCGCGACGGCCCGTGACCGGGACCGGGAGGCGACGCTGACCCGGTTGGCCGAGCGGGCCGCGGCGGTCCGGGTGCTGCTGGACGGCTCCGGGTCGGCGGTGGCGCGGCGGGAGACCGGCGACCTGCGGGTGCGGCCGGAGACCCGGCGTTCGGGTGAGCGGGTGGTCGCCTGGCACGGCAGTGTCACCACCACCGTCACCGTCACCGACTTCACCGCGCTGGGTGAGCTGATGCTCCGGCTCGCCGACCAGGACCAGGTCGAGGTGGCCGGCCCGTGGTGGGAGCTTCGTCCGGACAGCCCCGCCCACCGTGCGGCCCGGCACGCCGCGATCAGCGACGCGCTGCTGCGGGCCCGGGAGTACGCGGAGGCGCTGGGCGCCCGGGTCACCTCCTTGATCGAGCTGGCCGACGCGGGCCCCGCCGACCGGCCGATGTTCGCCCGTGCGGCCTTCGCCGGGGGCGCCGGCGCGGGTGGTGGCCCGCCGGAGCTCGAACTGGACCCGCAGCCGCAGACTGTGCAGGCGGCAGTGCAGGCGCGTTTCACCATCAGCGACCCGGTTCTGGGCTGATGCCGCCGGCCCGGGTGCTGTCCGCCGACGAGTTGGTGGCGCGGGCGTTGGTGCTTGCCGAGGCCGGTCCGCGACAACTGCTCGGCATCGCCGGTGCGCCGGGCGCCGGGAAGTCCACCCTGGCCGAGCGGATCGTCGCCGAGGTCGGGTCGGCCGCCTGCCTGGTGCCGATGGACGGCTTCCACCTGGCGCAGTCGCAGCTGGTCCGTCTGGGCCGCGCCGACCGTAAGGGCGCGGTGGACACCTTCGACGCCAACGGGTACGTCTCGCTGCTGCGCCGGCTGCACCGGTTGGAGCCGACGTCGGTCTACGCGCCGGAGTTCCGCCGGGAGCTGGAGGAGCCGGTGGCCGGAGCGATCGAGGTGCCACCGTCGGTCCGGCTGGTGGTGACCGAGGGCAACTACCTGCTGTTGCAGGATTTCCCCTGGCAGGAGATCCGCCCGTTGCTGCACGAGGCGTGGTTCCTCGACCTGGACGCCGAGGTGCGGCACCGCCGGCTGACCGCCCGGCACGAGGCGTTCGGTCGGTCTCCGGAGCAGGCGCGGGCATGGGCGCTGGGCAGCGACGAGTCGAACGCCGCCCTGATCACCCCCACCGCCGACCGGGCTGACCTGGTGGTCCGCCTGTCGGAGCCCCCGGCGGCCTGACCGCGGACCGCCGGGACGCTACTCCGCTACTCCGCGGTTCGGTCGGCTCATGTCGCCGGTGCCGGGCGTTCCGGCGGCGAGGCCGTACCGCAGGAGCACCGCGCCCGTGTCGGAGGTGGCGGGTGGTTCGAGGAGTGTCAGGTTGGCGGGCACCTCGCCTCCGTCGAACACCTTCTTGCCGACGCCCAGCACGATGGGGAAGATCCACAGGTTGAGCTGGTCGAAGAGGCGCTCGTGCAGGAGGGTCTGCACCAGGTTCAGGCTGCCGATCACGTGGACCTTCTCGTGCTTGTCCCGCACCGCGCGGACGGCGCTGGGCAGGTCGGGTCCGAGGTGTGTCGAGCCCGTCCAGTCCAGATCCGGGTTGCCGCGCGAGGCGACGTACTTCGGGATGCTGTTGAACAGGGTGGCTATCCCGCCGTCGACGCCGTCGGTCTGGTGCGGCCAGTACGCGGCGAAGATGTCGTAGGTCCGGCGGCCCAGAAGCAGCGCGTCCATGCCCCGCATGCCGTCCACGACCTGGCGGCCGCCCGTCTCGTCGAACAGGGGCGCCTGCCACCCTCCGTACGGGAAGCCTTCGGGGTCCTCCTCGGGGCCACCCGGCGCCTGGGCGACCAGGTCGAGTGTCGCGAAGAGGTCGATGTGGATGGTGCCCATGCTGTCCTCCGTGTTCCCGCTCGAACAAGGTCCTGATGGCGCACCCTAGTCGAGTTGACGGACCGGCCGGGCCGGGTTGCCGACCGCCACCACGTTGGCGGGCAGGTCCCGGGTGACCACCGCGCCCGCGCCGACGACGGTGTTCGCGCCGATCGTCACGCCGGCCAGCACGATCGCGCCACCGCCGAGCCACACGTTGTCCCCAATGGTGATCGGCTTGGCCGCCTCCCACTTGTCCCGTCGCGGGCCGGGCTCGACCGGGTGTGTCGGGGTGAGTAGCTGCACGTTCGGGCCGACCTGGACGTCCGCGCCGAGGGTGATCCGAGCGACGTCGAGGAAGACCGCGTTGTAGTTGACGAAGCTGCGCGGGCCGATCCGGATCTGCCAGCCGTAGTCGCAGTAGAACGGTGGGCGGATCCAGGTGTCCTCGCCCAGTTCGGCGAGGAGTTCCCGCAGTGTCGCGATTCGGGCCTGCGGATCGGCCGCGGGACTGGTGTTGAAGCGCTCCATCAGTCGGGCGGCCCGGTCGAGGTCGGCGATGATCTCGGGATCGTCGGCGATGTATGGCTCACCGGCGAGCATCTTGTCCTTCATGGAGGTCACCGCCCGATCATGCCGGCCCGGTTCGTCGGCTCGTGGCGGGTCCGTCATATTTCGGCCTTCATTTTACATACCGAGTATGCAATTCTGGGTTGTCAATGTGACTCCATCCATCAAGACGCTTGACGAGGAGGATCCGTTGCACCAGGGAAGAAGATTGGCCGCTCTCGGCCTCGTGTTCGCGCTGGCGCTCTCCGCGCCGGCTCCGGTCTCAGCCGCAACCGCCGCACCCGCCCCACCGGGCGGCACCGGTCCACAGTCCACTCCGGGTGGACCCGTCGCCAACCGTTCGACCACCGTCACGCTGATCACCGGTGACCGGGTCACCGTCACCGCCTCCGGCGCCTCGGTCCGGCCCGGCGCCGGCCGCGAGGACGTGCAGTTCCTGATCCAGCGCGAGCGCGGGCGCCTCTCCGTGACGCCGACGGACGCGGTGCCGTTGCTGCGCTCCGGCAAAGTGGACCGGCGACTCTTCGACATCACCGGGTTGGTCGAGGCGGGTTACGACGACGCCCACCGCAACACCCTGCCGCTGCTGGTGGCGTACGGCCCGACGGGTACCGCCCGGCGTGCCCAGGCCGCTCTGCCCGGCACGCAGCTGACCCGCGACCTGCCGGTGATTCGCGGTGCCGCCCTGAACAGCGACAAGTCTTCCCTCGGCGCGGTGTGGGCGAAGGTCACCACTGGTCCCGCTGGGGGGGCCCGGCTCGACGCGGCGGGGGGCGTCGAGCGGATCTGGCTGGACGGCTATCGACGGGTGACGCTGGACCACAGCGTGCCGCAGATCGGCGCGCCCGCGGCCTGGGCGGCCGGGTTCACCGGCGCGGGAGTTTCCGTCGCGGTGCTGGACACCGGCGTCGACGCGACCCACCCGGACCTGGCCGGCAAGGTGGCCGAGGCGCGCAACTTCACCGAGGTCGCCGACGCTCGGGACACGGTCGGCCACGGCACCCACGTGGCCTCGACCATCGCGGGCACCGGCGCGGCCTCCGGCGGCAAGTACCGGGGCGTGGCGCCGGACGCGACGCTGCTCGACGGCAAGGTCTGTGAGGACGTGGGCTGCACCGACTCGGCGATCCTCGCCGGCATGCAGTGGGCCGCGGTGGAGAAGAAGGCCGCCGTGGTCAACATGAGCCTCAGCGGCTGGGACACCCCGGAGGTCGACCCGATCGAGGAGGCCGTGCAGACCCTGACCGCCCAGACCGGCACGCTCTTCGTCCTCGCCGCCGGCAACGACGGCTCGGACGGCTCGGTCGGCTCCCCGGCCAGCGCCGACGCCGGGCTCGCCGTTGGTGCGGTGGACCGCGACGACGAGCTGGCCGACTTCTCCAGCCGGGGCCCGCGGGTCGGCGACGACGCGTTGAAGCCGGACATCACCGCGCCCGGTGTCGACATCGTCGCCGCGCGGTCCGCCAACGGCTTCATCGGCGATCCGGTGGGGGACCGCTACGTCACGCTCTCCGGCACCTCGATGGCCACCCCGCACGTGGCCGGGTCGGCCGCGCTGCTGGCCCAGCAGCACCCGGGATGGCGGGCCGACCGGCTCAAGGCCACCCTGATGGCCGCCGCCAAGCCGCACCCGGACCAGACCGCCTACCAACAGGGTGCCGGGCGGGTCGACGTCGCACACGCGATCACCCAGCAGATCACCACCGACCCGGTGAGCGTCTCGTTCGGGCGTACGCTCTGGCCGCACAATGACGACGCCCCGATCACCCGCACGGTGACCTGGCGCAACGACGGTCCGGCCCCGGTCACCGTGGACCTGAGCATCGAGGGCGCCGGCCCCGGCGGTCGGGCACTGCCGGCCGGCCTGTTCCAGCTGGGCGCCAACCAACTCACCGTGCCGGCGGGCGGTACGGCCGCCACGACCGTCACCACTGACACCCGACTCGGCGACGCCGACGGTTACTGGACCGGGCGGATCATGGCCCGGTCCGGGGCAGCGGTCGCGGTCACCCCGTTGGCCGTGAACCGGGAGGTGGAGAGCTACACGCTCACCGTGGAGCACCTGAACCGCGCCGGTGCGCGTACGGCGGACCACTGGACCCTCCTGGTCGGAATGGACACCTACGGCTCCTGGGACCTCGTCAGTTCCGACGGGGTGGCCACCGTGCGGGTGCCCAAGGGGCACTACGGCCTGAGTGGCCTCGTCTTCGAGCCCGGCCCGGAGGACGAGCCGCGCGACATGTCCCTGTTGATGCAGCCCGAAGTGACAATCGAGCGGGACACCCGGATCGTCGTGGACGCCCGCCGGGCCAAGCCGGTGCGGACTACCGTTCCGGACCGGACAGCGGTCCCGCAACTGATCGACCTCAGCGGCAACTTCACCGCCGACGACGGCAGTGGGTACGGCATCGGGCTCTGGGCGGACACCTTCACCGGTCTGACCAGCGGTCAGATCGGCAAGCCGGTCTCCGCCGACAAGTTCGTCGCCACCCTCACCAGCCAGTGGACCAAGCCGGAAACGGCCAACAGCCCGTACCTGTACGCGCTGGCCGAAGCGATCCCTGGCCGGATGCCCACCGGGTTCGTCCGCGACTACGCCCGGCGGGACCTGGCCACCGTCGTGCACCAGTTCCGCGGTGGCTACCCGGGCATGGAGGCCGAGCGGATCGTGTACCCCGAGCTGGAGTACAACGTCGGTGGCTCCGCCGTGGTCCTGCCCACCGTCGTGCCCGGCCAGCGGGTCGAGTACTACAACACCAAGGGCGTGAAGTGGGAATCCGAGGTCTACTTCGGAACGGTGGACGAGGATGGGTGGTTGAACCCGAAGGCAGTGCTCTTCTCCATCCCCACCGCGTACCGGGCCGGGCGGACGGTGCAGGAAATCTGGAACCAGGCGCCGTACGCACCGTCCTTCCCGAACCCGCGCTGGCCCGAGCAGAGCGTCACCCGGGTCGGCGACACCATCCTGGTCGACGTGCCGATCTTCAGCGACGCGGCCGGGCACCCGGGCGGCTCGCTGAGCGACAGTGAGCACACCGAGCTCTGGCGCGACGGCAAGCTGGTCGGCGAGAGCGAGTACGCCGGCTACGGACAGTTCACCGTGCCACCGGGTGCGGCGGACTACCGGCTCGTCACGTCGTCCAAGCGAAGCTTCACCGACCTGAGCACCGAGGTGGAGTCCAGCTGGACCTTCCGGTCGAGGCACGTCGCCGGTGAGACGCCGGCCCGACTGCCCCTGTCGGCGGTGCGCTTCGCGCCGCCGCTGCGGGTCGACAACAGCGCTCCGGCCGGTCAGGGCTTCATCGTCCCGGTGCGGGTGCAACGGCAGCCGGGCGCGCCGGCCACCCGGGTGGAGAAGCTCACCGTCGACGTCTCGTACGACGGTGGGAAGACCTGGAGCAAGGCGAAGCTGGTCCGCACCTCGGCCGACGGCTGGTCGGCCCTGTTGCGGCATCCGGCCGGCCCCGGCTACGCGTCGCTGCGGGCCACCGCCCGGGACACCGCCGGTAACACGGTGACCCAACGGATCATCCAGGCGTACCGGTTGCGCTGAGGCGTACCCCGTCCGGGTCCGCGGCCGAGTGCCGCGGACCCGGCGGGTCCGTCAGTCGTTGGCGTGCAGGGCGGCGTTCAGCTCGATGCCCCGGCCGGTGCGCGGCCGGGCCTCCAGCCCGCCGGTGACCGAGTTGCGCCAGAAGAGCAGGCCGTCGACGCCGGACAGCTCGCGGGCCTTGACCACCCGGCCGTCGGGAAGCGTGATCTTCGACGCGGCGGTGATGTAGCAGCCGGCCTCGACCACACAGTCGTCGCCGAGCGAGATGCCGACGCCGGCGTTCGCGCCGACCAGGCTCCGCTCACCGATGCTGATCTTGTCGGTGCCGCCGCCGGAGAGGGTGCCCATGATGGAGGCCCCGCCGCCGATGTCGGAACCGTCGCCGACCAGCACGCCCTGCACGATCCGCCCCTCGACCATCGAGGTGCCGACGGTGCCGGCGTTGAAGTTCACGAAGCCCTCGTGCATCACGGTGGTGCCGGCGGCCAGGTGGGCGCCGAGGCGGACCCGGTCGGCGTCGGCGATCCGCACCCCGGAGGGCACCACGTAGTCGGTCATCCGGGGGAACTTGTCGACCCCGTACACCGCCAGGTGCCGGCCGGCGGCCCGCTCGATCACCCGCAACTCGTCCACCCGCTCCGGGGGGCACGGCCCGGCGGACGTCCAGGCCACGTTCGCCAACTTGCCGAAGATGCCGTCCAGGTTGAGCTGGTTGGGTCGCACCAGGCGGTGCGAGAGCAGGTGCAGCCGGAGGTACGCGTCGGACGCGGCCTTGATCGGGTCGTCCAGCGAGCCGATCACGGTGACCACCTGCACGGTACGCAGACCGGGCAGGGGCCGGTAACCGAGCGCGGCCGGCGGCAGGTCGAGCACGTCCGCCTTGTCCTCGCCGGCGACCAGCGGCAGCTCGCCCAGGCCCAGCTTGCCGGTCGGGTACCAGGTATCGAGCACCTGCTCGTCGGCGGTGACCGTAGCCAGGCCGATGCCCCAGGCGGAATCTGCGGACGTCACTGTTACACCTCTCGGTCACGGCCGGGCTGACCTCGGCTCGCTCCTCGCGCTGACAGACCTGAAGGTACCGTGCGAACCATGGAGAACCCGCTTACCCCCGAGGTCCTCGCCGATCCGGTGCAGCTGACCCGCGCTCTGGTCGACATAGAGTCCGTGTCCCTCAACGAGAAGGCGATCGCCGACTGTGTCGAAGAGGTGCTGCGGGGCGTACCGCACCTGACCACCCACCGGCACGGCAACACGGTGATGGCCCGTACCGACCTCGGTCGGTCCCAACGTGTCGTGCTGGCCGGGCACCTCGACACGGTGCCGTTGAACAACAACTTCCCGTCGACCATGCGCGGCGACCTGATGTACGGCTGCGGCACCTCCGACATGAAGTCCGGCACCGCGTACGCGCTGCACCTGGCGGTGACCCTGCCCGATCCGCGCTACGACGTGACGTACTTCTTCTACGAGGCCGAGGAGATCGAGTCCCGGTACAACGGGCTCAACCTCGTCGCCCAGGCCTTCCCGGAGTGGCTGCAGGCTGACTTCGCGGTGCTGCTGGAGCCGACGTACGGCATCGTCGAGGCGGGCTGCCAGGGCACCATGCGCTCGGTGGTCACCACCACCGGCGTACGCGCCCACTCGGCGCGCTCCTGGCACGGGGTGAACGCCATCCACGCCGCCGGTGAGGTGCTGCGCCGCCTTCAGACGTACGAGGCGCGCCGGGTCACCATCGACGGCTGCGACTACCGCGAGGGCATGAACGCGGTGCGGATCAACGGTGGGGTGGCCGGCAACGTGGTCCCCGATCACTGTGAGGTCGAGGTCAACTACCGGTTCGCCCCGGATCGCACCCCGGCGGAGGCGGAGGCGCACCTGCGTGAGGTGTTCGCCGGCTTCGAGGTGACCGTCACCGACACGGCTGCCGGCGCCGCGCCCGGGCTGGAGGCGGCCCCGGCGAAGGAGTTCCTGGCGGCGGTCGGCGCCGCGCCGATCGGCAAGCTGGGCTGGACGGATGTGGCCCGGTTCGCGGCGATGGGCATCCCCGCGCTGAACTTCGGCCCGGGCGACCCGAACCTCGCCCACCACCCCGACGAGCACGTCGAGATCAGCAAGATCCGCGACGGCGCGGCAACCCTGCACCGCTGGCTAGCCCCGGCCTGACCCTGGTCGCCCCGGTCGCGTCCGGTCGCCCCGGTCGCGTCCGGTCGCCCCGTCGCGTCCGGTCGCCCCGGTGATCAAGAGGTTTGCGTCAGCCGGGCCCGTTGTCGGCGACGCAAACCTCTTGATCGGTTCCGGATGGGGTGGGGGAGGTGGGGGAGGTGGGGGTTGGGTCCTGCTGGCGGGTGCGGCGGCGCTCGGCCACCACGTCTTGGATCCGTCGCTGCATCTGGCGACGGATCCGGATCATCTCGCTGTTGCTGATCACGCTGTCTCCTCCCCCGAAGGCGCGCGCCGGGGCATACCCGGTATGTGAATAGTAAGACGTACGGGAGCGCCGAATAGTTGCCCATGATCCCGAACAATTTCTCGGCGTCCCCGCCCCGCGCACCCGGCCGGTGCTGCTCCACTACGGTTGCTCCATGAGCCAGAGCAACGGGCGGGAGGCCGGTCGCGGTCCAGGACAGGAGCGGCATCGCGGTGCGGTCACCCTGCGTAGAGGGGCGATCCCGAGCAGTACCGCCGACCAGCGGTTGCTGGATTCACGGGGGCGGGGCGACTGGAAGACCAAGGACGCCTGGCGCGCGCTGCGCATCCTCGCCGAGTTCGTCGAGGGTTTCGACACCCTCGCCGACGTGCCGTCGGCGGTCAGCGTCTTCGGCTCCGCGCGCAGCGCGCCGGACAGCGCCGAGTGCCAGTTGGCCGAGCGGTTGGGCGGCGCACTGGCCCGAGCCGGCTACGCGGTGATCACCGGAGGTGGGCCCGGAGTGATGGAGGCCGCCAACCGCGGCGCCAGCGAGGCCGGCGGTCTCTCCGTGGGGCTCGGCATCGAGCTTCCGTTCGAGCAGGGCATCAACGACTGGGTCGACCTGGCCATCGACTTCCGCTACTTCTTCGCCCGCAAGACGATGTTCGTCAAGTACGCCCAGGCGTTCGTCGTACTGCCCGGCGGGTTCGGCACCATGGACGAGTTGTTCGAGGCGCTCACCCTGGTGCAGACCGGCAAGGTCACCCGGTTCCCGGTGGTGCTCATGGGCGTCGCCTACTGGCAGGGTCTGCTCGACTGGCTGCGCGACACGATGGCCGCCACCGGCAAGATCGGGCCGGTCGACCTGGACCTGATCTGTCTCACCGACGACGTCAACGAGGCGGTCCGCTACATCGTCGCGTCGGAGGCCGCGCTCTCCGCCGAGCAGGAGGCGGTCCGCGAGGAGGCCGTCGCCCGCACCGGGGCAGACCAGCAGGCCGCAGCCGTTCAGGCTCGGGACCAGGACTGATGGCAGCGATCTGCGTCTTTTGCGCCTCCTCCCGTACCCTCGATCAGCGCTGGTTGGACCTGGCCGCCGAGACCGGCGCGGAGCTGGCCCGGCGCGGGCACACGCTGGTCAGCGGTGGTGGCTGCGTCGGCATGATGGGCGCGCTGGCGGACGGCGCCCGATCCGCCGGTGGACGCACCCTCGGCGTGATCCCACAGTCGCTTGTCGATCTGGAAGTCGCCGACCTGGCCTCGGACGAGCTGCTGGTGACCGACTCGATGGCCAGTCGCAAAACTTTGATGATCGACAAGTCGGACGCCTTCCTCACCCTGCCCGGCGGGCTGGGCACCCTGGACGAGTTGTTCGAGGTCTGGACCACCGCCACCCTCGCCCTGCACACCAAGCCGATGGTGTTGATCGACACCGACGGCTTCTACCGCCCCCTGCTGGACTGGCTGGACGGCTTGGCCGACCAGACCTTCCTCAAGCCCGCCGGCCGCGACCTCCTGACGGTCACCACCACAGTCACCGAGGCCCTGAACGTCCTGGAATCCCACCTAACCTGACCCGCCCCACCCACCCCCCACCCCCCGCCCGGCCTCCCCGCCCCGCCTCGTCCGCGTCGATCATGAAGTTAGCGACGTCGCTGTCGGCGTGTCGCGTCGCTAACTTCATGATCGACGGGGGTGGATGGGGTGCGGTGGGGGTGGGGTGGGGTGGGGTGGGGGGTGGGGTTTGGGTGGGTGGGTGTCGTATGGGTCTGATGGGATGAGCTGATGCAGGCGTACCGGTTGGTGCGGCGGCCCGGAGGGCCGGCGCGGGGGGACGGGACGACGCCTGACAGCGCCTCCGTGCCGGCCAGCGGCGGCACATCCGGGAGCGGTGTCGGCGCGCCGGGTGGGCCCGATGGCGTGGCCGGGCCTGGGCTGGCCGTCGGTGACGGTGGCTGGCGGGCCGATCCGGTGCAGGCCGAAGTGGTCGGGCACACCGACGGGCCGATGCTCGTCCTCGGTGGCCCGGGCACCGGCAAGACCAGCACCCTGGTCGAGGCGGTCGCCGCCCGGGTGGCCGAGGGGGTCGACCCCGAACGGATCCTCGTGCTGACCTTCGGCCGCCGAGGCGCCACCGCCCTGCGGCAGCGCATCGAGGCCCGGATCGCGCAGGACGGGCACCGGGTGCTGCGCGAGCCGCTGGTGCGCACCTTCCCGGCGTACGCCTTCGGGTTGCTCCGCCGCGCCGCCGCCGAGCGGGGCGAACCATCACCCCGGCTGCTCACCGGCCCCGAGCAGGATCTGATCATCCGTGAGCTGCTGGACGTGGTGGGCGAGGAGCCCGAGGACGACCCGGTCGGCTGGCCGACCGACCTGCGTCCCGCCCTGCGGACCCGAGCGTTCGCCGGCCAGCTGCGTGACCTGCTCATGCGCGCCGCCGAGCGCGGCGTGGGCCCGATCGACCTGGCCCGGCTGGGTGAGAAGCTCGGCCGCGCCGACTGGCCGGCCGCCGCCCGCTTCCTCCGGGAGTACGTCGCCGTGCTCGCCCTGCGCGACGTCAGCAACCGGGGCTCCATCGCGTACGACCCGGCGGAGCTGGTCCGGGCGGCCACCGGGCTGCTGCGCGACGACGAGGAGTTGCTGGCCGCCGAGCGCCGTCGGCTCGCCCACGTCTACCTCGACGAACTGGCCGACACCGACCCCGCCCAACAGGAGTTGCTCTCGGTCATCGCCGGCGGCGGCAAGTCGCTTGTCGCGTTCGCCGACCCCGACTCGTCCACGTACGCCTTCCGGGGCGCCGACCCGGCCGGAGTGGCGACGTTCCCGCACCGCTTCCGGACGGCTTCCGGCGCGCCGGCCGCACAGGTGCTGCTGACCACGTCGTACCGGGCCGGGCCGGGTCTGCTCGCGGCGATCGCCCGGCTGGGTCGCCGGCTGCGGGGTCCGGCCGCGCACCGTCGGCTGCACCCGCTTCCGGACGCGCCGCCCGGCGTGGTCGAGGTGCACACGTTCCGTTCGGCGACCAGCGAGGCCGCCTGGCTGGCCCACGCGCTGCGCTCGGCCCACCTGCTCGACGGTGTGCCCTGGTCACGGATGGCGGTGCTGGTGCGGTCGACCGCGTTGCAGCTGCCCACCCTGCGACGGGCGCTGCACGCTGCCGGCGTACCCACCGTGGTGCACGGCGAGGACCTTCCCCTGCACCTGCAACCGGCGGTCGCGCCGCTGCTGCTCCTGCTGCGCTGCGCGCTGGAGCCGGAACGACTCGACGAGGAGGCGGCCGTCGCGCTGCTGCACTCGCCGCTGGGTGGGGCCGACCCGCTGGCCGAGCGGCGGCTGCGGCAGGGCCTGCGTGCGCTCGCGTTGGCCGGCGGTGACCGACGCCCCTCCGGGGAGCTGATCGTCGAGGCGTTGCAGGACCCGGAGGAGTTGGCCGGCATCGAGCGGCGCTGGGCGGAGCCGGCACAGGCGGTGGCCGGGCTGCTGGCCATCGCACGCGAAGCCGCCGGTCGGCCGGGTGCGACGGCCGAGGACGTGCTCTGGGCCGTCTGGCACGCCAGTGGTCTCGCCGAGCGGTGGGCCGGCGCGATCAACCAGGGGCGTCCGGAGGCCGGCGAGGGCGACCTGGCCCGGCGCCGGCGGGCCGAGGCGGCCGACCGCGACCTGGACGCCGTGCTGGTCCTCTTCGACGCGGCGGCCCGGTTCACCGACCGGCTGCCCGGCGCGCGTACCGAGGTCTTCCTCGACCACGTGCTCGCCCAGGACCTGCCGGCCGACACCATCGCCCCGACCGCCGACCGGGGTGCGGCGGTACGCCTGCTCACCGCGCACGCCGCGAAGGGCCTGGAATGGGATCTGGTCGCGGTGGCCGGCGTGCAGGAGGGCATCTGGCCGGACCTGCGGCTGCGCGGCAGCCTGCTCGGCTCCGAGCGGCTGGTCGACGTCCTGGCCGGCCGGTCGGTCGACGGCGCGACCGCGGCGAACGTGGTGGGTCAGACCTCGGCGTTGCTGGACGAGGAGCGCCGGCTCTTCCACGTCGCCATCAGCCGGGCCCGGCACCGGCTGCTGGTCAGCGCCGTGGCGTCGGCCGCCGTCGGCGGTGACGATCACGAGGAGCAGCCCAGCCGGTTCCTGCACGAGCTGGGCCCGAGCACCCCGCCACCAACGCCGCCGGGCCCGCCGCCCACGCCGACCCCACCCACGCCGACCCCGCCAACGCCGACGCCGACCCCGCCGACGCCGACCCCGCCAACGGCGACCCCGCCGGGCTCGACGACCCCGCCGCCCGGTCCTCGCACCGAGCGGTCCCCGGGCGGCACCGGGGGTGGCGCCGCGGCAGGCGAGACCGACGAGGAGCCGGACCGCCCCGGGGCACTGCCGGTGACCCGTCCACCCCGGGCGCTCACCCTGCCGGCGTTGGTCGCGGAACTGCGTACCGCCATCACCGACCCGGCGGCCCCGGCGGCCCGGCGGCGCGGCGCGGCGGCCGAACTGGCCCGGCTCGCCGCCGCCGGCGTGCCCGGTGCGCACCCCGACGACTGGTGGGGGCTGCGGGTGCTCTCCGACGACCGGCCGCTCGTCGACGACGGCGACCCGGTGCGGGTCACCCCGTCGGCCATGGAGAGCGCGCTGCGGTGCAGCCTGCGGTGGCTGCTGGAACGGCACGGCGGTAGCGGCCCGACCAGCACCGCGCAGGGGGTGGGCAACCTGGTGCACGCCGCCGCGATGCTCGCCGAGGACGCCAGCGCGGACCGGGGCGCGCTGCTGGACTACGTGGCCGCCCGGTTCGACGCGATCGAGTTGGCGGCCCGGTGGATGGCCGGGCCGGAGCGGGAACGCGCCGAGGTGATGGTCGACAAGTTGCTCCGCTGGCTGGCCACCAACCCGCGTCGGTTGCTCGCCATCGAGCACGAGTTCGCCGTCCGCCTGGACGACCCGAACCGGCCCGTCGACCTGACCGGTCGGGTCGACCGGCTGGAGGTCGACGAGGCCGGGCGGCTCGTGGTGATCGACCTGAAGACCGGCAAGTCCACCGCTGTCACCGGCACCGACCTGGCGGAGCACCCGCAGCTCGGCGCGTACCAGGCGGCGGTGGAGGCGGGGGCGTTCGCCGAGTTCGGTGACGAGTCCGGGGGTGCCGCGCTGGTGCAGCTCGGGACCTCCGCCAAGGACGCCAGGGAGCAGAATCAGCCGGCGGCCAGCGAGGGGCCGGCGGCCGGTTGGGCGACCGCGCTGGTCCGGCGGACCGCCGATACGATGGCAGCCGCCACGTTCGCGGCGGTGGCCAACTCGAAGTGCCGGGTCTGCCCGGTGCGCACCAGCTGCCCGGTCTCCGGGCAGGGGCGTCAGGTCGTCGAGCCGCCCACCGTCCGGCGCACCCGTGAGGGTGAGGAGTGAGCGTGCGAGCCCAGTCGCGACCTGGGACGGCACCCGTGAGGGCGAGGAGTGCGCTGGTGTTGGGAACTGAGACGGCACGGTGAGTCAGCCCACCCTGTTCGGCGCGGGTCCCGCGCCGACGCCCCGGCTCGCGGACTCCGGCCCCCGGTACACCCCGGTGGAGCTGGCCAAGCTGCTGCGGTTGCCGGCGCCCACCCGGGAGCAGGCCGCGATCATCGCCGCTCCGGTGGAGCCGCTGCTGGTGGTCGCGGGCGCCGGGTCGGGCAAGACCGAGACGATGGCCGCGCGGGTGGTCTGGCTGGTGGCCAACTCGTACGTGCGCCCGGAGCAGATCCTCGGGCTGACCTTCACCCGCAAGGCGGCCGGCGAGCTGGCCCATCGGGTACGCACCCGGCTCGACCAGCTCATCCGCCGCCTCGGCCGGCAGGGACGGGACCCACTGGACGATCCGCTCGCGGGTGAGCCGACCGTCTCCACCTACCACTCGTACGCCGGGCGGATCGTCACCGAGCACGGGCTGCGGGCCGGCTACGAGCCGTCCACCCGGCTGCTCACCGAGGCGTCCCGCTGGCAGTTGGTCGACCTGCTGGTGCGCAACTACGACGGCGACATGTCCGAGGTGGACCGGATGCCGAGCACCATCACCGACGCGGTGCTGGCGCTCGCCGGGGAGCTGGACGAGCATCTGGTCGCGCCGGACGACCTGGCGGCCTGGACCGGTCGGTTCTTCGCCGAGGTGCAGTCCCGGCCGGGCCGGGTGTACGCCGACGTGCGCAAGGCGCTCACCCTCCAGCAGACCCGGTTGCGTCTGCTGCCGCTGGTGCGGGCGTACGCCAGGCGCAAGGAGGACTTCGAGGCGATGGACTTCGCCGACCAACTCGCCCGGGCGGCCCGGGTGGCCCGGGACCACCCGGGGGTCGGTGTGATCGAGCGGGACCGCTTCCGGGTGGTGCTGCTCGACGAGTACCAGGACACCAGCCACGCCCAGGTGGTGTTGCTCAACGCGCTGTTCGGTGGCGGGCACCCGGTGACCGCGGTGGGCGACCCGTGCCAGTCGATCTACGGCTGGCGGGGGGCCAGCGCGGGCACCCTGGACCGGTTCCCCACCGAGTTCGCCCGCGCCAACGGTGAGCCGGCCCCGGCGCTGGGGCTCACCACGAGTTGGCGCAACCGCCCGGAGATCCTCCGGGTGGCGAACGCGCTCTCCACCCCGCTGCGGGCTGCGGGTGCCCGGGTCCCGGAGCTGCGCTCCGCGCTGACCGTCCGGGACCCGATCCCGCACCGCAGCCCGGGCGGTGCGGCCGGCGGCACCGTGCACTGCGCGATGCTGCCCACGTACGCCGACGAGGCCGACTGGATCGCCGACAGCGTGCTCGCCGCCTGGCGCGGGGCGGCCGGGATGCCGGGCGCCGCACCGGAGCACATCCCGGTGGCGCGGCGCCCGACGACCGCCGTGCTGGTCCGGGTACGCAGCCAGATCCCGGCGATCGAGTCGGCGCTGCGTGAGCGGGGCCTTCCGGTCGAGGTGGTCGGGCTGGGTGGCCTGCTGGACACCCCCGAGGTACGCGACGTGGTCTGCACGCTGCGGGTACTGGCCGACCCGACCGACGGCGCCGCGCTGCTGCGGTTGCTCACCGGCGCCCGTTGGCGGATCGGGCCGCGTGATCTGGTGGCGTTGCACCGACGGGCTCGGGCCATCGCGAACGCCCGGCGACAGGTGGCCGCCGACGAGGCCTCGGAGATCAGCCCCGACTTGTTGGACGAGGCGACCCTGGTGGAGGCGTTGGCCGACCTGGGGCCGGCGCAGGCGTACTCGGCGGAGGGGTTCGCGCGGCTGCGCGCGTACGGCCGGGAGTTGGCGCTGCTGCGCTACCGACTGGACCAGGCGCTGCCGGACCTGATCGCGGACATCGAGCGGACCATCGGCCTGGACGTGGAGGTCGCGGTGCGGGCCGGCCGGGACGGCGCCGGCGACGCGGGTCTGGCCCGGGGGCACCTGGACGCGCTCGGCGACGTGGCGGCCCGGTTCAGCGGGGAGACGCCCGGCGCGACCCTGTCCGGCTTCCTGTCCTACCTGGCCGCCGCCGAGGACGAGGAGCGTGGTCTGGCGCCGGGCGAGGTCGAGGTGGTGGAGGGCGCGGTGCAGGTGGTCACCGCGCACGCGGCCAAGGGCCTGGAGTGGGACGTGGTGGCGGTGGCCGGGCTCAGTCGTGGGCTGTGGCCGGGGCCGGTCCGCAACTCCGACCACTGGCTGGGTGGGCTGGGCGTGCTGCCGTTCCCGCTGCGCGGCGACGCCGACGGGCTGCCCGAGTTGGCGCTCGACGAGGCGGGGGACCAGCGGGCCGTGGCGCGGGCGGTGACCGACTTCACCGACGCGTGGCGGGCCCACGACGAGCGGGAGGAACGCCGGCTGACGTACGTGGCGGTGACCCGGCCGCGCCGGCTGCTGCTCTGCTCCGGTTACTGGTGGGGGGAGGGCACGAAGCGACCGCGAGGTCCGTCGGTCTTCCTGCGTGAGGTGTACGACGCCTGCCTCGACGGCGGGCCGGGGCACCTGATCGACACGTGGGCGCCCGAGCCGACCCCCGACGCGACGAACCCCACGGCCGAGGTGGTGCTCCGCGCGGAGTGGCCTGCCGACCCGCTGGGCGGTCGCCGGCCGGCGTTGGCCGAGGCGGCCGGGCTCGTGCGTCGCCTGATGGCCGACGGTCCGGCGGCAGCGCTTCCCGGGCCGGTCGGGCCGGTGCTTCCCGGGTCGGTGGCGCCGGTCGGGTCGGCGCTCGCTGGACCGGCGGCTCCGGTCGGGTCGGTGCTTCCCGGGCCGGTGGCTCAGGTCGGGTCGGTGCTCGCTGGACCGGTGGCGCCGGTCGGGTCGGAGGCCGAGCCGGTCGAGCCGGAGGTGGACCCGGAGGTAGCGCGCTGGCAGCGTGAGGCGGACCTGCTGTTGGCGGAGCGCGCCGAGCTGACCCGGCTCTCCGGTGCGGTCGAGGTGGCGCTGCCCGGGGCGCTGAGCGTCACCCAACTGGTCGCGTTGCGGCGCGATCCGGCGGCGCTGGCCCGTACGCTGCGCCGCCCGGTGCCGGCCGAGCCCAACCCGTACGCCCGCCGAGGCACCGCCTTCCACGCCTGGTTGGAGCAGCGCTTCGGCGCCGACCGCCTGCTGGACCTGGACGAGCTGCCCGGCGCGGCCGACGCCGATGCCGCACCCGACGAGGCGCTGGTCGAGCTTCAGGAGCGGTTCCTGGCCAGCGAGTGGGCCGACCGGTCACCTGTGGAGGTGGAGGTGCCGTTCGCCACGGTGATCGCCGGAGTGGTGGTGCGGGGCCGGATGGACGCGGTCTTCGCCCGGCCGGGTGGTCGGTTCGACGTCGTCGACTGGAAGACCGGCGCGCAGCCCACCGGGCCGGCGGCCGACGTGGCCGCCGTACAGCTGGCCGTGTATCGGCTGGCCTGGGCGGAGCTGGCCGGCGTGCCGGTCGACCGGGTGGGCGCGGCGTTCCACTACGTCCGGCACGGTGTGACCGTCCGGCCCGCCGACCTGCTGGATGTGACGGGCCTCACCGCCATGATCGCCCAGTTGCCCGAGGATTCTGCCCAACATTGACCACTGCGGGGAAAACCGTGGTAGGTTGACCGGGTTGCAGTTTTGGTTACCAGAGACTCTGTGTGCGCCTGGCGGGATTGTGGCCCCAGGCGCTCTTTGTTGTGTCCGGAGTTCTCCGGGCGGGGCGACCAGAAGCGACAGGCGATTCGCGCATCCCCGCGCGGAGCGCTCCTCTTCGGGCACGCAACAAGTGCGTGTCCGACGTTCCGTCAAGGAGACGAAACACATGGCTATTGGCACCGTGAAGTGGTTCAACGCTGACAAGGGCTTCGGCTTCATCACCCCGGACGGCGGCGGCGCTGACGTCTTCGCCCACTTCTCGGCGATCCAGTCCTCCGGCTACCGGAGCCTGGACGAGAACCAGCGGGTCGAGTTCGAGGTGACCCAGGGCCAGAAGGGCCCGCAGGCGGAGAACATCCGCCCGCTCTGATCTTCGGATCGGTCAGCATTACCTGTCGCGCCCTCCGGGTGTGACGGTGACGGGACCGGCCCGCCCCGCTGCCGCCTGCGTACGCAGGCGGCAGCCCGGCGGCGGGCCGGCCTGTACTCCCTTTCGGTTCGTGCTTGTGAGTCCTGGCGGCCTTTTTCCGCCGGTGACAGCGCCGACTTCGGCGCCCTCCCTCGACACGTGCCGCGTCGAGGAAGGCTTCCGCATGACCACAGTTATTCCTTCTTTCGCTCATACCGGTCTGGCGCCGGCGCTGCTCACCGCGCTGACCGCGCAGGGCATCACCGAGCCGTTCCCGATCCAGTCGGCGACGCTGCCCGACTCGCTCGCCGGCCGGGACGTGCTGGGCCGGGGTCGTACCGGCTCCGGCAAGACCCTCGCCTTCGGGCTTCCGCTGCTGTCCCGCACCGCCGGCCGTAAGGCCCGGCCGGGTCGCCCGCTGGCCCTGGTGCTGGTGCCGACCCGCGAACTGGCTCAGCAGGTCACCACCGCCCTGGCCCCGTACGCCCGCGCCGTCGGGCTGCGCTGCGCCACCGTCGTCGGCGGGCTGTCGTTGCAGCGGCAGGCGGACGCCCTGCGCGCCGGCACCGAGGTTGTCGTCGCCACCCCCGGTCGGCTGCACGACCTGATCAACCGTGGCGACGCCCGGCTCGACCAGGTCGAGATCACCGTGCTCGACGAGGCCGACCAGATGGCCGACATGGGCTTCCTGCCGCAGGTCACCAAGCTGCTGGAGCAGGTCGCGCCGCAGGGGCAGCGGATGCTCTTCTCCGCGACCCTGGACGGCGGCGTGGACCGGCTGGTCCGTCGCTTCCTGAGCAACCCGGTCACCCACTCGGTGGACCCGGGCACCGCGACGGTCACCGCGATGACCCACCACGTGCTGCACGTCGACGCCGCGGACAAGCCCGACGCGCTGACCCGGATCGCCGCCCGTGAGGGCCGCACCATCCTGTTCATGGGCACCAAGCACCGCGCCGACCGGTTGGCCCGCCAACTGCTCTCCAAGGGCGTACGCGCGGCCGCGCTGCACGGCGGCAAGTCCCAGCCGCAGCGCACCCGGATCCTGGAGCAGTTCCGCAACGGCCAGGTGACCGCCCTGGTCGCCACCGACGTGGCGGCCCGTGGCATCCACGTGGACGGCCTGGACATGGTGGTCAACGTGGACCCGCCGACCGAGGCGAAGGACTACCTGCACCGGGGCGGCCGTACCGCCCGGGCCGGCGAGTCCGGTTCCGTGGTCACCCTGGTCCTGCCGGAGCAGCGTCGGGACGTGTCCCGACTGATGGCCACCGCCGGCATCCGGCCCGAGTCGGTCCAGGTGCGGCCGGGTGACGGCGCGCTGGCCCGGGTGACCGGTGCCCGCGAGCCGTCCGGCGTGCCGGTGACCATCGTCGCTCCGCCGGCGCCAGCCGCTCGGGTTCGCACCTCCGGCGGCGCGGCCACCGACGGTGGCGCCCGGCCGGCGCACCGCGCGTCGGGCCGGTCCCGTCGCCCGCGCCGCCCCCGCACCGTCTGATCTTCTGCGCGTCTACCGACCCGTTCCGCTTCGGCGGGGCGGGTCGGTTTTGTCTGCGCGGTGTTCCGGGCCGGTCAGCGGGCCGTGCCGCCGGGCCGGTCAGCGGGCCGTGCCGCCGGGCCGGTCAGCGGGCCGTGCCGCCCGATCGCTCAGCGGGCCGTGCCGCCGGCCGGTGAGCGGGCCGTGCCGCCCGATCGCTCAGCGGGCCGTGCCGCCGGGCGGTTAGTCGGCCGTGCCGCCGGACCGGTCGGCTATCCGTGCCGCCCGACCGGTCAGCCGGCGGCGCCGGGCGGCCCGCTCTGCTGAGTCGGTAATCAGCCTCCGCTGGGTCGGCTGGCCGACTGCGCCCCGGCCGGTCGTGGTCGAGGCTGACCGACGGGGGAAGTCGGGCGGGGGGCCCGGCGCGGGAGGGGTGACCATGGCGGGCGAAGCCGGCTCGGGAGCACTGCGCGAACTGATCCTGGTGGTCGCGGTCGCGCTCGCCGGGTTGTTGCTCGCCATGGTTGCGGCCTTCGCGCCCTGGCATGCCACCCCGGCGGGTAATGCTCCCGCCGGTCTGGTGGAGCTGCACAGTCCTGGCGACCCGGGCCTCGGCCCGGCGACCGCACACGTGGGCTGAGCGGCGACCGGCCTACCGGTGCCGGCGGAGGGGCAGGCCCGGTCAGGATCGGTACGAGATGTGGTCGGGTCGGCGGGGCACCGACCCGACCACATCACCAACACGTCCTCCTCGGTCGCGCCCGAGCGCGACGCCGCCGCCCGAGCGCGACGCCGCCGCCCGAGCGCGACGCCGCCGCCCGAGCGCGACGCCGCCGCCCGAGCGCGACGCCGCCGCCCGAGCGCGACGCCACCGCCCGAGCGCGACGCCGCCGCCCGAAGCGCGAACGCCGCAGCCCGAGCGTGGCGCCCCCGTTCACGATCGTGCTCGATCCAGGAAGTAGGCCCCTCGCCGCGCGGGCGAGGCCACTACATCAATGATCGAGCGCGATCATGAGAGCGGTGCGTCGGTGCTGACCGGACCCGGGGCTTGGGTGAGCAGGTCGGCCAGGGTGGTGCTGTCGACCACCGTGGCGATCGCCCCGTGCACCGCCAGCCAGACGTCGGTGAGCCCGGCGGCCACTCCGTGATAGCCGGCCCGCTCGGCCGGCAGGCCGCGCACCGTCGTGAGCGAGCCGCCGACGGCGCGCAGCACGTCGCCGACGGTGATCTCGTCGGCTGGGCGGGTCAGCGCGTACCCGCCGTCGGCACCGCGATGGCTGTGCAGCAGGCCGGCCCGGCGCAGGTCGAGCAGGATGCCCTGCAGGAAGCTGAGCGGGATGTCCTGTACCTCGGCCAGGCTGGCCGCCTTCACCAACTCGCCGACCCTGTCGCCGTCGCCGCCACCACCGGCGGCAGCGACGGCGAGCATCGCCCGGAGCGCGTAGTCGCTGCGCGCGGAGACGAACACGTCACTGACCAGCCTGGTCCAGTACGCCCCAGCGGCGCCGGATCGCCTTGTCCGCCGCGCCGAACGCGGCGTCCACAACCAGGCCGACGACCAGGATGACGATCATCGTGGAGAGCAGCCAGGGCGAGTCGGACAACTCGCGGGAGTAGGTGAGCTGAGCGCCGAGCGAGGTCTGCGAGATGCCGACCACGAGCAGCTCACCGGCCATCAGGCTGCGCCAGGAGAACGCCCAGCCCTGCTTGAGGCCGGCGACGATGGCTGGCAGGGCGGCCGGTGCGATGACGTACCGGTAGAGGTTGAGACCTCGGGCGCCCAGGTTGCGGCCGGCGCGCAGCAGCAGCGGCGGCACGTAGTCCACCCCGGAGATCACGCCGTTGGCGATGGACGGTGCCGCGCCGAGCACCACCACGAAGAAGATCGCCTTCTCGCTCAGCTCGAAGAGCAGAATGGCCAGCGGGAACCAGGCGATCGACGGCATGGTCTGCAACGCGGTGATCATCGAGCCGATGGCGGCACGCAGCACCGTGGACCGGGCCACCGCGAGGCCCAGCAGCAGGCCGACGGCGACCGAGAAGACGTACCCGACGGCGGCCCGACGCAACGTGGTGGCTATGCCTTCCCAGAGCTGCGGGCCCTGGGCCTGGGTCATCAGCTCGCGGCCGACCTCCAGCGGCCCCGGCAACGAGTACGGCGGCTTCCAACCCGTCCAGACCACGAACTGCCAGGCGGCGATGGTGATGGCCAGCGCGGCGAGCTTGGGCCAGGTGGCCGCCCAGATTCGGGCGCCCCGGGAGACCTCCTTGTCCCGGCCGGCGATCTCCAGCGCGTCGAGCCCGGAGATCTCCGCGTCGGTACGCGCCGAACTGGTGAGGGTGTCATTGGCCATGGCGGCCCACCTCCGTACGGAGCCGCTCGGTGACCTCGGCGGCTATGGCGGCGACCTCGGGGGAGTCGATCCGGCGGGGGCGCGGGATGTTCACCTCGGTGGAGTAGATGATCCGGCCGGGTCGGCTGGAGAGCAGGATGATCCGATCGGCCAGTCGGGCCGCCTCGCGGACGTTGTGCGTCACGAAGAGGACCGAGAGTTTGCGCTCGGACCAGATCCGCTCCAGCTCGTCGTGCAGGATGTCCCGGGTCATAGCGTCCAGCGCGCCGAACGGCTCGTCCATCAGCAGCACCGGAGTGTCCAGGGCCAGCGTGCGGGCCAGCGCGACACGCTGCCGCATTCCGCCGGAGAGCTCGTGCGGGCGCTTGCGGCCGAAGTCGGACAGGTGCACGGTCCGCAGCAGCTCGGCCACCCGCTCGCGGCGCTGCGCGCGGGGGAGCCGGCGCAGCTTGAGGGGCACCTCCACGTTGGCGTCGACGGTCAGCCACGGGAAGAGCGCCGGCTCCTGGAACATCAGGCCCGGGTTGGCGTCGCCGGCCAGGGTGATCTGCCCACCGCTGACCCGGTCCAGCCCGGCCACGAGGTTGAGCAGCGTGCTCTTGCCGCAGCCGGACGCGCCGACCAGACAGACGAACTCGCCGGGCGCGACGTCCAGCGACACACCGTCCAGGGCCAGGACGGCGTTCGCCCCGCGCCCGTACACCTTGGTCACGCCGGAGAGCGCGACCGCGGTGGTCGCGCTCTGCGGCGTCGTCGTGGTCGACGTCATGGTTGGACGACCTCGGGCTTGCCCTGCGCCTTCAGCGCGTTGTTGAGGTACTTCAGGTCGTACAGGCCCTTGAGGTCCACCGGCTCGGTCAGGTCCACGTCGACGGCATGGTCGAGCCCGGCTTTGAGCGAGGACGAGATCGGGTCGTTGGTGAACTCCAACGTCGGCCACGCCTGCTTGATCAGCTTCAGGTCCAGCGGCTTGCCGGTGATCTTGCCGATCGCGTCGGAGATGGCCTGCTGCGCCTCCTCCGGCTTGGTGTTGACGAACTCGTTGGCGGCCACCTGGCCGTCGACCAGCTTCTGAACCACGTCCGGGTGCGCCTTGAGGAACTTGGTGCTCACCAGCAGGTTGGTGATGACGAACTTCTTGTCCGGCCACAGGTCGCGCTCGTCGACCAGCACCTTGCCGCCGGCGTTGACCAGGCGGGAGACGAACGGCTCGGGCACCCAGGCGCCGTCGATTGCGCCGCTGTTGAACGTCTCGACGGTTTGGGCGTTCTCCTGAGGCACGATCTTGACGTCACCACCACCCTCCTTGGTGGTGGTGAGGCCCTGCTGCTTGAGCCAGTAACGGATCGCCACGTCCTGGGTGTTGCCCAGCTGCGGGGTGGCGATCTTCTTGCCCTTCAGGTCCTGCACACCGGTGATGGCGGGCTTGACCACCAGCGCCACGCCGCCGGAGGCCGCGCCGGAGATGACCCGGACGGCCTCGCCCTTGGACTTGGAGAAGGCGTTCACGGTCGGGTTCGGACCGATGTAGGTGGCGTCCAGCGCGCCGGAGAAGACCGCCTCGATGGCGGCCGGGCCGGCGTTGAAGGTCTTCGGGTCCAGCTTGACGTTGGTGCCGAGCTTTTCCGCGAAGATGCCCTTCTCCACGCCGACGACCGCCGGCGCGTGGGTGATGTTGGGGAAGTAGCCGAGGCGCAGCGTCACCGGGCCGGAGCTGCCGCCCGCGCCCTCGCTGTCGTCGCCGCACGCGGCGGTGCTGCCCAGGGTCGCCGCGCCGACCACGGCGAGGGTGGCCAGGGTGACCAACCGGCGCAGGGGGAGCCGTCTCATCGTCCATCCAATCCGCAGTATTCCTACTTAGTTGGTAGGAAGAGTGGGCCAGGCTGCGTTCAGCGTCAAGGCCCATCCACATGGCGGGATGGCGCGTCTCAGTTATGTCGGTATTTCCTACCAGCTTGCTAGGGTAATCGGCATTCGGTCACCGGCAGAGAGGCGACTTCGCGATGACCTTCCACTGGTTCCTGCCCACCTCCGGCGACGGCGACCAGGTCGGTGCCGCCACCGTCACCGCGGGGGCCGCGAGGCACGACCGGGCCGCGACGGTGGCCTACCTGGCCGAGGTTGGCCGGGCCGCCGAGGCGAACGGGTTCACCGCCGTTCTCACACCGGTGGGCGCTGGCTGCCCCGACCCGTGGATCGTCTGCGCGGCGGTCGCCCAGCACACCGAGCGGCTCGGCATGCTGGTCGCGGTCCGGGCCGGTTTCGCGCTGCCCACCCTGATCGCCCAGCAGGCCGAGGCGTTCCAGGCCATCTCGGGTGGCCGGCTGTCGCTCAACATCGTCACCGGGGGCGACCCCGCCGAGCAGCGGGCGTACGGCGACTTCCTCGGGCACGACGACCGCTACGCGCGCACCGGCGAGTTCGTCGAGGTGCTTCGCCGCGCCTGGGCCGGCGGGCCGTTCGACTACGCCGGAAAGCACTACCGGGTCGACGGCGGGGGCCTGGCCACCCCGCTCGCCGCGCCGCCGCCGGTCTACTTCGGCGGCGCGTCCCCGGCCGCCGAGACGGTGGCCGCCCGACAGGCCGACGTGTACCTGATGTGGGGTGAACCGCCGGCGTCGATCGCGGCCCGGGTCGCCCGGGTCCGGGCGCTCGCCGCCGAGCAGGGCCGCACCCTGCGCACGGGCCTCCGGCTGCACGTCATCGCCCGGTCGACAAGCGCCGAGGCGTGGGCGGAGGCCGACCGGCTGTTGGCCGGGATGAGCCCGGAGCGGATCGCCGCCGCCCAGGCCCGGTTCCGTCGGATGGACTCGGTGGGTCAGGCCCGGATGGCCGCGCTGAACGCCGGCCGCACCGACGGGCTCACCGTCGCACCGAACCTCTGGGCCGGCGTCGGCCTGGTCCGCGAGGGCGCCGGCACCGCGCTGGTCGGCAGCTACGCCGAGGTCGCGGCCCGGATCGACGAGTACGCCGCGCTCGGCGTCGACGAGTTCATCCTCTCCGGCTGGCCGCACCGCGAGGAGGCCGAGCGGGTCGGCGCCGAGGTGCTGCCCCTGGTGACCGCCCCGGTCGCGGCGGCTCCGGGAAGGTCGCGGGTGGCGGAGGTGTCGACGCGCTAGGGTCGACTCCGTGGCGGCGCGGAGATCCAGAATTCCAGCGACGAAGTATCCGGTCGAGCGGTTCACCCTCGACAACGGCCTGCGGGTGGTGCTCACCCCCGATCGCAGTGCCCCGGTGATCGGGGTGGCGGTGGTCTACGACGTCGGCATCCGCTCGGAGCCGGAGGGGCGGACCGGCTTCGCCCACCTCTTCGAGCACCTGATGTTCCAGGGCTCGGAGAACCTGGAGAAGCTGGCCCACTTCCGGCACGTGCAGGGCGCGGGTGGCACGTTCAACGGCTCCACCCACCTGGACTACACCGACTACTTCGAGACGCTGCCGAGCAACGCGCTGGAACGCGCGCTGTTCCTGGAGGCGGACCGGATGCGCGGCCCCCGGCTGACCGAGGAGAACCTGCGCAACCAGGTCGACGTGGTCAAGGAGGAGATCCGGGTCAACGTCCTCAACCGGCCGTACGGCGGCTTCCCCTGGTTGACCCTGCCACCGGTCATGTTCGACACCTTCCCGAACGCCCACGACGGCTACGGCTCCTTCGACGACCTGGAGTCGGCGACCGTCGCCGACGCCGCCGACTTCTTCCGCCGCTACTACGCCAGCGGCAACGCCGTGCTGGCCGTCAGCGGCGACATCGACGTGGCCGAGGCGACCGAGCTGGTCACCCGGCACTTCGGCGACGTGCCGGCCCGGCCGGCACCGAAACGACCCGACTTCACCGAGCCCGACCTGAGCGCCGAGCGGCGCACCTCGTACACCGATGCCCTGGCGCCGCTGCCGGCGGTGGCCGGCGCCTGGCGCGTGCCCGACCCCGTCACCGACTTCGCCGGCTACCTGCCGTACGTGGTGCTGGCCGAGGTGCTCACCGACGGCGACGCGTCGCGGCTGGTCGAGCGGCTCGTGCAGCGGGACCGCATGGTGACCACCCTCGGCGGATACCTCGGGTTCATGGGCGACCCGTTCGACGTCCGCGATCCCACCGCGCTGCTGTTGCAGGCGCACCTGCCGCCCGGCGGCGATGTGGACAAGGTGCTGCGCACCATCGACGAGGAGTTGGACCGGCTGTCCACCGACGGGCTGACCGACGGTGAGCTGGCCCGCACCCAGGCCCGGATGGCGACCCACCTGCTGCGGGACACTGACGCGGTGCTCGGTCGGGCGCTGCGGATGGCCGTGCTGGAGCAGCAACGCGGCGAACCGGGTCTGCTCAACGAGTTGCCCCGGCTGGTCGGCGAGGTTACCGAGGAGCAGGTCCGGGCTGCCGCGGCCACCCTGCGCCCGGAGCGTCGGGCCGCCATCGAGGTCATTGCCGGAGGTGTTCGGTGAGCGCGAGGAGTGAGCCGGTTTTGCGAGCCCCGCAGTCGCGAACGAAGGTGACACAGTGAGTATCGCTACTGCTCCGGTCGGGCCGCGTACGCTGCCGCCGCTCGGTCCGACCCGCAAGCTCAAGGTGCCCAAGCAGGCCGAGCGCACGCTGCGCAACGGTCTCACCGTGATCGCCGTACGCCGGCCCGCCGTACCCCTTGTCGAACTGCGGCTCTGGGTGCCGTTCGGCCGGGTCCACCTGGCCCGCGGCGCGATGCTCTCGCAGACCATGCTCTCCGGCACCGAGTCGATGACCAGCGTGCAGATCGCCGCCGAGTTGCAGAAGGTGGGCGGCGGGCTCTCCGCGGGCGTCGACCCGGACCGGCTGATGCTCTCCGGCGCCGGCCTGGTCACCGGTCTGGACCGGATGCTGGAGCTGCTGGCCGAGGTGCTGACCGGCGCCAGCTACCCCGGCGACGAGGTGGCCACCGAACGGGACCGGCTGGTCGACCGGATCCAGGTGGCGCAGAGCCAACCGTCGCACCTGGCCCGGGAGGCGCTGCTCAAGCGGATCTACGGCCGGCACCCGTACGCGACGCAGACGCCGGAGCCCGGCCAGATCCGCGCCGTCCGACCGGCGGCGCTGCGCACCCTGCACTCGGAGCGGGTCCATCCGACCGGCGCGCAGCTGGTGCTGGTCGGTGACGTCCAGCCGGAGAAGGCACTGGACGCGGCCGAGCGGGCGCTCGGCGGCTGGTCGGGTGCCGGGCGTACGGCCGAACTGCCGGCGACGCCGCCCCTGGAGCCGGGGCCACTGCTGCTGGTCGACCGGCCGGGCTCGGTGCAGTCCTCGCTGCGGATCGCGCTGCCGGCGGTGTCCCGCACCGACCCGGACCACGCCCCGCTGCAACTGGCCAACCTGATCTTCGGCGGCTACTTCTCGTCCCGGTGGGTGGAGAACATCCGCGAGGACAAGGGCTACACGTACGGCCCGCACTCGCTGATCGAGCACTCGGTCGCCGGGTCGGTGCTGGTGGCCGCCGCCGACGTGGCCACCGAGGTCACCGGTCCGGCGCTGCTGGAGACGACGTACGAGCTGGGTCGGTTGGCGTCGCTGCCGCCGAAGCCGGAGGAGTTGGAGCAGGCCCGGCAGTACGCCCTGGGCACCCTCCAGCTCGGCATGTCCACCCAGGCCGGGTTGGCGGCCCTGACCAGCGCGTACGCGGGCAACGGTCTGCGCCTGGACTTCCTCGCGGAGTACGCGGCGCGGTTGGCGAAGGCGAGCATCGACGACGTCGCGCAGGCGGCGGCCCGGTACCTGGCCCCGGCTCGGGCGGCGATCGTGGTGCTCGGCGACGCGGAGCGGATCACCCCGGGGCTGGCCGCGCTGACCACGGTTCACGCCGAGCCACGACCGTGAGTGGGGAGGCGGCGCCGCCGTTGGCGAGGTCCACGCTGGACCGGGCCGCGCACCGGCGGGGTGACTCGCAGTGGTTGACCGAGGCGTGGTTGCGCGCCCGGGTGCTGTTGCTCGACTCGACCGACGAGGGTCGGACGCTGGCCCGCACCGAGAAGTCGCCTCCGACGTTGGTGCTGTTCGGGGCGGGCGACGTGCCCGCCGGGTCCGAGTCGACGGCGATGTTCCTGGGTGTCGAGCCGGACGGGGTGCCGGTCTTCGCGGTCGACGCGCCGCTGCCGGCGATCCCGGGGACCAGGGCGGTCCACCTCCGGGAGGTGGGTCACCTGCTCGCCGACCGGGAGGCCGGCATCTTCACCACCGCGCTGGCGCTGGTCAACTGGCACACCCGACACGGTTACTCGGCGAGCACCGGCGCGCCGACCGCGATGGACGAGGCGGGTTGGTCCCGGGTGGACCGCAACGGTGGGCGGATCTGGCCGCGCACCGATCCGGCGATGATCGTGCTCGTCCACGATGGTGTGGACGGCCCGGACGGCCGCTGCCTGCTCGGCAACAACGTCAGCTGGCAGGGCACCCCGGGTGGTCGGCGCTACTCCTGCCTGGCCGGCTATGTGGAGCCGGGCGAGTCGGCGGAGGCGGCCGTGCTGCGCGAGGTCCGCGAGGAGGTGGGCATCGGGGTCGAGCGCATCGGGTACGTGGGCAGCCAGGCGTGGCCGTTCCCCGGCTCGCTGATGTTGGGCTTCCTGGCCACCGCGAACCCGGCCGAGCCGGTGCGGGTCGACCCGTCCGAGATCGCGTACGCCCGGTGGTTCTCCCGCCGGGAGATCGGTGCGGCGTTGGCCGGGCAGACGGTGGACGTGGGCGATGGGGCCCAACTGATCCTGCCGCCACCGTCGTCGATCGCGCTGTTCCTCATCCACCGCTGGCTGGACGGCTGGGTGGACGCCGACCGCTGAGCACGGTCCCGGCCCGTGGCCGCCGTTGCCGCGGCGGTCACGGGCCGGGAACACGGGCCGTCGTGGTCGGTGGGTGCGAGAAACGCGGCGGGGGAGCCGGTCCGACCACGACGGACGACCTGTGGATTCAGATGCCGGTGCGGCCCGGTCTGTGTCGGAAGGCGGGCCGCGGCTCGATCAGCGGCAGGACCTTGACCCGTTGCTTGCCGGCGCGGACCGCGCCGACGGTGGCCAGGGCGCGGGCCAGCAGCAGTGCGGCGTCCCGGTCCTCGGCGTGCACGATCTGCCGACGTGGCTCGGGCGTGGTCGTCTCGTCGCGAAGTCGGTGGCCGTCCGCCCAGGCGGCGGCGATGTCCCCGTCAGCGACGGCGCGGATGTCGGTGCGAACGATCAGGAACCGCATGAGGGTCTCCGGATGAACCGCGACGGATGAGCCAGTGTGGAAGTTCCACGTACTCGAGGGTCATGTTACGCCGCGTGTTCATCTCAGCAACTGAAACGCGCCTATCGGTTTCGAGCCTCGTCCGATCAGCGGATGGCTGCTCAGTGGGGTCGCCGGATCGTAGAGCGGCGGGTGCGACGCGACGGGGCCGCCGGCGGTGCGCCGACGGCCCCGTACCCGGTCACCGAATCAGTTCAGATCGAACTGGCCCTTCTTCGCTCCGGTGATGAAGCCGAGCCACCCCGCGCGGTTGAACAGCAGCACCGGGCCGCCCCGGTCCTTGCTGTCGCGTAGGGCGACGGCCGACGGGCCAGTGGCGAGCGGGGCGACCTCCACACAGTTGGAGGTCTGGCTGCGTGTGCTGGTACGCCACGGGGCGTCCGCCAACGAGTGGGCGGAGACGGACGGCGTGTTGCGGATGTCGTTCATGGTTCTGCTCCTGATGTGCAGCGATCCAATGGGACGAGTGGTGCCGCACGTCCCGACGGAGGGTCCCCCGTGGATCACCGGTCCGTCAGCCGCCCCGAGTCCCGGCGGCGTTGGGTCGGCGCCGTTGCCGGCCCGAACGCCACAGTGGATGGGGGCGTCGCCTCGGTCAGCCGTCCCGTCGCCTCGATCAGCCAGGAGAGGGTGTCCGAGGCGTCAAGTGCCGCCGTGCATAGCCACTCGAACACCACTTTATAGCGATTTAGCGTGATTGCCTCGGTCGACATGACGTCGGTGAAGCCACCTTCGATGGCCAATGTCTCCGGATCGAGGGGATCGGCGAACCGATAGACCGAGAAGGCGGTCGGCGGAAGGTACCAATTGCCGACCTGGGTGTCCCGGAGCAGCACGTGCAGGGTCACGTTGGGCAGCAGCGCCAGCTCGCAGAGTTGGAGCAGTTGCTCGTGCAGCACCTCCGGCGGCCCGGCCCGGCGGCCGAGAGCCGCCTCCTCCAGCACTGCCGTGTAGCGGGGAGCGTGCGGCTCCCGGGTCAACAGCGACTGGCGGGCCAGCCGCGCCTGCACCTCGGTCTCCGCCTCGTCGCCGGGCTCCGGCTCGCCCGCGCCCGCGCTCACCTGCCGGGCCGACACGATGCGGAGCTGGGCGTACCCGGGGGTCTGCAACAGGCCCGGCACCAGCACCGGGTTGTACTCGGAGATCTCCGCGCAACCCGCTTCCAACTCGGCCCAGCTGCGCTGTTGCTGCGTCATCACCGGAAAGTTCTTCAACCAGCCGCGCATGTCGCCGGCCTCGTTGGTGATGCCCAGTAGTTCGTCGTGCAGCGCCTGGTCGGCGCCGTAGAGGTCGAGCAGATCGGCGACGTCCTGCGGGTCCGGTCGGCTGCGGCCGTTCTCCAAGCGGGACAGTTTGGACGCCGAGGCCCAACCGATACGCTCGATGACCTGATCGCCGGTGAGGCCCGCGGCCTCACGCAGGCGGCGCAGCTCGATGCCCAACCGGCGACGACGCAGGATCGGGCTGGGTGCGGCAGGAGGCACAGTGTCCTCTTTCCCGTCGACCGCCGCAGACGCGACGGTAACTGTATGAAATTCGCCCCCCACGGTCAGTATGGACGGCGCGACCGGTGTCGGAGGTTCCGGCGAGGGCGTGTCTTGCGAAAATCGGACCACGGGAATGCCGGCTGACGACGGACCCGCGGTCGCGGCCCGTCGACCTCGCCCAGCTGGGCAGGCCATCCCGCCGGAGGGACCCCCATGCGCACGATCCTGCGCCGACCCGACTTCCGTCTGCTCTTCGGCGGCCTGCTGGCCAGCATGACGGCCGAGTCGATCCTGCTGCTCGCACTCGCCATCTGGGTCAAGGATCTGACTGGCTCGAACGGGTTGGCCGGTGCCACCATCTTCGCGGTCATCGCCCCGATGACGCTGGCACCGCTGGTCGGCTGGGTCGTCGACCGCTACCCGCGCCGGCCGTTCTTCCTGGGCGCGAACGTGCTGACCGCGGCCCTGCTCGCCCCGTTGTTCACCGTCCGCGACGCGGGCGACGTCTGGATCGTCTATCTGGTGGCCGCCCTGTACGGACTCTCGTCCATCACGCTCGGCGCGGCGCTCAGCGGGCTCATCCGCGAGATGGTGCCGGTCGAGCTGCTGGCCGAGGCGAACGGCGTGCTCCAGACCGTACGTCAGGGGATACGACTGGTCGGCCCGCTGGTGGGCGCGGCGCTCTACGCGGCGCTCGGCGGGTGGGTGCTTGCCGGAATCGGCATGGTCGGATTTCTGACCGCGGCGACGGTGGTGACAGCGCTACCCACCCCGCAACAGGTGCCGCCGGCCGTACGGCTGCGGTGGCCGGCGGAGCTGGGCGCCGGCCTACGGCACCTGGCCGGCGAGCCGGCCCTGCGGCGGGCCCTGCTCGGCTACGGGCTCGGGTCACTGGTGATGGGCTTCAGCGAGTCGCTCATCTTCGCGTACGTCGACCAGGGGCTGAACCGGGATGCCGCGTTCGTGGGCGTGCTGGTCACCGTGCAGGGCGTGGGCGGGTTGCTCGGTGGGCTCTGCTCACCGACGCTGGTCCGCCGGCTCGGGGAGGTCGGCACGCTGGCCGCCGGGGTCGCCTTCTTCTCGCCGGCCGCGCTCGCGCTCGCGTACCCCGATCTGCGGCTCGGGTTCGTGGCGGTGCTGCTGGCCGGGGTCTCGCTCCCGCTGACGATGGTCGGGTTGCACACGCTGATCCAGCGCCGCACCCCGCCTGCGCTTGTCGGCCGGGTCGCCGCCGCCACCCAGGCGGTGGTCAGCGGGCCGCAGGCGTTCTCCATCGGGGCGGGTGCCCTGCTGGTCGGGTTCCTGGACTACCGGCTGCTGTTCGCGCTGGTCGGGGTGGCCACCCTGGCCGCCGGCAGCTACCTGTGGCGGGGCCGGCACCTGAGCGCGCCGACTACCGGGGCCCGCCCGCCGACACCACCCACCCGCCCGACGCTCCCGGCGCCCCGCCGGCCGGCCGAGGACGCCGACCGACCCGGGCTCCCGGCATCCACCGACCGTCGCCACCGTGACCCGTTCCCGAACAAAGCGAGCGGCCGCCCCGGGTGGGGCGGCCGCTCGCCGAGAATGAACCGGCAGATCAGGCGTTGAGCGTCTCCAGGTGTTGCTTGACCTGGGTGATCGAGGGATTCGTCAGGGCACTGCCGTCGGCGAAGCGTAGCGTCGGCACCGTCTGGTTGCCGCCGTTGACGCTCATCACGAAATCCGCGGCCTTCGGGTCCTGCTCGATGTCGACCACCTCGTAACCGATGCCCTCCCGGTCGAGCTGCGACTTCAGCCGGTGGCAGTAGCCGCACCAGGGGGTGGAATACATCGTCAGCATGGTCGGATCCTCCAACTCCTCCGGCCGCGGCTTGCGGATCAAGCCGAGGCTGTTCGCTACAACGCTGGGACGAGCTGAGATGATTCCTGGTTGTGGTGGTTCACTCAGCGTCGGAACAGGTGCTCGCCGGGCTGGACCCGGAGCAACGCTCCGCCGTGACCGCACCTGCCGGCCCGGTCTGCATCCTGGCCGGCGCCGGCACCGGCAAGACCCGGGCGATCACGTCCCGGATCGCCCACCGGGCGCTCTCCGGCGAGATATCCCCCCGGCACGTGCTCGCGGTCACCTTCACCGCCCGCGCCGCCGCCGAGATGCGAAGCCGGCTCACCGTCCTCGGGGTGGGCGGCGTGCAGGCGCGGACATTTCACGCGGCCGCGCTGCGTCAGGTGCGGTACTTCGCGCCCCGGCTGCTGGCCGGCCGCGCCATGCCCGAACTGCTGGACAGCAAGGTGCGACTGGTCACCCTCGCCGCCGCCCGGGTCGGCCTGCGTACCGACCGGGCCGCCGCCCGCGACCTGGCCGGCGAGATCGAGTGGGCGAAGTCGTCACTTGTCGAGCCGACTGACTACGTGGTGGCCGCGGCCCGAGCGCTGCGCGACACACCGCACGAGCCGACCAAGGTGGCCGACGTGTTCACCGCGTACGAGCAGCTCAAGCGCTCGAACGGTGTAATCGACTTCGAGGACATGCTGCGGGCCGCGGTGTGGGGCATCGAGGAGCACCCGGACGTCGGCGAGCAGATCCGCACCCAGTACCGGCACTTCGTGGTCGACGAGTACCAGGACGTCAACCCGCTCCAGCAGCGGCTGCTGGAGGCCTGGTTGGCCGGCCGCGACGACCTGACCGTGGTCGGGGACGCCAGCCAGACGATCTACTCGTTCACCGGGGCGACCTCCGCGTACCTGGTCGACTTCCCCCGCCGACACCGCAACGCCACAGTGGTCCGGCTGGTCCGCGACTACCGCTCCACCCCGCAGGTGGTCGGGCTGGCCAACGCGGTGATCTCCCAGGCGCGGGGCACCGAGGCGCGCCTGCGGCTGGAGTTGAGCGGGCAGCGCCCGCCCGGCCCCGAGCCGGACCTACGGATCTTCACCGACGAGCCGGCCGAGGCGAACGGGGTGGCCGCGCGCTGCCGTTCGCTGATCGACGCGGGCACACCGGCGAAGGAGATCGCCGTGCTGTTCCGCGTCAACGCGCAGTCCGAGGCGTACGAGAAGGCGCTCACCGAGGCCGGTGTGCCGTACGTCGTGCAGGGCGCGGAGCGGTTCTTCGAACGGACCGAGGTGCGCCAGGCGATGGTCGCGCTGCGGGCCGCCACCCGCTCGATCCCGGGGGAGACACCGCTGCCGGCCGCCGTCGTCGAGGCGCTCACCGCCGTCGGCTGGGCCCCGGACGCGCCCCCGGCCGGTGGCGCCGCCCGCGAGCGGTGGGAGGCGCTGTCCGCGCTGGTCCAGCTCTCCGAGGAGTACGCGGCCACCCCCGAGGTCGTGCCGATCGGCGAGGCCGCCTCGGTGGAGCGCCCGGTCACCCTCACCGACTTCACCGAGGAGTTGGCGCGCCGGGCCGCCCAACAGCACGTGCCGACGGTGGACGGCGTGACGCTGGCGTCCCTGCACTCGGCCAAGGGGTTGGAGTGGGACGCGGTCTTCCTGGTCGGCCTCGCCGAGGGCACCCTGCCCACCACGTACGCCAAGACCGTCGAGCAGGTCGAGGAGGAGCGCCGGCTGCTCTACGTCGGGATCACCCGCGCCCGGGAGTGGCTCTGGCTGTCGTACGCCGCCGCGCGCTCGCCGGGCGGACGGGCCCGGCGGCCGTCGCGGTTCCTGCCCCAACTGGACCGCTCCGGCGGCACCGAACGGGCGACCGGCAGCGCCGGTCCGGCCCGGCGTCCCGAGCGGCGGCGAACCCAGATCGTGTCCTGCCGGATCTGCGGCGCCACCCTGCTCGCCGGCCCGGACCGCAAGCTCGGCCGCTGCCCCACCTGCCCGTCCGACATCGACGATGAGCTGCACGAACGGCTGCGTGAGTGGCGGCAGCGGGTGGCCGGTGCGCAGAAGGTCCCGGCGTACGTGGTCTTCACCGACGCGACGCTTGTCGCGTTGGCCGAGCGGCGGCCGGGCCGGTCGGAGGAGCTGATCGCCATCGCCGGTATCGGCCCTCGGAAGCTGGGCCTCTACGGGGAGTCGGTGCTGGCCCTCGTGGCGGGTGCCGGGGTGGACGATGTCTGCCCGGAGAAAACTTTCGAAATCTCGTCGTAAATTCGTTTGCCCTCGCCCCGGCGCGAGGAATAGCCTCAGGACACACCACGCGAGCGGCGCCATTCCGGCTGCTCACGGGGTCGGTCCAGTCGATTCGAGGAACGTGAGGGAGGTGGCACCCGTGAAGATCTTCACCTATGAGCGTCTGACGGCGATGCCGTCTGTCCACGCTCCGCTGTCGGCTGTCCGGGTGGCCCTCGCGGCTGCACGACCGTCGGTTCCACAGGTGCACCAGGTTCAGGCCGAGCTGATCCTGACCGTCGCGCCCGCTGGAGTCGAGGGGACCAGTGGCTTCACGGGCAATGGCATCCAGGTCGCCAAGAAGCGCATGGATGTCCGCGGCGTTCCACCTCGAGGTAAACCGGTCTGACCCTCAGACTCCGGCTCACCTCGAGGCCGCGGAACCCGCTTACCGGGATCCGCGGCCTCAGTTTTTTGCCCGCCGTAAGTACGTCGGAATGCGATCCACGAGATCGAAGTGAGAGAGAGGTGACCGGGAGATGAGTCTGGCGTTGGCCCCCCTCGACATGAGCGTCGAGATGGAGGCGAACCTGCCCTGCCGGAAGTTCGACCCCGACCTGTGGTTCTCCGACTCGCCCACCGAGCTCGAGCTGGCCAAGTCGCTCTGCGGGGACTGCCCGCTGCGCGTCGAGTGCCTGGCCGGAGCCGTTGAGCGAGCGGAGCCGTGGGGCGTCTGGGGCGGCGAGATCTTCGAGCGTGGCGCGGTTGTCCCGCGTAAGCGGCCCCGTGGCCGTCCGCGTAAGGAGGACGTCGCCCGTGACGCTGAGCTTCGGGTCGAGGCCGAGGCGCGCCTGGCAGCCAGTGGGCTGTCCGAGGTGCGCGGCGCGGTCCGGCTGGCAGCCTGACATGTTCCCGACCCGTACCAACTACGCCGGTGGCACACCGGCAGTGAGTGAGAAAACGATGTTGAACGTTCCGAGTGGAGCCTTCGAGATGCAACTACTCCACGAAGCGTTGACCCGGGCTCGAATGCGCCGGCCTCAGGCCGGTCGTACCACCACGAGCACTGAGGCAACCCGATCCGCCCGTACCGTCGCCATGACCGGCCGCAACCAGGCGGCCCGCGACCTGGGCGTTCTCTAGTACCACCCCACGCAGAAGGGCGGGTGCCGACCGGCACCCGCCCTTCCCCATGTGGTCAGGCACCCGGGCCTCGACGTCGTGCGGCGACCGCCTCGATGTCGTCAGGCGACCGGGGCGAAGCCGGGCAGCCAGCGCTCCAGGATGCTGCGGTAGGGAGCCTTCGCCTCCAACTGGCAGAGCACCCCGATCGACCCGAGCGTCACCCGGTGGATCAGCAGGTACGACGGCGGTAGGTTGAGCCGCTTGCTCAGCTGGTACGTGGGGGAGCGAGGGCTGGCCAGTCGACCCGCCTCGCCCCGTAGCCAGGCCCGGGTGAACCGGAAGCCGTCCGCCGCGATGGGCTCCAGCATGGGGCGGATGAAGTCGAGCACTCCCTCGGCGTCGATCTCCTCGGTCGAGCCGATGAACCCCTCCGACCGCAGCCCCGCCACGACCTCGTCGGCGTCGCCGCGCAGGGCCATCGCGGCGATACGGCCGATCGGCTCCGGGGTGCCCTCCGGCATCCGGGCCACCGCACCGAAGTCGATCACCCCGAGCCGGCCGTCGGGCAGCAGCCGGAAGTTTCCCGGGTGCGGGTCGGCGTGCAGCAGCCCGGCCCGCTGCGGCGCGGAGAGGTGCAGGGTGGCCATCAACCGGCCCGCCTCGTCCCGGTCCTCCTCGGTGCCCTCGCGGATGATGTCGGCCAGCGGGGTGCCCGTCACCCATTCGGTGACCAGCACCCGGGGCGAGGCGTTGACCACCTCCGGGATGTAGATCTCCGGGTCGTCGGCGTACGCGGCCGCGAAGGTGCGCTGCGACTCGGCCTCCAACTCGTAGTCCAACTCCTCGGTGATCCGTTCGCGCAGCTCGGCCAGGAGCGGCTTGACGTCCAGGCCGGGTTGGATGGCCCGGAACATTCCGCCCAGTCGGGAGAGCTGCTTGAGGTCGGCGAGCAGGGCGTCGCCGGCCCCCGGATACTGGATCTTGACCGCCACGTCGCGGCTGTGCGGAGCGCCCGACTCGTCGAAGCCTGGCTCGCGCCAGCGTGCCCGGTGCACCTGGCCGATGCTCGCGGCGGCGGCCGGGACGTCGTTGAACTCGACGAACAGGTCCCGCCAGTCGGGGCCGAGCTGCTCGGCCAGCACCTTGTGCACGCTGGCGACCGGCAGCGGTGGCGCCGCCTCCTGCAGCTTCGTCAGCGCCTGCCGGTAGGGCGCGGCGATCTCCTCCGGCAACGCCGCCTCGAAGACCGACAGCGCCTGGCCGAACTTCATCGCCCCGCCCTTGAGCTGGCCCAACACGCTGAACAGCTGCTCGGCGGTGCGCTGCTGAATCTCCGCGGAGATCACGTCGGAGGCCAGCCCGGTGACGCGCTTACCCATCCCGAGAACGGTCCGGCCGGCGAAGCCGAGCGGCAGGGCGGCGAGCTTGGCGGTGCGGGACACGGCGCGGCGCGGGATGTCGGTCACCCGGTCATTGTTACCGACCGGAGGGCCCCGCTGCTGCTCTGCGGCCGGGCTGGTGCGGACACTCGGCCTCGCGAGCACCCACACGCCGGGTGTGGCGGCCATCCCCGACGACGGAAACGGCCGGCACCGGTGATCTCCATGGCGCCGCCCAGCGTCTCCGGCTGACCGCCGTCCAGCTGCGTCAGGGCCTCGGCCAGCGCGTACCCGCAGGCGACGAGCAGCGTACCGGTCGTTCCGGCGGCCACCGGGTCGGCGGCGGCGAGCTGCGCGGCGAGCCGCGGCCAATCCGGGTCGCGGTCGGCCCGGTGCAGCTCGACGCAGTGCAGGCAGGGCCCGGCGGGTGGGCGGACCAACGGCCCGATCACCGGTACGCCCTCGCGGAGCGTGACCAGCAGGTGCGGCTGCCGACGCTGGGCGAGACCGGCGGCGAGCAGCGCGGGAGGCCGGTCCGTGCCGAGCTGGATCACCAGGTCGATCCGCCCGGCGCGGCTCGGGTGGGTGCCGGTGCCCGGTGCGACGCGGTCGACCGCAGCCCGCACCGCCGGTGCCAGCGGGCGACCCAGTTCGGTGGCGGGGATGCCCGTGCCGATCAGGTCGACGGGGCGTACCGGGCCGGTGAGCTGCGGAATCACCTGCCCCACGCCGGACTGGGCCAACGCCACCGTCAGCGGCCCGCCGAGCGCCCCGGCACCGGTGAGCAGGACTCGGGCCGCCCGTCGTCGACGCAGGACCTGCGCGGGCGTGCCGGGCAGTCGGGCGGCGGCCAGGGCCAGCGCGCCGGCCTCCGCCGCGAGCCGGGCACGGACCGGGCCGGTCAGGTCGCGGGGGAGCAGGCTGTGCGCGGGCACCAGCAGGCCGGCGGCCCGCAGGGTGTCGAGCAGGGTACGCGCGTCGTCGGCGCTGACCTGGGCGGTCGTCGCCTGGGCCAGCACGACGCGCTCGCTGCGGGTGCCGTCGAGCAGGTCGAGCAGGTGGGCGGCGCGCGGGTTGGCCAGCTCCAGCAGGACGGCCGGCCCGGGGCCGACGCCGAGTTGGAGGGTGTGCCGGTCCCGCCAGAGCCGGTTGAGGCCGGGCAGCAGGGTTGGGCGGGGCAGTACGGTGCGGCTCATGGTCACGAATTGTGACCGCGTCTTCGCGTTCGGTCGATCATTGTCCACAGGTGGCCAGGCCGCTGTTCAGCGCTATCCACAGGGTTTGACGGGTTTTCCACAGCCCGCCGTGCCTGTTGTCGGTCACCTGACAGGGCTACTGACGCCGGTGGCACCGAACTCCCGATCGGCAACGGGGGTGGGGTGGCCACCGGCCACCCCACCCCCGTTCACCCGTTCGGGTCAGACCTTGGCCTTGCCCAGGATGCGGTTCACTGTTGTTCCGCATACCGGGCACTTGCCCTTGGCCATGTTCATTCCGGTCTTCGAGACCTCGACGTGTCCCTCGAAGTCCCGCTTCTCCTTGCACTTCACGCAGTAACCGTTGTAGGTCGTCTGGGCCTGGTCGGCCACGGTGCCCTCCTCGTCTCGTCCGCCGGTCAATGCCGTTCCGGCGGGGTACCCGGCGGCGGGCCACACGGGGCGCCGGCGCTGGGTCTCACTCCGCGGCCACCTTCGTGACCGCTGGTCCGCGGACCCTACCCAGGTCTGGGCAGTTCCATGTCAGCTGTGCATCGACACTGTGAGCAAGTCGACGTCGAGAGTGTGCATGGCGAAATAGGTCGGATAAGTCAGTTTGGCGGGGACACGCCGACCAAACCCTGACAGCCACCCGTGCGAGTGCCCCCGCAGCGGCATCCGGAGCCGTGATCACCTACGGTGGGGGAGTGCCGCGTACCGGCGCCATCGGGGTTCACGAAGGGTGACGAGATGGCGCGATGGTGCTGCGTTCAAGAAATTTTCGGGACGCCTGGCGACCAATCACCATTTTCTGGGCGCGTGTCGTGCGGTTGACTCTTGCGGACCCCTGGTCAGTACGCATTAGCTTTCCTTCGTGACACGTAGTCGAGGCTGCGCGGGCCAGTGATGGCGGGGACGCGCAAGCCGGTCGTCGAGGTGCGGCGCAGCCAGCGTCGACGACGCACGGTGTCCGCGTACCGTGACGGTGAGCGAGTGGTCGTCCTCATCCCCGACCAGTTCTCCCGCGCCGAGGAGAGCGAGTGGGTCGACCGGATGCTCGCCCGGCTCGCCGCCCGGGAGGGGCGCCTCGCCCGCTCCGACGCCGAACTGCTTGCCCGCGCCAACCGGCTCATCGACCTCTACCTCGCCGGGTACGCCACGAAGGCGGTGCCGGCCAGCGTCCGATGGGTCACCAACCAGAACGGCCGGTGGGGCTCCTGCACGCCGGCGGACCGCAGCATCCGCATCTCGCACCGCGTCCAGGAGATGCCCGATTGGGTGATCGACTACGTGCTGCTCCACGAACTGGCGCACCTCATCGTGCCCAGCCACAACGCCCGGTTCTGGGCATTGGTCGGTCGCTACCCCAAGGCGGAGCGCGCCCGCGGCTACCTCGAAGGAGTAGCCGCCGCCTCCTGCGCGCCGAGCGCCGTCTGAGGCGCGAGCGGCCTAGATCCACTCGCGTTTCTGAATACCGCGCTGTCGAGGCCGCCGGAACACCGCGACTTCAATGAAACCGAGTCGATCATGCTGGCCAGCCCCGGCCAGCCCCGGCCAGGGCGTCCAGGGCGGGCCGAATGGGCCGGGTTGGATGGGCGGGTCGGATGGGCCCGGTGGGGTGGGGCGGCCGCGCTGGGGCGCTAGGGTCGGGGGATGGCGCGACGGGTGGTGGTGGCGATGCTCGGGCCGGTGCACTGGTCGCCGCCGGGCGTTGACCTGGCGGAGTGGCGAGCGGCCCTCGCGGAAGACGTCATCGACCTGCTCGCCACGCTCAACGAGGTGGAGGTCGCGGTCGCGGTGACCCCGGCCGACCGGGCGCTGGCCGATGCGCTGGTGTGGCCCGGCACGGCGGTGTACGAGGTGGCCGAGCCGACGCCGAACGCCGTGTTCGCCGCGTTGGAGGGGTACGACCAGGCGGCCGTGCTGGTCAGTGACGTGCCTGACCTGCCCGCACTGACCGTCGGCAAGCTGCTCCGCCCACTCACCAGCCGACCGGTCGCGGTGGCTCCGGTCGAGGGCGGCGGGCCGGGTCTGCTCGGGGTCGCGGTACGACTGCCCGCGCCGGGCTGGCTACCGACGCTGGAGCTGGACACGGCGACGCCGGCTGAGGCGCGCGCGAACGCCCCGCGACCGGGTGACGTGGCGGTCACCGCCGGCTGGCGACGACTGCGCGGCCCGGCTGACCTGGCCACGCTGGACCCAGCCTTCGAGGGTTGGGAAGCAACCCGCGCCCTGCTCTCCGGGTCGGGCCGACCCGCTTGAACCGTCAGCCTGCCTGCCGACGAGACCCGAGCCATTGCCCGCTGGCACGGCTGCCCCGCCGGCTTGGAACCTGGGCGACCAGCGGAGCTGCCGGCAGCCGGCCTCGCTGACCGGGGACCTGCGAACGCGCCCGGGTGCCCGCTGTCGATCAAGCGGGCACCCGGGCGCGGGCCGTCGTTAGGCGTCAGGACTTGGCGTCGCCCTCGCCGTCGGTCTCGTCGGACTGACCGGACTGGCCCGACTCGCCGGGCTGCCCGGGGGCCTTCTCCTCCACCCCGCCGGGGGCGGTGAAGTCGAAGCTGTCCAGCTCGCTGAGGTCCATGTCGTTCATGGCGAACGCGACCGGGTCGGCGAAGTCGTCGTCCGACGGGAGCAGGTCCGGGTGGCCCCAGACGGCGTCGCGGCCTTCGATGCCACGGTGCTGGGTGAGCGCGGCCCAGAGCGCCGCGGCCTCGCGCAGCCGACGGGGGCGCAGTTCCAGACCGACAAGCGCGGCGAAGGTCTGCTCGGCGGGACCGCCGGCGGCCCGGCGACGGCGGAACGCCTCACCCAACCGGACGACGTTGGGCAGCCGGTCGCTGGCGGCGCTGTCCACGACGTGGCACACCCAGCCCTCGACCAGGGCGAGTGCGGTCTCCAGGCGGGCCAGTGAGGCCTTCTGCGCCGGGGTGTCCTCCGGGGTGAAGATGCCCTCCAGGGCGATCGCCTGCATCGACTCGGGGTCGGTCGGGTCGACCCGGCCCATCGCCTCCTCGATCGCCTCCCGGTTGACCCGGATGCCCGAGGCGTACATCTCGACAGCGCTGAGCACATGCCCACGCAGCCACGGGACGTGCTGGAACAGCCGCTGGTGGGCGGCCTCGCGCAGCGCCACGTAGAGGCGGACCTCGTCCTCGGGCAGCTCCAGGCCCTCGCCGTACGCCCGGATGTTGGCCGGGATCAGCGCGGCCGTGCCGGCCGGGCCGAGCGGCAGCCCGATGTCGCCCGCGGAGAGCACCTCCGCGGCGAGCGAACCGAGGGCCTGGCCCAGTTGGCCGCCGAAGAGCGCGCCGCCGAGGGAGGCCACCATCGACTGCATCGGGCCGAGCTGGGCGCGAGCCTCCGGTGGCACCAGGTCGCCCATCGCGCCGACCATCCGGCTGGCGACGGGGTCGCACAGCTTGCGCCACACGTCCAGCGTCTTGAAGATCCACTCGTTGCGGTTCCACGCAACCGGGTTCTGGATGCCGGAGGGCCACGCCGAGGCGGGCTCCAACCACAGGTCGGCGAGGCGCAGCGCCTCCTCGACCGCGTTGCGTTCGTACATCGACACCGCCGGGTCACCGGCGGCCGAGAGCTGGCTGGCGGCTACCTGCCGGGCCAGGTCCCAGTTGACCGGCCCGCTGCCCGGCGCGGAGAGCAGGTGCTGCAACTGCGACATGAACTGCTGCATCTGCGCGGGATCGTTGGGGTCTGGTGGCTGCCCACCCGGGAGCGCGAAACCGAACGGAATATCAGGCACGACATCTACGGTACGCGGACCGCGCCCCAGGTCGCCGCCGCTGGCGTTGCGCTGAGGGCGAAGTCGCGCGGCGCATCCGACGGATGGGCCGCGACCGGTCGGTACGCTCTGCGGCATGAGACGTCGTGGCCTGACGGTCCTGCTCGGTGCCCTGTTCACCGCCCTGCTGAGCATCGGGGTGCTCCGGGTGCCGATTCCGTACGTGGTGCTGGGCCCGGGGCCGACGGTCAACACCCTCGGTACCACCGACGGTAAGGAGGTCATCCAGGTCTCCGGTCGGGAGACCTCGACCTCGGCCGGCCAGCTGCGGCTGACCACGGTGGGGGTGCAGCCCACGGTGCGGTTGCGGGGGGCGATCGCGGGCTGGTTCTCCGACGACGAGGCGGTGGTGCCGCGCGAGCTGGTCTACCCGCCGGGGGAGTCGACCGAGCAGGTCGAGCAGCGCAACGCGGAGGACTTCAAGGCGTCGCAGACCAGCGCGGAGACCGCCGCCCTGCGGGAGTTGGGCTTCCCGGTGCAGGTCGTGATCAAGACGGTGGCCGGGGACGGCCCGGCGGCCGGGGCGCTGAAGGCCGGCGATCTGATCACCTCGGTCGACGGTCAGCCGGTGCCGGTGGCCGCGAAGGTCACCGAGCTGGTCCGCGCCAAGCCGGCGGGCACGGCGCTGACCATCGGCTACACCCGGGACGGCGTGCCGGCCACCGCGACGGTGACCAGTCAGGAGCAGGACGGCCGACCGCGGATCGGCGTCGAGATCGATCAGCAGCAGCCGCACCCGTTCACGCTCGGCATTGACCTGGGGGACATCGGTGGGCCGAGCGCCGGCCTGATGTTCGCCCTGGGGATCGTGGACAAGCTGACCCCGGCCGACCTCACCGGCGGCCAGGTCATCGCCGGCACCGGGACCATCGACGACGAGGGCGCGGTCGGCCCGATCGGCGGGATCGCCCAGAAACTTGTCGGCGCCAAGCGCGCCGGGGCCAAGGTCTTCCTGGTGCCGGCGGACAACTGCGCGGAGGCGGTCCGCAACCCGCAGCCCGACCTGCCGCTGTTGCGGGTGGGCTCGTTGGACGAGGCGATGACCGCACTGGAGACGTTGCGCGCGGGCGGTCAGCCGACGCGTTGCTGACCGGTGTGACCGTGCCCCGACACGCTCAGGAACACCCCGTACTCTGGGTGCCTGGTCGGAGCCGATCATATCGAGCGTGCGGAGCCAACAGTGGTCATGCGTAGCAGCAGCCCCCTTCCGAGGATGAGCCGGCGCGGGCGCGTCACCATCGCTGTCCTGGTCGGGGTGTTCGTGCTCTTCACCCTGCTCGGCTGGGGTGTCCAGGCGTGGACCGACTGGCTCTGGTTCGACGAGGTCCGCTACACCGAGGTCTTCACCGGCGTCCTGCTCACCCGCCTGGTGCTCTTCCTCGCCATCGGCCTCGGCATGGCGGTGATCGTCGGCGGCAACCTGTGGCTGGCCTACCGGTTGCGCCCGCGACTGCGGCCGCACTCGGTGGAGCAGGCCACCCTGGAGCGCTACCGGATGGTGCTCAGCCCGCGTCTCGGCACCTGGATCTCGCTGACCGCCGCGGTGGTCGGGCTCTTCGCCGGTCTCTCCGCGCAGAACCGGTGGAACCAGTGGCTGCTCTTCCGCAACGGCGGTGACTTCGGCATCAAGGACCCGGAGTTCGGGGTCGACATCGGCTTCTACGTCTTCCAACTGCCGTTCTGGCGTTACCTGCTCGGGGTCGCCTTCACCGCGGTGGTGCTGGCCGTGGTCGGCGCTCTGGCGGTGCACTACCTCTTCGGCGGTGTCCGCCTGCAGGGCGTCGGTGACCGGATGAGCAACGCGGCCCGCGCGCACCTGAGCACCCTGGTCGCGGTCTTCGTGCTGTTGAAGGCGATCGCGTACGTGTTGGACCGGCGGGCCATGCTGCTGGAGTACAACGAGGGCGCCAAGTTGTACGGCGCCGGCTACGCCGACGTCAACGCGTTGCTGCCGGCGAAGGAGATCCTCGCCTACATCTCCATCGTGGTGGCGATCGCGATCCTCGTGTTCTCCAACGCCTGGATGCGGAACCTGGTCTGGCCGGGGATCTCGCTGGCGCTGCTCGGCGTGTCCGCGGTGGCCATCGGCGGCATCTACCCGTGGGCGGTGCAGACCTTCGAGGTCAAGCCGAGCGCCAAGGACAAGGAAGCGCCGTACATCCAGCGCAGCATCGACGCGACGCGGGCGGCGTTCGGGTTGGGGGCCACCGAGACGACCCCGTACGCGGCGAACAACCTCACGCCACCGGCGAACCTGGCCACCGACACCTCGGTGGTGTCCAACGTGCGGCTGCTCGACCCGCAACTGGTCAGCGAGACGTACACCCAGCTCCAGCAGGTGCGTGGCTTCTACGACTTCGGTCCGAAGCTGGACATCGACAGGTACGGGGTGAACGGCAAGGTCTCCGACTACGTCGTCGGTGTCCGGGAGATCAACTACGGCGAGCTGACCGACCAGCAGAACACCTGGATCAACCGGCACACCGTCTACACCCACGGGTACGGGCTGGTGGCCGCCCCGGCCAACCAGGTGGTCTGCGGCGGGCAGCCGTTCTTCGTCTCCGGCTTCCTGGGCGAGAAGACCCAGGAGGCGTGCTCCTCGCAGACCGAGCAGATCCCGGCCAAGCAGCCGCGCATCTACTACGGCGAGCGGATGGCCGCCGACGACTACGCCATCGTCGGGCAGTCCGACCCGAACAAGAAGGCCGAGTTCGACCGGCCGGTCGGTGAGGGTGGTGGCGAGTCCTACACCTACACCGGTGAGGGCGGCGTGGAGATCGGCTCCTTCACCCGGCGGCTGCTGTACGCCATCAAGGAGCAGGAGTCGAACTTCCTGCTCTCCGAGGCGGTCAACAAGGACTCCAAGCTGCTCTACGTGCGCAACCCGCGTGACCGGGTGGAGAAGGTCGCGCCGTTCCTCACCCTGGACGGCGACCCGTACCCGGCGGTGGTCGACGGTCGGGTGCAGTGGATCGTGGACGGCTACACCACGGCGGCCTCCTACCCGTACGCGGAGAAGGTCAACCTGCAGACCGAGACCACCGACGAGCTGACCAACCGGGGCACCTTCCAGCTGGCCCGGGAAGACGTCAACTACATGCGCAACTCGGTGAAGGCCACCGTCGACGCGTACGACGGCACGGTGAAGCTCTACGAGTACGACGACACCGACCCGGTGCTCAAGGCGTGGAACAAGGCGTTCGGCGGTGACCTGGTGCTGCCGAAGGCGGAGATCCCGGTCGAGCTGACCGAGCACCTGCGGTACCCGGCGGACATGTTCAAGGTGCAGCGCAACCTGCTCACCAAGTTCCACGTGACCAACCCGGGCGACTTCTACTCGGCACAGGACTTCTGGCAGGTGCCCAACGTGCCGGACGCGCCGGACAGCGGCCAGAAGCAGCCTCCGTACTACCTCTTCACCCAGTTCCCGGGGCAGGAGAGCCCACGGTTCCAGCTCACCTCGGCGGTCACCCCGAACGGCCGGCAGAACCTCGCCGCGCTGATCTCCGGGTCGTACGTCGAGGGGAAGCCCCGCCTGGAGGTGCTGGAGCTGCCGGACCAGACCCGGATCTCCGGCCCGGTGCAGGTGCACCAGCAGATGACCAACAACGCCAACATCCGCCAGCAGCTCAACCTGCTCTCCAGCAACCAGGCGCAGGTGCAGTACGGCAACCTGCTCTCGTTGCCCTTCGCCGACGGGATGCTCTACGTCGAGCCGGTCTACGTGAAGAGCAACCAGCAGGACGCGTACCCGCTGCTGCAGAAGGTGCTGCTCTCGTACGGTGACGGTGGCTCGTTCGTGGCGCTCGCCGACAACATCAACGACGGCATCAAGCAGTTGGTCGAGCAGGGTAAGAAGGCCGGGCAGGGCACGTCGCCGCCTCCGACGACCGGGGGCAACCCGACGACGCCGACGCCAACGCCGTCGGGGACGGCGACCCCGGCGCCGACGGTGACCCCGAGCCCCGGCACCCCACCGCCGACCGGTGACCTGGCTGCCGCCGCGGACCGGGTGCAGACCGCGATCACCGAGGTCCGGGCCGCGCAGACGTCCGGCGACTTCGAGCGGTACGGGCGCGCGCTGAAGGCCCTCGACGAGGCGCTCACCGCGTTCCAGCAGGCGCAACAGGCCGCCGGTACGCCGAGTGGCAGCCCGAGCGCCGGCGGCTGACCCGACACCGCAGGGAGTTCCTCGCCGAGCCCCCGTCGTCCGGACCACTCCAGGTCCGAACGGCGGGGGCTCCGCCGTTGTCCTGATCTGTGCGCGTCTGTCACGTCAGCGACAGCGGCGTCCAGCCCCGCAACCTGCGACGCCGGTCCGCCGTCCTCCTTGCGACGGGGTGGGAACGAGGGGGGTCAGCCGTGCGGGACGCGCAGAGCTTCGATGACTTCTACCGCAGCACCGCGCGGCGGATGGTGCGGTACGGCTATGCGGTCGCTGGCGACCACAGCGAGGCGCAGGATCTGGTGCAGGAGGCGTACACCCGGGCCTGGCGGCAGTGGGGGCGACTGTCGTCGCATCCCGCGCCGGAGGCGTGGCTGCGGCTCGTGGTGGCCCGGTTGGCCACCGACCGCTGGCGGCGTCTGCACCGTTGGCGGGTGGTGCTGAGCCGGAGCGGACCACCGGCGGTGGCGCCCCCGCCGAGCGAGGACGGGGTGCTCCTGGTCGGAGCGCTCCGGCAACTGCCCGCCACGCACCGACAGGCGCTGGCCCTGCACTACCTCTTCGACATGTCCGTCGAGGAGATCGCCCGGGAGACCGACGTCCCGGTCGGCACCGTGAAGTCCTGGCTGTCCCGAGGCCGGTCCCGGCTGGCCGCGCTGCTGCCCGACCTCAGCGCCGTGGAGTTGGAGGCGAACGATGTCAGTTGAACTCTCTGACCTGTACCGGTCGCTCAGCACCGTCGCGGACGGCCACGAGCTGACCCATCCCGAGTCGCTTCGGCGGTTCGCCGACCGGCGGGCCCGAGCCCGGATCGCCGGCTCGACGCTCGCGGTGGCGCTGCTCGTGGGCGGGGTAGCCGTCGGTGGCCGACTGGCGTACCCGGCGGACGGCTCCGCGCCGCTGCCACCACCCGCCGACACACCTGGCCCGGTGCCGACCGGGGCGACCGCGACCTCTCCGCCGTCACCTACGCCGCCCCCGGCGCCCTCGTCGTCGCCGTCGCGGACCACCCCGAGCGGTACGCCGTCGCAGCCGGCCACCGGCCCGGCGGCGCCCCGGCCGCCCACCTCGATCCCGGACCGCGCCTTCTTCGTGCTGGCGACCCCGAATCGGACCGGGTTGGAATCATCGGGGGAGGGCCCGGCACTGCCGACGCTGTGCGGAACGCGCCTGTCCAGCGACTCGGCCATGGTGCAGCGCCGCGGCCGGTACCTGGCGTACAAGTTGGCGGAGACGCCGGCGGGGCACGTGCCGGACGGCAGCTACCGGCACACCATCACCATCTACCGGGCGGGCCGCGCCGACGACGCCCTGCGCGAGCTGCGGCAGGCCGTGCGCGGCTGCCCCGACCAGAGGCTGCCCGACGACAGCAGGACGTGGCGACAGCGACTGCTGACCCCGGGGGCGTACGGGGACGAGTCGGTGCTGTTCGAGATGCGGGCCCCGATGCCGGACGGGATGGGCGAGCCGGGAACGGACGAGGTGCGGCTGGTGCGGGTGGTCCGGATCGGCGACGTGGTGACGGTGCTCTGGGAGCAGGGTTGGGAGCACACGGCGGCCGTCCGGTCCCAGGTCGACGCCGACAGTCGGCGGGCGGTCGCGGCGATCGAGAACTGGCTCGACTGACAACGGCCCAGGTCAGAGGGGTCCGTGTCGGCGGTATCGGAGTCGCTTTGCGGTGCCCCGGGTCGGTGCGCTACGGTTAGCGAACCGACGCGGGGTGGAGCAGCTCGGTAGCTCGCTGGGCTCATAACCCAGAGGTCGCAGGTTCAAATCCTGTCCCCGCTACGAGAGAAACACCAGTTGGAGGCCCGTCCCGGGAGCACCGGGGCGGGCCTTCGACATTTCCCCGCCGGCTCGACCACGCCGGCTGCGCCCGCCCGGGGCGGTGACGGCGACCCCGCTGATCATCGCTCGGAACGGGTGGGTTAGTCTTAACCAGTCGACGCGGGGTGGAGCAGCTCGGTAGCTCGCTGGGCTCATAACCCAGAGGTCGCAGGTTCAAATCCTGTCCCCGCTACAACAGAAACACCAGACCAAAAGCCCGTCCCCGATTTTCAGGGGGCGGGCTTTTGGTCTCTATTCCGGGCACAGTCCGGGCAGACGAAAGACCACCAGGCGACACGGGATAGCAGACTGTCGATCATCGCCGTGTCGGTCATCGGTTGGATGTCGAACCAGCCACCAGTCCAACTCGGCGGAGACGTATCCCTTGTCCGCCACGGTCAGCGGCACCTTGGTGGCCGGGTCCATCGACCCGAAAAGGGCGATCCGCGGCCATGACCCGGGCCCGTTGGTACGGTCGTTTTGACGACCAGACCGCGGAGGAGCGCCGGCGCGGCCAGCAGGGAGGAGCGACACGGTGACTCGCTCGGCCAGCCAGACCATCCGTACGCAGTTCCGGAACATTGACGGACTGAATATCCGTTTTGCCGAGAGTGAGGACCGAACCGAGCACGCGCTGCTGCTCAACCCGTGGCCGGAGAGCCTTTTCGCCTTCGAACCGATCTGGACCCGGCTCGCGGAACACGCGCACCTGGTGGCAATCGACCTGCCGGGGTTCGGCCATTCCGAGCGTCGCGACGAGCTGATGTCCCCTCGGACGATGGGCGAGTTCGTCATTCGCGCCGCCGACAGCTTCGGACTCGACAACCCCCACGTCGTCGGGCCTGACGTTGGCACCGGTGCCGCGCTGTTCGCCGCCGCCCAGCATCCGGGCAGGTTACGTAGCCTTGTCGTCGGAAGTGGGGGCGCGGCGGTCCCGATCCAGTTGGGCGGGGCGCTGAAGGACTGGGTCGAAGCCCCGGACCTCGACAGCTACCGCAGCCTGGACCCACGACAGATCGTGGCCAGCACGTTGGGCAGCATCGAGCGGTACGTTCTGCCTGACTCCGTCCGTGAGGACTACCTGTCAGCCTACGAGGGCGACCGTTTCGTCGAGTCGATGCGCTACGCCCGCGCCTACCCGACCGACCTGCCGATCCTCCGTGATCTCCTGCCGAAGGTGCAGACGCCGGTCCAGATCATCGCCGGCGAACACGATTCGGCCGTGCCACCGGTAAACGCCGAGTTTCTCCATCAGCGGCTGCCCAACAGCAAGCTCGACTACCTCGATGCGGGGCACTTCACCTGGGAGGACGACGCGGACCGGTTCGCGGCGCTCGTCACGAGCTGGTGGGACGGCGGATACGCGACGGTCGGGTCCGAGTCACCACGCTGACCCTTCACCGCTCGGAAAATCGGCCGCAGCTACGCGACCTGGGAGTCTCGCCGCTCGATCTGATCGGTGAGTTCCGCGGTTGCGCCGAAGAATCCGACGCGCACGTCCGCTAGACCGCCGGGTTCAGCCCGCCGTCGACGACCAGGTCCACCCCGGTGACGTACGCGGCTCGAGCGGAGACCAGAAACGCCACTGCCTCACCGATGTCGGCCGGCTGCCCGGCGCGTCCGAGCGGGATGCCTCTGATCATCATCGCGGGATCGAAACCGGCCGCCGCCGCAACCTTTTGCCGCAGCGGGTCAGATCCGGGCGACTCGACCAGACCCGGGGTCACCGTGTTGACCCTGGCCTGCGCGCCCGCCACCGAGGTGACGTCGCCGCCGACGAACTTCGCCCTCGCCGGAGCGGACGGGCTCTCCGAGCGGGCCGCGATGACGACGCTGGCGCCCCCGTCGATCAGGCGCTGGGCGATCCCCGCACCGATACCGTACGTACCTTCGGTGACCAGCGCCCGCTTGCCGGCGAGCTCGTTCATGATTCCGTGGCTTTCCATGTCGTCTTTCTGGATTCGGTGTCAGTAGTGCTTCGGAATGCCGAAGATGCGCTTCCTGTGCGATTCATACGTGCGCGGGCCGAGCGGGGGCGATCTTTCGGTCGGCGCCCGCCTCTCGCGGGCGCCGACCGACTACGGTTCTCCTACGTCGCCTCATTGCGACGGCGGGTGAACCGGGAAGTGGCTAAGCCCTGCCGCCGACACGGGGTGGCGTGGCGGTGCCGTGGACGCGCTCGGAGTAGGATGCGAACGCCTGCGCAGCCAACTCCTCGATAACCGGACGGACCTCCGGCGGCATGTGAGAGACAATTTCTTGAATGACCTCGGGATCTCCCTCGTAGGCCATCAAGCCAAACATCAGGGGAAGGCTCTCCGGGGGAGCGGCGCTCGCACCCTCGTTCACCATGCCGCCCCACTCCGCTGCGGTGACGTACTTCTCAACGAGCGGAAGCACCCGCTCCTCCTCGAGGTTCAGGTGCTCGACGAGAAGCGGAACCATTCGGTCGAGAGCGTTGGCCAGGACCTCCCCGGATTCGGGGGCGGCGCTGTCGCGCCAGGTTGGCAGCGTCGCTTTCACCTCGTCGATGAGGTCGGCGATGGCCTGGTGCTGATCCTCCATCACGTGGACGACCGGCGCGATCTCCGCGGAGCCGCGTTCGAGCAATCTCGGCCACAGGTGCTTGTCTTCGCTCGTGTGGTGGTGATGCAACGTGTTTTCCACGAGTTCGATGTGTTCGGCAATGATCTGTGACCGTGCGTTGTCGCCAGCTGCGACACCGCGGACCAGTCCCGGCAGCAGAGAGAACTCCCGTCGGAACATGGTGTGGGCCATCAACATATCGCGGGTATCCGCAAGCGGTTCGTCAACGGATGTCATCACATCTCCTGTAGAGTCGTCTGGGGTAATTGCTTTGCGTTCGGGCCAAGCGTCTGGCCGTCACATTCCACTTCGTCGCACGAAATTACTTCGCAGTCATGCCGCCATCGATGCTGAGTGCGGCTCCGGTGATGTACGTAGCCTCGTCACTGAGTAGGAAAGCAGTGAAGGCGGCGACATCCTCCTCCGTGCCGATCTGTCCACTCGGCTGCATGTCCAGGAAGTACTGCTGGAGCTCGGGATTGCTTGCGCCTTGGCGGAACAGCGAGGTGTCAACCAATCCGGTCACCAGGGCATTGACTCGCACGCCCTCGCGGGCCGCGTCCAGCGCCGCCGAGCGGGTGAGGCCGATGACACCGTGTTTGGCGGCGACATAGGCTGGGATGTGCGGGTCGGCGATCACTCCCATGGTGGAGGCGTTGTTGACGATACTGCCACCGCCCGACGCCACGATCGCCGGAATCTCGTGCTTCAAACTGAAGAAGACGCTCGTCAGGTTGCGGTCGATCGTGTCCCGCCAAAACGCTTCGTTCATTTCTCGAAGCCTCAAAGGGCTAGTGCCGCCTACGTTGTTGAACGCTCCGTCCAAGCGGCCGAACTGCGCCACTGCTTCGCCGACCAGTGCAGCGACCTGCTCCTCGATGGTGACATCCGTGGGCACGAACAGCGCTTCTCCACCGCTATTCCTGATCCCGGCGACGACCTCGTCGCCGCGAGTCTTGTCGCGGGCACCGATGACAACCTTCGCGCCCTCCGAGGCAGCTCGCTGGGCAAAAGCCTTACCCATTCCACTGCTGCCCCCCGTGACGACGATGGCTTTAGACCGCAGTCGAACAGACACTTCCAACACTCCTTGAGTTATCGACAACGGCCATGCGAAAATCGGGAGCCGGGGCCGAGGTCAGCGCAACTCCCGCCGGGGCATGACACGCATCGCGAGCATCGTCGATCTTGTTTCGAGAATTCGTGTCAGGAATCAGGGCCGCGCGAGGCCTGAGGAAAGCCTACTAGTGGGTGGCGTACGTCTGATTGACGTTTGAATTACGTCGCCCACGTGCGCTGACGCTCATCGGGTTCACATAGCCGAGCTGCACCGCCGATCACTTCAGGTGGTCGCCCGTGCCCCGGCTACTGAGTTACGACACATCTCTTGGCGCATGCCGGTTGGAAGAGGTGGGTACCCAGGTGGGGCCGGGTGGTGGGGTGCGGCTGCCTCGACCCTGGCGCGACCGTCGCGTAGGGCCCGCTTCGTCCCGGTGCGTCCCGCTCAAGGTGGGTCAAGAGCAACATTCGCGGGACTATCCTGGAGTGCTGTGGCCACGTCGCAGAGCATGATCTGGGTGCGCTCGATCGGCTGGGTGGCGTAGCACCGAGGGGGAGGTAGGTGGATTGAGCGGGTCGTTGAGCTTCGAGGTGCTCGGTCCGGTACGAGCATGGCGGGGCGGGCGGGAGTTGGAGCTCGGTACGCCCCAACAACGGGCAATCCTCGCGGCCCTGCTGCTGCACGAGGGGACGCACGTCTCGGCGCACGAACTCGTCGAGGTGGTCTGGGGGCGGGACGCGCCGACGACCGGCGTACGGATAGTGCGCACGTACGTTTCCCGGCTTCGCCGCGTCCTCGAATCTGATCCGGGACAACCACCCGTCATCGCGTCGGTAGCAGGCGGATACGTGTTACCGGTGACGGCGGAAACCCTTGATCTGGTTCGATTCCGCTGGCTGACCACACAGGCGGACCTGGCTCAGCAGGGTTCTGGCCCAGTTGGCGCAGTCGCCCTGCTGCGCGAGGCGGACGCGCTGTTCCGGGGAGGTCCGCTGGCCGGTGTGCCGGGCGGTTGGGCCGAGGCGCAGCGCGCCCGGTTGACCCAGGTCCGTTTGGCTGCGGTCGAACGGCGGCTCGCCCTCGACCTTGAGCTGGGCCGGCACGTCGAGGTTGCGGCCGAGGTCGGCCCTCTGGTTGCCGAGCATCCGCTCCGTGAGCGACTGCGCGTGCTGCAGATGCTCGCGCTCCACCAGGCAGGCATGCCGGCGGAGGCCTTTGCCGTGTTCCACGACGCCCGGCGGGCCCTCGCCGAGGAGTTGGGGGTGGAGCCCGGACCCGCGTTGCAGGAGATCCATCAACGCGTCCTCCGAGCGGACCCCATCCTCCGGTCCGATCCGGCCGTACTGATGCAGCCTGGGCCGCCGGCCGTCCCGGCGCTGCATCCGCCTGCCCCGCCAGAACCCCAGGCCGTCCAGAACCTGTCCGCCGTACCGGCGCAGCTTCCGCCGGATCTGGGCGACTTCACCGGCCGGGAGGAGACCGTACGGACGCTGAGTGCGCTGCTGACACGCACTGGCGAGGTACCCGTTGTGGGCATCGTCGGGCTTGGCGGCGTGGGCAAGAGTGCCCTGGCGATCCGGGTGGCCACGATGCTGCGGGAGCAGTTCCCGGACGGCCAGCTCTACGCTGACCTGGGCGGTATGGGTGAGCAGCCGGCGGATCCCAGCGACGTGCTTGCCCGTTTCCTGCGCGCGTTCGGCATTGGCAACGATGCCATGCCCGAAGCACTACCCGAACGTGCGGCGCTGTGGCGCACGATCATGGCCGGTCGGCGGGTTCTTGTCGTTCTCGACGACCCGTACGACAGCCGGCAGCTCCGCTATCTGTTGCCGGCCACGATCGGCAGCGCCGCCATCATCACCAGCTGGCGCCGATTGCTGGACCTCTCGGGGATATCGTGGACCACCCTCGGGGTGCTCCGGTCGGCCGAGTCGGTGACCCTGCTGGAGCGGATCGTCGGCGCGGAGCGGCTGCGCCGCGAGCCAGAGAACACCCAACGGTTGGTCGACCTCTGTTCCCACCATCCGGCAGCATTGCGGATCGCCGGTGCCAGGCTGGCCGCCCGACCGGATTGGAGCGTGGCGCTCGTCGAGCGACGGCTGCTTGGTGAGCTCGACGGGTTGGCCGAGCCGCACGAGGACTGCGCCGCGTTCTATACCTCGCTGATGCGGGTGTTACGGCGGTTGGACAGCTCTCACTCGTCCGCGTTCCGGTTGCTGGCCGCACCGGACCTGGCGGACATTTCACTCGCCGCTGCCGCGGTTATCCTGGACCGCCCGGTGTCCGAGACCGAGCGGATACTCGATTCGCTGACGGACGTACATCTATTGGAGCCTGACCTGTCCGGTAGATACCGGTATGTCGGTGTGGTGAAGGCCCTAGCCCGGGTTCAACTGCTCTTCGAGGGTGAGACCGCTTCCGGAAAGGCGGCGGTCGGGCGGTTGGCGCGGTTCTATCTCGCCAGCGCCCGCAACGCCATCCAGGCCGTCGACCTACCGCCCGAGCCGGCCACCGCGGCGCGGAGCACGGGGGTTGCTGTGGCTGATGGCCTGACCTTCGACGACGCCGAAACGGCCGATTCGTGGTTGCTGGTGGAGCGGGCGAACGTCCTCGGGGTTGCGGCCCAGGTCGCCGATGTCGCGGAATCGTCCGAGGACACCATGACCGGCTGGTGGTCGATCCAGCAGCGTCTCACTGGCCTTCTTCGCCAGTGGCCAAGGGGACGGCTGACCGGCCGGGCGGCGTAGCCGCCCTCAAGGTACATCCGGATCGCCTCCGGTCCATTCCTCGACGATTCGTCGGCCGTCTTCACCGGCGTTGCTTCATCAGGTGGCTGACCGGCCGGCGACGTTTGAGAATCATTTCGCTGATCAGCGTGATCAGTAGGACCAGGTTTGTCACGACCATGACGCCGAGTGGTGGCAGCAGCGGCATCGCGGGGGCGATCGCGGCCAGCACGAGTAAGGCGATGGATCGGGACCAGAGAATTCGGCTGGTCACCACGTAGTCGAACAGGCAGGTGCCGAGGAGGAAAAGCCCGGGGCCGCCGAGAAGAGTGAGGATCCAGGCCACCGACACCTCGCCGAGTGGACGGCTGAACGTGAGCGAGGTGCTGGTCGAGATGACCACGACGCCTGCCACCATCACCAGGTGGCTGTACGAGGTGGAGGTGGCAGGACGGACTCGCTCCAAGGAGGAGACCTCGCCAGGAGCCAGCAGTTGCTGGACCCGCTGGAAATACATCTGAAAGAGGAGCATCGCGTTGGCGAACGCCACTGCGGCAACGGCAATCCGGCCGCCATCAGGCTGGGAGAGGGCGAGCCCGGAACCAGCGGTGAGAATCAGCTCGCCGATTCCGATGATGAAGATCTGCCGGTGGCGTTCGGTCAGGTGGTTGCCGGTGAAGATCTGGCTGGCGAGTTCGGTGCGGCCGAGCCGCGGCGTCGGCCAGCCGATTCGAGCCGACCAAAGGTCCACCACTGCCGCGATTGCCCAGAGCGTCAGCCGGACATTCCCTCCCGTGAACGCCCCGGCGACCCACAGCGGGGCGGAGACGAGGAACCAGAAGAAGACCCGAATGCTTCGGGCCTGGATGTACGGGTTTACGCGGGTGCCGGGGATGAGGACCGCGTCGCGGGCGACATGGATGCCGAAGTATGCCGCGACGAAGATGAATCCATGCGCGCCAAAGGCTCTCGGCACAGCGACGGCCATCGCCAGGGTGCCGAACATGACCACAAGAACCAGGCCCTGGATCACCGGTAGCTGGGGGTTGAACAGGTCAGTCAGCCAGGCGGTCAACACCCAGACCCACCAGGCGGCGAGCAGCAGTACGGCGGTCTGAGCCGCGTTACGTAGGGTGAGGTCCTCGGCAAGGCCCTGCGACAGCCGGGAAAGCATGAAGATGTAGACCAGGTCGAAGAAGAGTTCCAGAAAGGTCGGCTGCTCGTGCGCGCCCTGCCGGCGAAGTATCCGGGGCTGATCGTCAGTGGGCACCGCTGCGACCTCCTATGGCACCTCCAACGCCGGGTTCTCTGGCTGGTGGGCCCCGGCTTCGGCCGCAGCGGAGTGCGGGACGCCAGGCGAGGAGACGCCATCCAGGTGGATTCGCCCCGTCAAAGCCTATAAAGCTCGTCGTGAGCGGGCAGCCAAACGGCCCGGCTTGTACGAGCCTGCTCGGCGGGAGGGCGCTGGCCGGATGCTCATCATTTCCATCGCCTCTGATGTGGAAGCCGTAGTGTGGTGGAGGCAACCACGGTGCGGCGGCAGACCAGGCTAGATGGGCTGATCGATGGCGATGCGCGGCGACGCTGGGGTGGCGGTCCCAGCCCAGCCTGATCCGGCCCGTCCCGCGACTCTCGAACTCTTCTTCGACCTGGCGTACGTCTTTGTGCTGCTCGCCCTCTCGGAAAAGTTGCTCAGTGAGTTGACCTGGGTGGGCGCGTGGCAGACCCTGATCCTGCTGTTGGCGTTCTCGTTGCTCTGGGCGCTGACCGCGTGGGCGGGTGACGCGGTGGATCTGAGCGAGCCGTTGATCGGGCCGCAGGTCGTCTTGGTCATGGCGGGCAGCCTGTTGTTGGCGAGTGTGGTGGCCGACGCGTACGGCAACAGTGGTCTGTTGTTCGCGATCGTCTATTTGACGACCAATCTCACCAAGGGCGCCTATTACCTGCTGATCGTCCCCAACCCCGCGTTGAAGCTCAGGGTTCGCCGGATCCTCTTCTGGCAGGCCGCGACCGCGGCACCGTGGATCTTGGGTGGGCTGGTGGCCGGGACGACCCGTGGCGTGCTCTGGGCGGTGGCGGTAGCGGTGGAATACGCCGGGGTCGCGCTCGGCTGGCCCACGCCGTGGTCGTGGTCCCGACTGCCTTCGGCGGCACGGGTGGTCGGTGAGCGGATTGCCGAGCGCTACCGGCAGTTCGTCATCGTCGCGCTCAGCGTGTCGGTCTTCTTGACCGGCAGGTCGTTCAGCCTGAGTGGATTCACGACTGGTCAGGCTGGGGCGCTCGTCGTGGTCTTCATCATCACGGTAATGATCTGGCGTATCTACATCTACCGCGCCGGAGATGAGCTGACCTCCACCATCGCCACGTCCGCCAATCCGGCCCGACTCAGAGAGGTCTTCGCGTTCGTTCACCTGATCATGGTGGCGGGCATCCTGTGCACGGCGGTGACCAGCCAACTCGTCATCACTCGGCCGTTCGGCGACACCCCGACGTCCTGGGCGGCGGTTATCCTCGGCGGCCCGGGCCTGTTCCTGATCGGCCGCGTCATGCTCGACTACACCCTGTTCGGGCGGGTCGACCCGGTCCGGCTGATCGGGCTGCTACTGCTGGCCGGTCTGGCACCGACCACGCCCCTGCTGCCACCGATAATGGCCGCGCTTGTCGTTATGGTCATCCTGATCGCTGTCGCGACAGCGAACCTGGTCGGGGATCGGATCCGTCCGCCGACGCCCGCACCGTAGCCGGGATGGTCAGCCGATCAGAAGACCGAGCCGGTGGGCCATCGCCGCGGCCTCGGTGCGTCCGGAGGCGCCGAGCTTGGCCAGGATGTTGGAAACGTGGGTGCTGGCGGTCTTCTGCGAGATGTAGAGCTCCTCGGCGATCCGCCGGTTGCTGTATCCGGTTGCCACCAGCCGTAGCACCTCTGACTCGCGCGGGGTGAGCCCGAGGGAGGTCGATTCGCCGGTGGGGGAGCCGGCGGGCGGGTTGTCGGTCAGCGTGAGGCCCGCTCGGTGCGCCAGCGCCTCGATATCGAGATTCAGCAGCCGCGCGCCGAGCCGACCGGCGATCCGGTGGGCCCGGGTGAGCTGGTCTGCCGCCTCGGTGCGGCGCTGCTGCACGCCGAGCAGAGCGCGCCCCTGGCCCAGGTGGGCGATTGCCAGCTCGTACGGTCGCTCCAGTGCCTCGAAGGCAGCGACCACCTCCGCCCACAGGGCGGGGTCGTCGGCGCCTTCCGCCCGGCGCAGTTCCGCCAGGACCATGCGGTCGAAGGCATGGTCGATGGGAAATACCACGCGAAGGCGAGCGACGGCCTCGTGGACAGCGGCAAGAACAGCCGCCGCCGCTTCGTCGGGTGCGGTCGTACCGCGAGCGTCCGCCTCGATCGCCGCGGCGGCCCAGAGCATCGGTAGGGCGTAACGCACCGGGCCGGCGGTGAGGCCCGCGGCGTGGGCCCGAAGAAACTCGGCCCGCGCGTCGGCGAGCCTGCCCTCCCGCGCGGCGATCTCCATCCCGTACTGGGTCAGGGAGACGACCAACTGCGGCTGGAGGTCTTCGGTGCCGAGCAACCGCCGGCTCAGGGCAAGGTGGGTCGCCGCCGCCTCGACATCGCCACGGACCAACAGGTTGTACGACTGGCGCATCGCGATGATGCCGCGAACCTTGTACGACTGCGCGACCGCGGCCGCCTCGTCGAGGGCGGCATCGGACTCCGGCCAGCGTCCCAGGGAGAAGAGCGAGAGCGAACGGTTGCTCTGCACCCACGCCTCGGTCTCGGCCAGGCCGAGCGAGCGGCACACCTCGACACCGTGCTCGGCGGCGGCCACCGCCTCACCCGAACGGCCCATCCCCTCCAAGGTCGACGGCAGGTTCTGGTTGGCGCGGCCGACAACGCTGACCGCGCCCAACTTCTCGGCGCGTCCGCGCACCTCGTACAACTCGGCGAGGCTTGTGCCGTCGACATCGGTCTCGGCCTTGAGCCAGCACCGGGTGATGCGGGCGTGCAGTTCGAGTTCTTCGGAGTCGACCCGGGTGGCGTAGTCCACGGCACGATCGGCGTCGAGCAGGCTCTCCGGTCCTGGTCGGTGTTTCGCGCCCCAGTTCGCGACGTGTACGAGGACATCGGCGTGCACCACGGACGCCGGGTGTCCGCCTACCAGGTCGCGAGCTCTCCGCAGTTCCTGCCATCCGTCCCCGCGATTCAGCTCCTGGACCAACAGCGAGCGCTGCGTCCAGAACCAGGCCGCAGGCAGCGGGTCGTGCTTCGGGGAGATCAGCTCAAGCGCGCTCCGGGCCAGGTTGAGCGCCCGGTCGTGGTCCCCGCTCTGCCGGGCGGCGACGGTCGCCGCCGCGAGCAGGTCGACGTAGCGCAGTCCGACACCGCCCGACGCGGAGACCCAGGTCGGGTACGTCTCCGGATGGCCCAACGGGCGCAGTTCACCGCGTACCTGATTCGATACCCGGTCCCACAGTTCCATCGCGCGTTCCAGCAACCGCAACTGCTCGGCGTACGCGTAGCGGTTCCTTGCCTCGACGGAGGCGGACACACTCATCTGTAGGGCTTTCACGTCGTCGTGCGCGTCGTACCAGTGCCGGGCGAGTCGAGTCATCAGCTCCTCGGCCCGGACAAGAGAGGTATCGCCCTCCAATGCCTCGGCGTACCGCCGATTGATCAGAGCGCGCTCGCCCGGCAGGAGACTGTCGCTCACCGCCTCGCGGACCAGTGCGTGCCGGAAGCCGTACCCGGACCCGTCCCGGGCGGGTACGAGGACCTGTGCCTGTACGGCAGTGCGCAGTGCTTCGATCAGCTCGTCCTCTGGTAAGCCCGTGACGGCCTTCAGCAGCGGGTAGCCGGCCGCGGTACCGCTCTCGGCCGCGATCCGGACGATTCGCTGGCTGCCTTCCGGCAGCGCCTCCAGCCGTACCAGCAGCAGGTCGCGAAGGTCGTCCAGGCCAACTCGCGCACGCTCGACGTACGAGCGGGCCAGTTCCTCGACGAAGAAGGCGTTGCCGTCGGACCGGTCGAAGATCTCGTTGAGCAGGGCCGGGTCGGGCGAGGCGCCGAGGATGCCGGTGAGCTGCTTCAGGACTTCGACCCGAGTGAACCGAGGTGTCTCGATCCGCTGCACCGTACGCAGCCGGTCCACCTCCGCGAGCAGCGGGCGCAGCGGGTGGCGACGGTGGATGTCGTCGGAACGGTAGGTCGCGACGATCAGAAGACGGCCCTGCCGTTTGGTACGCAACAGGTAGCCGAGCAGGTGACGGGTGGACGCGTCGGCCCAGTGCAGATCCTCGACGACGAGCACGACCAGGCGATTTGATGCGAGTCGCTCCAGGATCCGGGCGGTCAGCTCGAACAGGCGCACGTTGTCGCCGTCGCCCTGCCCGAAGGGCACCGAGGAGCCCAACTCCGGAAGGATCCGGGCGAGTAGTTCCTCCTGGCCGGCGCTTGCCGCGCGTACCTCGTCGGGCAACTGCTGCCACAGCGCCCGCAGGGCGGCGGAGAACGGCGCGAAGGGCAACCCGTCACCGCCGACCTCGACACAGCCGCCGATCGCCGTGACCGCCGTTCCGTCATCGAGGGTGCGGAGTAGTTCCTCGACCAGCCGGGTCTTGCCGACGCCCGCCTCGCCCCGGATGAGCAACGCCTGGGGCGTTCCGGCGTCGGCCGCCTGCACAGCGCGGACGAGTTCGGCCAGTTCGGGTCCCCGCCCCACGAAGGCGGGGCTTACCGCTGTGCTCTCCACCGGTCCAAGCATGGCACAGACAGCACACGATTTGGTCACTCTTGGTAGTCGTGCGGCAGCGCCGTGTTACCTGTGTGGTTCGTCTAGGGATTTGTTCCGAGGCGTCTCGGTCGACGGCGAATGATCCCCGGCGTTCACGGCGCGGAAATGCGGCAAATTCCCGATGTGGTGGCCCGAGCGTGCCGGTGAACCTGGAGACCGCATATCGCCCCCTCTAACGCAGACGAGGTTCGCCCGTGACTATCGCGGTACTCGAAACGATCAACTTCGGCCTGGAGTATCTGGTCGACGCCGCCCGTGAGCGTGGCCACGAAGTGATTCTGCTCACCGGCGACCGTTCCCGGTACACCCACGAACTGTCGAAGGGCCTGGCCGATTCGATCAGGGTCGTCGATGTCGACACCAGCTCGGTCGACGGAGTGGTCGATATCTTGAGCACGGTCCCCGACCTCGCTGGCCTGGTCCGGATGGCAGACCCATGGAGCCTGCAGGCACTCGCCGTCGCGCATCGACTGGGCCTGCCGCACGAGAGTGTCGAGGCGGTATCGCTGTTGCGGGACAAGGGGCGCCTGCGTCGACACCTCTACGACAATGGTTTCTCGCGCGCATCGAGCATTGTTTTCGACCCGCAGACCGCCAGCCTGCCGGAGTTGATCCGCCTGCTGCCGTTCCCGTGCATCGTCAAAGATGTCGCGGGCAACGCGAGCCAGAACGTCTGGCTGGTCCGCAAGCCGGAGGAGTTGTCGAGCGTCCTGGTCGCCGCCCGGGACGCGGAGGAGTTACGTGGCGGCGCCCTGACCGCCGAGCCCTACTTTCTCGGACCCATGTACAGCGCGGAGACGGTGAGCTGGGCCGGCGAGACGAAGATCATCGGCGTCTCCAGCCGCGCGCTGTCACCAGAGCCGCACTTCCGGGAGGAGATGGCCAGCTTCCCGGTGCACCTGTCGCGGAGGATGCGGGGCGAGTTGGCGGAATGGATCTCCGGGATCCTTTCCTCCGTCGGCTACCGCGAGGGTGTGACGCACACCGAGTTCATCATCACCGCCACCGGCTTCGAGATCGTGGAGATCAACACGAGAATGGGTGGCGTGCTTGTCGGTGAAGCGATCAATCGGTCGCTCGACATCAACTTCCACGGCACCTTCATCGACCTGGCCCTGGGCCGACGCCCGCTGGTGATGGACCTCGACCCCGAGATCCGGCAGGGCGCGACACAGATCGCCGTCTATGCACCCAGTGTCGGCGTCTTCGACGGGATCGGTGGGACCGAACAACTCCTCGACCACCCCGGTAAGCCGACGCTCTATCCCATCCGAAGCCCGGGTGACGCCATTCCCACCACTACCGACCAGCGTGGCGTGCTGGCCATGCTCCTTGCCGATGGCGAGACGGCTGAGCTGTCGCTGCACAACGCCCTGTCGGCGGTGGGGAAGCTCACCGTACGCATGCGCTGATGGTGGGACGTCAACCCGGATCAATGGAGGAGAGCGGCGGAAATGCACAAGTACACCGGTAGGCTCACCCGGAGCCTGGTCGGATTTCCCGAGGGCTTTTGGTGGCTGTGGACCAGCACGCTGGTGAACCGGCTCGGCACGTTCGTCTTTCCGTTCCTGGCCATCTACCTCACCTCCGTGCGCGGCTACTCGGCGGCCCACGCCGGCCTCGTACTGGCGATCTACGGGGTGGGAGCATCCATCGGTGCGCTGCTCGGCGGTGAGCTGAGTGATCGGGTCGGGCGCCGCGCGACGATGGCCGGCGCGCAGGTCGTCACCGCCGTCGCCACCGCGGCGATGGGGTTCGTCGCTGGGCCCGCGGCGATCGCCGTGCTGGCGTTCCTCGTGGGCGCGGCAGCCAACGCCTCACGCCCTGCGGTCTCGGCGATGATCCTGGATCTCGTGGCACCGGAGGATCGCGAGCGGGCGTTCGCCGTGAACTACTGGGCCATCAACATCGGCTTCGGTTTCTCCGCCGCCGTTGCCGGTTTCCTGGTGCACCAGGGGTACGTCTGGCTTTTCCTCGGCGATGCCGTCACAACGTTGCTCTGCGCGGTGGTGATGTGGCTGAAGCTGCCGGAGACCCGTCCGGAGAAGTCCGGGGAGTCGTCGTCGCCGGTCCCCGCGGCCAGGGTCGGACTCAGGAACATGCTCGGGGATTCGCGATTCCTGGTGCTCTGCCTGCTCGGATTCGCCATGTGGATGATGTTCTTCCAGGGAGCGAGCAGCCTTCCGGTGGCCATGGCCGAAGGCGGGATCGGCACCCAGGCGTACGGGCTGATCATCGCGCTGAACGGCATCCTGATCGTCGTGCTGCAGATTCCGGTCACCGCCATACTCAAGGAGGGCAACCGTGCAACGGTGCTCGCACTGAGCGCGGTGCTCACTGGTGCGGGGTTCGGGCTGAACGGCTTCGCGGGTACCTCGATATTCCTGTACTCGCTCTCGGTCGTGCTCTGGACGCTGGGGGAGATCGCGTACGCGCCGGCCTCGGCGGCTACGGTGGCCGACCTGTCCGACGAGCGGGCCCGTGGCCGCTATCAGGGTCTGTTTGCCTTCAGCATCTCGGTCGCGTCGGTCCTCGCTCCGCTTGCCGGTGGTCTCGCGCTGGACAATTGGGGAGGACCCGCACTGTGGCTCGTCTGCGCCGGGGTCGGCGCGGCCACAGCGGCCGGATTCTGGGCGCTGCTCACCGTCTCACGCCGAGCCTCAGGCCATGCCGATGTGGTCCTGGAGAGCGAGTCGCCTCTCCTCGCCAAGCGGCGGGAGACGGTGCCGGTCACTACCTCAGGTGCCGCAAGCTGAGCGGATCGACGCGGTGCTGGCCCGTCGGCCCGCCAACCGACCATGAGTTGGAAATATTCACTGGTCGAACAGCGCCGCGATGTCGCCCGTCAGCAGGTCGATGGAGCTGATCGCTCGATCGGTGACCCGCGCGCCGGCTCAGCACCTACCGGCCTACGGCCCGGCTCGGCGACGGCGCCAGGGCGTCTACCTCACCGGACGGGTGACCGCGGACCGGCCGGGTGGCACCGGTCTTCGACACCCGGTGAGGAGTAGCCGCGCCGCACGCGCCGTGGAGGGGCCGGTGCCCGGCAGGCACCGGCCTCTCCCGGTTTCACCGGAGCCCGAAGGCCCGGGTGACGGTCTGGGTGACGGCGCCACCGCTGCGCTGCTTGGCGGTGACCCGGATGGACACGAAGTCGGCCCGGTGCGGCGCGTTCAGCGACGCCTGCCAGGTGCCCTTCTTCTCCTTCAGGTCCTGCCGCTGCCAGGTCGCCCCGTCGTCGTAGGAGATCTCCAGCTGGAGCGACGACACGGCGTCCTGGGCGGCGGTGCTGCCCAGCACCACGGGCGTGATCGCGAAGTCGGTGCGGCGCTTCGTCCGACCCGCGAGGTCCACGTCCGTCCCGTAGTCCAGTTGGACCAGCGGGATGGCCTGCACCTCCGTGCTGCCGCCGGAGACGAAGCTCCACTCGGTGTGCGTGGCGGTCGAGTACGGGCTGAACTCGGGCTTGCCAGTGGTCTCGACGACCAGCCGGTACGGCAGTTTCTCCGGCGACAGGTCACCCGCGCCGACCTCCGGCCAGCCGTCGAACTGGGTCAGCTGCTTGTCGCCCTGATAGAACGTGACGATCTGCGACATGCTGGCCCCGCCGCTGTGGGCGGCGCCGGCGTCGCCGAAGCCCTGGATGTAGGCGCTCATGGCGGTCTCGCCACGGAACGGGATCTCGGTGCTGAGCAGCCGTGGCCGGGTGATGGGCCCGAACCAGCGGTCCTTCTGGACACTGCCCGGCCGGTAGGCGATGGCCTCCGTGTTGGACCGCGCCCAGTCGGCGACGTCGGCGTACTGCATCCACCTGATGCCGCCACCCGCGGAGACCCAGTCGGTACGCGGCCCCGGCGCGACCGGCTCGAACGGGAACCCGCGTGCCGCCGCGTACTCGTACGGCGGGAAGTCCATCCGCGTCTCGCTGGACTGCTTCCCCGGGGGCGGGGAGAAGATGAGATCGATCCGGGCGAGGTGGCGCGGGTCGGTCTTGGCGGACGGATCCTTCGGCACCCCGCCACGGTGGTAGTCGACGAGGTCGTACAGGTACTTCGCCCTGGGGTGGGCCACCACGACCAGTCGTACCCCGTTGCGGCCCGCACCGGTGATCTGCTGGATCAGCGCCTCGCCCTCGTCCAGGGTCACCGAGGCCACCGGAATCGGCCCGGTCGTCACGCCGTCGGGGTTGCCGTACCAGTCGCTCTTGCGGCCCGCGCGGTCGTTGACCACGACGAGCATCGCCGCGCCGGCGGTGTGCGCCGCCGCGGCCTGATCCGTGGGGGTCACCGAGTCGTCGCCGCGGACGACCACGGCCCTGCCCCGGGCGGAGAGGCCGGCGTAGTCGGCGGTGCCGCCGACGCCCGCGAAGACCGCGTCCAGACGCGAGGTGCCGTCGGGCAGCGGCGGGGAACCGGGCTGCACGAGCGGGTCGCTGAGGTGCCGGCGGTGGTAGCTGATCGCCAGCGGCGTCTGCTCGGCGCGGATCCGGGTGGTGAAGACGAAGCTGCCCTTCTTCACCTTGTCCCCGGTCGGCAGGGCCCACAGGCTGTCGTAGGCGGCGCCCGGCCAGAAGGTCTCGCGCAGGGCGCTCCAGTCGGTGGGCGTCGGCTCGCTGGAGGTGAAGGAGCGGTAGACGTCGATCCTGCTGTTGACGACGGCGGTCGGCTGGGGCGTCGCCACCTTCACCTGGCGGGCCCGTGCGGCGTCGAGTTCCACGACCCGGTTGGTCGTCAGGTCGACCTCGGGAGCGGTCAGCATCGCGAGGCCGAGGGAGCGGGGTCCGTGCAGACCCTCGACGTCCGCCGCGGCGACGACGGTGTAGGAGCCGGGGGCCAGGCGGGCGGTGAGCTTCCCGTCCGGCACCCACATGAAGGCGGAGCCGGTCTCGGCGTTGACGACCTCGACCTCGCCGCTCATGGGCCGGCCGGCGCGGTCCCTCAGGTTGATGGTGAGGTCGTACTTCTTGGACTCGACGGCGACCCCGACGGCGGTGTGCACCTCGCCGGCCGCGAAGCGGGCCGCGACCTGGGCGGAGTACCTGCCGGCGGGAAGGCCGGCCGGGGCCACCACGACCTCGGCCGTCGCGCTCGCCCGAGCGGGCACCGTGACGCGGTCGGCCGTCGTGGTGAACGTCTGCGCGGGGGAGGCGCCACGGTCGACGGACAGCTCCAACGTGATCGGGCTGTCCGTGGTGTTGGTGTAGGTGATCGTCCGCCTGGTCGGCTGTGGCGTGCTGCCCGGCGACCACCTGACGAGTCCGGCGTCCACCGACCCGGACGCGATGACCTGGTCCTGGTGGTAGGCGGCGGCGACGTTCAACCGACCGCTGCCGGCCTGGTAGGCGTTGTAGTCGGGCGTGCGGACGCTGGTGCTCATCAGCGCGTCCTTGATCTGGCGCGCACTCCAGGTCGGGTGCTTCTGCACCAGCAGGGCGGCCGCCCCGGCGACGTGGGGCGCTGCCATCGAGGTGCCACTGTCGACGCGGTAGTAGCCCTCACCCCAGGGGATGTGCTGCGAGCGCGCCGCCAGCACGTCCACCCCGGGAGCGGTCATGTCGGGCTTGAGGGCCTCGTCGTTCATCCGGGGCCCGACGCTGGAGAAGTCCGCCAGGTGGTCGGAGGTGTCCACCGCGCCGATGGTCAGCGCGGCGTCCGCGGTGCCCGGCGCACCGAGGGTGTACGGATCTGGTCCGCTGTTGCCGGCGGCGACGACGAAGAGCGCGCCCGTCTCGGCGGTCAGCTGGTTGACGGCCTGGCTCAGCGGGTCGTCCTGGGTGTGCCACGCGCTCACGCCCAGGCTCATGTTGATCACCTTGGCGTGCTCGGCCCGCGCGGCCCACTCCATGCCCGCGATGATCCCCGAGATCGACCCGCTGCCGAACTCGTCGAGAACCTTGCCGATCACCAGGTCGGCGTCGGGGGCCACGCCCCGTTCCTTTCCGCCGGAGGCGGCGCCCGTCCCGGCCACGGTGGAGGCGGTGTGGGTGCCGTGCCCGTTCCGGTCGATCACGTCCTGGCCGGGGATGAAGCTCTTGGAGGCCACCACCTGGTCGGCGAGATCCGGGTGGGTGGTGTCCACCCCGCTGTCCAGGACGGCGACCCGGACGCCGTTGCCGGTGCCACCCGCGGCCCACGCCGCGGGCGCGCCGATCTGGGCGGTGGTGTCGGCCAGGGTGGCCTTCGCCTTGCCGTCGAGCCACACCCTGTCGACGCCGGCCGTGAAGGAGGGCGCCGGGGTGGCAGCGCTGCGGCCGGTCGGCGACTGTGCACCGGTGAGGGCCGACCAGAAGTCCGCGGCCTGCGCTCGGCGGGTACGGATCGCCTCACCACGGACGGAGGGAAGCTCCAGCGTGGTCTGCGCGCCCGGCAGCGCGGTGCCGGTCCTGAGCTTCGCCGAACCCGTCGTGCGGGTGACTATCAGGGGGAGTTCGGCGGTTCGCGCGTCGTCGTAGCCCTGGGCGATGAGTTGGGTGACGTCGAACAGTTGCTTGTCGAGCCGGCCGGTGGCGAGGTACGGCACCGCCTCGTCCGGGTACACATAGGTGTCCCCGCCCTCGGTGGAGATGCGTACCGAGCCGGTGGCGCCCGGGGCGCGCTTGACGTCCACCGAGGGGGTCGCGGCGTGGACGCCCGGGGTCACCGTCACCCGGTCGCCGGTGATCAGCGTGACCGTGACGGGTGTGCGGTCCGCGTTGCCGCTCGCCGCGGGTCTCGTCGGCGGCGGTGTGGGCGGTGGGGCGCCGTGCGCCGCCGTGGGGGTGAGGAGTGCGGCGACGAGGGTGACGCCGACCGCTGCCGCCACGGATCTTCGGGTACGAGAGATCCGCGCACTGTCTACAGAGTTGACCATGTGGCGAATCCGATCACCTCGACAGATTCATGTAAAGATCATCATCTTTGCCGGGACGTTGCGAGCGCGTTGCGCGCCGACCGGAGAGCTTCTGGAGCATCCGGTCCCGTGATTCGGCGTGGACCGACGTGCCGAGGTTGCGCCCTTCGGCGAGGATGGGCACATGTCTTCATTCGGTAAGTGGTGGGGCCGCCTGAGCGCGGTCTTCGGTGCGGTCGTACTGGCGGTCTTCGTGCCCGTGGCGGCCTGGGCGTCCACGGGCACCGGCGAACTCGTGGTGGAGGCCGCGCGGCGGCGCAGCCGCGGCGGCTTCGGGATTCTCCCGCTGCTCTGCTGCCTGGTGGTGGTCGCGATCGTCGTGTTCCTGGTGCTTCGGCTGATGCGCAACCGCCGGGGTGGCCCGCCGCGCTGACCGGGCCGGAGACCCCGACTGGTCACCAGCGGCCGGCTCCGGGCCGGCCGCGGGTGCTCACACCGCCAGTGCCGCGATGGCCTGGGACAGGAAACGCGCGGTGGCCTCACGGGTGCCGTCGCGCTTGACGCGGATGCGCTCGGCGGCGGTGACCAGCAGGGTGCGTACCTTGGCGTGCCCTCTGGGCGGCGGCGCCGGCGCCGGCCCGAGCAGGTCGGCGATGCTGGTGCCGAACGCGGCGGCACGTCGCTGGGCCGAGTCGGTGATGCTGCCCTCGGCGTAGCGGCGGACCGCAGCGCTGGCGTTCAGCCCGCGCTCGTGGCCGAGGACGGTGCCGACCTCACCATTGGTGGTCAAAAAGTTGATCACGTCGGCGACCACGTCCGGGTGGCGGGTGCCCCTGAACGCCGCCCAGTACATCGACGCCCGCGCCCACTGGGCCCCCGGCGGGCCGGGAAAGCTGACGATGCCCAACTCGGACTCGGTGAGTCGTTGCAGCTCCGGTAGCTGGTGCGACCAGGCGAAAGACGCGGCGGTCACCCCGTTCACCACCAGTTGCCGGGCCGGCTCGCCGCTGTCGGCCTGCTCGACCAGCGCCGCGCTCGGCGTGGCTCGCCCCCGACGGGCCCGCTGCCACAGCTCGAACCACGCGATCAGCTCGTCCGCGCCGAAGCCGAGCTGGTTGCCCCGGTAGAACTCGCCACCCTGCGACCGCAGCCAGAGCCAGAGCGCCCGGTAGTCGCCCGACCCGTCCATCGTGCCGGCCACCCGGCCGTCGCTCGCCTCGGTGACCTGCGTGGCCCAGGAGATGTAGTCGGCCCAGGATATCCCGGTACGTGGCTCCGGCAACTGCAGCTCCCGCAGCAGGTCCCGGTTGAACACCACGACGGCGTGCGTCTGCCCGGCGGCCACCGCCATCGTCCGCCCCTCCACCGTGCCGTAGCGGATCAGACCCTCCGGCAGGCCCCGAAGATCCAGGTGGCGGTCGGTGAGGTCGAGGATGACCTGACGTTGGGTGTACTCGGTCAGCATGGCGTCGTCGATCTGGATCAGGTCCGGTACGTTCCCGCCGCTCGCCTGGGTGGCCAGCCGGTCGTAGTAGCCGTTGGCGCCCTGCCAGGTGACCCGGAAGGTGACCCGCGGGTTGCGATCCGAGTAGAGCCGCAGCGCCTTCTCGGTCAGCTCGGCCCGCTTGGTGCCACCCCACCAGAAGACCGACAGCTCCACGGGCCCGTCCTGGGTCGAGGTGGCGGCGCCGTCGCTGCATCCCGCCAGCCCACCGGACGCGAGCAGAGGTGCGCCGAGCAGCGCGCTGAGCAGTCGGCGCCGGCCCGGGTCGGCGCCGAGGCGGTCGAGCGGGGGGCGAACAACGGGCACGGGGCTCTCCTGGACCTACGGGGGTGGCGGTCGGACCATTCACGCAGGCAGCGCACGAAGGTGTCAACGTCCGTCCGGTCACCCTCGGCTGGGTGGTCGAATCAGGCCCAGCAATGTCGCGTGGTGTACTAGGGCGCGTGGAACTTCTGCACTCGGGCAAGGTTCGGGACATCTACGCCGACGGCGATGACCTGATCCTGGTCGCCTCGGACCGCATCTCGATCTACGACGTGGCGCTGCCGACGCCGATCCCGGACAAGGGTCGCCTGCTCACCGCGCTCTCGCTCTGGTGGTTCGAGCAGCTCGCCGACCTGGTGCCGAACCACGTCATCTCGGCCACCGACGTGCCCGCCGAGTTCGCCGGGCGGGCCATCCGCTGCCAGCGGCTGGACATGGTCCCGGTCGAGTGCGTCGCTCGCGGTTACCTGACCGGCGGCGGCCTGCGGGAGTACGAGCAGACCGGGACGGTCTCCGGCGTACCACTGCCGCGCGGGCTCGGCGAGGCGTCGATCCTGCCCGAGCCGATCTTCACCCCGTCGACCAAGGCGCCGATGGGCGAGCACGACGAGCCCATCACGTACGACGACGTGGTGGACAAGGTGGGTCAGGCCACCGCCGAGCGGCTACGACAGATCACCATCGACATCTACCGGCGCGGCGCCGAGTTGGCCGCCGACCGGGGCATCCTGGTCGCCGACACCAAGATCGAGCTGGGCTGGGCACCGGACGGCACCCTGGTCCTCGCCGACGAGTTGCTCACCTCCGACTCGTCGAGGTTCTGGCCGGCCGAGTCGTACCAGCCGGGCCGGGTGCAGTTCTCCTACGACAAGCAGTACGTGCGGGACTGGGCCACCGGCAGCGGCTGGAACAAGCAGGCCCCCGCCCCGGACATGCCGGCCGACGTGGTCGAGGCGACCCGGGCTCGCTACGTCGACGTCTACGAGAAGCTCACCGGTAACCGCTGGGAGTGACCGCCGGACCGGCGATCACTCCACCCAGTCGAGGGTGCGCTGCACGGCCTTGCGCCACTGGCGCAGCTCCCTATCCCGCAGGTCCGGGGCCATGGTCGGCTCCCACTGCGCGTCGGAGCGCCACTGTGCCCGCAGGGTGGCCAGGTCCGGCCAGAAGCCGACCGCCAGGCCGGCCGCGTACGCGGCACCCAGGCAGGTGGTCTCGGTGATCCGGGAACGGACCACCGGCACGTCGAGCACGTCGGCGAGGAACTGCATGAGCAGACCGTTGGCGGTCATCCCGCCGTCCACCCGCAGACGGCGCAGCGCCACATCGGAGTCGGCGTTCATCGCGTCGACCACCTCGCGGGTCTGCCACGCCGACGCCTCCAGCACCGCACGCGCCAGGTGCCCCTTGGTGATGTAGCCGGTCAGCCCGGCGATCACCCCACGCGCGTCGCTGCGCCAGTGCGGAGCGAACAGCCCGGAGAACGCCGGCACCACGTAGCAGCCGCCGTTGTCGTCCACGGTGCGGGCCAACTCCTCCACCTCGGCGGCCGTGGAGATCAGCCCGAGGTTGTCCCGCAGCCACTGCACCAGTGAGCCGGTGACCGCGATGGCGCCTTCGAGGGCGTACGCCGGTGCTTGGTCCTTGATCCGGTAGGCGACCGTGGTGAGCAGGCCGTGTGTCGACGGGACCGGGCTGGCGCCGGTGTTGAGCAGCAGGAAACTCCCGGTGCCGTAGGTGCACTTCGCCTCACCCGGCTGGAAGCAGGTCTGCCCGAACAGGGCGGCCTGCTGGTCGCCGAGCGCACTGGCCACCGGCACCCCGGCGAGCACCCCGCCGGCGGTGCCGTACACCTCGGCGGAGCAGCGGATCTCCGGCAGCATCGCCGCCGGCACGCCCATGGCGTCCAGCAGCTCCGGCGCCCAGTCCAGGGTCGTGAGGTCCATCAGCATGGTCCGGCTGGCGTTCGTCACGTCGGTGACGTGCTCGCCGGTCAGTTTCCAGATCAGCCAGCTGTCCATGGTGCCGAAGAGCACCTCGCCGCGCTCGGCGCGCTCGCGCAGGCCGTCGACCTCGTCGAGCAGCCAGCGCAGCTTCGGCCCGGCGAAGTAGGTGGCCAGCGGCAGGCCCGTGCGGGCCCGGAACCGCTCCTCGCCGTACGCCGAGGCAAGCTCGCGCAGCAGCGGCCCGGTCCGGGTGTCCTGCCAGACGATGGCGTTGGCCACCGGGCGGCCGGTGGCCCGGTCCCAGACGACTGTGGTCTCCCGCTGGTTGGTGATGCCGACGGCGGCCAACCCGGACGCGTCGGTGCCGGCGGCCCGCAACGCCTCGGCAACCACCTGCTGGACGTTGTCCCAGATCTCCTCGGCGTCGTGCTCCACCCACCCCGGCCGGGGGAAGATCTGCCGGTGCTCGCGCTGGGCCACGGCGACGATGTCCCCGGCCCGATCGAAGACGATGCACCGCGAGGATGTGGTGCCCTGGTCGATGGCGGCGACGTACTGGGGGGTCACCGCAGCACCGTACCCGGACGGCGGCGCGGCGCGACAGGCGTCACGGTGGGTGGGTTCCGGCCCGCCGCCGTTGGCGGCCCAGCCGCTTCGCCTACGATGTGCGAACGTGCGCGACATCGCAGTTTTCAGTGGAACCGCCCATCCCGACCTGGCTGCCGAGATCTGCGCCCACCTGGGGGTGCCGCTGCACCCGGTGCGGGTCTCCCGGTTCGCGAACGACTGTCTGGAAGTCCAGTTGCAGGCCAACTGCCGGGAGCGGGACGTCTTCCTGATCCAGCCGCTGGTGCCGCCGGTGCAGGAGCACCTGGTCGAGCTGCTGCTGATGATCGACGCCGCCCGGGGCGCCTCCGCCGGTCGGATCACTGTGGTGCTGCCGCACTACGCGTACGCCCGTTCCGACAAGAAGGACGCGCCGCGGATCTCGATCGGCGCCCGGCTCGTCGCCGACCTGCTCACCTCGGCCGGGGCGGACCGGGTGCTCGCGATGACCCTGCACTCGCCGCAGGTACACGGCTTCTTCAGCGTCCCGGTGGATCACCTGCACGCGCTGCGGGAGTTGGCCACCCACTTCCGGCGCTACGACCTCAGCAACGCCGTCGTGGTCTCACCCGACCTGGGCAACGCCAAGGAGGCGGCGGCCTTCGCCCGGCTGCTCGGCACGCCGGTCGCGGCCGGGGCGAAGCAGCGGTTCAGCGACGACCTTGTCAAGATCAGCGCGGTGATCGGCGACGTGGCCGACCGGGACGTCATCGTGTTGGACGACGAGATCGCCAAGGGCAGCACGGTGGTCGAGCTGATGGAGCATCTGCGGGGCCTGAAGGTCCGGTCGATCCGGCTCGCCTGCACGCACGGCCTCTTCTCCGGCGACGCGTTGCAGCGGCTCAGCGACCAGGACGGCGTCCTGGAGATCGTCTGCACCAACACGGTGCCCATCCCGGACGCCAAGCGAGTCCCCAAGTTGCAGGTCCTGTCGGTGGCCCCGGCCCTGGCGGAGGCGACCCGTCGAATCCACAACGGAGAATCCGTCTCCGCCCTCTTCGCCTAACCAGCCCCCGCCCCCGCCCTGTCCCTCGCCGCCCCGCGCCCGCGCGATCTTGCGGTTTCTGTCGCGACATAAGGCACATTCCACTCATCCTGACAACCGAAACTGCAAGATCGCCGGAACCTCTGGCCTGGCCTGCGTCGATCATGGAGTTGTGGTGCCTCGCATAAGGGACGCATGCGGAGCTGTCGCCCACCACGACTCCATGATCGGCCGGCGGGGTGGGGCGCGGGGCTCGGGGGCGCCGGGGCGCGGGGCTGGGGCGCGGTGGGGGGTGTGGTCAGCTCGGGGTGTGGTTGTGGTTGGTTAGGCCGGTGCTGATTCGGACGGTGGTGCCGGCGGTGCCGGTGACGACCTCCATCGCGTCGGTCAGCTCGCGGGCCAGCCAGAGGCCCCAGCCGCCGGCGGTGTCCGGGGCCGGTCGACTGCGGTCGCCCAGCCGCTGCGGGCTGATCCCGTGACCGTGGTCGGCGACCTCGCAGACCAGCACACCCGACTCGTGCCAGAGTCGCAACCAGCCGCGCCCGCCGCCGTGGCGCACCGCGTTGGTGATCAGTTCGTTGATCGCGAGCACGAAGTCGTCCAACCGTTGACCGCTGAGACCCGAGGCATGCGCGCAGGAGGTGACCGAGTGTCGAATCTCGGTCACCTGAGCCTGGTCGAAGGCTTCGGCGATCAGGAGGGCAGGTTCGATGGGCACAACCGTACGCGGTGCGTGCGGATCTGCGTTCGTCATGGGCCCGTCCCGGCGGCGCATCTCGGAGTATTTCGCGGCTTTTCCACCGTACGTCAGGGTTTCCCGAACCGCACTCGCTGCTCGCCGTGCGGCGTCCCGGTTGTGGCATCCTGACCGCCATGCCGTCGCCGCCGGGTGGGTTCGAGGTGCCGCTGTGGCGTGCGCTCACCGTGTTCAGGCTGGCCTCCCTGGCGTACGTCTGCGCGCTCGCGGTGCGCGACGCCGACCGGTACGCCCACCCGTACGCCGTCGGTGTCCTGATCCTGTTGATGATCGTCTGGACCGGGGCGACCGCGATCGGGTACGCCCGGCCGGCCTGGCGGCGTTGGCCGCTGCTGCTGGCCGACCTCGGGGTGGTGGTGGCCATCGTGCTGGCCACCCCGTGGGTGGTCGGACGGACGGCGCTCACCCACGGCGTACCCACCCTGGGGGTGGCCTGGATGGCCGGGCCGGTGCTGGCCTGGGCCGTCTCCGGCGGCCGGCGGCGGGGCACCGTCGCCGCGTTGCTGGTCGCCGGCGCGGACCTGGCCACCCGGGAGCGGATCGGCCAGTCCTCGTTCACCGGGGTGATCCTGATGCTGCTCGCCGGGGTGGTGGTCGGGCACGTGGCCCGGTTGGCGGCGAGCGCCGAGGAACGGTTGCAGCGCGCGGTGGAGTTGGAGGCCGCGACCCGGGAACGGGAGCGGCTGGCCCGGGGCATTCACGACTCGGTGCTCCAGGTGCTGGCGCTGGTGCAGCGGCGCGGCGCTGACCTGCCCGGGGAGGCCGGCGAGTTGGCCCGGCTGGCCGGCGAACAGGAGGCTGCGCTGCGGGCGCTGATCGCCGGTGCCGGCCCGGCGAGCCTCCCGGACGGCGGCGAGGCGGTGGACCTGCGGACCCTGCTCGGCCGGTACGCCTCGGCGGCGGTGGCGCTCTCCGCCCCGGCCACTCCGGTGCCGTTGCCCCGGCGGGTGGCCGGCGAGTTGGCCGCCGCGACCGGTGCGGCCCTGGACAACGTGGGGCGGCACGCCGGTGGGCGGGCCTGGGTGCTGATCGAGGACGAGGGGGCGACGGTGACGGTGTCGATCCGCGACGAGGGGCCGGGCATCCCGGACGGTCGGCTGGACGAGGCCGCCGCCCAGGGGCGGCTCGGCGTGACCCAGTCGATCCGCGGCCGGGTGGCCGACGTGGGCGGGACGGTCCGGATCGTGTCCGCCCCCGAGGCGGGCACCGAGATCGAGCTGAGCGTGCCGAGGTCACCGCGGTGAACCCGATCCGGGTGATGGTGGTGGACGACCATCCGATGTGGCGGGAGGGGGTGGCCCGCGACCTGACCGAGGCCGGTTTCCTGGTGGTGGCGACCAGCGGCGAGGGGCGACAGGCGGTTCGGGTGGCCGCTGCCGCCCGGCCCGACGTCGTCGTCCTCGACCTGCAACTACCGGACATCTCCGGCGTCGAGGTGATCCTGGGGCTGCGTGCGGCACTGCCCGCCGTGCGGGTGCTGATGCTCAGCGCCAGCGGCGAGCAGCAGAGCGTGCTGGACGCGGTAAAGGCGGGGGCCACCGGTTACCTGGTGAAGTCGACCGCGCCCGCCGAGTTCCTGGAGGCGGTCCACCGCACCGCGGCCGGCGACGCGGTCTTCACCCCCGGCCTGGCCGGGCTGGTGCTCGGCGAGTACCGCCGGCTGGCCGCCGGACCGGGGCGGGGGACCGGCCCGGCCGGCGCTGCCGAACCCGCGACGCCCCAGCTCACCGACCGGGAGACGGAGGTGCTGCGGCTGGTGGCGAAGGGGATGTCGTACAAGCAGATCGCCCAGCGGCTCGGCCTGTCGCACCGCACGGTGCAGAACCACGTGCAGAACACCCTGGGCAAGCTGCAACTGCACAACCGGGTCGAGCTGACCCGCTACGCCATCGAACGCGGCCTGGACGACTGAGCGACGTCAGACCGAGCGCGGCGGCTCCGTCTCGTGGATGGCCAACTCCTCGGCGGTCGCCCCGCCCCCGGCCGATCCGGCGTCGTACGCCACCGAGTCGGTCTCCTGGTCGGTGTGCGACCCCTCGTCCGGTTCCACCAGCCGGCCCACAGTGGCGTCGGCCACCGTGCCGAGCTGACCGTGGTCGTAGAGGGAGACCGGTGAGTTCGGGTCCGAGGTCGGCCCGGGATCCATCACGTCGGCGTCCAGTTGGGCCTCCGCCGCGGCTTCCAGGTTGTCCGCCTCGAAGGCGATCTTCGGGTCGATGGTGCCGGCCAGCGGGTCGTCGGCCGGGCGCTCGTAGACCTCGCGGTCGAGCTTGTAGTCCAAGGACTCACCGTCGAGCTGCTCCTCGGCTGTCGTTCCGAACCGGTCCACCGCCACCGGCGTCCGGTCGCCGGGCAGTTGGGCCGGGTCCGGGCCGTCCGCCTCGCGCCCGGTGAGGACGTCGTCGTTGGCGCTCGAGTCGTCATCGGCGGTGTCGGGCAGCCCTTGTGCCTCGGTGTCGGACACGGGGGTCGGGTACTCGTTGTCGCGCATGTCTGATCACTACCCGCTGCCCTGCCGCCATAACCGGACGACCTTCGGCGGTACGGCCCGGAACCGGGCGCCGACGCCGAAAGCCCCCGTCAGGCGGCCTCGTCGTCCGGGTGCAGCACACACCAGACGACCTTTCCGTCCGGTACGGCGCTGCTGCCCCAGCGACGGGTCACCGTGTCGATCAGCAGCAGACCCCGGCCACCGATCCGGTTCGGCGGGGAGATCCCGGCGAACGTCGGCCGGCGCGGGGAGTGGTCCCGAACCGCCAGGTGCAGGGTGCTCTCCTGGGGTGCCAGCCGAACCGTCATCGGAGTCTGGGCGTGCGCCACCACGTTGTTGACCATCTCGGTGATCGCGATGCACGCCGGGTCGGTGAGCGTCGGCATGCCCCAGCGCTCGCAACCGGCGGTGACCAGCTCGCGCGCCTGCCGGGCGGCCCCCACCGCCGGGGCCAGGTCGGCGGTGAGCACCGCCGCCAGCGGTGTCGCCGCGACCGCGGCCAGCGCGGCGTCGAGCGTCGGCCAGGCCGGCACACCGGCGAGCGCGGCGTCCGGGCGGGCGGGCCCGTCGACCGCCGGGTCACACAGCAGCAGGTCCGCTGCGGGCCAGTCGGCGACCTCCCGGCGAATGTCGGCGAAGACGCTCCGCCCGGCCGGGTCGACGACCCGCAGACCGGTCACGTCGGCCACCACCGGGCCGGGCCGGTCCACGAGACGGGCGAGCAGCGCGCCGCGTACCGCCTCGGCTCCGGCGGCGTCGAGCACACCGGTCAGCCGGACCACCGCTGACGACTCGTCGATTTCCACGAGACAGCTCGACATGATCGCCCCAGTGTGCGCGCCGGTGACGGTCAGCGCATTCGGGCGCTCGACATCCGCCATCAGCGGTCCGACCGGGAGCGGCGGTTGATGGCCGCCAGGGTGCCGACAGCGGTGCCGGCGGCGGCCAGACCGAACGCGGCGGTCATCCGCACCACCTGTCGCCGTCGACCGTTCCAGCCACCGTCCTGGCGCGCCTGGGAATCGGCGTGGAACACGTTGCCGCTGCTGTCCAGACGGGCGCCCGGCCCGAACTGGGTGCGGTGGGCGTACCAGCCGAGGGTGCGCTCCACCAGCGCGGGCGCCAGCCGCCACTGCAGGCCGATCAGCCGGGCCGCGCCACCGGCGTACGCCTCGCGGCGGGGCCGGCGCAGCAGCCGGACGATGGTCTCGGCGACCACCTCCGGCGGGTAGATCGGCGGAGGCGGCACCAGTTCGCGGCCGCTGTGGTTGCCCGTGTGCCGGAAGAACGGGGTGTCGATCGTGGCCGGCAGCACGGTGCAGACGGAGATGTGACCCCGACCGGTGACCCGCAGTTCCTGTCGGACGGTGTCGGCCAGCCCTCGGATGCCGTGCTTGGTGGCGTTGTACGCCGACTGGTACGGCATGGCCACCTCGGCCAGCACCGAGGCGTTGTTGACCAGCACCCCGCCACCGGCGGCGCCCAGGTAGGGCAGGGCCGCCTTGATGCCGTGCACCGCCCCGAGCAGGTTGACCTCCAGCACCCGGCGGAACTCGGCGACCGGGATCTCGTCGAACAGACCCACGGCGCTCACCGCGGCGTTGTTCACCCAGGCGTCGATCCGGCCGAACTCGGCCGCCGCCTGGTCGGCCAGCCGCCGTACCGACTCCAGGTCGGTCACGTCGGTCGGCACCACCAGCGCCCGACCGCCCAACTGCCGGCAGTGCTGCGCGACCTGTTGCAGGGCGGGCTCACTGCGAGCGGCCAGCACGACGGCGGCACCCCGGCGGGCCAGTGCGTACGCCGTCGCCGCGCCGATCCCGCTGGACGCGCCGGTGATCACCACGGTCGAATCGTCGAGACTGCGGGTCAGCGGCATTCCTGAGCGGTACCCCCGGCCGGGCCTGGTCACACCGACGACAGCTTGTCGATCATCGTCGAACCGTGCTGTCGCGTGCCGCGTGTGCTTGCCGTGGCGCAAGTGTCGGTGGCACTCGCGCTGACTCTTCCTGATCTGCCAGGTTTCGGCTCAGTGTCGCGGGGTTAATGGGACGCTCTGACCGGGAGGACCACCGCCGAGGAAAGATCGCAGGGAGGTGACCCATGCGCGTCGGCCTCGTCTGCGCGCACGCCAGTTCCTACCGCCACGCCGACGGCCCGCCGGTCGGCACCCGACAGCACATCGCGCGGGTCGCCACCGAACTGGCCGAGCGAGGCCATGACGTCCGGCTCTACGTCCGCCGGGACGACCCGGCGCTGCCGGCGACGATGACCGTCGACGGCTACCAGGTGCACCAGGTGCCCGCCGGTCCGCCCACCGCGCTACCCACCGCCGAGCTGATCCCGTACGTGACGGAGGTCGGCCGCTGGCTGGCCGACGAGTGGTCGGGTGCCTGGCGGCCCGAGGTGGTGCACGGGCACTACTGGGTCGGTGGCCTGGCCGCCGCACACGCCGTTCGGGAGACCGACATCCCGGTGGTGCAGACGTTCCACTCGCTCGGCATCGAGCAACTGCGGCACCTGGGCGGCAACTACGACGGGCCGGGGCAGCGGATCACGCTGGAGCGCGCGTTGACCCGGGCGGTCGACATCGCCGTGGCCCAGTCCAACGACGAGGTCGACGAGCTGACCCGGATGGGTCTGCAACGCAGCTCCGTCGCGTTGGTGCCGGCCGGCGTCGACATCGATCTGTTCCACCCCGACGGCGAGGCCGCACCGCGTGAACAGCGGCCCCGCATCCTCTCGGTGGGCTCGCTCGCCGCCGGGCACGGCCAGGAGGACCTGATCCGGGCGATGCGGCTGGTCGGAGACGCCGAGCTGGTGATCGCCGGTGGGCCACCGGCCGACCAGTTGGCCAACCACGCCGAGGCGCGACGGCTGCGTGAGCTGGCCGAACAGCTCGGCGTCGTCGACCAGGTACGGCTCGTCGGCGCGGTGCCGCACGACCAGATGGCCACCTGGTACCGGTCGGCGGACGTGGTCGCCTGCACACCGCACTACTCCTCGGCCGGGCGGGTCTCGCTGGAGGCGATGGCCTGCGGGGTGCCGGTGATCGGCTATGCGATGGGCGGCCTGGCGGACGCCGTCGTCGACGAGGTCACCGGCCGCCTGGTGCCCCCCGGTGACGTGCGGGCACTCGGAGTGTCGCTGCGCCGGCTGCTCAGCGACAACGCCGGGCGGTTCGCGTACGGGCACGCCGCGGTGGACCGGGTGCGCAGCAGCTACACCTGGGAGCGGACCGCCGGTGCGTTGGAGCGTCTCTACGAGCGGGTGGTGAGCCGGCGCAAGCCGGTCGAAGCCTGAGGTGGCGGTGCTGCGGCAGCTCAGCCGTGGTGCGGTGCCGGACGGTCAGCCCGGCCGGCCGGCACCAACCATGGCGGGGTTCCGACGGCGTGCCACCGAGCGGTGCTGCTGCGGTTCGGCGTACCGGGTCAGGCCGATCACCGCGGCCAGGGTGACCAGGAATCCGGCCGCGGCCAGCCACTCCCGCCCCGGCCAGATCTTGTCGTTGAGCAGCAGCAGGCCGACGATCGCGGCCGGCACCGCGCCGGCGGCGTCCATCGCGGCGACCGCGGCGGTCGTCGAGCCACGCTGCATGGCCAGACCGAGCAGCAGCTGACCGACGATCGAGTGGACGATCAGCAGATAGAAGAGCGGGTCGGCGAGGAACGCCTCGGCGGACGGCGCGGACGCCAGTGGCCGGGCGGCGACCGCGGCCGAGCTGAACGCCAGCCCGGCCAGTGACCCGAGGGCCACCGAACCCGGCGCCCCGTGCAGCCGGACGGCGAAGACACCGAGCACCGCGATCACGCCGAGCGCCACCAGCAGGGCGATCGAGCCGGCGGTGCCGAGCTGCTTCGACGGCGCCGGCCGGGCGGACAGCACCAACGCGGTGATCCCCACGAAGAGCAGCGCCAGCAGCACCACCTCCGCGGCGGGCAGCCGCCACTTCAGCACCAGCACCCCGAGGATGGCGGTCACCCCGAGCCCGGCGGCCACGCTGGCCTGCACGAGGAACAGCGGCAGGTCCCGTCGGGCCAGGAAGGCGAGCACGAAGCCGCCGATCTGGAAGCCGAGACCGACCAGGTACGTCCGATGCCCGGCGAGGCGCAGCAGCAGGCCCGGATCGAAGGTGTGGTGGACCGTGGTGCGGGCCGCCGCCACCGACTGGAGCAGGTTGGCGAAGCCGTACGCGACGATCATCGCCGCGAGAAAGCACCAACCGGAGGAGACCACCTGGCGAGGATAGAGGTTGCCGGGGGTCAGCGCTCGGCTGGTCGATTGAGGCGGGTGAGGATGTCGGCGTGCAGCACACCGTTGGTGGCCACGACGCTGCTGTCGGTGCCCGGGGTGCCGGCGGGCGCGGGTCGTCCGTGCAGATCCGTGACCGTGCCACCCGCCTCCGTGATGATCGGCACCAGCGCCGCCACGTCCCACAGGGACAACTCCGGCTCGGCCATCACGTCGAGTGTCCCCTCGGCCAACAGCATGTAGCCGTAGAAGTCGCCGTACGCCCGGTTGCGCCAGCTGTCCCGCATCAGGTCGAGCACCGCGTCGAGCCGCCCGGCGCTCTCCCACCCGTTCAGCGAGGAGTAGCAGAAGCTGGCGTCGGCGATCCCACGCACCGCGGACACGCCGATCCGTTCGCCCGCCTCGGGGCCCGGCCCGGCGTACGCGCCCGCGCCCGCGCTGGCCCACCAACGTCGTCCGAGCGCCGGTGCGGACACCACGCCGACCGCCGGCCGGTCACCGTCGTAGAGCGCGATCAGGGTCGCCCAGATCGGCACGCCACGGACGAAGTTCTTGGTGCCGTCGATCGGGTCGACGATCCACCGGCGGCCGTTCGGGTCGGTGGACGGCTGCGCCCCGTACTCCTCACCGAGCAGCCCGTCGGCCGGCCGGTGCTCGGCCAGCACGGCGCGGATCTCCCGCTCCACGGCGGTGTCCGCGTCGGAGACCGGCGTCAGGTCAGGCTTCGCCTCGACGCGCAGGTCGAGCGCGCGGAACCGGGCCGTGGCGATGGCGTCGGCCCGGTCGGCGAGCAGGTGGGCGAGGGCGAGGTCGTCGGCGTACCCGGTCATGCCGGCAACCTAGCCCACGCCCGTCGGGTCACTCGTCGGGCCCGCGCCGGTCACCCTCGCCGGGCCCACGCTGGTCGCTGTCGCCGCGCGAGTCACCCTCACCGGCGCGGGAGGCGAGCAGCCGACGGTACGAGGCCAGCCGGCGCGGGTCGGCCTTACCGGCGGCCACCCAGGCGTCCAGCCCGCAGTCGGCCTCGTCGGCCGTGTGGGGGCAGTTCGGTGGGCAGTCGACGGTGCCCTCGACCAGGTCCGGAAAGCCGTGCAGCAGGCTGTCGGCCGAGACGTGCGCCAACCCGAAGCTGCGGATGCCGGGAGTGTCGATGATCCAGCCCGGGTCGGTGTCGACCCCGGGCACCGGCGGCAGCCGCAACGCCACCGCGCTGGTCGAGGTGTGCCGGCCCCGGCCGATCGCGCTGACCACGCCGACCGCGCGCAGCGCGTCCGGAACGAGGCGGTTGACAAGCGTCGACTTGCCCACCCCGGAGTGCCCGACCAACACCGACACCTTGCCGCTCAGCAGCGTACGGAGCGCGTCGAGGTCCGAGTCGGGGCGGTTGAGCACGTACGGCAGCTCCAGCTCGGTGTAGTAGCCGAGCACCTCCTCCGGCCCGGCCAGGTCGGCCTTCGTGAGGCAGAGCAGCGGCTCGACGTCCGCGTCGTACGCCGCCACCAGGCAGCGGTCGATGAACCCGGTGCGCGGCGGTGGGTCGGCCAACGCGCTGACGATCACCAACTGGTCGGCGTTGGCCACCACCACCCGTTCCAGCCGACCCTCGGCGGTGGTCTCGTCGTCGTCGGCGGTGCGGCGCAGCACCGAGCGGCGCTCGGCGATCCGGACGATGCGGGCCAGCGCGCCCTCCGCGCCGGACGTGTCGCCGACCAGGCTGACCCGGTCACCGACCACCACCGACTTGCGGCCCAGCTCGCGGGCCCGCATGGCGGTGACCGTGGGCAACTCGGCGCCGACCACGCCGCGCTCCGCCCCGGAGAGCACGCAGGTGTAGCGCCCCCGGTCGACGGCGATGACGAACCCGTCGACCGCGTCGGCGTGCTGCGGGCGGGTGCGCGTACGCGGGCGCGACGACTTTCCGGGCCGGACCCGTACGTCGTCCTCGTCGTACTCCCGCCGTTTGGTCGCCAGGACCTTCCTCCGTCGCGTCAGCTCTTGCCGGTCACCATCGCTGACCATAGTGCCGGGAACTCGGGCATGGTCTTGGAGGTACACCCCACGTCGTCCACCTCGATGCCCGGAACGGCGAGCCCGGCCACCGCGGCGGCGTGCGCCATCCGGTGGTCGTGGTACGTGCGAAAGACCCCACCGCGCAGCGGGCGGGGCCGGATCTCCAGCCCGTCCGGCGTCTCGGTGATGTCCGCCCCGAGCCCGCCGAACTCCCGCGCGAGCGCGGCGAGCCGGTCGGTCTCGTGGCCACGGATGTGCCCGACGCCGGTGAAGACCGACGGCGAGTCGGCAAGCATGGCCAGCGCGGTCAGCACGAGGGTCAGCTCGCCGACGTCGGACAGGTCGGCGGTCAGGCCGTGCACCACGCCGGTGCCGCGGACGGTCAGCCCGTTGGTGGAGAGGCTGACCTCGCCGCCCATCCGCTGGAGCAGCGAGCGGAGTTGCTCGACCGGCTGCGCGCTGCTGTGCGGCCAACCCTGCAAGGTCACCTCGCCGCCGGTGACCAGGGCGGCGGCGAAGAACGGCACGGCGCCGGAGAGGTCTGGCTCGATGTCCCAGCCGCGCCCGGTGAGCGGGCCGGGCTCGACGGCCCAGACGTCGGCTGTGCTGTCGTCGACCGCCGCGCCGGCGGCCCGCAGCATCCGCACCGTCATTCGAAGGTGCGGCGCGGAGGGCACCGGCGGGCCGACGTGGCGTACCACGACACCCCGGTCGAAGCGCGGGGCGGCCAGCAGCAGCCCGGAGACGAGCTGGCTGGAGGCGGACGCGTCGATCACCACCTCGCCCCCGGTGACCCGGCCGGTGCCGAGCACGGTCAGCGGGAGGCTGCCGGAGCCGGTGACGTCGATCCGGACGCCCAGCGAACGCAGCGCGCCGACCAGTGGGCCGAGCGGGCGGGTGCGGACGTACGGGTCGCCGTCGAAGGTGACCTGCCCGTCGGCCAGGCCGGCCACCGGTGGCACGAACCGCATCACGGTGCCGGCCAGCCCGACGTCGACGTGCGCGGGACCGGCCAGCGGGTGCGGCCGGACCAGCCAGCGCTCGTCGTCGCTGATCGACACGTGCGCGCCCATCGCCCGCAGACCGGCGGCCATCAGCTCGGTGTCACGGGCGCGCAGCGGCCGGGCCAGCGTCGACGGGCCGGCGGCCAGCGCGCTGAGCACCAGGGCGCGGGCGGTCATCGATTTGGAACCGGGCAGGCGCAGCGTCGCCGCCACCGGGTCGGATGCGGTCGGTGCGGTCCACGGCTGCGGCGGCCGGGTCGCGGTCAGGTTCCCCACGGTTACATTCTGCCGTGTCGGCGGGTGGGCGGCGGCGCCCGGCGTTCGTACTCCCGGTTGGCGGGACAGCCGACGGGGCCTCCGACGCGTTAGCGTGTGCCCATGTGCGGCAGGTACGCGACGACCCGGAGCTCCGGCGAGCTGAGCGCGCTCTTCGAGTCGTCCGACGACACCGACGGCCTGGTCCGAGCCGATCACAACGTCGCGCCTACCGACCCGGTTCCGCTGGTCCGGGTCAGCCCCGAGGGGCACCGCAGTCTCTGTGTCGGTCGCTGGGGGCTGCTGCCGCACTGGTCCCGGTCCGCCGCGGGGGCCGCCCGCATGATCAACGCGCGGGCGGAGACGGTGGCCACCAGCCGGGCGTACGCCGGCTCCTTCTCCCGTCGCCGCTGCCTGGTCCCGGCCGACGGCTGGTACGAGTGGGTGCGGCTGCCCGACGGCGGACGACAGGCGTACTTCATGACGCCTCGGGACGGCTCGGTGCTTGCGCTTGCGGGCATCTGGTCGGTCTGGGAGTCCGACGCCGAGACCCGGCTCACCTTCAGCGTGCTGACCACCGCGGCGCTCGGCGACCTGACCGAGGTGCACGACCGGATGCCGGTGCTGCTGCCACCCGAGCGGTGGTCGTCGTGGCTCGCGCCGACCGACGAGCCGGGGCGGCTGCTCACCGCGGCGTCGGCGGAGCAGTTGGCGGGGTTGGAGATCCGCCCGGTGGGTGCGGCGGTCGGAAACGTTCGCAACGACGGGCCGCAGTTGACCGCCCGGGTGGCGGTGGCGCCGACTGTGACACCGCAGGAGTTGCCCCTGTTCTGACACCGGCGCGCATCGTCGGCCGCCGATTTGCCAGGGTTCCGCGCGATTCGTCTCCTGACTGTTCGGTCATGTTCCCGGCAGACCCTTGTCCCGGTGTTGTGAAGTGCGATAGAACACAGCGCCGGTAGTGGCTGTCGATCCGCACGGGGCGGACGACGTCCACAGATCTTGCCGGTCCCACGGGGGAGGTGGGTGGATGACACGGGCACGTATGCCGCGCCCGCACGAGGTGGCGGCGGCGCGGCGAGATCCGCGACTGCTGCGGGCCGTGCGGGAACGGCGACAGGACGACGCGTGGCGCACCAGAGGAACCTGCCAGAGCGTCGATCCGGAGACATTCTTTCCGGCACCGAACGAGCCGGCGGACGCCGCCGTCGCGCTGTGCCGCAGTTGTGACGTACAGGGGTCCTGCCTGGCCTGGGCCCTCGACGTCGGTGACTGCCACGGCGTGTGGGGCGGCACCACGCCGCGGGAACGGCGGGCGATGCTTGTCGCCTGGCGGGGGGAGGTCGACCCCGACCCGGACGCCATCGACGACGCCGGCCCGCCGGTGCGCGATCGCCTGCTCGCCCTGGTCCCGCTGAGCTGATCGGCGGCCCGGTTCGCACCCGTCGCCCGTCCGGCGGCGCAGAATAGGCCGGTGCCACCCAGCAACGAGATCGACACCCCGCGCGGTCCGGCGCGGATCGACACCGACCTGCCGGTCCGCCCGGCCACCGCCCTGCTCGTCCTCGGGCACGGCGCGGGCGGCAGCGTCGACGCGCCCGACCTGCTCGCGGTTCGGGACGCGTCGGTCGCGGCCGGCCTGGCGGTGGTCCGGGTGACCCAGCCCTACCGGGTCGCCGGTCGACGTGCGCCGGCACCGGCTGGTCACCTCGACGAGGCCTGGGCAGCGGTGCTCGCCGTGCTACGTGACCGGCACGCCGACGTGCCGACGCTGGTGGTCGGTGGGCGTTCCAGTGGCGCACGGGTGGCCTGCCGGACGGCGCGTGCGGTGGGCGCGGTGGGTGTGGTCGCGTTGGCCTTCCCGCTGCACCCGCCCGGCCGACCGGAACGTTCGCGGGCCGCCGAACTGGGCACCGGCCTGCCGACGTTGGTCGTCAACGGTGACCGGGACCCGTTCGGGACGCCGGAGCCGGGGCCGGCCGTGCAGGTGGTGAGCCGTCCCGGTGAGACGCACGATCTGCGCCGGGATCCGGCCGGCACCGCCGCCGCCGTGCGCGACTGGCTGTACGCCCAGGGCTGGGCGGCCGGCTGACCCGTCGCGGCCGGCTCGCCGGGGCGACCGTGTCCGGCGCCGGGCACGGGTCGTTGCATCCGATGGTGCCGCCGGCCCGATCGGGGCCGGTGACACCAGTCCTCCCAGGCCCTTCCTGGTCCCAGCGCCGGCCGCCGTCGGGGCCGGGACCAGGAACGGGAGGGCCGGCCGGAATGCCCCAGTGGTCATCAGGCGTTACTACCCCCGGACGACTTTTCTGCGAGGGGGGTGACCGGTGCCAACCGAGACACGAAGCCTGGAACGGGACGAGCGGGACGCCCGGCAGCTGAAGCGGCTGCTGGATGGCCCGGAGTGGCCGGCGACGGCGGGACCGGGCGGGGCGGGTGCGGTGAGCACGGGCACACCAGCCGGAAGTGAATCTGCGGGCAGGTCCGTGCGCGTATCCTCGGCGGGAAAGCATCCGACGCGAGGGGATGTGCGGTTGACCACCGAGAAGACGGACGAGCGCAGGGCCCGATTCGAGCGGGACGCGATGCCATTCGTCGATCAGCTCTACGCTGCTGGGCTGCGGATGACACGCAACCCGGCGGATGCCGAGGACCTGGTCCAGGAGACGTACCTGAAGGCGTACGCGGCCTTCCACCAGTTTGAGCAGGGCACGAACCTCAAGGCCTGGCTCTACCGGATCCTGACCAACACCTACATCAACTCCTACCGCAAGCGGCAGCGCCAGCCGATCCAGGCGCCCACCGAGGAGATCACCGACTGGCAGCTCGCCGAGGCCGAGTCACACACCTCCAGCGGGTTGCGCTCCGCCGAGACGGAGGCACTGGACCGGCTGCCGGACAGTGACGTCAAGGAGGCACTCCAGCAGTTGCCGGAGGAGTTCCGCCTGGCCGTCTACCTCACCGATGTCGAGGGCTTCTCCTACAAGGAGGTCGCGGACATCATGGGCACGCCGATCGGCACCGTGATGTCGCGTCTGCACCGGGGCCGTCGTAATCTGCGCAAGCTGCTCGAGCGCTACGCGGGGGAGCGGGGCTTCAGCGCTGCCCGCTCGGCGAAGGGCTCGACCGCCGCCGCTGCCGGCCGGGAGGTGTGACGTGAGCTGTGGGGAGCCGCACGAGACGGACTGCCGCGAAGTGCTCGCGGAGGTGTACCTCTACCTGGATCTGGAGTGCGCCGACGAGCGCCGCTCGCTGATCCGGCACCACCTGGACGAGTGCGGGCCCTGCCTGCGCGAGTACGGGCTGGAGCAGGAGGTGCGGGCGTTGGTGGCGCGTTGCTGTGGCAACGAGACCGCGCCGGACCAGCTGCGCGAGCGGCTGCGGGTCAAGCTCACCGAGCTGGTGGTCTTCGAGACCAGCGACTCCCGTGAGCTGGCCGACTGAGCGTCTGAGCTGGCACCAGCTGGCAAGACCGGTGGCCCGGGTCGATGTCGACCCGGGCCACCGGTGTACCCGGCCTCGGCCGGACTGAGCGGCGACGGGCAACCGGCCCGTCGACCCGTTCAGGAGTTGGGACGCTTGCCGTGGTTCGCGGCGTTCTTCTTACGAGCCTTCTTCTTCCGGGACTTCTTCGCCATGCTGACCTCCTCGTGATGGGTCGGATTCGTCCTGCGCACGACCTCGGCGCGGATGCGGCCACCGGCGGTCCGGCGTCGGGTCCGACCCGCTGATGGTAGTGCGGTCGGCAGCCGCCGCCTTCCCCAGGGCGGGCCTGCCATCCCGGCTGTGCCGCTGCGGGCCCACCGTCGGTCGACACATGATTGGATACACCGGCAGGCACGTCGCGAAGAGGGAGGGCCTGGACATGGCCGAGGAGATCCGCGCCGAGATGGTGGCCAACGTCTGGAAGGTCGTCGCCACGGCGGGTGACACGGTGGCCGAGGGTGACACCCTGGTGATCCTCGAGTCGATGAAGATGGAGATCCCGGTTGTCGCCGAGTCCGATGGTGTGCTCCAGCAGCTCGCCGTGAACGAGGGCGACGTCGTGCAGGACGGTGACCTGATCGCGGTGATCGCTTGACCGGGTTGCGGGTCCGTTCGGCCGAGCCGGCCGACTTCCCGGCGGTGGCCCGTCTGACCGTGGCCGCGTACGAGGCGGACGGCCAGCTCAAGGGCGAGCACGGGTACGGCGAGGTGTTGGCCGACGTGTCGACCCGGGCCACCAGCGGCGAGGTGCTGGTCGCGGTCGACGAGGTGACCGGGGCGGTCCTCGGCTCGGTCACGTTCGTCCTGCCGGGCACCCCGTTCGCCGAGCTGTCCGGGCCGGGCGAGGCGGAGTTCCGGATGCTCGCGGTCGACCCGGGCGCGCAGGGGCGGGGTGTCGGTGCCGCGTTGGTCGAGGCGTGCGTCGACCGGGCGACCGAGTTGGGTTGCACGGCGGTGGTGATCTGCGTCCGGGCCGGGATGGCGGATCCGGCGCACCGGCTCTACTCGCGGCGCGGGTTCGTCCGTTCTCCGGAGAAGGACTGGTCACCGGCGCCGGGCGTGGACCTGCTCGGCCTGCGGCTGGAGCTGACCCGCGGCTGAGCCGCCGACCGACGAGCCCGGGCCGGAACGAGCACGCCCGGGTCAGGCGTCGGGCTGCGTGCCGATGGCGGCCAGCAGCTCGTCGGCCACCTCCAGGGCGAGCTTGCGGCGTTCGTCGTCGCTGATGTGCGGTGCGCGTACCGCGAACCAACTGGTGTGCACCGCGAACAGGGACAGCGCGGCGCGCAGTTGGGCGGCGGGGGAATCGTCGCCCCGACAGAGCGCCTCGGCCAGCTCCAACATCCGACCACGCATCTTCTGCCCGGAGGAGAGGCTCTTGAGCGCGGTCTGGTTCTGCTCGAAGAAGCGCATCACCGACGGCTGAGCGCCGTCGAACATCGTGTCGGCGTACCGGGAGATCAGCTCGCGCCGGGTGGCCAGGGTGGCGGGCTGGGTGGCGGCCCAGGCGGTCAGCGCGTCCATCCGCTCCAGCCGGTCCTCGACGAAGCTGGCGACGATGTCGTCCTTGCTCTTGAAGTGGTAGTAGAGGGCGGCCTTGGTCACATTGAGGCGCTCGGCGATCTCCCGGAGCGAGGTCTTCTCGTACCCCTGCTCGGTGAAGAGCTCAAGCGCGACGGCCTTGATCCGTTCCCGCGTTCCGCCGCCTGTGCTCTCGCTCACCCACACCCTCCAAATGGCTTGACCGTTGCTTGTACCCAACTTACCGTGCGGCTAGTAAGGTGACTAGCCGGGCGGCAAGTAAGTACGGCAATCCTCGGGGGGAGCTTACCCATGACTCAGGCAACGCAGGCCGGCACGCGACCCAACAACATACGGGTGGTGCTGTTCGGTCTGATGATCGCGATGATGCTCGCGATGCTCGACAACATGATCGTCAGCACCGCTCTACCGCGGATCGTCGGCGAGTTCGGCGGGCTCAACCACTTCACCTGGGTGGTCACCGCGTACGTCCTGGGCACCACCGTCTCTACCCCGATCTGGGGCAAGCTCGGTGACCTCTACGGCCGCAAGTCGGTCTTCCTGACCTCGGTTGTCGTCTTCCTGGTCGGCTCCGCCCTCTGCGGCATGGCCGGCTCCGGGATGTTCGGTGGCCCGGAGGACGGCATGGTCCAGCTCATCGCCTTCCGGGCCGTGCAGGGCCTCGGCGCCGGCGGCCTCATGGTCGGCGTGATGGCGATCATCGGTGACCTGGTGCCGCCCCGCGAGCGCGGGCGCTACCAGGGCATGATCGCCGGCATCATGGCCATCGCCATGGTCGCCGGCCCGCTGGCCGGCGGCTTCATCACCGACCACCTCTCCTGGCGCTGGGCGTTCTACGTGAACCTGCCGCTGGGTGGCGTCGCGCTGCTCGTGCTGATCACCACCATGCACCTGCCGAAGTACCGCACCGAGCACCGGATCGACTGGCTCGGCGCCGGGCTGCTCTCGGTGGGCATCACCGCGATCGTGCTCATCACCACCTGGGGTGGCAACGAGTACGACTGGACGTCGCCGCAAATCCTCGGCCTGGCCGTGCTCGCCGTGCTCGCGTTGGTCGTCTTCGGCCTGGTGGAACGCCGGGTCCAGGAACCGATCCTGCCGCTGGCGCTGTTCGCCAACCGCAACTTCGCGCTGATCTCGGTGATCGGCTTCCTGCTCGGCTTCGCGATGTTCGGCGCGATGAACTTCCTGCCGCTCTACCAGCAGACCGTGCAGGGTGCGTCGGCCACCAACAGCGGTCTGCTGCTGCTGCCGCTGATGTTCGGCATGCTTGTCGTCTCGCTGGTCATCGGCCGGGCGATCACCCGCAACGGCAAGTACCGGGCGTACCCGATCATCGGTGGCGTGGTGATGACCGCGGGCATGGCGCTGCTGTCCATGCTCGACACCGACACCAGCAAGTTGATGTCCTCGCTGTACATGGTCGTGCTCGGCGTCGGCATGGGCTTCCTCATGCAGACCTCGATGCTGATCGCGCAGAACAGCGTGGAGCAGAAGGACCTTGGCGCGGCCAGTGGCGCGGCCACCTTCTTCCGGTCGATCGGTGGCTCGTTCGGCATCTCGCTGTTCGGCGCGATCTTCGCCAACCGGCTGGCCAGCTCCGAGGGCGGTCGGGCCTTCGGCGGCGGCGAGGCCGGCGCCGGGATGGACCTGGAGAAGCTCAAGGACCTGCCCGCCCAGGCGCGCGAGGCGGTGCTCGGTGGTCTCTCCGACGCCATCTCGCACGTCTTCCTCTGGGCGGTGCTGTTCACCATCGTGATCCCGGTGCTCGCCTGGTTCATCAAGGAGATCCCGCTGCGCACCGCGAACGAGGCGCCGCCGCAGGCCACCCCGGAGGAGGAGGCCGAGGTCGCCCTCGGCAAGGCCGCCCCGGTCGCCTGACCCAACCGCGACAACGCGCCGCGTCGACCGTCACGGTCGGCGCGGCGCGCCCTTGCTCAGACGTTGCCAGAGGCGGCGCAGGGGGTTGCGGGGGCGGGGAAGTCGGGGGGAGTGGGCGCCGAGCAGCTCGGTGGCCAGTGCCGCGGTCGCCGGGTCCAACTGTGGGGCGGCGAGTGCCACGTGAGCCAGCGACGCGGCGATCGGGACCGGTCGGCTCCGTGCCACGGCAGCCGCGTCGGCCAGCCGCTCCGCCACCACCCGGGCCACGTCCGACCGCACCGATGGGTCCACCCAGGCTGCGGTGACCAGAGCGAACAGCGCCGCCTCGGTGACCCAGTCCTCGACGCCCCAGATCAGGTCGAGCAGCACCCGGCGCCGGGTCGAGCCCTCCCACGGCTCGTCGGTGCGGTGGTGCAGCAGCCCCAGGCAGGCCCACACCTGCACGCCACGGACCCAGACCGACGGATCGTGGGCGGCCAGCAGTCGGCCCACCGCGTTGGCCGGCGCCGCCGGCGGGTGCACCAACAGGCCGAGCAGGTCGGCCAGGTCGAGGCCGGCCAGGCCCACCGCCGCGTCGTACGCCGCCGGTGGGTGCGCCCACGCCGGGTGGGCGATCTGCCCGATCCGTTCGACAGCTGTCGCCGACGGCGCCGCCAGCGCGGGCTTGGGGACGGCGTCCGCGTAGTGCCACAACCGCTGAGCGGTCGCCCGTCGGGGCTCACGCGGGTCGGGCTCCAACGCGCCGACGACCTCGATCCGCAGCCCGGGGGCGGTGGAGATCGCCGTACCGACCGCGCTCGGCGGAGCGGCGGCGGGTAGGCGTACGGCACCGCCGAGACCGTTGTCGTCATCGGCCACCGCCTGGCGCATCGCGTCGACCAGGGGCCCGCCGGCCGGGGTGAGTTGGCCGAGCCAGGGCCGGCCTCGGCAGCACTGGGCCAGGTCGCCGTGCTCGTGGCTGTCGTCCGGGTGGTCCCGCACGAAGTCGGCCAGCGCGACCAGGTGGGCGAGGTCACCGTCGCGCAGGTGCCGCAGGCGGTGGGCGGTGTGCACCGCGCAGTCGAACGACGGATCGCGCGCCAGCGCCCGCTCGGTCCACTCCAACGCCTCGTCCAGCCGGCCGATCTCGGCCAGGGTGCCGGCGATGTCCGCGTAGATCGCCAGGTCGTCGGGGTCCAGCTCGACGGCCCGACCGAGGGCCGCGAGGCCGTCGCGGGTGCGGCCGGAGCTGCGGTACGCGTACCCGAGCCACACCTCGCCCATCTTCGAGGGCTGTGCGCGTACCCCTCGGGTAGCCCAGCGGACCGCCAGCTCGACCTCGCCGAGGCGCCGGGCCAGCGCGGACGCCGCGCCCAGCAGCAGGCCGTGTTCGGGATGCACGGTGGCCGCGTTGCGGGCGAGCGTGAGGTACGGGGTCAGCGGGGGCCGGGCGATCCGCGGCACCGGGTCGGGCAGCACGGCGCAGACCTGCATGAGGACGCGGGCGATGTGCTCCGGGTCCAGCCGTTCGGCCAGCTCGGGCGCGGTGACCCAGGGCACGCCGGCCCACTCGGTGCCGGGCGCGTGCGCCGTCGCCGCGGCCAGCAGCTCCAGCCCTTCGGCGGGACGGCCGGCGGTGGCGAGAAGGTGGGCGCGGGCGACCACCGCACCCACGAAGGTGTGGTGGTTGATCGGGAAGAGGTCGAGACCACCACCGCTCGTCGCGGCGAGTCGGGCCAGCGTCTCGTGCACCTCCGGGAGGGTGGGGGCCCGTGCCAACGCGCCGGCGAGGTGGCCGGCGGCGTGGTGCAGGTCGCCCTCGTCGAGTGCCAGCCGGGCGAGCGCCAGCTCCTCCGTCGCGGAGAGCGCGGGATCGTCCGTTCCCTCGGGCACGTCGTCCTCTCGTGGCAGTTGGACCGGGTGCAGCGGGTAAAGCTTAGTTGATGTTGAGATCAACTGGTGATCACCTGCGCAGTCCTGCTCGTTCGATTGCTGAGATACGCTTAAAAGTGCAAGACTGAGCAAGAATCGCGCGGCAATCGCGCAGGGGGAGGGGTTTCCGTGACACGTGCAGGGGCTGGCATGGCCGCCGACATCGAGGAGCAGCCGGCTGGCTACGCGCGCCTGCTCTCCGCTGCCAACGCCGCCGAGATCGCCCGGGTGGCGGCGGTCATCGCCGAACGCCGGCCACGGCACGTGGTCTTCACCGCGCGGGGCACCTCCGATCACGCGGCCCTCTACGGGGCCTACCTGACCGAGATCCGGCTCGGCCTGCCCGCCGGGCTCGCCTCGCCCAGCGTCGTCACCCTGTTCGGGGCCCGCCCCGACCTGTCCGACGCACTGGTCGTCGGTGTCAGCCAGAGCGGCGGCTCGCCCGACCTGGCCGAGGTGCTGCGCGCCGCCCGAGCCTCCGGGGCGCTGACCCTCGCGGTGACCAACGCCCCCGACTCGCCGCTTGTCGACGTGGCCGAGCTGAGCGTCGACATCGCCGCCGGGCACGAGCGGGCGGTGGCCGCCACCAAGACGTACACCGCCGAGCTGCTCGCCCTGCTGATGCTGGTGGAGGGAATCCGGGCCGGCGACGGCGTGCTCCCGAAGACCGAACGGGAGGCGCTCGACGCGCTGCCCGAGCTGGCCACCCGCACCCTGGCCGACGGCACCCCGGCCCAGCTAGCCCCGCGCTACCGGTTCGCCCGTCAGCTGGTCACCACCGGCCGGGGGTACGCCTACCCGACCGCCCGGGAGGCCGCGCTGAAGCTGATGGAGACCTCGTACCTGCCGGCGCTCGCCTTCTCCGGTGCCGACCTGCTGCACGGCCCGCTCGCGATGACCGACCCGGAGGTCCCGGTGCTCGCCGTGGTCGGCTCCGGCCCCGGTGGCCGTTCGATGGGTGAGGTGCTGCCCCGCCTCGGCGAACGCCGCGCCGACGTCGTGGTGGTCGGCTCCGCCGACGTACCGGGCGCCACCCGGCTGGCCGTTCCCGAGGTCGACGAGCGGTACGCCCCGCTGCTGGACATCCTGCCGATGCAGCGGTTGGCGCTGGCCCTGGCGCTCACCCGGGGCGAGGACCCGGACGCGCCGCGCGGGTTGAAGAAGGTCACCGCGACGATGTGAGGCGCGGCGTGGCACCCTGGTCACCGTGTCCACGCTGCGCGACCTCGCCGAGGAGCACACCCATCTCCGTCCGGCCGACATCGACCACCTGCACCGGATCGCCGGCGACTGGCAACTGCTCTCCGATCTGTCCTTCGCCGACCTGCTGCTCTGGGTGCCGGTCGACGCCGACGGCACGTTCCTCTGCGTCGCCCAGGTCCGCCCGACCACCGCACCGACCGCGTACCAGGACGACCAGGTGGGTCGGATCGTCGGCGGGCCGGAGGTGGCGCACCTGGGCGTGGCGTACTCCCAGGCCCGGATCTGGCGCGAGGGCGACCCGGTCTGGTACGGCGACGTGCCGGCCCGGCACGAGGCGATCCCGGTGCGGTTGCGGACCGCCGAGGGGGAGGCCGGCGAGGTGATCGCCGTGGTGGGGCGGGACACCAACCTCTCCACCGCGCGTACGCCCAGTCAGCTGGAACTCAACTACCTGACCACTGCCGACGACCTGGCGCAGATGATCGCGGACGGCACCTTCCCGCCGCCGCGGCATCCGGGTGAGACCACCTCGGCGCCCCGGGTCGGCGACGGCCTGGTCCGGCTCGACGCCGGCGGGAAGGTCACCTACGCCAGCCCGAACGCGCAGTCCGCGTACCGCCGACTGGGCTACGCCTCCCACCTGGTGGGGGAGGACCTGGCCGCGCTGCACCGCCGGTTGGCCGGTGACCCGTTGGACGGCACCGAGGCCTCGAACGGGATCCTGGCCGCGCTGCGCGGTGAGGCGCCGCCCCGCCGGGAGATCGACGCGCGAGGTGCCACGATGCTCACCCGGGCGCTGCCGCTGATGCCGGCCGGGGTGCCGATCGGCGCGCTGGTGCTGGTCCGGGACATCACCGAGGTCCGCCGCCGGGACCGGGCACTGATCACCAAGGACGCCACCATCCGGGAGATCCACCACCGGGTGAAGAACAACCTCCAGACGGTGGCCGCGCTGCTGCGGTTGCAGGCCCGCCGGGTGTCCATGCCGGAGGCCCGGGTCGCGTTGGAGGAGTCGGTCCGTCGGGTCGCCTCGATCGCCCTGGTGCACGAGACGCTCTCCATGTCCAGCGACGAGGCGGTGGAGTTCGACGGCATCGTCGACCGGGTGGCCAGCGCGGCCACCGAGGTCGCGGCGACCGAGGTGAGCGTCGGCATGCGGCGGCGGGGCAGCTTCGGCGTACTGCCGGCGGAGATCGCCACCTCGCTGGTGATGGTCCTCAACGAGTTGCTGCTCAACGCCGTCGAGCACGGCTTCCCGCCAGCCGACGAGGCGGAGGAGGCCCCCGTACCCGCCGCCTCCGGAATGGTGCCGGTCGCCGCTGCCGACGTCGACCCGTCGATGCGACCCGAGGTGGTGGTCTCCGCGCACCGGTTCCGCAAGATGCTGCACGTCTCGGTGACCGACAACGGGCGCGGGCTACCCCCGGACTTCGACGCCGAACGCGGCAGCCGGCTCGGCCTCCAGATCGTCCGAGCCCTGATCACCGGGGAGCTGCGCGGCACCATCGAACTGCGCGCCGGCGCCAACGGTGGCACCGAGGCCGTGCTTGTCGTCCCGCTGGCCCGCAGCGCCCACGACGGCCGCTCGCAGGCCTGACCGCCGCCCGCCGCCCGGCTTCCGCCTCCCGCTCGGCCGGGTCCGCGTCGGGGAGCGGATGTCTGGATGAGCGTGATGCCGGTGAGTCATCTTGATGATTCACCGGCATCAGACTCAACGAGGTGCGCGGACCGCCGGCCTGCCCACGGACGGACCGGTCAGCGGGCGGGGCGGCTGGTCAGCAGGGCGACGGTGAGGCCGGGGCGCTGCCAGGCTTGGGTGACTGTGAAGTCCGTCCGTAGCGCGTCGCCCTTGGCGCCGGGCACGGCGGCCAGCGGCTCGGCGTGCCGGCCAGAGACAACGAGCCACACCCGTGGCGTACCGGCCAGGCACTGGGCTGGCTGGGGGCACTCCGCGGCCCACAGATCGCCGCGGCGCACCTCGTCCTCGGTGACCAGCACGTCGCGTGGTGGGTCGCCGAGGTGGTACTCGATGCCGAGGTCGAGGAAGAGCCAACTGTGCCGGGGCGAGTAGACGACCGCGTCCCCCGGCCGTTGACCGTCGGCGATCACCCGTGCCGCCCCGGCGTAGTCCACCGGCGCGCTGCGCGGCCACTCGTGGGTCCGTCGCAGCGCGGCCTGGTCGGGTAGACCGAGCAGCCCGGCCAGCACCACCACGACGAGCGCGGCCGGTGCGGCCACGGCGGCCAGCGCCGCGCCCGCCAGCAGACACGCGAAGGGCGCCACGAAGACCAGGTACCGGGGCACCCACAGTGGTACGACAGTGCCGGCGGCGAAGAGCAGCAGTACGGGCAGCAGCACCGCGCTGACCGGCAGCAGGGCGCGTCGCCCGAGCCGGGCCGCGCCCAGCGCGGCGACCCCGACCAGCAGGCCACCGACCACACTGCTCTGGGCCACGCCGCCGGGCAGCGCGGTCAGGTCGTCCAGCCGGGCCAGGTGGACCCAGTTCAACTGCCGGGACTGCTGGGTCCGGGCCTTGACCAGCAGCGGGCCGGCCAGCAGCGCGACCGGCACCACGGCGACCAGCCACCGCCACACCCGGCGGTCCCGCTCGGCGTCGGGCTCGGCCGGGGTGACGATGCCGGCCGGGGTCGGGCCGCGCCACCAGGCGATGAGGACGACCAGCGCGTGGGCGGCGAGCACTGTGAGCGCGATCAGGTGGATGAGCCCGAGAGCGGCGACGGCGGCGGCGTAACCGGCCCAACGGGCCCAACTCGGTCGACGCAGCGCGGTCACCAGCAGCACTGTGGCGAGCACGGCGAGCATGGTGGCCAGCGCGTACGGGCGAGCCTCCTGCCCGTAGCGGGAGGTGCCGGGGAGCACCGCGAACAGCAGCCCGGCGAAGAGGCCGCCGCGCCTGTCGACGAGCCGCGCGCCGAGCACGGCGAGCAGCCCGGCGGCCACGGTCATCGCCAGCACGGCCGGTACGCGCAGGGCGATCGTGGAGTCACCGAAGACGCTGGTCCAGACGTGCATCAGCAGGTAGTACGGCCCGGTGGCGGCGTCGATGGTGCCGGCCAGCCGGGCCAGGTCGCCGGGTGACCGGGTGGCCGCGCTCCACGTCGCGAGTTCGTCACGCCAGAGCTGGGCGGAGCCGAGCCCGGTCACTGTCACCGCCAGGGTCACCAGCGCCGGGGGGAGCCAGACCGGCAGGCGGCGCAGGTGCTCCCACGCCGCCCCGGCCGACCTCTCGGACATTTGCCCCACGGTCCGAGCCTGCCACGGCTACCCCCTCCGTGGGCGTCAGCCGGCGGCAGGCGGTGGGCGCCAGGCGGGCATCACGTCGTTCGGTCGGGCGGTCTTCGCCGGATCACGCTCCACGAGCTCGTCGAGAACGGCGTCGATCCGGGCCAGCAGCTCGTCGTCGAGCCGTACCGTGGCGGCCTTGGCCGTCTCGGCGAGCTGCTCGGACCGGGACGCGCCGACGATCGCGGCCGCCACGGTCGGCCGACGCAGCACCCACGCCACCGCCAACTGGGCCATCGTGCAGCCGGCGGCCTCGGCGATCGGCCGGAGCTGGCCTACCCGGGAGAGCAGCAGCTCCGAGGAGTAGCGGGCGATGAACGAGCCACCGAAGCCGTCGGTGGCCCGGGAGCCCGCGGGCGGACGTCCGCCAGGTTCGTACCGACCGGTCAGCACACCCATCGCGAGGGGCGCCCAGGCGAGCTGGCCCAGGCCGAGGTCAGCGCAGGCGGGCGACACCTCGGCCTCCACCACCCGCCACAGCATCGAGTACTGCGGCTGGTTGGCGATGAACGGGATGTGCAGCTCGGCGGCGAGCCGCAGGCCCGCGCGCAACTGCGGGGCGGTCCACTCGGAGGCGCCGACGTAGAGCACCTTGCCCTGGCGGACCAGGTCGGCGAAGGCGAGCATCGTCTCCTCCAGCGGCACGCTGTCGTCGTACCGGTGCGCCTGATATAGGTCGACGTAGTCGGTGCCCAACCGGCTCAGCGAGGCGTGGCAGCCCTCGATGATGTGCTTGCGGGACAGCCCGGCGTCGTTGGCCCCCGGCCCGACCGGCAGGCACACCTTCGTGCACAGCTCGATCGAGCTGCGGCGGACGCCGCTCAGCGCCTTGCCCAACGCCTCCTCGGCCCGCCCCTGGGCGTATCGGTCGGCGGTGTCGAACGTGGTGATGCCCGCGTCCAGGGCGGCGGCCACGCAGGCGGCCGCCGCGTCGTCGTCGAGCTGGTTGCCGTGGGTGACCCAGTTGCCGTACGCGACCGCGCTGACGCGCAGGCCCGACCGGCCCAGTTGCCTGTACTCCATATGAGGATCGTCGGGCCGCTCCGCGCTGTCGCCGAACCGTTCGAACGTGGTCGAATCCGTGGGTGATCGAGGTTCGGTTCTCGCCCGACGACCTGAGCCGGGTCCGGTTCGTGCACTCGCCCCTGGCCGAGCTGGTGGCCAGTTCCTGGGCGTTACGCAAGCCGGCGAAGTACTGGATGCACCGTCCGTGGCGGGAGCGCGCGGAGCGGTTGCTGCCGGGTGCCGGCCTGGAACCGCTACTGGCGGTACTCGGGTCGTCCAACGGCTACGTGCCGGATTTCCTCACCCCGATCGGGGTGGCGCCGAACCTGGCCGCCGAGTTGCGGGCGGTCGCCGGCACCGACCCGTCCCGGGTGCGGCGGCAACTGGAGCGGGCCGGCGCACCCCGGCTGACCCCGGACGAGCTGGTCGTGCAGCTGCACCGGTACTTCACCCTGCTGATCGCACCGGACTGGCCCCGGCTGCGGGCGCTCGCGCTGGCCGACATCCGGCGGCGGACGCTGCTCGCCGCCGAGCAGGGCGGGCGCACCCTGCTCCGCGACGTGCACCCGTTGATCCGGTGGGACGGCGCGGCGCTGCGGGTCGCCGTCGGCACGACCCGGCCGGCCGCCCTGGACGGACGCCCGTGGACGCTGCTGCCCACCTCGTTCTCCGGCCCGACGGTGCACGCGATCATGGAGGGCGACGCCGGGCCCGCCCTCTGCTATCCGCCCACCGGGCTGGGCGGGCTGTGGGACTCGCCGCCGCCCAGCCCGGCATTGGGCGCCCTGCTCGGCGGTACCCGGGCGGCGGCGCTCAGCCTGCTCGACTCGCCGCTGAGCACCGGCGAGTTGGCCGCGATGCTGGGTCTCGCGCCGGCGACCGCGTCGCACCACCTCACCACGCTGCGGGACAACGGCCTGATTGCCGGCGTACGACAGGGGCGGGTGGTGCGTTATGCCCGGACTGTCCTTGGTGACCAGCTGGTCGGCTGACCCCAGGCCCGTGATGTGGGATCCAGCACGTGGACATTGGCCGGCCCCCATGAGGTGTGGCAGCATGGGCCCATGACCGCCGCAGTCGTCCGCCGCTTCGTGGCACGTCGCCACGTCGATTACGGCCGCGTGCGCAGCGCGATCTGTCCGGCTTACTGACGACGCCCGACCATTCTGTCTCGGGCGCGCTCCGCGCCGGCTGTCTCAGACACCGTTGTCCCGCCCGCTTCGCCGGGCCGGCCGCCGCGCCCCGCGTACCCCGAGGCACAGCAGACAACGGAGGACGCCGCGATGGCGGTCAGCAGCATCCCGGCCCGTTCCGAGGACCCGACGGCTCGCCCGACCCGAGCGCCGCGCCGGCCACGGGGTGAGGGTCAGTGGGCGCTCGGCCACCGCGAGCCGCTCAACCCCAACGAGCGGATCAAGAAGGACGACGACCCGCTCAACGTCCGGGCCCGCATCGAGAACATCTACGCGCACCGTGGCTTCGCCTCCATCGACCCACAGGACCTGCGGGGCCGGTTCCGCTGGTGGGGCCTCTACACCCAGCGCAAGGCGGGCATCGACGGCGGGCGCACCGCCGTGCTGGAGCCGCACGAGCTGGAGGACGAGTTCTTCATGCTCCGGGTCCGCATCGACGGCGGCCAACTCAGCCTGGCCCAGCTGCGGGTGATCGCGGACATCTCCCGGGAGTTCGCGCGGGACACCGCCGACATCACCGACCGGCAGAACATCCAGTACCACTGGATCCGGGTCGAGGACATGCCGGAGATCTGGCGTCGGCTGGAGTCGGTCGGCCTGCAGACCACCGAGGCGTGCGGCGACTGCCCCCGGATCGTGCTGGGCAGCCCGGTCGCCGGGGTGGCCCGCGAGGAGCTGCTCGACCCGACCCCGGCGATCGACGAGATCGTCTCCCGGTACGTCGGCGACAAGCAGTTCTCCAACCTGCCCCGCAAGTTCAAGACGTCGATCTCCTGGCTGGTGGACACCCCGTACGAGTCGAACGACATCGCCTTCCTCGGTGTCGACCACCCCGAGCACGGGCCCGGTTTCGACGTCTGGGTCGGCGGGGGCCTCTCCACCAACCCGATGCTCGCCAAGCGGCTCGGCGTCTGGGTGCCGCTGACCGAGGTGCCGGACGTGTGGGCCGGGGTGGTCGGGATCTTCCGCGACTACGGCTACCGTCGACTGCGCAACCGGGCCCGGTTGAAGTTCCTGGTGGCCGACTGGGGCGTGGAGCGCTTCCGTGAGGTCCTGGAGAAGGACTACCTCGGCCGTACGCTGCTCGACGGCCCGGCGCCGGTCCTGCCGTCGAAGCCGGTCGACCACGTGGGCGTGCACGAGCAGGCCGACGGGCGGCACTACGTGGGCGCCGCCCCGGTGGTCGGGCGGGTCTCCGGCGCACAGCTCAGCCAGCTGGCCGACGTGGTCGAGGCGCACGGCAGCGACCGGGTGCGGCTCACCCCGTACCAGAAGCTGCTGGTGCTCGACGTGCCGTCGGAGCGGACGGAGTCGCTTGTCGACGCGCTGCGCGGGATCGGTCTGGAGGCCCGGCCGTCGGCCTGGCGGCGCGGCACGATGGCCTGCACCGGCATCGAGTACTGCAAGCTCGCCATCGTCGAGACGAAGGCCCGCGGCGAGGAGTTGGTGGCCCGGCTGGAGCAGCGGCTGCGCGACTTCGACGCGGACATCTCGATCCACATCAACGGCTGCCCGAACGCGTGCGCGCGCACCCAGGTGGCCGACATCGGGCTCAAGGGTCAACTGGTGGTCGGCCCGGACGGCCGGCAGGTCGAGGGTTTCCAGGTGCACCTGGGCGGCGGGCTGGGCATGGCCCAGGGGCAGACCGCCGGTTTCGGCCGCAAGCTGCGCGGCCTGAAGACCACCGCCGAGGAGCTTCCGGAGTACGTGGAACGGCTGGCCCGTCGCTACCTGGCCGGTCGGAGCGAGGGCGAGACGTTCGCCAACTGGGTGATCAGAGTCGACGAGGAGGAACTGCGATGAGCAGCGAGAACCGAGCGGCACCTCTGTACTGCCCGTACTGCGGCGAGGAGGACCTGCGGCCGCACGAGGCGGGGCACGGCGCCTGGGAGTGCCACGCCTGCACCCGGGTCTTCTCGGTGAAGTTCACCGGGCTGCTCAGCCGGACGGTGACGTCATGAGTCTCGTCTCGGCCGCGAGCCTGCGTCTGGTGGGCCCGGGCGGCTCGACGCCGGCCGACCCGGCCCGGCGCGACCCGGACGAGCTGCGGGCCCTGGCCGAGCAGGCCGCTCGGGACCTGGAGGGCGCCCCGGCACTGGAGATCGCCCGCTGGGCGGCGCAGACCTTCGGTGAGCGGTTCTGCGTCACCAGTTCGATGGCCGACGCCGTGCTGGCGCACCTGGTGTCCCGGGTGGCACCCGGGGTGGACGTGGTCTTCCTCGACACCGGCCTGCACTTCCCCGAGACGCTGCGGGTACGCGACGAGGTCGCCCGGACGCTGCCGGTGAACGTCCGGTCGATCCGCCCCCGGCTCACCGTCGGCCAGCAGGACGGCCAGTACGGTCCCCGGCTGTTCAACAAGTCGCCGGACGACTGCTGCCAGCTGCGCAAGGTGGAGCCGCTGGAGCGGGCGCTGACCGGGTACGACGCCTGGGCCGCCGGTCTGCGGCGGGACGAGTCGCCGAGCCGGGCCAACACGCCGGTGGTGACCTTCGACGCGCGTCGCGGCAAGGTCAAGGTCAACCCGATCGCGGCCTGGTCGCAGAAGGATGTGGACTCCTACATCGCCCGCTTCAACGTGCCGGTGAACGAGCTGTTCAAGCAGGGTTACGGGTCGATCGGCTGCTGGCCGTGCACCCGCCGGACGAAGGCCGGCGAGGACGCGCGGGCCGGCCGGTGGGCCATGTTCGAGAAGACCGAGTGCGGGCTGCACGTCTGACCTCGCCGGCGACGACCCGGACCGGTCCCGGTGCGGCCGGCGGGGCGGACCCGGTGGTGCTGGTCGCGCACGGCAGCCGTGATCCACGGGCGGCCGATGCCACCCGGGCGCTGGCTCGGGCGGTGTCGGCGGCCCGGCCGGGCACACCGGTGTGGGCGAGCTGGCTGGACCACACCGAGCCGGGGCCGACCGAGGTGCTGCGTGACCTGGCCGTGGCCGGTCACCGCCGGGCGGTGCTGGTGCCGCTGCTGCTGACCGCCGCGTACCACCATCGGGTGGACATCCCGGCGGCGGTGGCCGCGGCTACGGGGTCCGGACCACCGCTGGCGGTACGGGTGACCGATGTGCTCGGCCCGGCGGACGACACGCCCGATCCCGGGCTGCTGGCCGGGTTGTGCCGGCGGCTCAGTGAGACGCGTCCGGGCCGCTTCGACGCGTTGGTGCTGGCCGCGGCGGGCACCCGGGACGCCCGGGCGCGCCGCTCGGTGGGCCGGGTAGCCGACGCGCTCGGCGTGGAGTTCGGGGTGCCCTGCCGGGTGGCGTACGCCTCGGCGGCCCCACCGGCGGCCGGCGTGGCGGTGTCCCGGCTACGGGCGTCCGGCGCGCGCCGGATCGCGGTGTCCGCGTACTTCCTGGCACCGGGGTTGTTCCACGACGCGGTGACCGAGGCGGCGCGGGCGGCGGGCGCGGTGGCGGTCGCCGCGCCGTTGACCGACGCACCGGAGCTGGTCGAGTTGGTGCTGAGTCGGGTCGACGACCGGCCGGTGCTGGCGTCGACGGGCTGACCCGTGCCGGCACGGTGACCCGGCACCGGACAGCGGAACGCCCCGGCGGGCGAACCCACCGGGGCGTACAGCTGTGTCGTTGGGGATCAGGCGGAGTGAGCGCGCAGCACCCGGAGACCGCCGCGCCGCTTGACAGCGCGCCGCTCCTCCTCGCTCATTCCGCCCCAGACGCCGGCGTCCTGACCAGACTCGAGTGCCCACTGAAGGCACTGGTCGGTCACGGAGCAGCGCCTGCAGACGGCCTTGGCCTGCTCGACCTGCAGCAGAGCCGGTCCAGACGTCCCGATCGGGAAGAACAGCTCTGGGTCCTCGTCGCGGCAGACACTATGGTGACGCCAGTCCATGGCGGCAACACTCCTCATTCTGGATGGGTGGCGAACAATTGCTTGTCGTGCTTTTCCTATATGCATCCGCAGTGCCGATGGTGACAGTTAGCGTCCGTCCATTCGGCAGTGCGTGAGCAGGCGTTCAGCGCCGGGGACCTGCTGGAACAGCTCAACCTGACGAGCATATCCAGGCAATGTCCCGGTAACTCAAGTCCGCTTGTGAATACTTTCACGAACAGTCGCGATGTCAAGGGTGACGCTCGGAAAAACTCCGGGCGGTGAGCAAGCCCACAACCCATTTGTCCGGGTTCCAGTGCTTTCCTGGTTACCCGCCGTGCCACAGTCGAGGATCAATATAGTACAGTCCGCGTGACATTGCTGACATTTCCGGCACCTGCCCCTCGGTGTGGCGGCGACCATGTCGATCGGTTGTGGCCACCGTGTCGACCAAGGGCAGTACCCGAGACCTAGCAGATTACTCTCAGTGCGGCGGGAACGGAGGTGAATCTGACTTTCTCCCGCTCGCCGAGATAGTCCCCGTCCAGCTGGAACGCCTGCGGGCGGCTGGAGACCAGCGTGAACTCCGCCGTGTCATGGAGTCGTAACACCTGCCGGCCGCGAGGATTCGGTTGCCGGGACAGGAACTGCGTCACTGTCCGTGTTGTGCTAGCCACCCGGAGCTGACGTAGGGCCAGCACATCCAGCCCGAGATCGAACGACGCCGCCGGGTTCGGGTTGACCTCCCGGTCGCCGAGGTACGTCCAGGGCGCCGTGTTCTGGATGATGACGGTGGCCAGCTCGGCCTCCGCCGCCTCACCCGGACGCTCCAGGACAATCGCCGGGTGCCGCCGGTCCGAGGCGAGGAAGTACTGGTTCATGATCGAACGGAGATAGAGCGACGGCGTGGACACCCGCCCCTTCCGCCGGGCCTGCTCCACCCGGTGGATCACCGCGGCGTCGAGGCCGAACCCGGCGCAGAAGGTGAAGTAGCGGTCGTCGGCGAGGCCCAGCCCCACCGTCCGGCTTCGGCCCAGCCGCAGCCCTTCCAGGATCATGCTGGTGGCCTCCGGCCACTCCCGGGGCAGACCCACCGCGCGGGCGAAGACGTTTGTCGAGCCACCGGGGACGGTCGCCAGGGCGGGCAGCCGCTCGGCCATCGGGGCATCGCCGGTGCGACTCGGCGGTTCGGCCGTCATCAGGCCGTTCACCACCTCGTTCACCGTGCCATCGCCACCCAGGGTGACGACCAGGTCGACCCCCTCCGCGGCTGCCTCCCGGGCCAACGCCACGGCGTGCCCGCGCCGCCGGGTGTAGCGCACGCTGAGATCGACTTCGCTGCGCAGCGCCCGGACGAGCACGTCCCGGCTGCGTTCGCTGGTGGTGGTGGCCTTCGGATTGACCACCAGGACGGCCCGCATGGGCGGCACTGTACCTCTCGGCAGCCCGGGTATCGTGGCGCGCGTGACCATCGACTCGGACCCGATCCCCGTCACGCTCCGCTGGGCGGTCCGGCTGCTGTGGGCGGAGGCGGCCGTCGTCGGGCTGATCGCGGTCTGGCTGGTCTGGGCCGATCTCACGGCCACCCGCACCGACCTGCTGGCGGCGCTGCTGGTGACCGTGTTCGCCATCGGGGCGGCCGTGGTGCTCTGGGCGCTGGGCCGGGCGCTGCTGCGCCGTCAGGCGGGCGCACGGGCCCCGGCGATCGTGCTTCAGCTGATGCTGCTGCCGATCGGGTGGTTCATGATCCAGGCGGGGCTGGGCTGGCTGGGCGTGCCACTGATGGCGCTCGGCCTGGGCGTGGCCTGGCTGCTGATCTGCCCTCCGACGACCCGCGCCCTCGGCTTCGAGTGACCGCGCCGGCCCGTCGGGGTCGGTCAGTAACCGCCGGAGCGGCGGGTGAGCAGCGCGATCGTGGCCCGACCGTCGGCGGACGTGGCGGACGCCGACGTGGTCAGCGCGGTGAGCACCTTCCAGGCGAAGGACGACTCGGCGGGCAGGGTGGCACCACGCACGGTCGGCACGGTCACCTCGACGGTCAGCGCGTCCTCGGTGACCGCGAAGCGGCACTCCAACTCGGCGTCACGGGTGGCGATGGCGAGCAGCATGGCGCACGCCTCGTCGACCGCGATCCGCAGATCCTCGATCTCGTCGAGCGCGAACTGCAACCGGGCCGCGAGACCGGCGGTGGCGGTACGAAGCACGCCGAGGTAACCGCCGTCGGCAGGCACCGTGAGGTGCACCACGTCGTCGTCGGTCGCTGGCTGGCCAGTCAGTTGAGTCACGCCTCATCCCCCCGGTCGGGGACTCTACCCGGTCAGCCGCCCGTACGCGTGCCGGCGGTGGTGGCCTGGCCGGCCAGCTCGCGGAGCGCGTCGCCACTGAGCCGGTAGGGAACCCACTCGCTCATCTGCTCGGCGCCGATCGAGGCGTAGAAGCCGGCGGCCGGATTCCAGTCGAGCATCCACCAGTCCAGCCGCCGGTAGCCGCGTCGTACGCAGATGTCGGCCAACGTCGCGAGCAGCAGTCGGCCGGCGCCGGTGCCCCGGGCGGCCGGCCGGACGTAGAGGTCCTCCAGGTAGATGCCGTGCACGCCGGCCCAGGTGGAGAAGTTGAGGAACCACAGCGCGAAACCGACCGGCTCGTCGTGCCCGTCCACCGCGACGTGACCGAAGAGCGCCGGAGCAGTCGTACGACCGCTCCAGCTCGGCGCGTCTGACGCCACGCCGCGACCTGGAGCGGTCGAGAACAGGGCCGCGGTCAGTTGCTCGGTGGTGAGGTGGCACTGCTCCGGGGCGCGTTCGTACTCGGCCAGCTCGTGCACCATGGCGACGACGGCCGGCACGTCCTCGGGACGTGCCGGCCGGATCGTCGGGATGACCGGTGAGGTCACGCCTTCTTGGTCTCCCAGAAGATCTTCGAGATCTCGTCGATCTTCCCGAGCAGCTTGTCGGCGGTGGCCGGGTCGAGGCTGCCCTTGACGCCACCGGCGCCGGCGAGCTTGGTGGCCTCGTTGAACAGGCTGTGCAGGTTCGGGTACTTCTCGAAGTGCGCCGGCTTGAAGTAGTCGGTCCAGAGCACCCAGAGGTGGTGCTTGACCAGCTCGGCGCGCTGCTCCTTGATGATGATGGCGCGGGTGCGGAACTCCGGGTCGGTGTTCGCCTGGTACTTCTCGCAGATCATTTTGACCGATTCGGCCTCGATCCGGGCCTGAGCCGGGTCGTAGACACCGCACGGCAGGTCGCAGTGAGCGCTCGCGGTGACGCGGGGCGCAAGGATGCGCGGAAGTCGCATCGGGATCCTCCATGGGAAGTTTGCGATGATCAAAGGCGACATTACTCCTGGGAATGCTCCCCGAACCGGGTGGAGGTGAAACCAGTGGCCGCCGATCACCCGGCTGAGGTGCCCCGGTTGCGCAGGCCGCTGACCGCCGTTCTGGTGACCGGCCCGTCCATGGCCCCGACCCTGCGGCACGGTGACGCGGTACTGGTTCGTCCCGGTGGCCGCCCGATCCGCGTCGGCGACGTGGTGGTCGCGGTCTTCCGAACCCGGCCCGATCTGCTGGTGGTGAAGCGTGCGGTCCGGCCGCAGGACGGCGGCTGGTGGCTGCGTGGCGACAACGACCTGATCACCGACGACTCCCGGGCGTACGGGGTGGCCGACGTGCGCGGACGGGTGGTGGCCCGCTACTGGCCGCGTCCCGGACGGGTACCTCGCCGTCAGTTATGACCCTGCTCACATCCGAGGGGTGGTGTCGACACTATGCTCGGAAAGTGCCCGGGTGACCCCCCGCACCGCGTGCCACCGCTCGCCGCCCACCTCGCGGCGGGGCCGGCCGCCTCACATCTGCTCGACAGATCCTGGAGTCACCACCATGTCTTCGTCCACCGTGGACCCCGCTGATCCCGTCTTCCTGCTGCACCGGGGCGGCAAGATGGCCGTTACCTCGACCGTGCCGCTCACCAGCCGGGAGGACCTCTCCCTGGCGTACACCCCGGGGGTGGCCCGGGTGTGTGAGGCGATCGCCGCCGACCCCGCCCTGGTGGACGACTACACCTGGGTGTCGCACACGGTCGCGGTGGTCACCGACGGCTCGGCGGTGCTCGGGCTGGGCAACATCGGCCCCCGGGCCGCGCTGCCGGTGATGGAGGGCAAGGCGGTGCTGTTCAAGCAGTTCGCCGGGGTGGACGCGGTGCCGGTGTGCCTGGACACCCAGGACGTGGACGAGATCGTCGCGGTGGTGCGGGCGCTCGCGCCGTCGTTCGGTGGGATCAACCTGGAGGACATCAGCGCCCCGCGCTGCTTCGAGATCGAACGTCGGCTCGACGAGGCGCTGGACATCCCGGTCTTCCACGACGACCAGCACGGCACCGCGATCGTGGTGCTCGCCGCGCTGCGCAACGCCGCGACGCTGCTCGACCGCAAGCTTGGTGACCTGCGGGTGGCGGTGAGCGGCGCGGGCGCGGCCGGCGTGGCCGTGACGAAGATGCTGATCGCCGGGGGCGTCAACCCCGACCAGGTGGTGGTCTGTGACTCCAAGGGGATCATCGGCCGGCACCGCACCGAACTGACCGGCACGAAGGCCGAGCTGGCGGCGAGCACCAACGCCGAGGGCCGCCACGGCGACATCACCGAGGCGCTGCGCGACGCGGACGTGCTGATCGGGGTCTCCGGTGGGCAGATTCCCGAGGCCGCGGTGGCCGGAATGGCGCCCGGCGGGATCGTGTTCGCGCTGGCGAACCCGACCCCCGAGGTGCACCCCGAGGTGGCTGCCCGGCACGTCGCGGTGGTGGCCACCGGGCGCAGCGACTACCCCAACCAGATCAACAACGTGCTTGCCTTCCCCGGGGTGTTCCGCGGCGCGCTGGACGCCGGTGCCACCCGGATCACCGAGGGAATGAAGGTCGCCGCCGCAGACGCCATCGCCGGTGTGGTGGCGGAGTCCCTGACCGCCGACGCGATCGTCCCGTCCCCGCTCGACCCGCGCGTCGCGCCGGCCGTGGCCGAGGCGGTCGCCGAAGCCGCCCGCCGCGACGGCGTCGCCCGCCGCTAGGACGCATCGGCCGGGGGCGCTCCGGCGCAGCATGCGCCGCCGGCCTGTGCGCCAGCCACCTTCTTAACGAGCGCTCAGCTTGTTACCGTGCCGATCATGCGTGCTGCCTTTGCCTCCCGTTTCGACGACGCCGATCCGCTCGCCGCGCTCACCGTCGGCGAGCGGCCCGAGCCGACCCCTCCGGCCGACGACTGGGTGACCGTGCAGTTGCGGGCCACCTCGCTCAACCACCACGACATCTGGTCGCTGCGTGGGGTGGGTCTCACCGAGGCCCAGCTGCCGATGATCCTCGGCTGCGACGCGGTCGGCCTGGACCCGGAGGGGCGCCTGGTGGTCGTCTACCCGGTGGTCGTCACTCCGGGTGACCCGCGCGGGGTCTCCATCCTCTCCGAGCACTTTGCCGGGACGCTCGCCGAGCGGGTGGCCGTGCCACGATCGAACCTGATCCCGCTGCCCGACGGCATGGCGGCGACCGACGCGGCGTGCCTGCCCACGGCCTGGTTGACCGCGTGGCGGATGCTGACCACCAAGGGCCGCGTCGCGGACGCCGACAGCGTGCTGGTCCAGGGCGCGGGCGGTGGCGTGGCCACCGCGGCCGTCGCGCTCGCCGTCGCGATGGGCAAGCGGGTGTACGCGACCAGCCGCGACGCCGTCAAGCGGGACCGGATCTCCGCCCTCGGCGCCATCGCCGTGGAGCCCGGTGCCCGGCTGCCGGAACGGGTCGACGTGGTGATCGAGACGGTCGGCGCGGCCACCTTCGACCACTCGCTGAAGTCGGCCGCGCCGATGGCCCGGATCGTGGTCTCCGGCGCGACCGCCGGGCACGAGCCGTCGGTCAACCTGCGCCGGGTCTTCGCGATGCAGCTGGAGATCCTGGGTACCTCGATGGGCACGCCCGGCGAGCTGTACGAGCTGCTGGCGTTCTGCTCTGACAACGAGGTGCGCCCGGTGGTGGACAGCGTCATCCCGTTCAGCCGGGTCGAGGACGCCTTCGCCCGACTGCACTCCGGCGACGCCTTCGGCAAGGTCGTCATCGACCACACCGCCTGACGGGCCTCGCACGCCGCCCCGCCCTGCGTCGGGCCCGCCCTGCGTCGGGCCCGCCCTGCGTCGCGCCCCGCCGCAAGATCGCACAACATCATGGAAATAGTGGCCTCCGCGTCGCGGGAGGCCACTATTTCCTGGTTACTGCGCGATCTTGCGGGCCTGCTGGTCTGCCGGCGGGCGGTCCTGCGGGGCGGGCGCGGTCGGCCAGGTCGGCGTGGGCGGGCCTCAGAGGTGGTCGTCGAAGGTGGCGATGTCGCCGCGCGTCGCGTCGGTGGAGATGCGCTTCTTGGCGTCCGGGTCGCCGTAGAGCGACCAGCGTAGGAACTCGACAGACGTGTCCGAGACGACCCGCAGCGTCGCGCCGTCGCCGAGCAGCGCCCGCCCGTGGTCGCCCTTGGGCAGGCTCAGCATCGCCTTGGGCCAGGGCACCTTGTCGTACGCGGCCTTGCCCGCCGCGTACTCGACCACCTCGTCCAACTCACCGTGCACGAACAACTGCGGGGCGGCCGCACCGGCGAACGCGGTACCCACGCCGAGCGCCGTGCCCGCGAACACCACACCCGCGTCCAGCCGCTCGTCCCGGCTCGCGGTGAACAGGCCGATGGTGGTCACCCCGCCCGCCGAGTGCCCGGCCGCCGCCACCCGCTCGCCGTCCAACCGGCCGCGCAACGCGTCGCCGGCCTTGCCGTCCAACGCCAACACCTGATCCAACGCGTACGACACGTCGGCCGGCTGGTTGAGCACGTCGAGCACGTTGTTGTCGGCGCCTCGGGAGGTGTGCGGGAACGTCGGTGCGGCCACCACGAAACCCGCCGCCGCCCAGCGGGTCAGCAGCGTGGCGTAGTCGTCCGGCCGCCCACCCAGGCCGTGACTGAACATCACCACCGGGAACCGGCCCGCCGCCGCCGTCGCCGACCGCTTGGCCGCGCCGCCGGACTGCCCGGCCGCCGGGTACCAGAGCGTCGTCGGCAGCGCGCGGCCGTCCCGGTTCAGCTTCAGTTGGCGTACGCCGACCGCGAAGGCACGCTGCGGTGCCTTTCCGGCCGGAACCTGCGGTGTTGGCGTGGCGGCGGCCGGTGGTTCGACGGGCGCCTGCTGGCCCTCGGTCTTCCTGGCGTCCGCCGAGCAGCCGACCAGACCGGCCATGAGCACGGCGCTGGCCAGCAGGGCGGGGGTGACGCGACGTGGCATGACTCCGATTGTGCCTTGCCCCGCTGACGTGCCCGGCGGACTTCGACGCGGTGTGCCCGTCGACTCACCCAGCGCTGCGCGGTGGCGCGACCGCCAGCGCCGCCGCCGGGCGGGGCGTCCAGCAGCCGGCGGGCAGCGGGTGCGTCGGCCGGGTCAGTGGGCCGGGCGGGACTCGTAACGGGTCAGGGTGGGGGAGCGGGCGTCGGCGGGGAGGCGGTCGCCGGCGGCCCGGTCGCCGTAGAGGGTCCAGCGCAGGAAGTCGGTGGTGGTGGCGAGGACCGGGGCGAAGCCCGCGTGGCCCGGCGTGAGGTACGCGCCGTGGTCCTGGCCGAGCAGGCTGAGGAACGCGGCCGGCCCGGGGGTACGCGCGTACGCGGCCCGTCCGACCGTCACCGGCACCACCGGGTCGGCCGTGCCGTGCACGAAGAGCACCGGCGCGGCCGGCCCGGCGAAGCTGCCCGGCAACCCGCCGCCGGCGATCACGATCCCGGCGCGCAGCCGGGCCGGGTGGCCCTCGCTGAACATGCCGGTGGTGGTGAAGCCGCCCGCCGAGTGCCCGGCGGCGGCGACCGAGGTCAGGTCGAGGTGCCCGGCGAGGGGATCGGCGCGGTTCCGGTCGAGGCCGCCCAGGTAGCGGATCAGTCGCCAGGCGTCGGCCGGCTGGTGGCGTACGTCGGCCCGGGTGAAGTGCGCGGCACCCTGCCGGGTGTGCGGGTACGCGGGTGCGGCCACCACGAAACCGGCCGCCGCCCAGCGGGTGGTCAGGGCGGCGTGCAGCTCGGGCAGGCTGCCCAGCCCGTGGCTGTAGACCACCACCGGGAACCGCCCGGCCGCCACCTGACCGGTCGACGCCGGATACCAGATCGTCACCGGCAGGGGGCGCGCCGAGCGCGAATCGAGGGTGAGCGTACGCACGCCGACGGCGTACGACCCCTCGGGCGCCCGGCGCGCCGACACCGGCCCGGTGGCCCCGCCGGCCACGGCCGTGGCCGGCGCACAACCGGCCAGCAGCGCTGTCACCAGTACGGCCATCAGCCGGCCCGCCCCCATCGTTCCACGGTAGGTGCCCGGGCGGGCGTAGCGGCCCCGCCGTCCGGCTCGGGTGCTCCCGCCACCCGGTCGGGGCACCTCGGCCGGCCGGGTCCACCCCTGGGATGCCGTGGGCCGGGGACGGTGCCGCGTGACCAGCTTCGCTAGGGTCACCGACATGCCTGAGAACTACACGGACCCCAGCGGCAACACCGAGGCGTTCCGCGCCTTCAACCAGACGACGGAGGCCGCGGCGCCGACGGAGGCCCCGTCCCGCCTGCCGCTCATCATCGGTGCGGCAGTGGTCGTCGTGGTGCTGGTGGCACTCGTCGCCTGGTTGGCGACCGGCTGATCGAGTCGCCTGGCTGGCGGTTGGCTGAACGGATCTAGCGATTCGCGCGCACCCTCGGGCCTCCCGGGGGTGCGCGCGCCGCAGTGGCGTCAGGTCGCCCCGACCACGTCCCGGGTCTGCCGGGCGATCTCCCGCTCCTCGTCGGTGCGGATGACGCAGACGCTCACCTCGGCACCATCTGGCGAGATCAACCGGTCGCCCTCGCCGTCGTTGCGGGCGTCGTCCACGGTGATGCCGAGCCGGCCGAGGCCGGCCAGCACGGCAGTCCGCACCGGCGCGGCGTGCTCGCCGACCCCGGCGGTGAAGGTGATCGCGTCGACCCGGCCGAGCAGCGCGTAGTACGCCCCGACGTACTCGGTGATGCGCCGGCAGTACACGTCGAAGGCCAGCGCCGCCGCCCGGTCACCTGCCGCTCGGCGTTCGAGCACCTCGCGCATGTCGTTGACGCCGGTCAGCCCGAGCAGGCCACTGCGGTGGTTGAGCAGGTCGTCGATGTCGTCCACCGACAGCCCGCCCTCCCGGCGCAGGTGGAAGATGACTGTCGGGTCCACGTCGCCGCTGCGGGTGCCCATCACCAGCCCCTGCAACGGGGACATGCCCATCGAGGTGGCGACGCTGCGACCGTTCTCCACCGCACAGGCGCTGGCCCCGTTGCCCAGGTGCAGGGTGATCGTGTTGACCTGCTCGTAGGGGCGGCCCAGCAACTCGGCGGTGCGCCGGGACACGTACGCGTGCGAGGTGCCGTGGAAGCCGTACCGGCGGATGTCGTACCGCTCGGCGGTTTCCCGGTCGATCGCGTACGTCGCGGCGGCCTCCGGCAGGGTGTGGTGGAACGCGGTGTCGAAGACGGCGACCTGCGGGACGTCCGGCAGCGCCGCGCGGGCCACCTCGATGCCGGCCAGGTTGGCCGGGTTGTGCAGCGGGGCGAGCGGCACCAGGTCCTTGATCGCGGCCAGTACCGCGTCGTCGACCAGCACCGGCGCGCTGAACGTCCGGCCACCGTGCACCACCCGGTGCCCGACCGCCGCCAGCCCGGTCAGGTCCAGCCCGTCCAGGATCTGCCGGACCGCGTCGGCGTGGTCCGCCGGGCCGCCACCGGGCTCACCGATCCGCTCGACGGTGCCGTGGTCGAGCGCCCGGTCACCGTCGTAGCGCCGCCACTTCACCGATGACGACCCGCAGTTGAGCACCAGCACCCGACTCACGACGCCTCCTCGGTGGCCGCCTGGATGGCGGTGATCGCCACCGTGTTGACGATGTCCGGCACTCCGGCGCCCCGGGACAGGTCGTTCACCGGTCGGCGCAGGCCCTGCATGACCGGGCCGACTGCGACCGCCCCGGCGGAACGCTGCACCGCCTTGTACGTGTTGTTGCCGGTGTTCAGGTCCGGGAAGATGAAGACCGTGGCGTGGCCGGCGACCGGGCTGCCCGGCAGCTTCGTCGCCGCCACCGCCGGGTCGATCGCCGCGTCGTACTGGATGGGCCCCTCGACCAGCAGGTCGGGCCGGCGCTCCCGGACCAGCGCGGTGGCCGCGGCGACCTTCTCCACGTCCGCGCCGGCCCCCGAGCTGCCGGTGGAGTACGACAGCATGGCCACCCGGGGTTCGATGCCGAACCGGGCGGCGGTGTCGGCCGACGAGATCGCGATGTCGGCGAGCTGGGCCGCGTCCGGGTCGCGGTTGACCGCGCAGTCGCCGTAGACCAGCACCCGGTCGGCGAGCAGCATGAAGAAGACGCTGGAGGCCACCGAGACGTCCGGCAGCGTACGGATGATCTCGAACGCCGGTCGGATGGTCGCGGCGGTGGTGTGCGTCGCGCCGGAGACCATGCCGTCGGCGCGGCCGGTGGCCACCATCAGGGTGCCGAAGTAGTTCGGCTGCGTCACGATGTCGTGCGCCAACTCGGCGGTGACGCCACGGTGGGCGCGCAGCCGGGCGTACTCGGCGGCGAAGTCGTCGCGCCACCCGCTGGTGACCGGGTCGACCACGTGCGCGTCGCCGAGGTCGATGCCCAGTTCGCGGGTGCGCCGGGCGATGTCGTCCGGCCGGCCGAGCACCGTCAGCTCGGCCACCCCGCGGCGCAGCAGGATCTCCGCCGCGCGCAGGATCCGCTCGTCGGTGCCCTCCGGCAGCACGAGGTGCCGGGGCTTCGAGCGGGCCCGGTCGATCAGCTCGTTCTCGAACATCAGTGGGGTGACCCGCGCCGACCGGCTGACCCGCAGCCGACGAGCCAGGTCGTCGGTGTCCACACAGCGTTCGAACGCGCCGAGCGCGGCCTCCACCTTGCGGGGATTGGCCACGCTGGGCCGACCCTCGATGCGACTGGACGCGGCCACCGTGTCGTAGCTGTCGCTGCCTACGGAGAGCACCGCCAGCCCGGTGTTGAGCCCGTCCACCAGCCGCATGACCCTGGGGTCGGGCTGCTCGCCGAGGGTGAGCACCAGCCCGGCCACCGACACCTGCCCGGCCACGTGCGCGGCGCTCGCGGCGACGAGCAGGTCGGCCCGGTCCCCAGGTGTGATCACCAGGGCGCCCTCGGTCAGGTGACCCAGCAGGGTCGGCACGTGCGCCGCGCCGACCACGAAGTCCAGCACGTCGCGACCGAGCGCGGCGTCGTCCCCGGCAAGCAGGGTGGCGCCGAGCGCCGCCGCCACCTCGGCCACCGTCGGCGCCGACACGCTCGGCACCTCCGGGATGGCGTACGCGGGCACCGGCAGGTCGGGCAGCGTCATCGGCTCGGTCACCCGGTTGGCGATCACCGCGAGCACTGTCGCGCCCAGGTCGGCCAGATCGTGGTACGCCCCCCGCACGGCCGACGCGACCGCCGCGGGCTCCTGCCCGAAGCCGTCCACCACCGGCACCACCACGCTGCCGAACTCGGTGGCCAGCCGGGCGTTGAAGGCCAGCTCCCGGGGGCGGGCCGGATCGCCCGGGTCGTCGAAGTCGCTGCCCACCACGACCACCGCCGGGCACTGCCGCTCCACCGCCCGGTAGCGCTCGACGATGGCGGAGATCAGCTGCTCCCGTCGGCCGTCGGCGACAAGCGCCGCGGCCACGGCGTAGCTCGCCCCAGCCAACTCGGACAGCGGCACCTCGACCCGGTACCGCTCGCTGAGCAGGGCGAGGATCGGGTCCTGGCCGCTGTCGGCCACCAGCGGCCGGAACACGCCGATCCGTCCGACCTGGCGGGACAGCAACTCCGCCAGCCCGAGGGCAATCGTCGACTTGCCCCCACCGGACCCCACGCTGGTGAGGTAAACACTCCGAGCCACGTTCCCACCCCCTGCCCGTTGATCAAGAAGTTTGCGTCAGCTCCGGTCCCCATCGTGACCGAAACTTCTTGATCACCGGGTACGGAACGGGGTTAGGCGTCTTCGTCGTCGGGGTCGTCCAGGCGGGCCAGGTAGGTTGCCAGGCGTTCGATGGGGGTTTCGAAGTCGGGGTTGAGGTCCACGAAGTCGCGTAGGCGCTCGCCCAGCCACTCGAGCGTGACCTGCTCTTCGCCCCGGCGCTCGACCAGCTCTTCGATGCCGCGGTCGGTGAAGTACATGGGTACGTCCTTGTGCTCGGCCCGGCTCGGGCCGGGCGGGTGGGTGGGTGGACCGGCGGGACCTACGAGAGCCGGGGCAGGACCGTGGTGAAACGGTTCTGCCCCGGCTCCGTGCTCAGGTCAGGTCACGGGCGGGGGAGAGCCGCCTCGATCAGCGCGTTCTGCTCGACCTCGTGGGTCTTGGCCGAGCCGACCGCCGGGGCGGCCGCCGCCGGGCGGGAGATCCGCCGCAGCCGCACGTCCGTGAGGTGCTCCAGCAGGTTGAGCGCGACGAACGACCAGCCACCCTGGTTGGCCGGCTCCTCCTGCACCCAGGCGAAGTCCTCCGCGTTCGGGAACTGCGCGAGCGCAGCCCGGATCTCCTCCACCGGCAGCGGGTACAGCTGCTCGAGCCGGAGGATCGCGGTGTCGGTGACGCCGCGCTCCTGCCGGGCCTGGAACAGGTCGTAGTAGACCTTGCCGGAGCAGAGCAGCACCCGCTTCACCGCCTCCGGTGCCGGGGCGGCCGTGTCGCGCAGCACCGGCTGGAAGGTGCCGGTGGTGAAGTCCTCCACCGACGAGACGCAGAGCTTGTGCCGCAGCAGCGACTTCGGCGTGAACACCACAAGCGGCTTGCGCTTGGGCGACAGGGCCTGGCGGCGCAGCAGGTGGAAGTAGTTCGCCGGGGTGGTCGGGATGGACACCCGCATGTTGTCCTCGGCGCACATCTGCAGGAACCGCTCCGGCCGGCCGGAGGTGTGGTCCGGGCCCTGACCCTCGTGGCCGTGCGGCAGCAGCAGGGTGATGGCGGAGCGCTGGCCCCACTTCACCTCACCGGACGAGATGAACTCGTCGATCACCGACTGGGCGCCGTTGACGAAGTCGCCGAACTGGGCCTCCCAGGCGACGAGGGCGTTGATGTTCTCCACCGAGTAGCCGTACTCGAAGCCCATCGCCGCGTACTCGCTGAGCAGCGAGTCGTGCACGAAGAACCGGGAGCGCTCGCCGTCACTGGTGAGCGACTTCAGCGGCAGGTAGTCGTCGCCGGTGCGGGAGTCGACCACCGAGGCGTGCCGCTGCACGAACGTGCCGCGACGCGAGTCCTGGCCGGCGAGCCGGACGGTGACCCCGTCGTGCAGCAGCGCCCCGAGCGCGATGATCTCGCCGAAGCCCCAGTCGATGTTGCCCTCGACGGACATCTTGGCCCGCCGGTCCAGCAGTTGCTGGATCCGCTTGTGTGGGGTGAAGCCCTCCGGCAGGTTGATGTGCGCCTCGCCGATGGCCTTGACCACGGACGCGTCGGTGGCGGTGTCGACCTGCGGCTCCGGCTCCTCCTCGCGGCGCGGCCGGTTGAGCTGGCGCGGTGCCGAGGCGGCGTCCCGGGTGGCCTTGAAGACCTTCTCCAACTGCGCCTGGTAGTCGCGCAGCAGCTCCTCCGCGTCCTCCACGGTGATGTCACCGCGACCGATCAGCTCCTCGGTGTAGAGCTTGCGGACCGAGCGCTTCGAGTCAATGATCTTGTACATCTGGGGGTTGGACATCGACGGGTCGTCGCCCTCGTTGTGCCCGCGCCGGCGGTAGCAGACCATGTCGATCACGACGTCCTTGTTGAACGTCTGCCGGTACTCGAACGCCAGCCGGGCCACCCGGACCACGGCCTCCGGGTCATCGCCGTTCACGTGGAAGATCGGCGCCTGGATCATCCGGGCCACATCGGTGCTGTAGAGGCTGGACCGGCTGTACTCCGGGGCGGTGGTGAAACCGACCTGGTTGTTGACCACCACGTGCACGGTGCCGCCGGTGCGGTAGCCGCGCAGCTGCGACAGGTTGAGCGTCTCGGCCACCACGCCCTGCCCGGCGAAGGCGGCGTCACCGTGCACCGCCAGCGGCAGCACGGTGTAGCCCTCCAGCTTGAGGTCGATCCGGTCCTGCTTGGCCCGGACGATGCCCTCCAGCACCGGGTCGACGGCCTCCAGGTGCGACGGGTTGGCCACCACCGACACCTTGACCGCGTGCTCGCCGTCCGGAGTGGTGAACTTGCCGTTCTGACCCAGGTGGTACTTCACGTCGCCGGAACCCTGCGTCGAGCGCGGGTCCAGGTGACCCTCGAACTCCGAGAAGATCTTCTCGTACGGCTTGCCGACGATGTTGGCCAGCACGTTGAGCCGGCCCCGGTGGGCCATGCCGATGACGACCTCGTCCAGCCCGTTCTCGGCGGAGGACTCCAGCACCTCACCGAGCAGCGGGATCAGCGACTCGCCGCCCTCCAGCGAGAAGCGCTTCTGGCCGACGTACTTCGTCTGGAGGAAGGTCTCGAACGCCTCTGCCGCGTTGAGCCGGTTGAGCACGTGCTTCTGCTCGTCGGCGGACGGCTTCTCGTACTTGCGCTCGATCCGTTCCTGGACCCAGCGCCGCTCCTCCGGGTCCTGGATGTGCATGTACTCGATGCCGACCCGGCGGCAGTACGAGTCGCGCAGCACGCCGAGGATCTCGCGCAGCTTCATCCGCTGCCGGCCGGCGAAGCCGTTGACCGGGAACTCGCGGTCCAGGTCCCACAGGGTGAGCCCGTGCTGGAGGACGTCCAGGTCGGGGTGCTTGCGGATCTTGAATTCCAGCGGGTCGGTGTCGGCCATCAGGTGACCGCGCACCCGGTACGCGTGGATCAGCTCGTGCACCCGGGCGGTCTTGTTGATCTGACCCTCGGAGTTGACCGCGACGTCGCGCATCCAGCGCACCGGCTCGTACGGGATGCGCAGCGCGGTGAAGATCTGGTCGTAGAAGCCGTGCTCGCCCAGGATCAGCTCGTGCATCACCTTGAGGAACTCGCCGGACTGCGCGCCCTGGATGATCCGGTGGTCGTACGTGCTGGTCAGCGTGATGATCTTGCTGACCGCCAGCTCGGCCAGGGTGGCCTCGGACATCCCCTGGTAGGGGGCCGGGTACTCCATCGCGCCGACGCCGATGATCGCGCTCTGCCCCTGCATGAGCCGCGGCATCGAGTGCACGGTGCCGATGCCGCCCGGGTTGGTCAGCGAGATCGTGGTGCCGGAGTAGTCCTCCATGGTCAGCTCGTTGCGCCGCGCCCGTCGGACCACGTCCTCGTACGCCTGCCAGAACTGCCGGAAGTCCATCTGCTCGCAGCCCTTGATGGAGGGGACCACCAGGTTGCGGGTGCCGTCCGGCTTGGCCAGGTCGATCGCGATGCCGAGGTTGACGTGTGCCGGGCGGACCACCGCCGGCTTGCCGTTGGCCTCGGTGAACGAGTTGTTCATCTCGGGGTGCTGGACCAGCGCGCGCACCATCGCGTAGCCGACCAGGTGGGTGAAGCTGACCTTGCCGCCCCGCCCGCGGGCGAGGTGGTTGTTGATCACGATGCGGTTGTCCACAAGCAGCTTGGCCGGGACCGCGCGCACGCTTGTCGCGGTGGGCACGCTCAGCGAGGCGTCCATGTTCTGGACGATCTTCGCGGCGACGCCCCGCAACGGCGTGGTCTGCGCGCCGTCGGCGCTCGGCGCGGCGGCCTTGGCGGCCGGCTTGGCCGGGGCGGCCTTCTCCGGTGTGGCCTTGGGCGCGGCCGGAGGGGCGGGCTTGGCCGGCGCGGGCTGGGCGGCAGCGGGCTTGCTCGCGGTCGCCGGCTTGGCCGGGGCGCTCGGCTGGGCGACCGTGGCGGCTGCCTCCGGCTGGCCGTCCGGCTCGGGAGCGGCGGCCGGCTTGCCCGACGATTCGGCACCGCGCGGGGTGCCCGCGCCCGGTGCCGGACGGTAGTCGGCGAAGAAGTCGTGCCAGGCCGAATCGACGCTCGATGGGTCGGCGAGGTAGCGCTGGTACATCTCCTCGACGATCCACTCATTCGGGCCGAAACCCGCCAGTGGGTTCTCCTGCGAAGTCTGCTGGGTCGACACGGCCGGTAATCGCCTCTTTCACGCGGGTTTGTGTGGCACGCGGTGTGTCCGTCGCGCCCGATTAGGAGCACGGACTGGACGGCTCCCAGGCTACGCCGTACGGATCCCGCAGGCATTTCCGCCTCGGTCCCGTGGCCGGTTTCACAGAAGATGCCAGAAGTTCAGCAACGCCTGCGCGCCCTGTCGACGACTGCTACGGCAGACAACTGCTAGGGGAGGGGACTGCTACGGGATCCGGGGTGGCGGCCGTGCCGCCGCCACCCCGGGACCGTCAGGAGATGTCGCGTCGACGCATCAGCAGGGTGCCGATCACGCCGGTCACCACCGCGTACCCGATGAGCACGGCGGCGCCGGCCCAGCGAGGCGGGTTGCCGGGGATGACCGCCCCGGTGACCATCAGCGACGAGGCCAGCGACGGCACCAGCAGTTGCAGGTTGTTGATCCAGTCACCCCAGCGCTCGGCCAGGATGCTGATCACCACGATGGCGCCGATCGAGCCGCCCAGGTAGAGCAGGATGCCGGTCACGGTGGCGCCGATCTGGCTGCGGATCAGCACGCCGATGCCGACGCCGAACACCGCCCAGAGCAGGTACGCGAGCAGGTTCAACCCGATGGCCCGCCAGGCCGCGTCGTTGCCCAGTTGCGAGTCCATCCCGATCGCGCTCAGCACCGCCGAACCGGCGACCAGGTTGAACGCGGTGGTCACCAGCCAGAACAGCAGTGCCAGCACGCCGGCCGCGACCAGCTTGGCGCTCATCACGGCGGTGCGGTGCGGGTTGGTGAGGAACGTGGTGGTCACCGTCTGGTGGAAGAACTCGCTGGTCACCACGATGATGCCGAGCAGCATCACGATCAGCAGACCGAAGAACTGCCCGGTGGTGAACAGGTTCGCCGACAGGGCGTCCGGGTGGGCCGCTGCCGCAAAGGTGTCGGCCTGGTCGGGCGGCACGTCGCCGAGGTTGCCGCTGGTCAGGGTGTCGGCCTGCAACCAGTTGATGAGCAGGGTGAGCGCCCAGAGCGGCAGGCTGATCAGCGCGAAGATCCACCAGGTGTTCGTGGTACGGATCTTGAGTAGCTCGGATCGGACCAGGTTCATCGGATGCCCGCCTTTCCGGCCGTCAGCTCCAGGAAGACCCGTTCCAGATCGGGCCGTTCGGTGGTCAGTTCGTGCAGCTCCACCCCGGCCGCGAGGGCGGACCGGCCGATCGTCGGGGCGTCCACCCCGCCGACCAGCAGCACGCCGTGCTCGTCGGTCTCGATCGTCGCCGACTGCGCCTTCAGGGCGGCGGTCAGCGCCTCGGCCTGCGGGGTGCGGACCCGGACCCGGGCGCCCTGCGCCATCGACCCGAGCACCTGCTCGACCGGACCCTGCCGGACCAGCTGCCCGGCCGCGATGATCACCACGTCGTCGGCGAGCAGCTGCATCTCCGACAGCAGGTGGCTGGAGACCAGCACCGTACGGCCCTCGTGGGCGAGGTTCTTGAGGAACCCACGCATCCACCGGATGCCCTCCGGGTCCAGCCCGTTGGCCGGCTCGTCGAGGATCAGCACCCGGGGGTCACCGAGCATCGCGGCGGCGATGCCGAGCCGCTGCTTCATGCCCAGCGAGTAACCCTTGAACTTGCGCTTCGCCGCCGGGCTCAGCCCGACCAGGGCCAGCGCCTCGTCGGCCCGCTGCTTGGGCAGCCCAGCCGCCGCGCAGATCACCCGGAGGTGGTTGATGCCGGTGCGGCCCTTGTGCGCGCTGGACGCCTCCAGCACCGCGCCGACCTGCCGCAGCGGGTCGGCGAGGTCGGCGTACCGCTGACCGCTGATGGTGGCCGTGCCGGCGGTCGGCGTGACCAGGTTCAGCAGCATGCGCAGCGTGGTGGTCTTGCCGGCGCCGTTCGGGCCGAGGAAGCCGGTCACCCGTCCCGGCGCCACGGTGAAGGACAGGTTGTTCACCGCCCGGACGCTCTTGTACTGCTTCGTCAGACCGGACACCACGATCTGACCGTCGCTGGTGGGGCTTCGCTGCCCGTCAGTCATCGTTCTCCTCCCGTGTGTGGCGTCGAGGTACGCCGTGGCACAGCGTGACGGCCCGTGGCAACAAGGTCAATCAGGCGCGATCGGTACGTTCGCCTCCGTCGCGGGGTGGAGGCGTGTCATCCCTGCGGACGACGGCCGTGCTCAGCGGGCGATCCAGGTTGCCCGGGCCGCACCGAGCAACGCGCCGTCCGGGCCGTACAGGCTGGTGTGCACGAGCGCCTTGCGCCCATCGACGCGCAGCAACGCCCCGGTCACCACGCACTCGTCGCCCGGCTCGGGCAGCGCCGCGACCACTGCGGCGATGCGGCCCAGCAGGTACGGGCGGCCCGGCGCGAGCACCGCCCAACCGCCGGGGCAGTCCAGCGCCGCCCAGACCGTGGCCCCGCTGACCCGCTCGGGTGCGTGGAACGGCGCGGCGGTCCGGCCATCCGGCAGCCGGCCGGGGAAGATCCGCAGCCCGTCGGCCCGCTGCGGCCCGCAGACGTAACAACTGGGGAACGGATGCTCGACCAGGCCGGGGTAGCGGGCCGCGGCGGCCACCGCCGTCTCCAGGTCCACCGGGGGTACGACGGCCTCGACCACGCCGGCCGGGCGCACCTCGGCCACCAGCTCGCCGGTCGGGTCCCGGACCTCGCCGTCGACCACTGTCAGCTCGGTCTCCAGCGGTGGCGGCCGGCGCAGCGTCACCTCGACCGGCCCACCGCCGCCTGCCCCGGCCGCGAAGATCCCCGCGCTCCAGCCGCCGTTGCCCGAGCCGGCGGGCCCGTTGTAGCGGGACTCGATGCGCATCGTCGACCTCCGATGGTGCGTGTCGGCGCCTTCGCCGGCCTGCCCAGGCAGCCTCGCACGGTCTGCACCGGGCGTCGCTAGCGGTCTCGCCTGCCGGCGTTCATCCGATCGACACCGGTGGTCCCCGTGAATGGCAACCCGGGCACCTACACAGATCCCATGGCCGTTCTGCATGCCGCTGGCACACCCCTGAAGACCAGCGGATACACCCTGCTGATCGCCGACGACCCCACCCAGGTCGCGGCCGCGCAACGCCTGCGCCACGAGGTGTTCGCCACCGAACTCGGCGCCACCCTCCTACCCGGCGCGGCCGGGTTGGACGTGGACCCCTTCGACGCGTACTGCGACCACCTGATCGTCCGCGAGGACAGCACCGGCGAGGTGGTCGGCACGTACCGGCTGCTGCCGCCGGGGCGTACCACTCGGCGCTACGCCGAGGACGAGTTCGACCTGAGCCCGCTCGACCCCCTCCGGGGCGACCTGGTCGAGGCGGGTCGGTCCTGCGTGCACCCGGACCACCGCACCGGCGCGGTGATCAACCTGATGTGGGCGGGCATCATCCGGTACCTGCACCTGCGCGGCTCCCGCTGGCTCGGCGGCTGCGCGTCGGTGCCGGTGGCCGACGCCGGGCGGACGGTCGCCGAGGTGTGGACCCAGGCCCAGGCCCGGCACCTGTCGCCGCCGCCGCTGCGGGTCAGCCCGTTGCGGCCCTGGTTCGCCGAGGCTGCCGCCGCCGGCCCGGTCGCCGCTGCCCCGGCCGGGCGGGTCGCGGTGCCGCCGCTGCTGCGGGGCTACCTCCGGCTCGGCGCGTGGATCTGCGGCGAGCCGTCGTACGACAGCGACTTCGGGTGCGCGGACTTCTACGTCCTCTTCTCGCTGGACCGGATGAACCCGCGCTACCTGCGGCACTTCCTGGGCGGAGAGCAGCGGTGACCGCCGTGCCGCGCGACCTGTGGCGGCCCTCCTCGGGCTGCGACGACGACTGCCTGCCGGCGGCCGGCGAGGTGCCGACGGTGCCGGTGGCCCGCCGGGTGCTCCGGTTGGTCGCCGCGCTCGGCATGCTGCTGACCGGGATCGCCGTGGTGCTGCTGCTGCCCGTGCTCCCCACCCGGGAACGGCAGGCGCTTGTCGGCGGCTGGGCACGGGGCACCGCCCGCGCCTTCGGCGTCCGCCTCGTGGTCAAGGGTCGGCTGCCCCGGCGGCGCGCGCTGCTGGTCGCCAACCACGTCTCCTGGCTGGACATCCTCGCGGTGCTGGCGGTCGCGCCCACCCGGATGGTGGCCAAGCGGGAGATCCGCTCCTGGCCGGTGGTCGGTCTGCTGGCCGCGGTGGCGGGCACGGTCTTCGTGGACCGTTCCCGGCCGCTGGAGCTGCCGAGGACCGTCGGGCGGGTCGCCGACGCGCTGCGCGCCGGGCGGTCGGTAGCGGTCTTTCCGGAGGGTACGACGTGGTGCGCCGGGAACGGCGCCACCGACTGCCGCCCCGGCGGTGGTTTCCGGCCCGCGACGTTCCAGGCGGCCATCGACACGGGCAGCCCGGTGGTGCCGCTGCGACTCACCTATCGCTGCGAGGCCACCGGGTCGACCACCACGGCAGCCGCCTTCCTCGGCGCGGACACCCTGCTGCGCTCGGTGGCACGGGTGGTCACGGCACGGGAGTTGGTGGTCTCGGTGACGATCGCCGGCGCGCTGCACCCGGCCCGTGACGCCGATCGGCGGTTGCTGGCCCGGGCCGCCGAGTCGGCCGTACACCTGTTGCCGACGGCGAGCGCCGTGGCGCGGACCCGGCTGCGGCCGGTGCCGACGGTGACCCCAGCCGTTCCCCTGCGGACGCCGGTTGCCGATCGGGGGCTGGACCTGGCGGCCTGAGGGGAGCGACGCCGACCGCCGAGCCGGCGACCAACTCGCGACCTGTCTTGTGGTGTCGCGATGTATCGCGTTACATTCTCCTCCTGATCGGCGTGCCTCCCGCGCGTCGTCGAGAGGGGGACGCCATGGCCGGATGGACGGTCGAGAGCCCGCAGCGGCTCACCCTGGACGATCCGGTCATCCGGCTGGACGTTCGACTGATCAGTGGACGGCTCAACGTGGTCGCCACCGACGGGCCGACCCGGATCGACGTGACCCAGGTCGGCCGTCGGCCGGTCCTCATCGACCACACCGACGGCCGGCTCAGCATCCGGCAGGAGCGCGGTCGGGGCTGGTCGGACGTCCTGCGGTGGTTCCGGATGATCCACCGCTACCCACGGGTGGACGTCTCCGTCGCCGTGCCCGCCGACGTCCTCGCCGATCTGGGCCTGGTCGCGGGCTCGCTTGTCGCCTCCGGCCTGCGCCGGCAGACCACGGTCCACGTCGTCGCCGGTCAGATCACCCTGATGGGGTTGCGCGGCACCACCTCCGCGAAGATCACCTCCGGGCCGGTGGAGGCGCTCGGCGTCCGCGGCGACCTCACCCTGGAGACGGTCTCCGGAGAGGTCATCCTCGCCGACAGCGCCGTCGACCGGGTGCGGGCCCAGACCGTCTCCGGCGCCATCACCTGCGACCTGGACAACCCCCGGCGCAGCGAGATCCGGTTGACCACCATCTCGGGCAGCATCACCGTCCGGGTCCGCGCGGACAGCGACCTCGCCGTCCAACTGAACACCGCCTCCGGCCGGATCACCAGCGGCTTTCCGCAGGTACGCACGTCGACGTTCCCACTGCCCAGCAGCGAGGGGGTCCTCGGCGCCGGCGAAGGTAAGCTCTGGGCTTCCGCGACCTCGGGGAGCATCGCCCTGCTCGCCCGAGCCGTCGACGACGATGGGGAGGAGCTGCCGTGACCGCCGTGTTCAGCCACGGGCGGCTCCGGCTCTACCTGCTCAAGCTCCTCGACGACGGCCCGAAGCACGGGTACGAGCTGATCCGCCTGCTGGAGGACCGCTTCCTCGGGCTGTACGCGCCCAGCGCCGGCACCATCTACCCCCGCCTGCAAAGGCTGGAGGTCGAGGGTCTGGTCAGCCACACCGCGGCCGGTGGCCGCAAGACGTACGACATCACCGACGCCGGCCGGGCGGAGCTGCGCCAACGCGCCGGCGAGTTGACTGCGCTGGAAACGGACATCGCGGCCTCCGTGGCGGACCTCTCCAGCCTGGCCGGCGAGATCCGCAGCGAGGTCCGCGGATCGGTCCGCGACCTCAAGCGGGAGCTGAGCGAGGCCACCCGGCAGACCCGGCGGGCCCGGTGGGAGGCGCCCACACCGCCGCCCCGGCCGGCGTCGACAGCCGGGCCGCAGGCCGAGCTGCTCGACGAACTCGACAAGCGGCTGGCCGCGTTCACCGCCGAGGTCGGCCGGCTGATGCGTGCCCGACAGTTCAGCGACACCCAGCTGCGCACCGCGATCCGACTGCTCGACGGCGCCCTCGACGGGCTGCGTCGCCTGCTGCGCTGAGCGAGGCCGCCGAGCGGCCGGCGACTCACAGCCTTTTTGCAGGAAGCGTCCAGCGCTGGCGCAGTGATGTCACCGATGATGGGCGCATGCCCGCTACCCAGACCGAGGCGCGACTGCTTGTCGTCGAGGACGACCCCAACATCCTCGAACTGCTCTCCGCGAGCCTGCGGTTCGCGGGCTTCGACGTGGCCACCGCGACAAGTGGGAGCGCGGCGCTGCATGCCGCCAAGGACCACCGGCCCGACCTGGTGGTGCTCGACGTGATGCTCCCCGACCTGGACGGCTTCGAGGTCATCCGGATGCTCCGCGAGGGCGGCACGCGTACCCCGGTGGTGTTCCTGACCGCCCGGGACGCCACCGACGACAAGATCCGTGGGCTGACCCTGGGCGGCGACGACTACGTCACCAAGCCGTTCAGCCTGGAGGAGCTGACCGCCCGGATCCGCGCCGTGCTGCGCCGCACCACCACCGGCGAGCAGGCCCCGTCCCGGCTCACCTTCGCCGACCTGGAGTTGGACGAGGAGACCCACGAGGTGCACCGGGCCGGCCAGCGGGTGCAGCTCTCGCCGACCGAGTTCAAGCTGCTGCGGTACCTGATGCTCAACGCCAACCGGGTGCTGTCCAAGGCGCAGATCCTCGACCACGTCTGGAACTACGACTTCCGGGGCGACGACAACATCGTCGAGTCCTACATCTCGTACCTGCGCCGCAAGGTCGACACCACCCAACCCCGGCTGATCCACACCCTCCGCGGCGTCGGGTACGTGCTGCGCAAGCCGGCGGCGTGAACGCGGTCCAGCAGGCAAAGGGACGGGTGCGCAGCGTTCCGCTGCGGATCAAGCTGGTCGCCTCGGTGCTCGCGCTGGTCTCTGGCGCCCTGGTGGTGATCAGCGTTTCGACCGCGTACTTCCTGCACAACTACCTGGTCGACCAGATCGACCTTGAGTTGCGCGACTCGGCGGGCCGGATCCAGTCCATGATGCCTTCGTCGAACGTCGTCTCGCTGCCCAGCGACTACGTGGTCGTGCTGACCAGCACGACCACCGGCCAGGTGAAGGACGTCGCGTACGACAGGTCCCGCTTCACGACGGCGGATCTGCCGCCGTGGCCGAACGACGCGGCCGGTTTCGAGGCGCAGGAGAAGACCCAGGATGACAAGCCACGCACCGTCCGCGCGCGGGACAGCTCGCTGCGCTGGCGAGTCCTCTACACCGAGCTGCCGACCGGCCAGAGGGCGGTGATCGGCGAGCACCTGACCGATGTCGACCTCGCCGTGAAACGGTTGGCCTGGATCGACCTGTTGGTCGGGGGGTCGGTGCTGATCATGCTGGCCTCGGTGGGCGCGGCGATCGTCCGAACCAGCCTCAAGCCCCTCGTCGAGATCGAACAGACCGCTGCCGCGATTGCCGGTGGTGACCTGACCCGCCGGGTGCCCGACCCGGAGGAGGGGCAGGAGTATCCGACTTCTGAACTGGGCCGACTCTCGCGGGCGTTGAACGCGATGCTCACCCAGATCGAGGCGGCGTTCACCGCCCGAGCCGCCTCGGAGACCTCGGCGCGCTGGGCGGAGAGTGCCGCCCGGGACGCCGCCGCCGCCGCTCAGGCGTCCGAGGCGCGGGCCATCCGCTCCGAGGAGCGGATGCGGCAGTTCGTCGCCGACGCCTCCCACGAGCTGCGGACTCCGCTCACCACCATTCGCGGCTTCGCCGAGCTGTACCGGCAGGGTGCGGCCCGTGCGCCGGAGCAGACCGCCGGCCTGCTGCGCCGGATCGAGGACGAGGCGGCCCGGATGGGGCTGCTGGTGGAGGACCTGCTGCTGCTCGCCCGGTTGGACATGGAACGGCCGCTCTCGCTGACCCCGGTGGAGCTGCCGGTGCTCGCCTCCGACGCGGTGCAGGCCGCGCGGGCGATGGCACCGGAACGGCAGATCGAGCTGGACATCGAGCCCAAGTCGGGGCCGCTCGTCGTCTCCGCCGACGACGCGCGGCTGCGGCAGGTGATCGGCAACCTGGTCACCAACGCGCTCACCCACACCCCGCCGGAGGCCGAGATCCGGGTACGGCTGCGCGCCGAACCGGGTGGCTTCGCCGTCGTGGAGGTGGCCGACACCGGCCCCGGCCTCTCCGCGGAGCAGTCGGAACGGGTCTTCGAACGGTTCTACCGGGCCGACGCGGCCCGTACCCGACGGGCCGACGGCAATACCGGCACCGGCCTCGGCCTGGCCATCGTGGCGGCGCTGGTCGCCGCCCACCACGGCTCGGTCGAGGTGGCCGAGACACCCGGCGGGGGAGCCACCTTCCGGGTTCGGCTGCCGCTGCTGCCGCAGGTCGACGGAGCGGGCGAGTGACTTTCAGCCAACTTCCAGGACGGTTCCAGGTTGGTTGCAGTGCTGAGGGAGAAGGTAGTGCCATGACCGAGTTCGAGTCCGACCCGCAGCGCCGGCCGGCCCCCACCGACGCCGAGCCGTCGCACCCCACCGCCGAGCTGCCGCGCGACGAGCGCGTGCAGTCCGACTCCCCGACCACTCCCGTACCGGTCCAGTCGACCGCCGGTGACCCGACGGCCGCCTCGACCGCCGGTGACCCGGAGACCACCGCCGTCACCCCCGCCGGGTACGCCGGCTCCTCCGCGCCCGCCGGCCCGCCGGCCACCGCCCAGCCGACCGGGTACGAGCCGCCGACCGGCTACGAGCCCCCGGCCGCCACTCCGTCCGCTCCGCCGTACCCGGTCTCCGGTCACCCGGCGCCCGGCCAGCCCGGCTACCCACAGCCGGCCGCCGGCCACTACCCCGGTGCCCCCTGGTACGCGGGGCAGCAGTCCGGCTGGGCCGGCGGGGGCCAGCCGGGCATGGCGTACGCCCAGCACCAGCAGCACCCCGGTCAGCACCCCCAGCACCCCGGGCAGCACCTCGGACAGCACCCCCAGCACCCGGGCCAGCCGGTCCCGCCGTGGGGCCCGCAGGTCGCGCCGCCCGGCAGCGGCCCCCGACCGGGCCGGATCGCCAAGTTCGCCGGTGCCGGCGTCGCGGTGTTCGCCCTGATGCTCGGTTCCGGTGTTGCCGGTGGGGCGCTCGCGCTCGCCCTCGACGGCGACAGCGGCGGTATCACCCGCACCTACTCCGCGGCTCCCGTGATCAATGGCGCCGACCTGCCGAAGATCGCCGCGGCGGTGCAGGACAGCGTCGTCTCGATCACCACCGACAGCGGTGAGGGCTCCGGGGTGGTGCTCAGCGCCGACGGGTACGTGCTGACCAACAACCACGTGGTCGCGTCCGCCGCGGGCGACGCCGTGCGGGTGGTCTTCGCCGACGGCAAGACCGCCGACGCGAAGATCATCGGGACCGACCCGAAGACCGACCTGGCTGTGGTGAAGGCCAACGGGGTGAGCGACCTCAAGCCGGCCAAGTTCGGCGACAGCGACGCCATGCAGGTCGGCGACCAGGTGCTCGCCCTGGGCAGCCCGCTCGGCCTGCAGGGTTCGGTGACCTCGGGCATCCTCAGCGCCCGGGACCGCACCATCCGGGCCGGTGAGGGTCAGCAGCAGGACCCGACCCAGCAGAGCGCGCCGGTCAGCTCGATCTCCGGCCTGCTCCAGACGGACGCGCCTATCAACCCCGGCAACTCCGGTGGCGCGCTGGTCAACACCCGGGGCGAGGTGATCGGCGTCAACACCGCCATCGCGACCTCCGGGCAGAGCACCGGCAACATCGGTGTCGGGTTCGCCATCCCCAGCAACAAGGCCAAGGACGTCGCGGGCAAGCTCCAGCGCGGCGAGAAGGTCAGCCACCCGTCGCTCGGGGTCGGCGTCAACCAGGCCGAGGGCGGGGGCGCGCTCGTCGCGTCGGTCACCCCGGGCAGCCCGGCCGAGAAGGCCGGCCTCCAGCGTGGCGACGTCGTCACCCGGTTCGGCGACAAGGCGGTCAACGACTCGGACGACCTGGTCGGCGCGGTGCAGGCCGGCAAGGTCGGCGACCGGGTCGAGGTGCAGTTCAAGCGCAACGGTGTCGAGAAGTCGGCAACCGTGACGCTCGCCGAAACGTCCTGACCAGCTATCTGAACCTGCTTCCTCCCTCCGGCGGCGGGTGGCGGGGCCGAGGGGGTCGGCTCCGTCACCCGCCGCTTTTTTCCGCCCGGACGGCGGTTCACCCGGATCGGGTGAACCGCCGTCACCCGTCTGCGCGGCAGGTTCGGAGGGCGAGTCTCGGCGACCGGAACCGGGGGTGGGGTGCCATGACCGAGGTGGTGGGTGTCCGCGACGACCAGCGGATCCAACGCGACGTCCTGGCCGAGCTGGCCTGGGACGCCCGGCTGCAACCGAACGAGATCGGCGTGACCGTCGACCAGGGTGTGGTCACCCTGACCGGATTCGTGGACGGTGCCGCTCGCGGTTGGGCCGCGACACGATGCGCACAGCGGGTTCGCGGCGTACGGGCGGTGGCCGACGAGATGGAGGTGCGGCTGCCCGGCACTCCGGGGCGTACCGACGCCGAGGTGGCCATCGCCGCCACGCGCGCGTTGGAGTGGGACAGCTTCGTGCCCGCCGAACGGCTGGACGTGACCGTCGCCAACGGTTGGCTGATGCTGCGCGGTGAGGTCGAGTTCGGGTGGCAGCGGCGGGCCGCCGAGGGCGAGGTGCGTCGACTCGACGGCGTACGGGGGATCACCAACCTGATCGAGGTACGACCTGCGGCGCCACCTGCCGAACGGCTGCGGCGGGACGTCCAGCGCGCGCTGCTGCGCACGCTCGGCGGCGAGCGGGTGACCGTCGAGGTTGATGGCGACACGCTGGTCCTCGCCGGGGTGGTCCGTTCCTGGTGGGAACGCGACCAGGTCGAGCGGGTGGCGTGGTCCGCGCCCGGGGTGCGGGCGGTTCACGACCAACTCCTGGTCGGCGGGTGAACGTCCGCCATGTCCGGTTTACCCGGGACGTCACCGGGAAACCGCCGCCGACCGGCGGTGCCGCCGCACCGGGGACCAGCCGTACCGGGGAGCAACGGGGAGGACTCGTGGCCGTGAACCACCCGCCTGCGGGCCGCCCCGAGGAGCGGTCGCTGCGCATCGCGATGGTGGTTCCGCCCTGGTTGTCCGTACCGCCGCCCGGCTACGGCGGCCTTGAGCAGGTGGTCGCCGCTCTGGTGGACGCGCTCAGCGCGCAGGGGCACGCGGTGACCCTGTTCGGTGCCGGTGGTGACCACGGCACGGCGGCCGACGGCTTCGTCTCCACCGTCGCCGAGGTCCAGTACGAGCGGCTCGGCGAGTCACTGCCCGAGCTGGCACACCTGGCCCGGGTGAATCGGCTGATCACCGCGGCCGACTTCGACGTGATCCACGACCACACCACCATCGGTCCGCTGGTCGCCGGCCGCCGGGCCGTGCCGACGGTCGCGACGGTGCACGGGAACCCCGTGGGGGAGTACGGCGACGTGTTGAGCGACATCGACTCGGGCGTCGCCCTGGCGGCGATCTCCCACGCCCAGCGTCGGCTGAACCCGAACCTGCCCTGGGCCGGCACGGTGCAGAACGCGCTGGACATCCGGGGCTTCCCGCGCAAGCACACGCCGGGCACGGGGCCGGTGCTGTGGCTGGCCCGGTTCAGCCCGGACAAGGGCCCGGACACCGCCATCCGGGCGTGCCGGGCGGCCGGGTTGCCCCTGCTGCTGGCCGGCAAGTGCAACGAGCCGGCCGAGCGCCGCTACTACGAGCAGGTCGTCGCGCCGATGGTCGACGAGGATGTGACAGTCGTGCTCAACGCGGACCGCGCGACGACGCTGCGGATGCTTGTCGACGCCCGCTGCCTGATCATGCCGATCCAGTGGGACGAGCCGTTCGGCATGGTGATGCTGGAGGCGATGGCGACCGGCACACCGGTGGTCGCGCTCAACCGGGGGGCGGTACCGGAGCTGGTTCGGCCGGGGCTGACCGGGCTCGTCGTCGAGCAGTCGGAGGAGCTACCCGCGGCGTTGCTCGCGGCGGAGCGACTCGACCCGGAGGACTGCGTGGCGCACGTCGCGCAGAACTTCTCGGTCGAGCGGATGGCGAGCGGCTACGCGGAGATCTATCGGCGCTTCGCCCTCGGCCGGCACGGCGTCCGTGAACCGGCCCGGGTGCCGGTGCGCTGACCCACCCGTGTCGCCGGGTCAGGCCCCGGTCGCGCCCAACTCGGCGATGGCGGCGTCCAGCCGAGAGGCGTACGCCGGACTGATGCCGCCCTCACCGAGGCGGACGGTGACCTTCGCGCGCAGCCGGGCCACCGGCGGCGCCAGCTCTTCGCGGCCGGAGCTGACCGCCACGGTCAGGTTGCGCAGCTCGTTGCGCAGGTCGAGGGCCACGTCGTCGCGGATCTCCCCGGCGCTCAGCCCGGCGCCGATCAGCCCGTCGACCCGGTTCGCCACCTCGCTCAGGGTGCCCGGGTTCGAGGTGGGCGCGCCGGTCGTCGGCTTCCTCGACGGGGACCCGGTCGGCGGGGTCGGCGTGACCGGCGCGGACGACTCGGGGGCCGGCGGGTCGGTCGACGGGGTCGTCACCGGACCAGCGGAGGGTTGGGCCCGGCGGGCCGGCTGCTGTTCGGGCAGCAGGGCCACCCCGGCCAGCGTCACCCCGACGGCCAGCACCAGCAGCAACACCAACCGCCGCCGGGACCAACCCGACGCGGTCGCCGGCCCGCCGGCGTCGGAGGCGTCGTCCGCTCTCCGTGCGTCAGCCGTCGCTGGGGCGGGCGCCGCGACGCTGGCCGTCGCGACGGCTGGCGACTGCGGTGGCAGGGGCTGGGTGGGCACCCGGATGGTCGCGGTCGGGGGCTCGGCGGGCAGCGAGTGGTCACGGAGGGCGGTGGCGACCTGCCGGGCGGTCGGCCGGTCGGCCGGGTTCCGGGCGAGGCTGCGCAGGCAGATCTGGGCCACCGGCGGGGGCAGGTCCGGTAGGTCGGCCAGCGTCGGCGGCGGACCACTGGCCAGCGCGGCGCTGAGCTGCTCCCAGGTGTCCGCCGGGTACGGAACCCGGCCGGTGAGCGCCTCGTGCAACAGCACGCCGAGCGAGTAGACGTCGGTGGACGGCTGGGCCGGCGCGCCGTCGAGGCGTTCCGGGGCGACGTACGCCGGGGTGCCGAAGGTTTCGCCGTCCTCGTCCTCGTCGGGCGCGCCGATCCGGGTGGCGATGCCGAAGTCGAGCACCTTGACGCCCGTCCCGGTCATCATCACGTTGGCCGGGGTGATGTCCCGGTGCACGATGCCGAGCCGGTGCGCGGCGGCCAGCGCGTCCGCGACCTGCGCGCCCACCTGGACCGCCTCGGTCCACGGCAACGGCCCCTCGGTGAGCCGTAGCTTCAACTCCTCCCCGCTGAGCAACTCCATCACCACGAACGAGGTGATCGAGCCGTCCGGGTCGACCGTCTCGCCGTAGTCGTGCACGGAGGTCAGGTGCGGGTGTACCAGCTGGGCGGCGGCGCGTGCCTCCTCGCGCACCATGCCCCGGAACCGCGCGTCGGCGGCGAGTGACGGGGCAAGCACCTTCAGGGCGACCACCCGGTCCAGTACCTCGTCCCGGGCACGCCAGATGACCGACATGCCACCGGCGCCGATCTGGTCCAGAAGTCGGTATCTGCGAGCCAGCAATCGGCCCGGATGCAGTGCTGCCTTCACGGATCGCACCTGCCTCAGGGGTGGGAGCCGTATCAGGTTGCGCGAATGTGTCCTGCCTGTCAACGCCGTCGCCACCCGCCGTCGACGGGCGGCGCCTGCCGTGCGCTGACCGTCGGTTGACGGCGGCCCACCGGTCGGCGGCGGGCCCGTGCCAGGATGACAGGCATGGCGGGGGGACCGGTGGCGTTCGTGCTCGGCGGCGGGGGAGTGCTCGGCGCGGTCGAGGTCGGCATGTTGCGCGCGCTGTTCCGCGCCGGCATCCAACCCGACATGGTGCTCGGCACCTCGATCGGCGCGGTGAACGGCGCGCTGGTCGCCGCCGACCCGTCCGAGGCGGTGACCGACCGGCTGGTCCGGCTCTGGGCCTCACCGGAGGCGAGCGAGGTGTACGGCGACTCGGTCGCCCGGCAGTTGCGCCGTTTCGCCGCCCGCACCCACCTGCACTCGCCCCGACCGCTGCGCCGCCTGCTCGAGACCGAGCTGGGGGTGGACACCACCTTCGCCGACCTGCGGGTGCCGTTCCGCTGTTGCGCCGCCCACATCGAGCGGGCCGCCGAGCACTGGTTCGACAGCGGTCCGGTGGTGCCGGCGGTGATGGCGTCGGCCTCGGTGCCGGGCCTGCTGCCGCCGATGCAGATCGACGGTGCGCACTACGTGGACGGTGGGATCGTCAACTCCATCCCGATCGGCGAGGCGGTGGCCGTCGGCGCCCGCCGGATCTACGTCCTCCAGGTGGGTCGGATCGAACGGGAGCTGACCCCGCCCCGCCGGCCGTGGGAGATCGCGCAGGTCGCGTTCGAGATCTCCCGCCGGCACCGCTTCTTCCGGGAGATGGCTGCGCTGCCCGAGGGGGTGGAGGTGCACGTCCTGCCGACCGGCGGGCTCAACCCACGCGACGACACGCCGTGGGCGTACCGGGACATGGCGGCGGTGGGACGGCGGATCAGCCGCGCGTACATCGCCTCCCGGCGCTATCTCGCCACCCACCTGGAGCGGTGATGCCGCTGCCTCCCCGGTGGCTGCGTCGGCTGCTGCTCGCCCCCGCCGTCGTGCTGCTCGCCTTCCTGGTGGTCACCACGTTGCCGATCTGGGCGCTGCTAGCCGCGGCCGCGTCCCCGCTGGTCCCGGGCCGGTTGCGCCCGCTGCGACTGCTCTGGATCGGCTGCTTCTACCTGGTCTGGGACGCTGCCGCGCTGCTCGCGCTCTTCGTGCTCTGGGTCGTCTCCGGGTTCGGCTGGCGGACCCGGTCGCCGGCCTTCCAACGCGCGCACTACGTGCTGGCCGGCTGGTTCCTGCGGGTGCTGTTCTGGCAGGCACGTTGGACACTGCGGTTGCGCATCGACGTGGTGGGCACCGACCCGGACACCGCGCTGCCCGGCCGGCCCGAGCTGGTGCTCTGTCGGCACGCCGGGCCGGGCGACTCGTTCATCCTGATCCACGGGCTCGTCAACTGGTTCCACCGGGAGCCGCGGATCGTCCTGAAGGACAGCCTCCAGTGGGATCCGGCGATCGACGTACTGCTCAACCGGCTGCCCAACCGGTTCATCGCGCCGACCCCGGAGCGCGGCGAGGAGACGGTACGCCAGGTCGGGCACCTGGCCACCGGCCTGGACGACAACGACGCGTTCGTGATCTTCCCCGAGGGCGGCAACTTCACCCCCAAACGACGGCTGCGCGCCATCGCCCGGCTGCGCTCCCTCGGCCTGGAACGGATGGCCCTGCGCGCCGAGCGGATGCGCCACGTGCTCGCCCCGCAGCCAGGTGGGATGCTCGCCGCGCTGGACGCCGCACCGGACGCCGGGGTCATCTTCGTCGCCCACACCGGGCTGGACCGGATGCTCACCGTCGCCGACGCGTGGCGGGAGCTGCCGATGGACAAGCGGATCGTGATGCGGTTCTGGTCCGTGCCACCGGAGGACGTACCGACCGGACGACAGCAACGCATCGACTGGCTCTTCGATTGGTGGGCGCAGATTGATGCCTGGATCGCCGCTAACCGGTGAGCGCGAGGAGTGCAGCGAAGCGGAGCCCCGCAGTCGCGAACGAAAGGCGGGCTCCGCGGCGTTTGGCCGCGTAGGGTGCGGGCGTGGACGAGATCTGCGTGGTGACAACGGTGGTGGATGCACGGTCGGTCGCCGACGTGTTGGCGGCTGCGGCCGTCGCCGGCAGGCTCGCCGCCTGCGCCCAGGTGGGTGGTCAGGTGGACAGCACCTACTGGTGGCGGTCCGGGATGGAGACGAGCACCGAGTGGTCGGTGCAGTTCAAGACCGCACCGGATCGGCTCACCGCGCTGCTGGACCAGATCCGGGTCAGCCACCCGTACGAGGTGCCGGAGATTCTGGTGTCCAGGGTGGAGAGCGGTAACCCCGACTACGCCACCTGGGTGTACGAGCACACGCGATCCTGAGTACGCGCACTCTGGGTCGTACCCCGGTCGGCTGTCGATGATGACCGGGTGGACGACACCCGTTACCCCTGCCCCGCCTGCGGTGCGCCGGCCGATCTGAGTGCCGGTTGCTCCGGTTGCCGGCGCGCGCCCGACCCGATCGCCGCGGAGGTGGTTCGGCTCAGCCGGGAGGCCGCCGAGCTTGAGCCGCAGGTGGAGCGGGCCCGCCGCGCGTACACCGAGTTGGCCGGACGTCTGTCGGCCGTGTCGCGACGGCGGGCCGAACTGGCGGCGGTCGTCCGTGCCGGGTTGGTTGCCCCGGTCGTGGCGCGCCCGGCGTCTCTGGTCGGGCCGGCGCCGTCCATCGGCCCGGGTCCCGGGGTCGCGGCGGATCCGCGGCCGGGTGCGGCGGAGACCTCGACCCGGACCGTCCAGGGTCTGCTCTTCGTCCTCGGTGGACTCCTGCTGGGCACCGCTGCGGTGGTGTTCACCGCGGTCGCCTGGGCGGCGGTGGGGGTCGGCGGTCGGGCGTTGATCCTGGCGGCGTTCACCGCGCTCGCGCTGGGCGTACCGCTGTTGGCGGTCCGCCGAGGGCTGCGCGGTACGGCGGAGACGTTCGCCGCGGTGGGGTTGCTGCTGGTGGTGCTTGACGGTTATGCGGCCTGGTCGGTGGACCTGGCCGGCGTGGCCGACTGGCCGGGCAGCCGGTACGCCGCGCTGGTCGGGGGGGCCAGCGCGGCGGTCGCCGTGGCGTACGCCCGGTGGAGCGGGTTGACCGGGCCCTGGTTCGCCGCCCTGGTGGCCGTTCAGCCGGCGTTGCCGCTGCTCGCCGCCGAGGCCGGGCTGGGTGCGGCGGGGTGGGCGTTGGTCCTGCTCGGGGTGGCGTTGCTGAACCTGGCCGTGCTGACCGCGCTGCGTGGCCGGGGAGGGGCGGCGCAGCTCGTCGGCCGGGTGCTGGCCGGCGCGGGTCACGTCGCCGCGCTGGTTGGCGCCTCGGCGTGCGCGGTGGTGCCGCTGGTCGGTGGGCGGGCGGGGGGCTCGCCACTGCTGGCCGGGGTGCCGCTGGTGCTGGTCGCACTGACCGGGCTCGGTGCGGCCTGGCTCATCGGGGGGCGGGCGCTGCGGGCGGTGGCGGCCGGGCTGCTGGTGCCGGTGCTCGCCGCCGCGCTGCTGCGTCCGGTGGCGGAGCTGCGGCCGTCCCTGCTGCTGCTCGCGGCGGCGACGGTGGCGCTCGGGCTGGCTCTTGCCGTGCGGCAACTGCCTGCGGCTGTGGAGGGTCGCGGGGGTTGGCGGACCGGGCCGGGTGCCGGTGCGCTGTTCGTCGCCGCGGGGACGGCGCAGGTCACCGTGCTGATCACCATCGGGCTGGCGGTCGCGGCTGTCGGCCGGTCGCTGCCGCCCTGGGGCGGGGCCGGGACGGGGCCGGAGCTGCGCTGGGGCTGGCAGCTGGCACCCGCCGTGGCGCTGACGATCGGCGCGACGGTGCTCCTGCTGCCCCGGAACGCGCGGGCGGTGCTCGCCATGGCCGGTGCGGTGGCGGTGCTGTTCGCCGTGCCCGCCGGCTGGGCGGTCTCCTGGCCTCAGGTGGTGGCCATCGATCTGGTTGGCGGGGTCGCGCTGCTGCTCGCCGTACTGGCCCGCCCGACCACCGCAACGGTCGCCCTGCGCACCCGTGCGCTCGGCGGTGCCGTCCTGCTCGGGCACGGGCTGCTTGTCGCCCTGGCCGCCCCGACCGGTGCCCTGGTGGCGCTCGGCGTGCTCGCCGTGGTCGGGCTGGCACTGGCCGTCCGACGAGGGGCCGGGGCGTACCGGGAGGTGGCCGGCACGGGTCTGCTGGTCGGGCAGCTCGCGCTGCCCGGGATCGCGGCGGTGGCGCTGTTCGCGGCGGGCGCGCCACCGTGGTGGCAGGCCCGGCTCGCGCTGGCCGCCGCCGGGCTGTCGCTGGTCGCGGCACCCGCGGCGCGTCGCCACCGGGTGGAACTGCTCGGGTACGCGGTGACCGGCGCCGTCGTCGCGGTGACCGTGCCCGGGCTCGCGCCGCTGGTCGGAGCGGGTGCCGAGCCGCTCGCGCTGTACGCCGCGCTGGCCGCGCTGGGCGTCACGTTCGTTGTCTGCTTGCTGCCGTCGGCCAGCGCCTCCGGTCCGGCGACCCTCGGGGACCGGCCGACGGCCGAAGGGGGCGAGCCGGCCCGGTCGGCGCTGCCGCTGGCGGCCGGCGGAACGCTGGCGGTGGTCGCCGTCCTGGCGGCCCTGCCGACGGTGCTGACCGCACTCTCGTCGCCCTACGGCGGCCGGGACCGGGTGTGGTCGGGGGTGCCCACGGTCGTCGCCGACCCGACGGTGCTCCCGGTCGGGCTCGCGCTGGTCGTGCTGGCGGTGGCCGGCGTGCTGGCCGGTCGGCGGGTCGGCCTGCCGGTGGCGCCCGCGCTGCCGTTCGTCGCGGCGGCGCTGCCGGTGCTGCTCATCGCGATCGGCGCGCCGTGGCCGGTGCTGCCGGCCGCCGTCCTGCTCGCCGGCCTGGCCGCGCTGCTGTTCACCGCGCTGGCCGGGGCCCGCCCGGCGCTCGCACCGGTCGCCGTACCGGTGGGCGTGGTGCTGGTGGCCTCCGGTGTGCTCGGTCTGCTGGCCACCCGGGCCGGGACGCTCGCGGCCGAGGGGGCGCTGCTCGTGGCGGCGGTCGCGGTCGCCGTCGGGGCGCGCCGGTTCGCGGTACGGGTCGCCGGTTGTCTCGCCGCCGTGGGCGCGGCGTCCGCGTTGGCGGTGACCGCCCCGCTCGCCGGCGGGCTGCCGGTGCGGGCTGCCGCGTACCCACTGCTGGCGGTGGCCGCGTTCGTGCTGGCCGCCGCGGCGGTGACCCCGGCGCGGGCCCGGCTGGGACGGGTGCTGGACGCTGCCGCGCAGGCCGTCGCGCTGGTGGCGGCGGTTCTCGCCGTCGAGGTGGCGCGGCACCTCGCCACCGTGTGCGTGCTCTGGGGTGTCGCCGTCGCGCTGCGACTGCTGCGCCGGGCTGAACCGGCCGGTCGGCGGTGGGCGTTCGCCGGGATCGCCGCCGGCAGCGAGTTGCTCGGGGCCTGGGTGCTGCTCGCCGCCGGTGGGGTCACCGTGCTGGAGGCGTACACCCTGCCGGCCGCGGCGCTCGCCGTCGGCGCGGGTCTGCTGGCGCTGCGCACCCGGCCGGGGCTGACCAGTTGGCCGGCCCTCGGCCCGGGGCTGGTCGCGGCGTTGCTGCCCAGCCTCGTGTCGGTGCTGGCCGGGGCGGACCCGCAGCCGTGGCGGCGACTGCTCCTCGGCGCGGCGGCGACCGGCGCGGTGCTGGCCGGCGCGACCCGCCGATGGCAGGCGCCGGTGCTGCTCGGCGGCGGGGTGCTGACGCTGTTGGCGCTACACGAACTGGCCCGGGGGTGGGATCTGCTGCCCCGGTGGATCTATCTGGGAGTCGGCGGGCTGGCGCTGGTCGGGCTCGCCGCCACCTACGAGCGGCGGCGGCGTGACCTGGCACGACTGCGCGCCGCGGTGGGCCGACTGGGCTGAGTCGAACCAGTAGGGGTAGGGCCTGCCCTACCCCCCATTCGGGGGTTGTCGGGGTTACTCAGCGCTACCGCGATCGGGACACTTGACAATAAGCCCGAACCACCCCGGTACGGGCGCAAGCGGAACGGGAGCAGCGATGGCGCTCGGAGCGGTGGCGGAACCGCCGGTACGACGGCGAGGCAGTGACTACGCACAGTTGTCCCGACGGATCAGCCAGGCGGGCCTGCTGGAGCGGCGTCCCGGCTGGTATGTCACCCGCATCGTGTTCACCCTCGGTGCCTTCCTGGCCGGCTGGGTGGCCGTGTTCCTGCTCGGCGACTCCTGGTGGCAGCTTCCGCTCGCGGCCCTGATGGCGGTGGCCACCACCCAGGTCGCGTTCCTCGGTCACGACGCCGGGCACCGCCAGATGTTCCGTCGGCGTGGGCCCAGCGAGTTGGTGGGGCTGCTTGCCGGCAACGTGGCGGTGGGGATCAGCTACGGCTGGTGGGTCGACAAGCACAACCGGCACCACGCCAACCCGAACCACGAGGACGAGGACCCGGACGTCGGCGCGGGGGCCCTGGTGTGGACGCCCGAGCAGGCGTTGGAGACCCGTGGGATCGGTCGCTGGATGGCCAAGCGGCAGGCGTACCTCTTCTTCCCGATGCTCCTGCTGGAGGGCATGAACCTGCACGTGGCGAGCATCCGGGCGATCGTCGGCCGGGAGGACGGCAAGTACACCGTCCCGATGCGGCGCCGGGCGGTCGAGGCGGCGTTGCTCGTCGCGCACACCGCCGCATACGTGGCACTGCTGTTGGCGGTCATGTCCCCGGTCAAGGCGCTGCTCTTCGCCGTCGTGCACCAGGCGCTGTGGGGTCTCTACATGGGCTGCGCGTTCGCGCCCAACCACAAGGGGATGCCGATGCCGACCGCCGAGGACGAGCTGGACTTCCTGCGTAAGCAGGTGCTGACCTCCCGCAACGTGCGGGGCAGCCGACTGGTGGACACCACGCTCGGCGGTCTCAACTACCAGATCGAGCACCACCTCTTCCCGAACATGCCCCGCGCCAACCTGCGCCGGGCCCAGCCGATCGTCCGCGCCTACTGCGTCGAGCAGGGCATCCCGTACGCCGAGACCGGGCTGGTCGAGTCGTACCGGCAGGCACTCGGTCACCTGCACGAGGTGGGGCGGCCGCTGCGCGGCTGAACACACCAGGGGGAGGGCGGGGGCGGTGCCAAACGGCACCGCCCCCGCCTGCGCGTATCGGGCCGATCGACACCCCGCTACCGCTGGTCGATGCCGGCCGTCGTCCCCGGTAGGGTCGGCGCATGGCAGACCTGCTCACCGCGGACGCGGTGCGAGAAGAGCTGAGCCGGTTGCCCGACTGGTCGGGTGACCCGACCGGCATTGGTCGTACCGTCCAGCTCGGCAGTTTCCCGGCGGCCATCGCGGTGGTGGACCGGGTGGCGGCGGTGGCCGAGGAGCTCGACCACCATCCCGACATCGACATCCGATGGCGGACCCTGACCTTCCGCTGTGTCACGCACTCGGCCGGTGGTGTCACCCACCGGGACGTCGAGCTGGCCCGGCGGATCGACGACATCGTCCGGAGTGCGGCATGAGATTCGAGATCAGCAAGGTTCTGGATGCCATCGAGGGTCGGGTCTGCACGGACCCGTCGCTGGCCCGAGCCGTGATCGACCTGGCCGAGGTGATCCGCTACCAGGACATCGACGGTGGTCGGCCGGCCAGCCTGCTCCGCCTCGGCATGGTCATCGACGCGCTCTCCCGCGAGCTGGAGGAGGACAGCGTCCAGGTCTACGCGGTGGTGCACCGGGCGTTGCTCTCCGACGCCGACCTGACGTCAAACGAGCGGATGGTCGTCCGCCGCTGGGCCGACGACGGGCTCGTCGAGGTGCTCGACAACCCGGGTGACCGGATGTTGGAGGTCGCCGACCTGCTCGGTCTGCCGGTGCTCAGCCGGGTCCGCTTCGACGGGTTGCGCGGTCGGTTCCCGTGGCTGGTCGAGCAGCCCGGCCGGGTGGTCGCCCCGGTGCCGGGCGCCGGTGGGCCGGTGTTCATCGCACACGTCGGTGGTGGCCACTCGCCGGTGGCCGGCAAGCGGTCGCCGACAGGCGCCAAGCTGCTGGCCCGCCAGTGGCGCTGCCCGGAGTCGGGCTGCGCGCTGTTCGGCGGCGGTGGTGGGGGTGGCGCGTTCGCCGACCTGGCCGGGGGTGCCGACCGCAGCCCCGCCGCGCAGCCGCCGCCCGCACTGCGCAACGGCGTGCCGACCTGCCCCCGACACGGCGCACGCCTCGGTGACACCGGCCCGCGTCCGCGTACCGAAGTTCTCGCGGTGCGCGTCGGCGGCCTGGTCCGGCGGCGGTTCGTGCTCAGCGAGGAGCAGCCGATCGTGGCCGGTCGGGCGCCCGAGCAGGACGGCGGGATCATGCTCGGGCAGTGGCTCAACGATGAGGCCCGACGCTGGATCAGCCGTGGTCACGTCCGCTTCGAGCTGCGGGTCGGCGAGGTCATCGTCACCGACGTCAGCACCAACGGCTCCGGCATCCGCCCGGCCGGCTCGATGACCGAGTCGGACCGGATCCCGCTGGCCCCGCAGCAGTCCCGGGTCCTGGGTGAGAACGACATGGTGGAGCTGTACCCCGGGGTGCAGATCGGTCGGGCCGAGGAGCTGCCCACCGGTGCGCCGTTCACCCCCACCTCGGTGATGGCCGAGGCCCCGACGATGGCCATGCGCCTACCCCGCCCCTGACAGGCCCGCGCGCTCGGCCGGGGCCGGTCAAGATCCGCACAAGAACAGGGAAAGTGCTGCCTCAGACGTCGTCGAGGCAGCACTTTCCCTGTAGTTGCGCCGATCTTGGCCGGCTCCGGCTCCGGCTCCGGCGCCGACCCGCCGGCGCCAGCGCGGGTCAGGCGGCCAGCACCTCGGCCAGCTGGGCCACCGCCAGGTCGATCTCCTCCTCGGTGATCACCAGCGGCGGGGCGAGCCGGATCGTGGAGCCGTGGGTGTCCTTGGCGAGCACCCCGCGCTCGGCCAGCCGCTCACACGCCTCCCGGCCGCTCATCAGCGCCGGGTCGATGTCCAGGCCGGCCCACAGGCCACGGACGCGTACCCCGACGAGACCCTTGCCGACCAGCCCTTCCAGGCCGGCCCGCAACCGCTCACCCAGCTCGGCCGAGCGGCGCTGGAACTCGCCGGTGGCCAGCAGCCGGACCACCTCGATCGCCACCGCGCAGGCGAGCGGGTTGCCGCCGAAGGTGGAGCCGTGCTGGCCGGGCTTGAGCACCCCAAGCACGTCGGCGTTCGCGGCCACCGCGGAGACCGGCACGATGCCGCCGCCGAGCGCCTTGCCGAGCAGGTACATGTCGGGCACGACGCCCTCGTGGTCACAGGCGAAGGTCGCGCCGGTACGCCCCAGACCCGACTGGATCTCGTCGGCGATGAACAGCACGTTGCGCTCGGTGCAGACCTGGCGTACGCCCGGCAGGTAGCCCTCCAGCGGCACCACCACGCCCTGCTCACCCTGGATCGGCTCCAGCAGCACGGCCACGGTGTTCTCGTCGATCGCGGCGGTCAGCGCCTCCAGGTCGCCGTACGGAACGACAGTGAACCCCGGGGTGTACGGCCCGAAGTCCGCGCGGGCGTCCTCGTCGGTGGAGAAGCTCACGATGGTGGTGGTCCGCCCGTGGAAGTTGCCCTCGGCGACCACGATGTTGGCCTGCCCGGCGGCCACGCCCTTGACCTGGTAGCCCCACTTGCGGGCCACCTTGATCCCGGTCTCCACCGCCTCGGCGCCGGTGTTCATCGGCAACACGAGGTCCTTGCCGCACAGCTCGGCCAGCTCCCGGCAGAAGTCGGCGAACTGGTCGTGAATGAACGCCCGGCTGGTCAGCGTGAGCCGGTCCAGTTGGGCGTGCGCGGCGGCGATCAACTGCGGATGCCGGTGACCGAAGTTCAGCGCGGAGTAGCCGGCCAGGCAGTCCAGGTAGCGGCGGCCGTCCACATCGGTGAGCCAGGCTCCCTCGGCGGACGAGATCACCACCGGCAGCGGGTGGTAGTTGTGCGCAGTCCAGCGCTCGGCGTCCCGGACCGCTCCCGGCGTACGCAGCTTGTCATCCACGATCACTTGCTTGCCTTTCCCTGACGGAGTCGCAGCGTGCAGCACTTCGGTCCGCCGCCGGCCTTACGGAGCTCGGACAGGTCGACCCCGATGGTTTCGTAGCCCCGGTCGCGCAGCTTGGCGGCCAGGTCGGTGGCCTGCGCGGGCAGCACGACGTGCCGCCCGTCGCTGACCGCGTTCAACCCCAACACCTCGGCGTCAGCCATCGTGGCGTGTACCGCGTCGGGAAAGAGCCGGCGCAGCACGGCCTGGCTGCCCCGGGAGAACGCCTCGGGCAGGTACGCCACGGTCCGCTCGTCGAGCACGGTCAACGCGGTGTCCAGGTGGTAGAAGCGCGGGTCGACAAGTTGCATGGTGATCACCGGGTAGCCGAAGACCTCCTGCAACTGGGCGTGTGCGGCGTGCGCGGTACGGAAGCCGGTGCCGGCCAGCAGATGGTCGCCGGCGAGCAGGACGTCGCCCTCACCCTCGTTGACGTGCTTCGGGTCGTACATCTCGAAGCCGGCGGCCTCGAACCAGGCCCGGTACGCCGGGGCCTCGTCGGCGCGCTGCGGGTCACGGAACTGCACGGCCATCGCCTTGCCGTCGATCACCGTGCCGCCGTTGGCGGCGAAGACCATGTCGGGCAGGCCGGGCACCGGAGTGATCTCCTCGACGGTGTGGCCCAGGTCAAGGTACGTCTGGCGCAGCTGCTCCCACTGCCGAACGGCCAGCGCGGTGTCGACCGGCGCGCTCGGGTCCATCCAGGGGTTGATGGCGTAGTCGACGGCGAAGTACGTCGGCCGGCACATCAACAGGCGCTGGCTGGTGGCGTCCATCGTCATTGTCCTGCTCCCAGGGGTCGGGCGCGCCCGGCCACCGTGGCCCACGGGCTGGCGCCGTTGCTCAACGTTATGCGGCGTCAGCGGCAGGATCCACCACCGAGAGTTGCGCAGAGCGAACATTCGTTGCGTCTGGACGGTCTACGGCTGCGAATCGTTGCGTGACGGGTCGTCTGGGCCGCGTTTGGTGTTTCCGGCCACCTGCCGCGGGGCCTTGGCGGGGCCTTCGCCGGGCCTTCGCGGGGGCTCCGCGGGGGCTCCGCGGGGGCTCCGCCGGGCCTTCGCGGGGGCTCCGCGGGGGGGGGGGGGCTAGCCGGGGCCTTTGCTCTGCTGCCTTAGGCGCACCACCCGCACGCCCGGCATTCGCACATGCGGGTTTTGCTTGGGGCGCAGCAGAGAGGTGGCGGGCAAGGACGGCCGGGCCGGGGTGTGCGGGGGGTTCCGGTCGGGCCGGCGGGCCCTTCCAAGAAACCGCCAGAACCCGGAAACACTTCAGGGGCGGCGAACCGCCGCCCCTGAAAGGGTGTCGCCCGGCCGGTGAACCACCGGACTGATCGGGCTGCCGGCGAACCGCCGGCTGTTCCGCCGGTGCATCACCGGCGAGCGGAACAGTGCCCGCTAGAAACGATCGACAAACTGTGAGTCAAGCCACTCTCGGAAGCGCTGCACCCAGTCGCCGTCGGTGGTCGGCCAGTCGAACTGACCGGTCATCGCGAGCACCCCGATCACGACGGCGGCCAGCCCGATCAACACGCCGAAGAGCGCGTCGGTCTTGCCGGCGACGTGCCGGCGGCGGGTGGCCATCAGGCCGAGCACCGCGAGCACCGCACCGAACGCGCCGAGCCCGATGCCGTACCCGGCAAGGGTCCCCGTCAGCACGAACATCGCACCGGCGACCGAGACGATCAGGCCGAGAGTGGCGAGCAGACTGGCCCGCGGCTTCGGGCCACGCGTCACCGGCGGCTCCGGCGTGGTCACGCCCGGGGTCGGGTCGACCGGGCGATCCGTGGTGGCCCGGTCGGTGGTGACGCGGTCGGTGGTGTCGGGCCGCCGGGTGGTGCCGTCGAGGTCGGTGTCCCGCTCGGCGGTGCGCGCCGTGGTCGGGGCGACGGTGGGCCGGGACTCGGTCTCCACCTTGTCTGTGGTGCCGGTGCCGGTGCCGGTGCGGGGCTCGGGTGCGACCGGGCGGGTCGTGCCCTTCACGGGCTCCGGTGCGACGGGGCGGGTCGTGCCGTTCAGGGGCTCGGGTGCGACCGGGCGGGCGGTGCCGGGCCGGGGATCGGCCTCCACCGGTCGCGCGGTGGCGGCTCGGGCGACCGCCGCCCGCTCGTTGGCGCGCCGCTCGGCCTCGCTGGTCTGGCCACCGGTCGCGCCGGCACTGCGGTACGTCGTCTGGTCGGCGTCCCGGTCGGTGACCACCGGGCGGCCGACGCTGTCGTCGGACTGGGCCGTCTCGGTGACCGGGTTGTCGCGGCCGTCCACGCGGCCGTCGAGGTTCTCGTCCCGCGGTGCCGGCTCGGACCGGCGGGACAGCGAAGGAATCCTGACCACTACACACCTCCTGATGAATGCGTGGTGGCCGACGGAAAGGGTGGCACCCACGCGGTGTCGCCCCTCGAATACCCACCTGGGCGTTTCCTGACACCAATCCTGGGTACGGCCACCGAGACGGGCCTTGACCGGCCTTGACCGGCCTTGGTCCCGGCTCGACCGGCCTTGGTTCCCGGCTCGACCGGCCTTGGTCCCGGCTCGGCCCGTCTCGGTCCCGGCTCGGCCCGTCTCGGTCCCGGCTCGGCCCGTCTCGGTCCCGGCTCGGCCCGTCTCGGTCCCGGCTCGGCCCGTCTCGGTCCCGGCTCG
>NZ_JBIAFG010000003.1:94922-224133 GCF_042869175.1 Micromonospora sp. NPDC007208 | reverse complement strand
GACCTGGCCTTGATCGACTCGGTTTCCTGGAAGTCGGGGTGTCCTGCCTACGTGGACACCCCGACTTCCTTGAAGTCGAGTCGATCAGCGGCGGAGCCGGTCGACTTACCCGGCGTGGGCGCGCTGACCGGCGCCGAACTGCCCGGTCAGGGCGACTTGCCGGGTGCGGGTGCGGGTGCGGCTGCGGGTGCGGGTGCCGGTGCGCGGCGGGGCGCACGGGTGCGCGGTGTGGGCGTGATCGAGGGCGCGGCGCGGAGCACCTGCAGGCCGGCCTGTCGCACGAACACCTCCCGCTTGTCGACGGCCAAGCCCTTGTCGTTCAGTACGTAACCCGTCAGCCAGACCCACCCGTGGTAGGTCGGGCGCGGGTCCACGCTCACGAGTCGAAAGCGCAGCGCCCGGTCACCGGTGAACTGCACTGAGCACGCCTCGCCGATCAGCAGCAGGTCGCCGGGCTTCAGGCCGGTCACGTCGGCCAGTGCCTGCGGTTGATCGGGATGCGGTGCCGCGCCCGGCAGGGCAGGTCCGCGCCGCACCGGCACACCGTGCGCCAGCGTGCCCAACTCCAGACCGGACGGTGCCGACGGGCAAGGGTCAGCGCGGTGACCAAGAGGTATTCGTTGTACGACACGCGCATCGTGGCGCCCTTTCCCGAAGAATAGCGTCACGCCGGCCCACGTGCTAATACGCGTGAGTTGGGCAGCAGGCTATTGTCGACGCCATTCCTGACGCCATTTCTGGGAGTTCCTGACGCGTGACAGCATGTTCCACGCTGGCCACCTTGTGCAACGCCCCAATCCGCCTTAGCCTCAGGCCGTATTGACGCACGAGGAATGGTAAGGAAATGCGTGCGGGGTGAAACGTTCGGTGTTGCAGGAGGAGAGTGGTGATGTTGCATGACGGATGAAACAAGCGGGTCCACGGTCCCTCGGCGGCAGCTCGGACGGCTGCTCACGCAGCTCCGCGAGGATGCTTCGGTGACGCTGGACGCTGCGGCCGAAGCACTGGACTGCTCGCGGCAGAAGGTGTGGCGCATCGAGAAGGGGTTGGTCCCGGTGCGCGTAGTGGACGCCCGCGCGATGTGCGTTCTCTATCGACTGGCCGACGACATGGTGGAGATCGTCGCCGGCCTCGCGAGAGAGACTCGCGCTCGGGGTTGGTGGCATTCGTACGGTGATGTGGTCCCGTCGTGGTTCTCGCTGTACGTCGGTCTGGAATCGTCGGCCTCGGCGCTGCGCCAATATGACGCCGAGTTGATCCCCGGGCTCCTGCAAACGCGGGAATACGCCAGCGAGCTGTTCCGCCGGAAGAATCCGACGATGCGCGAACAGGACCGGGAGAAGTTGGTGGAGGTTCGGCTGCAACGCCAGGGCATCCTCGTACGCCGACTGCCCACGGCGCCCACCCTGCGGGTCGTCCTGAGCGAGGCCGTGCTGCGGCGCACGATCCCCGACCGGCGGGCGATGGCTCAGCAGTTGCGACACCTGCTCGACGTGGCCGCGCTGCCGAACGTGAGTCTGCGGGTGTTGCCGCTCGCCGCCGGTCCGCCGTTGGCCAGCGAAAGTGGCACCTTCGTCCTGCTGGACTTTCCACAGGCATTCGGGAGGGCGTCGACCGAGCCGGCAACCGTCTACGTCGAGAACATCACCGGAGCGCTGTATCTGGACAAGCCGGCCGAGGTTGCTGCCTACGAACATGTCTGGTCGGACCTGGAAGCGCTCGCCCCGGTTGAGGCAGAATCAGAGAAAATGATCACTTCGATCATCGAGGAGCATCATGACTGATCTTGCCGGTGCCATCTGGCGCAAGAGCACCCGCAGCGGCGGGAGCGGCGGCAACTGCGTCGAGGTGGCGGACAACCTCCCCGGCGTCGTGGGCGTACGGGACAGCAAGGACCCGACCGGCCCGGCGCTGACCCTCGCCCCGGCCACCTGGGCCGCGTTCGTGAGCGGCGTCAAGGGGCAGCGTCAGGGCTGACCGTCCCGCCCACCTCGATCGACTCGCCTTCCTGAAAGTCGGGGTGTCCCGCTCATCGCAACACCCCGGTTTCCTGAAACCCGAGTCGATCAGCGCAGCCGGCGAGCGCGAGTCGATCAGCGCGCGGTCCGGTCCGGAGGGGCTGGCTATCCTTGGCACCTGTGCCAGAGGGACACACGATCCATCGCCTGGCGGCCCGGCACGCCGAGCTGTTCGCCGGGGACAAACTGCACGCCGCCAGCCCGCAGGGTCGTTTCGCCGAGGGTGCCGCCCGGCTCTCCGGGACCGTGCTGGAGGGCACCGAGGCGTACGGCAAGCACCTGCTGCACCACTACGCCGGCGAGCTGACGCTGCACGTACACCTCGGGTTGTATGGCAAGTTCACCGACGGGCCGGGGGAGCCGCCGGAGCCGGTCGGTCAGGTACGGCTGCGACTGGCCAGCGACCGGCACTGGCTCGACCTGCGCGGGCCCACGGCCTGTGAGCTGCTCACCCCACCCGAGGTGGCCGCGCTGCGGGACCGCCTCGGGCCCGATCCGTTGCGCGGCGACGCCGACCCGGAGCGGGCGTACGCCCGGATCGTCCGCAGCCCCACACCGCTCGCCGCGCTGCTGCTGGACCAGTCGGTGGTGGCCGGCACCGGCCTGATCTTCGTGACCGAGGCGCTGTTCCGGGCAGGGCTGCCGCCCAGGATGCCGGGCCGACAATTGACCCGGACCGGCTGGGGCGCTCTCTGGGCCGACCTGGTCGAGCTGATGCAGATCGCGGTCGAGCACGGGCGGATCGACACCGTCCGCGACGCTCACCTGCCGGAGGCGATGGGCCGGCCGGCGCGGGTGGACCGGCACGGTGGCGAGGTGTACGTCTACCGCCGCCCTGGCGCACCCTGCCACATCTGCGGCACGGAGATCAGCCGCGGCGAGCTGGCCGGCCGCAACCTCTACTGGTGCCGTACCTGCCAGGCCGGCTGACCCGCCCCGCGCCCCGGCCCGCCCCGCGCCCGCCTCCCGCGCCCCGCGCCGATCTTGCAGTTTCTGTTGTCGACATGGGTGGATATGCACCCTAGGTCGGGACAGAAAGTGCAAGATCGCGGAGCTGGGCCGGGCACCACCACCCGTGATCGCCGAGCTGGGCCTCAGTTGGCGTCGAGCAGCCAGCGGACCACTTCGACCTTCTCGGGGAAGACGGTGTCGTCGGCGAGGCTCCAGGCCAGCGTGTGCCCGATCGTCCAACCCCGGACCCGTTCCCGGTCCAGCCCCAGCTCACTGCTGAGCCGGTCCAGTCGGTGCCGGACGGCGGCCGGTGAGTGGCCCAACTCGGGGCCGCGCACCATCGGCACGACCGAGAACTCCCGCTCCCCGGTCAGCGGCTTCGGGTCGATCGCCAGCCAAGGCCCTCGGCCGGCGGCGAGCGCGTCGGTGGTGAGCGCGTCGGCGGCGAGCACGTTGCCGGCGTGCAGGTCCTGGTTGACCAGCACCTGTTCGCCCTGACTCGACGCCAGGCCGTCGAGCAGGTCGAGCGCCGCGTCGAGAAGCCGCCGCTCGTACGGTCGGCCGGCCCGTTCCCAGGCCCGGGGCATCCGGTCGATCCAGCCGGCGGCCTCCTGCGCCAGCGGGGTGAACGGCGCGCCGGCCGGTCGCCAGAGCCGCGGCAGCAATCCGATCATCGCGTCCAGTGCCCGGTCCGGCGGAAGATCGTGCAGGGGAGTGCCGGGTTGACAGCGTTCCACCAGCAGGGCGCGCCGCTCGGGGTCGTGGGCGAGCAGACGGATCGCCCCGTCGCCGTCCCAGTGGGCCAACGCGTCAGCCTCGTGCCGGCTCTCCTCGTCGGGGTACTGGAGCTTCAGCACCGCCGCCGTGCCGTCGGGCAGGTCGGCGGGGAGTGCCAGTGAGGCGTACGCGTACCGGAAGGGTGGGCCGAGTCGGAGCGACCACCGCTCGGCGCACTCCGTCAGCCACGTCGGGAGTACGGTCAGCCAGGCGCGACCGGCGGGTGACCCGCGTACCCAGTCGAGCCCTTCGGGTAGGTCCATCCGTCCATCCACGGTGCCGTCACGACCGGGGCGGCGTCAGGCGCGGGCCGCGATAGGGGAGGGTGGCGCTGTAGACCACGTTCGTGGTGGTGCTGCCGAACCCGGCGAGATCGTTGACGATCTGTTCGAGGTGCGCCATCGACGTGGCCGCCACCTTCAGCACGTAACAGTCGTCCCCGGTGGTGCGCAGGCACTCCAGGATCTCCAGCCGTCGGTCCAGTAGTCGGTGCAGCGGTTCGTGCCGGCTGCCGGGGTATTTCAGCCGGACCACCGCCAGCACCGCGAAGCCCGCCTTGGACAGGTCGACCTCGGCGCGGTAGCCGCTGATCACACCGGTCGCCTCCAGCCGTCTCACCCGTTCGGTGGTGGCCGACGCGCTCAACTTGACCCGGCGGCTGAGTTCGGTGATCGGCAAGCGGCCGTCGCCCTGCAGCTCGGTCAGGATCGACCAATCGAGATCGTCAAGATTCTCGGCCATTGGGTCAATCTACCGCTGAATCAACGGCAGATGGCCGCGCAGGCAGGGATCATTGGGTTCCCGCGCCGGCTCCACAGTGGCTAGCGTGAACGGGTGCAGATTGGCGTGAACGTACCGAACTTCGCCCCGGGTACCGACCCCGACGTGCTGCGACAGTGGGCGCAGACGGTGGAGGGTCTCGGCTTCGACCTGCTGATGGTCTCCGACCACATCGCGGTGACCCCGGACGTGGCCGAGCAGTATCCGGCGCCGTTCTACGAGCCGTTCACCACGCTGTCCTGGCTGGCCGGGGTGACCACCCGGGTCCGGTTGGGCACCACGGTGCTCATCGTCCCGTACCGGCACCCACTGCTCACCGCCCGGATGGCAGCGAACCTCAACCGGCTCAGCGGCGGCCGGCTCGTCCTCGGCGTCGGGGTCGGCTGGGCCCGGCAGGAGTTCGAGGCGCTCGGCGTGCCGTTCCGGCAACGCGGTGCGCTGACCGACGAATACCTGCACACCATGCGTACGGCCTGGCAGAACACCGAGGACTACGACACGGACGCGATCCCGATCTGGGTCGGCGGCAACAGCGAGGCCGGCATGCGCCGCGCAGTACTGCTCGGTGACGCCTGGCACCCGCTGCGGGTCACGCCCGGGCGGCTGGCCGAGGCGGTCGGACGGCTGACGGCCATCGCCGACGAACTCGGTCGCCCGGTGCCCGCGTTGGTGCCGCGGATCGCGCTCCAGGAGACCCGAGCACCGATCACCGCCCCGGACCGGCTCGCCGGGGTCGGCACCACCGATCAGATCCTCGCCGATCTCGACCAGCTTCGTGCGCTCGGGGCGCAGACGGTGGTGCTGGACCCGTTCAACGGCGATCTGACCGAGATCCGCCAGCCCGAACGCGCCTGGCAAACCCTTGCGGCCGTGGCCGCACACCACAAATCCCAGGAGGACCGATGACCCCCGACGACGAGAAGTTTCTCCGCCACGCCGTGGAGATCGCCAGGCGGGCGGGGGCCTCCGGCGAACGGCCGTTCGGCTCGTTGCTTGTCGACGCCGGCGGCGTCGTCCTGATCGAGGACCACAACACGGTGGTCTCCGACGCGGACATCAGCGCCCACCCGGAGTTGAAGTTGGCCCGCTGGGCGGCTCGCGAACTCTCTCCCGAGGTGGCCGCCGGCACCACCATGTTCACCAGTTGCCAGCCCTGCGCGATGTGCGCGACCGCGATCGACCGGTCCGGCCTCGGGCGGGTGGTGTACGCCCTGTCCACCGAGCAGTTCGAGGAGGTCAAGCCCGCCACCCCGCCGCTGCCCGCGGTCCGGTACGAGGGTCCGGCGCTGTTCGACGAGGCGCGCCAGCCGATCGACGACTACTACTGACCGGAGCTGTCGCGGGGCGGTGTGACGCAGCCGGAATTGACAGTCGGCCGGCTGCCAGAGCAGGGTTGGGAAGTGACAACGATGTCAACGGGCAAAAGGGAGGAAAGCCTCCCACCACGCGCCGGCTCTGACCAGTCGCTTCGTGGCGTACCGTTGGCGGTTTTGCGGCGCGGACCCGGTCCGTCCGCCGATCCTGGCCGTATGTCCCTTTCCTACCCGACGGTGACCAGCTGAGATGACCGACGTGCCCCGATCCGACGCCGAGACGACCCCCGCCCCGGCGGGGTCGCCAGACCTGCCCGATCTGGACGACTTCCTCGTCGACCAGACCCGGACGCTGCTCGAAACCGCCCGCCGCTCGGTCCGGCCCGAGGGCGGGTTCTGGTGGTTGACCGACGACCGCACCCCGGATCGCGGCGAACCGATCCACACCTGGATCACCTGCCGGATGACCCACGTGGCCGCCCTCGCCCACCGCAACGGCGACCCGGACGCCGCCGCCCTGGTCGACCACGGGATCGCCGCGCTCGGCACCCTGTTGCGCGACGACAGGTACGGCGGCTGGTTCGGCGCGGTGGACCAGCAGGGGGAGCCCGTCAATGATCGCAAGGCCGGCTACGACCACGCGTTCGTACTGCTCGCCGCCGCCAGCGCCACGCGCGCCGGCCGGCCCGGCGCGGACCGGTTGCTCGCCGACGCGCTGGCCGTCGTGCGGGACCGGTTCTGGGACGACGACGCCGGCGCGGTCCGCGAGTCGTGGAACCGGGACTGGACGGTCACCGAGGACTACCGGGGCGCCAACAGCAGCATGCACATGGTCGAGGCGTTCCTCGCCGCTGCCGCCGCCACCGGCGACGCGAGCTGGGCCGACCGGGCCCTGCGGATCGCCACCCACCTCGTGCACGGTGAGGCGGCCCGGCACGACTGGCGGCTGCCCGAGCACTTCACCACCGACTGGACGCCGCTGCCCGACTACAACCGGGACCAGCCGGCCGACCCGTTCCGGCCGTACGGCTCCACGATCGGTCACTGGCTGGAGTGGGCCCGGCTGCTGCTGGAGCTGGAGGCGGTGTTGCCGCAGCCACCCCGCTGGCTGTTCGCCGACGCCCGTGCCCTGTTCGCCGCCGCCGTGCGTCGCGGCTGGGCCGTCGACGGCGCGGACGGCTTCGTCTACACCATCGACTGGGACGACCGGCCCGTGGTGCGCTCCCGGATGCACTGGGTTCTCGCCGAGGCCATCGGAGCGGCGATCACCCTGCACCGCCGTACCGGGGACGGGGTCTACCTCGACTGGTACCGGGTCTTCTGGGCGTACGCCCGCCGCAGTCTGATCGACCAGACCGGATGGCGGCACGAGCTGGACGCGCAGAACCTGCCCGCCGACACGGTCTGGCACGGCCGACCGGACGTCTACCACGCGTACCAGGCGGTACTGCTGTCCCGCGCGGCCGACGGGCTCGGTGGCCCCGGCCCGCTCGCACCCGGGGAGGTGACCGCGTGATCGTCGTCGCGGGTGAGGCACTGATCGACCTGGTCGTCACCGCCGAGGGGCAGCGGGCCGTGCCGGGTGGCTCCCCGGCGAACGTCGCGGTCACCCTGGCCCGGCTCGACCAGCCGGTACGACTGCTGGCCCGGCTCGCCAGCGACGCGTACGGTCGGCAACTCGTCGAGCATCTGAGCGCCAATCGGGTGGACCTGGGGTGGGCGGTCCGCGCCGAGGAGCCCACGTCGGTGGCGGTGGCCACGTTGAACGCCGCCGGGCAGGCCAGCTACGAGTTCCGGTTGGCCGGTGCGGCGGACTGGCAGTGGACGCCGCAGGAGCTGCCCGAGCTGGCCGGGTCACCGGCGATCGCGCTGCACACCGGGTCCCTCGCGCTCGCGTTGGCACCCGGCGCGGAGGTGCTGGAGGGTCTGCTCGCCGGCGAACGGCAGCGGGACGGGCTCACCATCTCCATCGACCTCAACCTGCGGCCGAGCATCGTCACCGACCGGGCGGCGGAGCAGGAGCGGGTACGCCGGCAGGTACGCCTCGCGCACCTGGTCAAGGCCAGCGACGAGGACCTGGCCTGGCTCTACCCGGAGCGTTCGGTGGCCGACGTGATGACCGAGTGGCGTGCGGCCGGGGTGTCCTGCGCCGTGGTGACCCGGGGCGGGGACGGCGCCTGGCTGCTCGCGCCCGACGGCACGCTGCACGAGGAGCCGGCGGTCCGCACCACAGTGGTCGACACCGTCGGCGCGGGCGACTCGTTCACCGGTGGCCTGCTGGCCGCGCTGGCCGACCTCGACGCGCTCGGTGACCGGCCGGCCGACCGGCTCGCCGCGGTGACCCCACAGCAGTGGGCGGAGGTGCTCCGGCAGGCCGCCACGGTGGCCGCGTTGACCTGCGCCCGCCGGGGCGCCAACCCCCCGACCCGCGCCGAGGTAGCGGCACTCCTCCACCCCGCAAGCTAACCCCGCCCCGCCCCGCCCGCCCGCCCCGCCCCCGCGACCGCCCCCGCGATCTTGCACTTTCTGTCCCGACAAAATGGGCCATCTGCCGCAAGTCGGCAACCGAAACTGCAAGATCGCGGGGGCGGGGGCGGGGGTGGGGGTGGGGCGGGGGTGGGGGGCGCGGGGCGAGGGGCGGGGGTTAGGACAGGCCTCGGGGTAGGAGTTTGGTGGGCAGGACCGTTGTTGAGGGTGGGGTGTCGTCGCCGGCTACTCGTTGGAACAGTCGTTCGGTGGCGACTCGCGCCAGCTCCCTCGTGTCGTACGCGACGACGGTCAGCGGTCGGGGCATCAGGTGGGCCAGTTCGAAGTCGTCGAAGCCGACCAGCGCGGCGTCGCTGCCCCGCCGGTGCAGCTCCTGCAGCGCACCGACGGTGAGCCGGTTGTTGGCACAGAAGAACGCGGTGGGCGGATCCGGGAGGTCGAGCAGCGCGGCGACCGCCCGCCCGGCCTCCTCGGGAGCGATGAGCCGCTCGCGGACCAGCGACTCGTCCGGCTCGACCCCGGCGGCGTCCAGCGCCGCCCGTGCCCCGGCCAGCCGCTCCCGCATCGTGGGCACGCTGGGCGCACCGAGCAGCAGCCCCACCCGCCGGTGCCCCTCGTCGAGCAGCGCGCTCACCCCGGCGTGACTGCCACCCCGGTTGTCCAACAGCACGGCGTCGGCGTGCAGCCCCTGCGGCGGCCGGTCCAGGAACACCACAGGCATGCCCAGCTCGACCTCACGACGCAGGAACGAGTGGTCCAAGCCCGCCGGCACCACCAGCAGACCGTCGACCCGGCGCTGGGTGAAGTCCTGGAGCAGAGCGCGTTCCCGCTCCGGGTCCTCCTCGGACGACGCGGTGATCAGCATGGTGCCGTGGGCGGCGGCGATCTCGGCGGCGACGCTGGCGATGGTCGCGTAGAACGGGTTGGCGATCTCCTCGATCAGCAGCCCGACGGTGGCGTTGAGCTGCCGCGAGCGCAGGTTACGAGCGATGTCGTTACGCCGGAAGCCCAGCTCGGCGATGGCGGCCAGCACCCGGCTGACCAACTCCTGCCCCACCGGCTCGTCGTTGACCACCCGGGAGACCGTCTTCAGGCTGACGTCGGCGCGCCGGGCCACGTCGACCATCGTCGGGCGCCGACGCACGGTCGGCCGGGTCGGGGTCTGGGTCACGGGGTGGTCCTCCACGGCGGGCGCGGGTCAGCGGTTGAGCGCGGCGAGCGCGTCGACCGCTTTTCGGGCGGCGATGAGCACCGGGTCCCACACCGGCGCGTACGGCGGAGCGTAGCCCAGGTCCAGTGACGTCATATCGTCCACCGTCATGCCGTTCCAGAGAGCCACGGCCAGCGCGTCGATGCGTTTGGCCGCCTCGGACCAACCGACGATCTGCGCGCCCAGCAGCCGGCCGCTGGGACGCTCGGCGATCAACTTCACCGTCATCGGTCGGGCACCCGGGTAGTAGCCGGCCCGGTTGGTCGACTCGGCGATCACCGAGACGAAGTCGAAGCCGGCAGCCCTGGCCTCGCCCTCGCGCAGGCCCGTCCGGCCCACCTCCAGGTCGCAGACCTTGGTCACCGCCGTGCCGATCACCCCGGCGAACGTGGCGTACCCGCCGCCGATGTTGATCCCCGCGACCCGGCCCTGCTTGTTGGCGTGCGTGCCCAGTGGCACGTGCACAGGCAACCCGCTGACCCGGTGCAGGGTCTCCACGCAGTCACCGGCCGCCCAGACCCCGGAGAACCCGGGTACCCGCATCCGCCGGTCCACCCGGATCGCACCGGTAGGCCCGCAGGGCAGCCCGGCCGCCTCCGCGAGAGCGGTGTTGGGGCGTACGCCGAGGCCCAGGACCACGACGTCGGTCGGCATCGGCCCCTCGGCCGTGACCACCGCGGACACCCGGCCGTCCCGCTGCTCCAGGCCGGTCACCGGCAGGCCGGTCCGGATCGTGATGCCCAGGCCGCGCATGGCGTCGGCCACCAGCTCGCCCATGTCGCCGTCCACCGTCGCCATGGGCTGGTCGCCCGCCTCGACCAGGGTCACCGAGAGGCCGCGTTGGATCAGGGCCTCGGCGATCTCGACGCCGATGTAGCCGCCGCCGACCACCACGGCCCGGCGCGGCTGCGGGTCGGCGTCCAGCCAGTCGCGCAGCGCCGCGCCGTCGTCGAGGGTCTGCATGCCGAACACGCCGCCCACGTCGGTGACCGCCCACGGCGGTTTCACCGGAACCGCGCCGGTGGCGTACACCAGGTCGTCGAAGCGCTCGCGGACCTCGCCGCCGCCCTCCAGGTCCCGGGCCACCACCTCGCGGCGTTCCGTGTCGATGGTGGTGACCTCGTGGCGCATCCGTACGTCCATCGCGTACTTCGTGCGGAACGTCTCCGGGTCGCGGGCGATCAACGCCTCGGGGCCGGGCACCAGACCACTGATCCAGTACGGGATGCCGCACGCCGAGTAGGAGGTGAAGTGGCCCCGCTCGAAGACCACGATCTCCAGGTCGTCACGGTCGCGGCGGCGTCGGGCCTGGGACGCCGCCGACATTCCGGCGGCGTCCCCGCCGATGACGATCAGCCGTTGCGCCACGGGTCCATCCTGTCACGCAATGATCAGCCGCGGGTCTGCCGTGCGACGTCCTGCACCACGTCGGTGAGTCGGCCGGTGCGCTCGAACACCGCGCGCTGCCGTGCCGCGCCGCTGCCGTGCCGGCGCAACCCACCCAGCAGGTCGGTCACCTCGGCCCAGTCGCCGTGCTGCTCCAGTGCCGGCCGCATCCGTTCCACGAACCGGTCCAACAGCTCCCAGGCCGGTCGCAGCTCACCGGTGGTGACGTCGACGGCCTCGCCTTCCAGGCCGTCGTGGGCGGCCCGCCAGTGCGCCCCGACCAACAGGTGGTGGTCGGTCTGCAACGCCGGCCGGCCGGCCTCCACATCCGCCATGGCGGTGGCCACCAGTGCCCGGACCAGCGCGGCGACCAGCACCGCGTCGTCCACCGACGGGCAGACGTCGCCGATCCGCAGCTCCACCGTCGGGTACTTCGCCGACAGGCGGGCGTACCAGTAGAGCATGCCCTCGTCGAGCATCACCCCGCTGGAGATCAACTGGCGGATCAGCCGCTGGTAGTGCTCGTGCGACTCCAGGAACGGAGTCGGGGCCACCGACGGCCAGCGCTCCCACTCCACCGAGCGCCAACTGGCGTAGCCGGTGTCCTCGCCACGGGAGAACGGCGAGTTGGTGGTCACCGCGTGCAGCATCGGCAGCCACGGCCGTACGTGGTTGAGCACCTGCACGCCGGTGTCCGGGTCGGGCACCCCCACGTGCACGTGCATGCCGTTGTTGCCGGGGCCGGGTACGAGCAGCCGGAACCGCTCGATCATCCGGTCGAAGCGGGGCTTGTCCACCACCGGTGGCACCGGGCCGTCCACCGGGCCGGTGCCGATGGCGAGCAGGCGTACGCCGGCCCGCTCGGCGGCGTCGGAAAGCGCCCGACGCAGTACGCCCAGGGAGTGCCGGATCGACGAGAGCTCCAGGCCGGGCGGGCTGCCGATCTCGATCTGACTGGTCTGGAACTCCCGCTCCACCTGTCCGCGGAGTTCGGCCGGCACCTGCTCCATGACCAGGTCCACGGCCGGAACCGCGGCCCCGGTGTGCGGGTCGACGAGCAGGAACTCCTCCTCGACACCCACGGTGAGCAACCCGGTCGCCGCAGCCATGTCGCTGGGCGCCTCCGCCACCTGACCGGTCATCGACATCACCCGTCCGTTCCTACCGTTCGCGGTCCGTCCGCGTCGGTCCGCCGTTGGTTACCCAACGTGGCGATGCCCGGAAACGTGGCGGCAGCGCGTCGTACTCGGGGCGGGCCGCCGGATTCGGCTGGGTGAGGTGACAGCCGGTCCTATGCTGAGCCCGTGCCGGTGTTGCTGGGCTATCTCGGGGTCGCGTGGATGTCCGCGTTCGCCCAGCTCACCCTGCTCGCGGGCCGACCGGTCGACCTGCTCGCGGGCGCCGCGTTGACCGCTCTGGTGCTGCTCGCGGTGGTGCTGGCGGCGCGGGTGCACGGTCGGGCGGGCGCGCCCGGTGCCGGGCCGCGCTGGGCCGGCCTGCGGGCCCGCTCCCGGAGCCGCCGAATGCCCCGCCAGATCGACCCGGATGCGGCCGGTCGGCCTCGTCCGCGTGCTCCGGGCCACCCCTCGGCCGCGTAGCGCCTCGCCGCCGCGCGGCCGATCCCGCCGTCACCGGCCCCCCTTGTCGAGCGGACGCCGCCCGGGGGAGGGCCTCACCGGAATCGGACCGAGGGGTTTTCCATGCTTGCCTTCGCACCTCTGCACGACGCTGTCGGCGCTGCCGGCAGCGCGCTGTCCTGGCTCACCGAACTGCTCGAACCGCTGGCCGGCGGCGCGGCGACCGCCGCCGCCATCGTGCTCTTCACCATCGCCGTCCGCCTGCTGATCTCGCCGCTGACCGTCGCGCAGGTCCGCGGCGAGCGGCGCCGCGCGGCGCTCGCCCCACAGGTGCGTGACCTCCAGCAGCGGTACGCCGACGACCCGGCGACGCTTCAGCGCGAGGTGTTCACGTTGTACCGCGAGGCCGGCGCGAACCCGATCGCCGGCTGCCTGCCGTTGCTCCTCCAGGCGCCGTTCCTGCTGGTGCTCTACCGGTTGTTCACCACCCGCGAGGGCGGCACCGGGTTGCTGGACGAGCGGTTGGCCGGCGTGCCGCTGGGTCACCATCTCAGCGACGGGCTGGCCGGTGCGGCCGGCCCGCTGTTCGGCGTACTGCTTGTGGTGTTGCTGGCGGTGGCCTGGTGGTCGTCGCGGCGGGCCCGCCGGGCGTCGGCGGCGGTGGGCACGGTGGCCGGTACGCCGACCGAGGGGCCGGGGGCGGCCACGCTCGGCCGGCTGCTGCCCCTGCTGCCGTTCACCACGGTGCTGGTGGCGCTGGTGCTGCCGCTCGCCGCGGTGATCTACCTGGTGACCACGAGCGTGTGGTCGGCCCTCGAGCAGGCGGTGCTTCGCCGCCCGCAGGCGTCGCACCCTCTGGACAGAAACAGTTAACTGTCTTAATAATTAGCGGCAACGTTGACGTCCATAAATGCCCGTGCGGGCCCGGAGGGTCGCATGAAACGCTCCAGATCCCTTGTCCTGTCCCTCGTCGCCGCCCTCGTGGCGACACTCGGCGCGGCCTGGGTGGCGCTGCCCGCGTACGCCGCCGGAGCCACCGCCAGCTTCGCCAAGACCGCCGAGTGGGGCTCCGGCTGGGAGGGGAAGTACACCATCACCAACGGCGGCAGCTCGACCATCAACGGCTGGAGCCTCGCCTTCGACCTACCGTCCGGCACCACCCTCGGCAGCTACTGGGACGCGTTGCTCAGCTCCGCCGGCCAGCGGCACACCTTCACCAACCGGTCCTGGAACGGCACCATCGCCCCGGGCGCGTCGGTCTCGTTCGGCTTCCTGGCCAACGGCTCCGGCTCGCCGAGCGGCTGCCAGCTCAACGGCGCGTCCTGCGGCGGCGGCACCCCGCCCACCACGCCGCCGCCGACGACGCCACCGCCGACCACCCCACCGCCGACCACCCCACCGCCGACCGACCCGCCCACCGGTGGGCTGCCGAAGCACCTGCTCACCGGGTACTGGCACAACTTCGACAACCCCGCCGTCGAGCTGCGGCTACGCGACGTCCCCGCCGAGTACGACCTGGTGGCGGTCGCGTTCGCCGAGGCCACCGCGACCCCCGGCGCGCTCACCTTCGGCGTCGACCCCGGACTGGCCGCCGCGCTCGGCGGCTACACCGACGCGGACTTCACCGCCGACGTCCGCACCCTGCACAGCCGGGGCAAGCGGGTCATCCTCTCCGTCGGCGGCGAGACCGGCCGGGTCACCGTGAACAACGCCGCCTCGGCCACCGCGTTCGCCGACACGGCCGCCGCGCTGATCGCCCGGTACGGCTTCGACGGGATCGACATCGACCTGGAGAACGGGCTCAACCCGACGTACATGGCGCAGGCGCTGCGCGCGCTGCGGGCCACTGTCGGATCGGGGCTGATCATCGCGATGGCCCCGCAGACCATCGACATGCAGAACCCGGCCGGCGGCTACTTCAAGCTGGCGCTCGACATCAAGGACATCCTCACCGTCGTCAACACCCAGTACTACAACTCTGGCGCGATGCTCGGCTGCGACCAGAACGCCGCGTACGGCCAGGGCACTGTGAACTTCATCGTCGCGTTGGCCTGTATCCAGTTGGAGGCCGGGCTCCGCCCCGACCAGGTCGGCCTCGGCCTGCCCGCCGGAGCGGGGGCGGCCGGTGGCGGCATCGTCGCGCCCAGCGTGGTGAATGCCGCCCTGGACTGCCTGGCCCGGGGCACCAACTGCGGGAGCTTCCGCCCGCCGCGCACCTACCCCGGCATCCGTGGCGCGATGACCTGGTCGGTGAACTGGGACGTCAGCAACGGCAACGGCTTCGCCAACACGGTGGGCCCGCACCTGGACACCCTGCCCTGACCGTGCTCGCCGGCGTCCGTCCAGGGCGCCGGCGGGTGGGCGGTAACGCGGATCAGCGACCGGCGGTCACCGACCGCCGGTCGTCGCGCCGCCGACGCTTGCGGACCTTACGGATGACCCAGGTGGCCACCATCACGACGAAGACCGCGACGATCGCGTAGTTGAACCAGTCGCTGTAGCGGGCCACGTCCTGCCACTGGTTGCCGAGCGCGTAGCCGGCCCCGACGATGAGACCGTTCCACACCCCGCTGCCGATGGTGGTGAGCAGGATGAACTCGCCCAGCGGCATCCGGTTTGCCCCGGCCGGAACGGAGACCAGACTGCGAACCACCGGCACCACCCGGCCGATCAGCACCGCCCACCGACCGTGCCGCTCGAACCACTTGTCGGCCTTCTCCAGGTCGTCGCTGTCCACCAACGGGATGTGGTCCAGCCAGCGCTTGAGCCGGTCCTCGCCGAGCGCCGCGCCCAGCCAGTAGAGCACCAACGCGCCGACCAGCGAGCCGACGGTCGCGGCCAGCACCACGACGAAGACGTTGAACTTGCCCTCGTGGGCCAGGAAACCGGCGAGCGCCAGCACGACCTCGCTGGGGATCGGCGGAACGATGCTCTCCAGTGCCACCAGCAGCGCCACGCCGACCGGGCCCATCGCCTCGATCACCGTGGCCACCCAACCGGTCAACCCGGTGAACCCGGACGGGTCGCCAGCCTGGGCGTACGCCATGGTCGTCCTTCCGGTCGGCAGTCGGGGATCGGAGGGTCATACCCACCGAAGCCCGGCCTACACCTGCGCTCAGTGCTCCGGGTGCAGCGCGGTGTCCGCCGGCCCCTGCCGCCAGCCGGTGAAGACCACGGTAAGGCCGGCGCGGGACGGGGCGCAGCAGAACGGGCCGGCGACGGCGTCCGCCGCCGGGTCCAGTGGGGCGAGCCGGACCAGTCGCCACGGCTCGTCGTCGACCCGGGCGCGGACGGTCAGCGCGTCGCCGACCCGGCTGACCCGGACGGTCACCTCCCGGCCCGCCCACTCCGGCACCGGTCCCACCGACCAGTCGGAGAACTCCCGGGTCACCACCGCGCCGAGCTGCACCTCGCCGTCGCTGACCTCGACACCGGCCTTGGTCCAGGTCCGCTCGTCGACGCGGACGTACACACCGGCCTGGTCGAACTGCGCCGAGAAGTCGAGCCGGAAGCTCACCTCCATGGCGGTGCCCACCGGCAGCGGTGCCAGCAGGGCCGGGCCGTTGTCGTGGACGAAGCCGTAGCTGGTCCGCCGCCAGAAGTCGCTGTCCGCCGCCGGCTCGACGACCAGCTCGCCGGCCGGGCCTCCCTCGACGCGCACCGGCGGGTGCAGCCAGGCGCCCCGGGACCAGTCCAACAGTTCGCTCGGCGGTACGAGGTCGTTCTCCATGACGGCACGGTAACCAACGCCGCCCCCGGCCGCCGGACGGGTTTGCCGCGGTGATCGAACGGAGATGTTCCTTCGGCATGGGTGACCGTTGGTATTCCGAAGCCGTCGTCTACTGCCTCGACATCGACACGTACGCCGACTCCGACGGCGACGGGGTCGGTGACATCCGTGGGCTGATCGGGAGGCTGGACTACCTGGCCCGGCTCGGGGTGACCTGCCTTTGGCTGCACCCGATCCACCCGTCGCCCAACCGCGACGACGGCTACGACGCCACCGACTTCTACAACGTGGACCCGCGCTTCGGCACCCTGGGCGACTTCGCCGAGCTGCTGCACCAGGCGCAGAACCGGGGCATCCGCGTGATCATCGACCTGGTGGTCAACCACACCTCCGACGAGCACCCGTGGTTCCAGTCCGCGCGTTCCTCGCCGGACTCGCCGTACCGGGACTGGTACGTCTGGTCCGACACCGAACCGGACGACCGGCACCAGGGCATGGTCTTCCCCGGCGAGCAGGACGAGACCTGGAGTTACGACCGGACCGCCAAGGCGTGGTTCTACCACCGGTTCTACAAGTTCCAGCCGGACCTCAACTTCGCCAACCCGCAGGTCCGGGCCGAGATCAAGAAGGTCATGTCGTTCTGGCTCCAGCTCGGCGTCTCCGGTTTCCGGATGGACGCGGTGCCGTTCATCATCGAGCTGACCGAACCGGGCAACCCGAACTCCCCGAAGGACTTCGAGTTCCTCACCGAGATGCGCCAGCACGTCCAGTGGCGCCGCGGTGACGCCGTCCTGCTGGCCGAGGCGAACGTCGAGCCGGACCAGCTACCGACGTTCTTCGGCGACGCCAGCGGTTCCGGCAACCGGATCCACATGCTCTTCGACTTCATGCTCAACGGTCGACTCATGCTCGCCCTGGCCCGCGAGGACCCGGAGTCGCTGATCGAGGCGCTGCGCGACACCCCGAAGCTGCCGGTCGGTGGGCAGTGGGCCACCTTCCTGCGCAACCACGACGAGATCGACCTGTCCCGGCTGACGACCGAACAGCGCAACCAGGTGTACGCGCAGTTCGGCCCGGACGAGAACATGCGCATCTACGACCGGGGCATCCGGCGGCGGCTCGCCCCGATGCTCGGCAACGACCGGCGGCGCGTCGAGCTGGCGTACGCCCTCCAGTTCTCCATGCGCGGCACGCCTGTGCTGCGCTACGGCGAGGAGATCGGGATGGGCGAGGACCTGTCACTGCGGGGTCGGGACGCGATCCGTACCCCGATGCAGTGGTCGTACAAGCCGAATGCCGGCTTCTCTACCGCGGACCCGGAGAAGCTGGTCCGCCCGGTGATCGACAAGGGTGAGTTCGGCTACCAGAACGTCAACGTCACCGCCCAACGGAGCGACCCCAAGTCGCTGCTCGCCTGGTTCGAGCGCATGATCCGCACGCTGCGGGAGGCCCCGGAAGTCGGCTCCGGCTCGACGACCCACATCGACGTGGCGATGCCGGCCGGCGTGCTCGCGCACCGGGCCGACGGGCCGACCGGGACGATGGTCTTCGTGCACAACCTGGGCACCGAGGACGTCGAGGTGGACCTCAGCAGCCTCGAACCGGAGGCCGACCAACCGATCGACGTGCTTGCCGACCGTGGCTACGGAGAGTTGGGCAAGCTCGGCGCGGTGAAGGTCTCCGGCCACGGCTACCGCTGGATCCGGCTCTGCCGGGGCCGCGAGTTCTGAGCTGACCCGGGGGACCGCGCCGCTCGGCGTCGCGGTCCCCCTTTGCGTGCCCCATCGGACGATGTCACGCCCTCATCGCGGTGTGCCGATCAGCGAACGCCGAAGGCGCGGATGACGGTCTGCTCGACCGAGTTGCCGGAGCCGTCGGTGGCGCCGGCCCGCAGGGAGACGAACGTCGCCCCCTTCGGTGCCTGCAGCTTCGCCGTCCAGGAGCCGTCCTTCGCACGGCCCAGCGTCTGCTGGTGCCAGTGCGCGCCATCGTCGTACGAGATCTCCAGGCTGACCGGCCGGATGCTGCCGCAACCGGTGGCGCCGGGCAGATGCGCGGCGGAGAGGGTCAGGTCGGTCCGGGCCTTCGCGGTGCCGGCGGCGTCGGTGTCGACGCCGTAGTCGAGCTGGAGCAGCGGTAGCACGCTCGACTCCACCCCGGCGGCCGGCGCCTTCGACCGGAACGTCCACTCGGTGCTGGTGCTGGTGGAGTACCGGCCGACGGTCGGGTCCTGGGTGGTCCCCACCACCAACCGGTACGGCAGGTCACCCGCGCTCGGCGCGGTGCCGCTGATCCACGTGCTGGTGCTCTCGCCGAGCAACGTCCGGCCCTGGTAGAGCTTGTTGGTCTGCCCTGCGGCGCTCATCGCCATGCCGACGTGGTCGGCACCGCCCCAACCGGGCACGTCGAGGTTGAGCGCGTCGCCGGAGCGGGTCGGCAGCTTGAAGTTGTTGTTCAGGTGCGGCCGTTCGATCGGCTCGAAGAACTGCTCAGTGCTCCTGCTGCCAGCGCGGAAGCTGGTCCGGGGGTCGATCTGGTATGTCGCGGAGTCGAGGTACGCCTCCTGACCCCACGTGTACAGGTCGCCGGTGGACACCCAGTCGGTACGGACCGCCGCGAGCGGCCGGTTGCTGGTCTGGCCGATGCCCCAGTTGTTGTACGACGGCCAGTCGTACCGGAACTCGCCACCCCGGGTCTGCGGCGTCGGCACGTTGAAGCCGACGTCGATGCGGGCCAGCGTCTTCGGGGTCTCGACCCGGCTCAGGTCGCGCGGAATCCGGTTGTGGTACGCCTGGACCAGGTCGTACACGTAGTCGGCCACCGGCTGCGAGACCACCTCGACCGTGGTGGACCCGCGCTGGATCTGCCGGATCAACGCCTCGCCCTCGTCGGTGCTGAGCATCGCCACCTCGATCGGGGTGGGTGTGAAGAAGTCGATCGAGTAGTCGCGTACCTCGCGCCACGGGAAGTCGTTGACCACCAGCATCATCTTCGCCCCGGCGGCGGTCGCCGCGGCGGCCTGCTCGGAGTCGCTGACCTCCCAGTTGCGCCGGACCACGGCCACCGCGCCCCGGGCCTTCAGCCCGGCGTAGTCACTCGCCGCACCGTTGCCGGCGAAGACCGTCGGCAGGGTCCACCTGCCCTTCGGCAACTGGGTGGTGCCCTGCTGGCGCACCACGTCGTCGAAGTTCACAGTCGCGGTGCCGACGGTCAGCGCCGGCTGCTCCTTGCGCCAGCGGGCACCGAGGTAGAAGTCGCCGTGTCGCACGTCCCGGCTGGTGGGCTGCGCCCAGAAGCTGTCGAAGAACACGCCACCGGCGATGAACGAGCGCCACCGGCCCTCGCCCTGGGACCGGTAGTAGTCCAGCCGGGTGAAGGTGTCGGCGGTCTGCTGCGGCACCGACGACTCGACCCGGCGGGCCGCCTTTCCGTCCAGCCGCACCGTGGCGTCCGTGCGCAGGTCGATGTCGGGGTTGCCGAGCAGCGCCAGGCCGAGTGAGTTCGGGCCGTGGCTGCCGGTGACGTTTAGGAAGCTCATCGCCGAGTAGACGCCCTCGGGCAGGTAGAGATCCGCCGTGCCGTCCGGGTCGGTCTCGACGAAGCTGATGTCGTAACTGCCCGGCTGGCCCAGCTCGATGATGCCGCTGGCGGGCTTGCCGGCCCGGTCGGTCATCTCCAGGCGAAGGCGGTGGTACGGAGTGAACGTGCCAAGCCCGATGGCGGTGCGAGCCAGCACGGCCCGGTCCGGCCCCGCCGCGACGACCTGACCGGTGTAGCGGCTGCCGGCGCTGGCCCGGGAGCTGTCCGTTGTCAACGTGACAGTGGCGGTGCCGTTCGCCGGGACGGTCAGCTGCGCCGCGGACAGCGTGAACAGCCCGGCCGGCGCGCTCGGCGCGTCCACCGACAGGCCCAGCGTGATCGGCTGGCCGGTGGTGTTCGTGTACGTCACCGGGTGGGTGACCTTCGTGGCGTCCTTGCCCACGCTTGTGGAGACGGTGCCGGTGGCGACGATCGGGGCGCGCACCGCGGCGGCCACGTCGACCCGGCCGGTGCCGGCCTGGAAGGCGTCGTACTGCGGCGTGGCCTTGGTCGTGCTGACCAGGGCGTCCTTGAGCTGCTGGCCCGTCCAGTCCGGGTGCTTCGCGGCGAGCAGGGCGGCAGCGCCGGCCACGTGCGGCGCGGCCATCGAGGTGCCGTCCATGGTCTGGTACGAGCCCTCGCCGGGCGCGTACTGGGAGCGGGCCGCGAGCACCCCGACACCGGGCGCGGTCAGCTCGGGCTTGATGGCCTCGTCGCTGATCCGGGGGCCCTGGCTGGAGAACGAGGCGAGCTGGTCGCCGCCGTCGACCGCGCCGACGGTCAACGCCGCGTCCGCCGCGCCCGGGGCACTCACGCTGCCCGGCAGGCCGGCGTTGCCGGCGGAGATGACGAACAGGGCGCCGGTCTCCGCACTGAGCGTGTTGACCGCCTGGCTCAACGGGTCGGTTCCGTCGCTGGGCTGGTTGGAGCCCAGGCTCATGTTGACGACGCTGGCGTCGGCCTCCCGGGCCGCCCACTCCATGCCAGCGAGGATCCAGGAGTCCATTCCGTAGCCGTCGTCGCTGAGCACCTTGCCGACGGCGAGCCGGGCGTCGGGGGCGACACCCTTCTCGCGGCCACCGGACGCGGCGCCGGTGCCGGCGATGGTGGAGGCGACGTGGGTGCCGTGCCCGACCCGGTCGGTGATCTCCTCGCCCGGCACGAACACGGCGGACGCACTGATCCGGTTGGTCAGGTCCGGGTGGGCCGCGTCGATGCCGGTGTCCAGCACGGCAACCCGCACACCCGTGCCGGTGTCGCCGCCGGCCCAGACCGCGGGAGCGCCGATCTGCGCCGTGGTGTCGGCCAGGTCGGCGTGTACCCGCCCGTCCAGCCAGACCTTGGCGATCCCGCCGGAGAAGCGTCCCTTGTCGCCGGTCGCTGCGGTCGCCTTCGCCGTGGAGGCGGCCGTGATCGCCGCCCAGAACTCGTCGGCCCTGTCGCGATCCTCGCTCAGCGCGGCGCCCGAGATGCTGCTCAGCGTACGGGTGCGGGTCGCACCGGTGGGTGCGGCGCCGGCCCGCAGGCCGGCTGCCCCGGCGTCGTACGACACGATCAGCGGAAGGTGGTCCACCCGCTCGTCGTCATACCCGTCGGCGATCAACCGGGTGACGTTGAACAGCCGCTTGTCCAGGGTGTTCGCGGCCACGTAGGGCAGCGCCGACTGCGGGTAGACGTACAGGTCGTCGCCGGCCTCGACCACCCGTACCGGTGTCGAGGCGCCGTCTGGACGCCGTACGTCGAGGGTGCCGCCGTTGGCGCTCTGGCGGGTGGTGACCCGGTCACCGGTGATCAGGGTGACCGAGTGGGTGCCGGGTGGGGTGGGCAGGTCGGTCGCGGGGGCGGGGGTGGCGCCGGGATCGGCCGGGGCTCCGGGGGCGGCGGCCAGGGCGGATGATCCACCGGTCGCCGCGAGCGCCGCGGAGACCACGGCGGCGAGCCAGGCTCCACGGGTACGCGAGAATGTCACGTGATGTCGTTCCTTACCTCGTCGTCTGTTCGCTGGCAGGTGACAGCGATCGCGACGCTACGCGCGGAAGATCATCTCGTATAGATCATGAATCAAACCATGGTCAGCACCGCTAACTAGCAGTGGAAGGTTAAGCTCCTTCGATCGACCCCACGTTACCGGGAGGTAATCATGTCGGAGGAGCCCCGCGTCGCCATCGTCACCGGAGCCGCACGCGGCATCGGCGCGGCCACCGCCCGACGGCTGGCCGCCGATGGAATGGCCGTCGCCGTGGTCGACATCGAGGAGGCGGCCACCAAGGAGACGGTGGACGCCATCGCCGCCGCCGGCGGCCGGGCGCTCGGGGTGGGCGCCGACGTGTCCGACCGGGACCAGGTCGAGGCGGCGGTGAGCCGGGTCGCCGCCGACCTGGGCGCGCCCACCGTGCTGGTCAACAACGCCGGTGTGCTCCGCGACAACCTGCTGTTCAAGATGACGAACGCCGACTGGGACACGGTGATGGGGGTGCACCTGCGCGGCGCATTCCTGTTCAGCCAGGCCGCCCAGAAGCACATGGTGGACCGTAAGTGGGGGCGGATCGTCAACCTCTCCAGCACCTCGGCGCTGGGCAACCGGGGCCAGGCGAACTACGCCGCCGCCAAGGCCGGTCTGCAGGGCTTCACCAAGACCCTCGCCATCGAGCTGGGTCCGTTCGGGGTGACCGTGAACGCGGTCGCACCCGGCTTCATCGTCACCGACATGACCGCGGCCACCGCCGCCCGCATGAAGGTCGACTTCGACGACTTCCAGAAGCACGCCGCAGCCGAGATCCCGGTCCGTCGCCCGGGCTGGCCGGAGGACGTCGCGCACACCATCTCGTTCCTGGCGAGCGAGGGCGCCGGCTTCGTCTCCGGTCAGGTCATCTACGTCGCGGGCGGCCCACGGGACTGACCCGTACCCCCGACGAGGGCGCCCCGGCACCCGCCGGCGGCGCCCTCGTCGCCGTTCTCAGCGCGGCGCGGCCGGTGTACGGCGGGTCAGGCGGGTGCGCGCCGGGTGCGCCAGAGCCAGATCAGGCCGAGCACTGGCAGCACCAGCGGGATGTAGCCGTACCCGCTGCCGAACTGCGACCAGACCGTCTCGTCCGGGAAGAGCTCCTTGTCGACCAGGCTCAGGATGCCGACCGCGACCACCCCGACCAGCTCCACCGAGCAGCACGCCAGCGCGACCCGTCGACCGGTGTGCCCGGCGCGGGCCAGACCCACCGCCGCCACGATGTAGATGAGCGCGGCCACCCCGGAGAGCAGGTACGCCACCGGCGCCTCGTCGAACTTGGTGGCGAGTTGCAGACCCGCCCGACTCGTCGCCGCGATGGCGAAGAGCAGGTAGACCGCGATCAGCAGCCGACCCGGGCCGGAGTTCGTACGCCGCTGGGCAGGTCCGGTCTCAACCACCGAGCACCTCCCAGGTCTGCTGCAACCGGACCACCACCACCGGAGCCACCAGGCAGACCGCGCACACGATCGCCGAACCCCAGCGGGTCGGTTCCATCCGGGCCAGCACCCAGGCCAGTGGCGGCAGGCACACAAGCGTGACCAGATAGCCGTAGAAGGCGCCGGGCTCGCCGGGCTGATCCCCGCCGCCGACCGCGACGAGCGCCAGCACGGTCAACACCAGCAACACCACTTCGAGTACGGCCAGACCGACGAACTGCACCCGGTCCGGCGGCCGGTGGCGTACCGCCGCCACCAGCGCCCACACCGCCACGAGCAGCGACAGCACGATCGGCACGGTCGCGACGATCCCGTCCACCGGCGAATCGGCGCCCACGCTGGTCACCGGCACCACCCGGTCGTTGCCTCGGTCACCGGCACAGCCTACTAACCGTCGTAGTAAACGGGCGCCCTGCCTCTCCGGGTGTGACGCGCGCCCGTGCCCACGCTTCTCGAATGGGCGTCAGTCGCCTTCTTGCAGCCAGTAGACGGAGATGGCATGGAGCGGGTCCGGTCCGTCGTTCCGAATCTGGTGCGGCACCCTGCTGTCGAACGCCGCGACGTCTCCGGCCCGCAGGACGACCGTCTGGTCGGCGAACGTCAGGGTTCCGCTTCCGGACACGATGATCCACACCTCACGGGACCGGTGGACGTCGAGGTCATTGGACGTCTTAGGGGCCACCGACCAGCGGGCAACCTCGAACGGCGCGGGCGTCGTCGACGGAAACGGCAGCAGCGCGCGGTGCACGGGACCGCCCTCGGCGAAGTCGTACCAGTGTTCAAACGTCACGACACCGCTGGTCATCGCTGGATTCGTGCTCGGCATGTCGTCGAGACTGCCGCGCCGCACCCCGTGCGTCTGGCGGCAATCGGACCTGACGCTACCGAGGGCGGCGGGGACGGTGCCGGCAGGCCACGAGGGGACCGCCGCACCGACAGTTGGCCCCGCGGATAGCTCCAACCACCGAACCGAAAACGGAGGTGAGCTGCTTCGATTGGTCGAACCCGCCGCCGTCATGGCCGCCGGGGCGACTAGCGTGGATCACGTCCGTGGCGTTGCCACGGTGCGGGGAGACAGCGGAGGTACACGTGCTGCGGTTCGGTTTGTTCGGCACCGGTCACTGGGCGATCGAGACGCACGGGAAGGCGCTGCACGCACACCCCGACGCGGAGTTGGTCGGAGTGTGGGGTCGTAACCCGGAGCGGGCCTCCGCGCTGGCCGAGCGGTACGGGGTGCCCGCCTACGCCGACGTCGACGCGCTGATCGAGCAGTGCGAGGCGATCGCCGTCGCCCTGCCGCCGGACATCCAGGCCGACATCGCCGTCCGGGCGGCCCGCGCCGGCCGGCACCTGCTGCTGGACAAGCCGGTGGCGCTCAGCGTGGCCGACGCCGACCGCGTGGTGGCCGCCGCCGAGGAGTCCGGGGTCGCCTCGGTCGTCTTCTTCACCCAGCGGTTCCAGCCGAACGTGACCGCGTTCCTCGCCGCCACCGCCGCCGCCGGGGGCTGGCAGCACGGCCGGACCACCGCGTTCGCCTCGATCTTCCAGGAGGGCAGCCCGTACGGCGGCTCGTTGTGGCGTCGGGAGCACGGGGCGCTCTGGGACATCGCCCCGCACGCGCTCTCGATCCTGCTGCCGGTGCTGGGCCGGGCGACGCAGGTGGCGGCGATGGACGGACCGAACGGGATGGTGCACCTGCTGCTCACCCACGAGGGCGGCGCCACGAGCAGCGCCTCGCTCTCCCTGGACGCCCCAACCGAGTCGATGGCCCGGGAGTTCGTCTTCTACGGCGAGAACGGCATCGAGAACGTCCCGTTCGGCGAGAACGACGCCGCCACCGCGTTCGGCGTCGCCATCGACCAACTCATCGAGCAGGTGCAGGCCGGCACCCGGGACCACCGCTGCGACGTCCGCTTCGGCCGTGAGGTCGTCACCATCCTCGCCGCCGCCGAAACCGCCCGAACCGAATCCCGCACAATCCCCGTCCCCCTCCCGTAACCCCACCCACCCCCACCCCCACCCCCCACCCCCACCCCCACCCTCGTGATCAAGAGGTTTGGGTCACGTCGCGCGGCGTGTCGTGACGCAAACCTCTTGATCACCGCGCCAAGGCCGCGGGGTGGGGTGGGGTGGAAATGGGTGGGGGGTTGAGGTTCGGGTCGGTAGGGTGGCAGCCATGTTTACGCATGCCCTGATCGAGGGGGTCGGTACGCCGGCCGCCTGGGGTGCCCTGCTGGTGTCCCGTCCGCGTGTCCGGCGTCCGGCCCTGACGGGCTGGGACGTGACCTGCCGCTGATCGGTCCACTTCGCGGTGCGCCGGGGCTGCCGCCCCGCCGCCGCTGATCCTTCGCCACGGCACGAGGCTGTCGCCTCGTCATCGCGTACCCGCGCATCGTCCAGGGCCGTCCGAGTCCCGATCCATTCGGACAGGTCCGGCAATTCCTGCTGCCTGTCCAGCCCGTCGCCGAGCGGCGACAGACAGGACGACGACCCGTGGCGCCCCGCCCGTTTCGATCAACCGAACGCGACCGGTCCCGTCGCGTACTCAGTCAGAACTTTCTCGTCGACCGCGCGGCCGTCCAGCGGGTGGTCCGTGCCGCCGACCCCGATCCGGCCGGGCTCCTGCTGGAGGTCGGCGCCGGCCGGGGCCAGCTCACCCGACCGCTCGCGGCCCGGTGTGGGCGGCTGACGGCGTACGAGGTGGACCCGGCTGCCGGCCGCGCGTTGGCCGCCGTCTGCGCGACGCTGTCCAACGTGGAGCATCGACAGGCCGACTTTCTGGCCGCCGAGCCGCCACCGGAGCCGTTCGCGGTGGTCGGCAACATCCCGTGGTCGCTGACCTCCGCGGTGGTGCGGTGGTGCCTGGCCGCGCCCCGGTTGCGGTCCGCGACCCTGCTGACCCAACTGGAGTACGCCCGCCGCCGCAGCGGCGACTACGGTCGGTGGACCCGGCTCACCGTATTGACGTGGCCGGAGTTCGGGTGGCGGTTGGCGGGACGGGTGCCGCGCACCGCATTCCGGCCGGTGCCGGCGGTCGACGCCGGGATCCTGCGCATCGAGCGGCGAGCGGAGCCGCTGCTGCCGGTGGCGGCTCTGCCGGCGTACCAGAGGCTTGTGGGGTGGGGTTTCGAGGGCGTCGGCGGCTCGCTCGCGGCGACTCTGCGCCGGCACCACCCGCCGGCCCGGGTCGCGGCCGCCCTGCGCGCCACCCGGATCGGGTCGGACACCCCCGTGGGGTACGTCTGGCCGGAGCAGTGGCTGGTGCTGTTCCGGCTGCTGTACGCGCGGTGACCGGCCGGTCAGGCGAGGGTGGTCAGCGCCTCGCTCAGCTCGGCCGGCGACTCGAACTGCTCGGCCGGCAACGCCTGCAACATCTGCAACATGGCCGTGCTGGCCCCGTTCTCCTGCCCCCAACGGATGAGGTCCTCGCGGGAGACCGGGTAGTCGAGCCCGGCCAGGTACTCCTGCAACTGAACGCCGGTGACGGTCATGTCGGCCGGCTACCCGCTCGCGGTGGTCGTACACCGGCTTGGTTGGCACCCACGACGGCCCGGCGGTCGGCGTGTCGGCCCGCGACGCGCCCACGGTTTGCCGCAGCGGCGGCCGGGTAGCCGCTGGCATGCTGGTTCAGCGGCTCGGCGCGCCGAGCGATTTCGACCCGTTGCTGGAGCGCGTCCGGAACGCCCGGGTGGTGATGATCGGTGAGTCCACCCACGGCAGTTACGACTACTACCGGTTGCGCGAGCAGCTCACCCGCCGGCTGATCGCGGAGTGCGGCTTCTCCTTCGTCGCCGTGGAGGGTGACTGGCCCGACTGTGACCGGGTGCACCGGTCGGTGACGGCCGCCCCGGGCGGCGCCCTTGAACCGCAGCTCGCGCTCCACCAGTTTGAGCGATGGCCGACCTGGATGTGGGCCAATGCCGAGGTGGCCCGGTTCGCCAGCTGGCTGCGGGCCTGGAACGTGGAGCGGCCGGAGGAGCAACGGGCCGGGTTCCACGGGCTCGACGTGTACAGCCTCTGGGAGTCGATGCAGGCGATCTTCGACTACCTGGGGGAGGAGGACCCGAAGTCGCTGGAGGCGGCGCAGGACGCCTACCGGTGTTTCGAGCCGTACGGCAAGAGGGTCGAGGAGTACGGCGCGGCCAGCCGGTTCGTCTCCGCCCGCTGCGAGGAGGAGGTCGTCCGGTTGCTCGCCCGGACCCGTGAACACGCCCTCTCCGACGGCCCGGACCGCTTCTCGGCCTGGCAGAACGCGGAGGTGGTGGCCGGGGCCGAGCGCTACTACCGGGCGATGGTGGCCGGCGGGCCGGACTCGTGGAACATCCGCGACACCCACATGCAGGACACCCTGGACCGGCTGCTGGACCGGTACGGCCCCGACGCCCGGGGCGTCGTCTGGGCGCACAACACGCACGTCGGGGACGCGCGGGCCACCGACATGGCCGCCGACGGGATGGTCAACATTGGTCAGTTGGCCCGGGAGCGGCACGGCGAGGACGCGGTGGCGCTGGTCGGCTTCGGCAGTTACCGGGGCACGGCGATCGCGGCACCCCGCTGGGGTTCGCCGCCCGAGGCGATGGTGGTTCCCCCGGCTCGGGAGGGGTCGATCGAGCGGCGGCTGCACGAGCTGATGCCGGAGCGGGCGGTGCTCATCTTCGGTGGCGACGACCAGCCGGGCTGGGTCACCGACACCGTGGACCACCGGGCGATCGGGGTGGTCTACGACCCGTCGTTCGAGTCCTGGGGCAACTACGTGCCCACCCGGCTCGGCGACCGGTACGACGCCTTCATCTGGTGCGACGACACCACGGCCCTGCACCCGCTACCGGTGCCCGCGGCCCCCGGTGAGATGGAGACCTATCCGGCGGGTGTCTGACCGGCGTCGGCTGCGTCGATCCCGTCGGCTGAGTCGATCCCGTCGGCTGCGTCGATCATGGAGTTGTGGTGCTGGACGAAGGCCTCTGATCGGGGCACGACGGGCACCACAACTCCATGATCGACCGGGTGGGGCGGTGGGTCAGACGTGCGTCGGGGTGCGCTCTTCGAGGTGGGTGCGCAGGCCCTCGCCTTCGATGTCCACGTTGGGCAGGGCGCGGTTGAGCCAGCGGGGCAGCCACCAGGCGCGGTCGCCGAGGAGGGACATCACCGCCGGGACGATGGTCATCCGGACCACGAACGCGTCGATGGCGACGCCGATGGCGAGCGCGAAGCCCATCGACTTGATCACCGGGTCCTCCAGGAAGACGAAGCCCCCGAAGACCGAGATCATGATCAGCGCGGCGGCCGTGACCACCCGGGCGCCGTGCCCCATGCCGCTGATGGTGGCCTGTCGGGCCGTCTCACCGTGGACGAAGTCCTCCCGCATCCGGGACACCAGGAACACCTCGTAGTCCATGGCGAGCCCGAACAGGATGCCGATGAGCAGGATCGGCAGGAAGCTGATCAGCGGGCCGGGCGTGTCCAGGCCGACGAGGTCGGCGAGGTGCCCCTGCTGGAAGACGGCCACCGTGATGCCGAACGTGGCGGCGACGGTGAGCAGGAAGCCCAGCGCCGCCTTGATCGGCACCAGCAGCGAGCGGAACACCAGCATCAGCAGCAGCACCGAGAGCCCGACCACCAGCAGCAGGTAGATCGGTAGCGCGTCGGAGAGCTTCTCGGAGACGTCGATGCCGATGGCGGTGACGCCGGTGAGCAGCACGTCCGCGTCGGGGATACCGCTCACCGCGCCCCGGATGTCGTGCACCAGGGTCTCGGTGGCCTCGTCGGTCGGGCCGGTCTTCGGCACCACGCCGAGCAGCGCGGTCCGGCCGTCCGGGCTGAGCTGCGGCGGTGCCACCGCGAGGACGTTCTCGGTGCGCTGGAGCAGGGCGGTGACCTGCGGCACGGCGGCCGAGGTGGCCTGTGGCGTGTCACCGGCGACCACCACGGCGAGCCGGCCGGTGAAGCCCGCTCCGAAGCCCTCGACGGTCAGGTCGTTCGCCACCCGGGCGGGTGAGCCGACGGCGGCCGTCGCGGCGCCCGGCAGGGCCAGCCGCATGTCCGGCGTGGGCAGCGCGAGCAGCCCCAGGCCGAGCAGGCCGACCAGGATGACAGGTACGCGGAACCGGGTGACCAGTCGCGCCCAGCGGAAGCCGAACCGGTTGCGCTCGTCGGTCGTGGTCGCCTGCGCGGCCGGCCGGTCGGTGACGTCGCTGTCGTCCTCGTCGGCGGCCGTGCCGTCGGTGGCAACGGAGCGCAGCCGGCGGGGGAGCACCCGGCGACCGGCGAAGCCGAGCAGCGCCGGCTGGAGGGTGATCGCGACGAGTACGGCGACGGTGACCGTGCCGGCGGCGGCGAGACCCATCACGGTGAGGAACGGGATGTCCACCACGGCGAGCCCGGCCAGGGCGATGACCACTGTGGCGCCGGCGAAGACCACGGCCGAACCGGCGGTACCCACGGCCCGGCCGACCGCCTCCTCCGGGGACAGGCCGTCGAGCAGGTTCTGCCGGTGCCGGGAGGTGATGAAGAGAGAGTAGTCGATGCCGACCGCGAGACCGAGCATCAGCGCCAGGATCGGTGCGGTGCTGGTGAGCTGGACGACGCCGCTCAGCGCGAACAGCCCGGCCATGCCGGCGCCCACGCCGATCAGCGCGTTGAGCATCGTCATGCCGGCGGCGACCAGGGAACCGAACGTGATGATCAGGACGATCGCGGCGACCAGGACGCCGAGCGCCTCGGTGGAGCCGATCTCCGGCTCGCCGCCGAGCACCTCACCGCCGGGGGCGACCTGCCAGCCCTGTGCCTTGGCCGCCGCGCCAACCTGCTCGTACGCGGTGCGCTGTTCGTCGGTCACGTCGTCCCCGCCGGTGGCGAACTGGACCTGGACCAGCGCGTACCGGCCGCTGGGTGAGACCGCGCCGACCTGGAACGGGTTGACCGCGCCGACCACGCCGGGCAGTGTCGACGCCTGCTGGACGAGTTCCTGCACCACGGCCTGACCCTGCGGGGTGGCCAGTTGGCCGTCGGCGGGCGCCTTGACCGTGATGGTGCCGGTGGCGCCGCTGGCCGCGGGGAACTGGTCGGCCAGCAGGTCGAGCGCGCGCTGGCTCTCGGTGCCGGGCATGGTGAAGTTGCTCGCCGTCGGGCCGCGCAGGGTCGCCGCGGCCAGGCCGGCGACGACGAGTACGACGAGCCAGAGCGCGACGACGAGCCGTCGCCGGCGCAACGCGCCCCGGCCGAGCCGGTAGAGCAGGGTGGCCATCAGGAGTCCTTGTCCTCGGTCGTGGGTGGATGGGGCAGGGGTGCGTCGACGGGCTCGACGGCCCGCCGGGCGAGGGCGAGCAGGGCGGGGCGCAGCTCGTCGTCGGGGATGTCGACGAACTCGGCGCACGCCTCGGAGATGCCGGCGAGCAGCACCAGCGCGGCGATCCGGGCGCCCGGCCGGTCGGAGTGCCCGGCCAACGCGTCCCGCAGCCGATCGGAGATCTGCTGGATGTGTGCGAAGGCCGGCTGGCACAGCAGCTCCGGGAACTCGCCGCGCAGTACGGCGATCTCCTGCCGGAACCGGACCGCGAGGTCGACGAAGCCCTGCGCGGCGACCTCCTGGGCGGCCGCTCCGGTCAGGCCGTTGAGCCGGTCGTCGAGGCTGCGGAGCACCTCGATCGCGGGGGCCATCAGCTCGGCGAGCAGGGCTTCCTTGTTGGCGAAGTGGTAGAGCACGGTGGCCTTGGAGCAGCCGACCTCCCGGGCGATGTCCTGCAGGGAGGTGCCCCGGTAACCGCTCACCGTGAACTGCCGCGCCGCCGCGGCGAGGATCTCGCCGTGCGTGTCGGGTACCGCTCTGACCATGCCCGGTCCACCTCCCGCAGACCAGCATGCCTGACCGATCGGTCAGACCCTGACCGATCGGTCAGACGGAAGCGGTGGCGTTCACCACACCCCGGCCGGTTTAACCGGCGTGCTGGGCGTCGTACCTGGTCCGCGCCTCGGCGATGGCCCGGCGGTGCCGCTCGGCCCAACTGGTCAGCGCGACCAGCGACTCGTAGAGCTCCAGCGCCATCGGGGTGGCGGTGTATTCGACCTTGGGCGGGACGGTCGGGTAGACCGTGCGGTGCAGCAGGCCGTCCCGTTCCAGGTTGCGCAGCGTCAGCGTGAGCATCCGACGGCTGATGCCCTCGATGTGCCGCTCCAGCTCGGTGAAGCGCACCGGCCCGTTCGAGGCGGCCACCAGGATGCCGATGCTCCACTTGCCGCCGACCCGGTCCAGCACCTGGCGGACGGTGCATGCCCGGGCCTGACCAGGGGTGAACGGCACGTTCTCGGCCGTGCAGGTCAGCTCGGCCTCGACCAGTGCGGACACATCGCTGTTCCTCTGGGACATCAAAGTGCCTCCTTCCGCTCCGGTTCATGGTCACAGACGATGACCTCGGTAACAAACCGTGCACCAAGGAGGGTTCTCGTGGAGCGTGTCGTCCCGTCCCGCTGGCCGGCGCTGCTGGTGCTCTGCGCCGGCAGCCTGATGATCATCCTGGACGGCACCGTCGTCGCGGTGGCGCTGCCCGCCGTCCAACGCGACCTGGGCTTCACCGCCGCCGGCCTGGCCTGGGTGGTCAACGCCTACCTGGTCGCGTTCGGCGGGCTGCTGCTGCTCGCCGGCCGGCTCGGCGACCTGCTGGGCCGACGGAGGGTCTTCCTGGCCGGCGTCGCGCTGTTCACGGTGGCCTCGCTGGCCTGCGCGGTCGCCACCGGGCCGGCCCTGCTGGTGGGCGCGCGGTTCGGGCAGGGCGTCGGCGGGGCGCTTGCCATGGCGGTCAGCCTCGGCATGATCGTCCGGCTCTATCCCGAACCGGCCGAACGGGCCCGCGCCATCGCCGTCTTCAGCTTCACCGGCGCGGCAGGCGCGTCGGTCGGCACCGTCGCCGGAGGGGTGCTCACCCAGGCCGCCGGCTGGCGGACGATCTTCCTGGTCAACGTACCGATCGGGGCGGCCATCCTGATCGCGGCCCTCCGCCGGCTCCCGGCCGAACGGGGGATCGGCCTGCGCGCCGGCCTGGACCTGCCGGGCGCGCTGCTCGCCACCGCCGGTCTGATGGCCGCCGTGTTGGGCATCGTGGGGACGGGTGAACACGGCTGGACCAGCCCTCGGACGCTCGGCGCGGTGGCCCTCGCGGCGCTGCTGCTCGGCGGTTTCGCGCTGCGCCAACGGGTGGCGGCGACCCCGCTGGTGCCGTCCCGGGTGCTGCGCATCCCGGGTCTGGTGGCGGCGAACGCCGTGCAGTTCCTGATGGTCTGCGCGTACTTCGGGTTCCAGTTCCTGCTCGCCGTGGAGCTGCAACTGGTGCTGGGGCTGGACGCCGCCGCCACCGGCTGGGCCTTCCTGCCCACCCCGGTCGTGATCGCCGTGGTCTCGCTCGGCCTGGCCGGTCGGCTGATCGCCCGCTTTGGTGCCCGGATGGTTCTGCTGGTCGGGCTCGGCCTGGCGACCGTCGGTTTCCTCCTGCTCGCCCGACTGCCCGCCGACGGCGCCTACGTCGTGGACGTACTCCCCGCGATGTTGATCTTCGGGGTGGCCGGTGGCCTGACCCTGCCGGCGGTCACCACACTGGCCATGGCCGGCGCGACCGACACCGACGCCGGGCTCGCCTCCGGCCTGGCCAACACCACCCAACAGGTCGGCGGCGCGGTCGGCCTGGCCGCGCTGGCCACCCTGGCCGCCACCCGCAGCGACGGGCTGCGGGCCGCCGGCTGGGCCGAGACCGCCGCGCTCGCCGGCGGCTACCGGACGGCGTTCGCCGTGGCCGCCGGCCTCGTGGCCGCCGCGTGGCTGGTGGCGCTGACCACCGTGCCCCGACGCTCGGCCGGGCCGTCGTCGGTCGCCGATCCGGCGGGCCCGGCCGGAGTGGATGCCGGAATTGATCCGTACCGAAGCGCCGCGTCCGGTTGACCGACGGCACCGGGGCCGGGAGGGTGGTCGGGTGAGCGAGGCTGACGAGACCCGGGACGGCGTGGCCCTGACCAACCTGGACCAGCCGCTGTCCGACCGCGACGACGCGACGAAGCGTGACTTGGTCGACTACCTCGACGCGGTCCGGGACCGGATCCTCCCGCAGCTGCGGGATCGGCCGCTGTCGGTGATCCGGGTCCGCCCCGGTCAGCCGCCGTTCATGCAGAAGAACCTGCCCCGCTACACCCCGGACTGGGTTCGCCGGGCGCCGGTCTGGGCGGAGGCGTCGCACCGGGAGATCTCGTACGCCCTCTGCGACGACCGCCGCACCCTGCTCTGGTTCGCCAACCAGCGGGCGGTGGAATACCACCCGACACTCGCCACCACGGCGGATCTGCACCGCCCGACCCACCTGATCCTCGACCTGGACCCGCCGGACGGCGACGGGTTCCGCGCGGCGGTCGACGCGGCCCTGCTGGTCCGCCAGGCGCTCGCCGACGCCGGCCTGGCCGGTGCGGTCAAGACCAGCGGCGCCAAGGGCGTGCACGTCTTCGTCCCGGTGACCGGCGAACCCACGGCCGAGGAGTTGGCCGCCGCCACCCGGGCGCTCGCCGTTCGGGCCGAGCGGCTCGACCCGGCGCTGGCCACCACGGCGTACATCAAGGAGGACCGGGGTGGCCGGGTCTTCGTGGACGCCACCCGCGCGGGCGGGGCGACCGTCGCGGCCGTGTACAGCCCCCGGCTGCGCCCCGGGATGCCGGTCTCGTTCCCGGTCGACTGGGCCGACCTGACCGAGGTGAGCCCCGCCGACTTCACCATCCGGACCGCGCCCGCACTGCTCGCCGACAGCGACCCGTGGGCCGCGCTGATGCCGGCACCGCAGTCGCTCCCCGCCGACCTGGTGGCCGAGGGCCGGACCATCCCGGTGGCCCGGGTGCAGGCCATGCACGAGGGCAAGCGTCGGGCCCGCGCCCGCCGCGAGGCCAGCTGACCGGCTCGCCGGCTCCGCTCGCCCCGGCTCGTCGGCTCCGCTCGGCCCGGCTCGCCGGTCCCGCTCGGCTCCCGCCCGGCACCGGCCCGACCCCCCGCTCGGCCCCGGCTCGCGTCCGGCGAGCGGCCGATTGTCGGTGGGTTGTGGCACGATTTCGCAGGTGAGCAGCAAATCCGACGCCTCGCAGCGACTGGGCGACCTCGCGCGGCTGCGCCGGGTCCGCGACCGGATCGACCGGGAGTACGCGCAGCCCCTGGACGTCGAGGCGCTGGCCCGTGGCGCGCACATGTCGGCCGGGCACCTCAGCCGCGAGTTCCGCCTCGCCTATGGCGAATCTCCCTACAGCTACCTCATGACCCGTCGGATCGAGCGGGCGATGGCCCTGCTGCGCCGTGGCGACCTGAGCGTCACCGACGTCTGTTTCGCGGTCGGTTGTTCGTCGCTGGGCACCTTCAGCACCCGCTTCACCGAGCTGGTCGGCGTGCCGCCCAGCGTCTACCGGCGGCAGGCGGCGCAGGCGACGGCGGGCATGCCGTCGTGCGTGGCGAAGCAGGTGACCAGACCGGTCAGGAATCGAGAAGCGCGGGCCACCGAGCCGCAACTAGCGTGACCAGCATGGACATCACCATTCACTCGAGTTTCCTGCCGCACACCGATCCGGAGGCCTCGCTGGTCTTCTACCGCGACATCCTCGGCTTCGAGGTCCGCCTCGACGTCGGCTACGAGGGCATGCGGTGGATCACGGTCGGGCCGGTCGGCCAGCCCAGCACAGCCATCGTCCTGCACCCTCCGGCCGCCAACCCCGGCATCACCGACGACGAGCGCCAGACCATCCTTGAGCTGATGGCCAAGGGCAGCTACTTCGGCGTCAACCTGGCCACCACCGACCTCGACGCCACCTTCGCGAAGCTGGAGGCCAGCGACGCCGAGGTGGTCCAGGAGCCGACCGAGCAGCCGTACGGCGTGCGTGACTGTGCCTTCCGGGACCCGGCGGGCAACATGATCCGCATCCAGGAAGTGCGCTGAGTCCTGCGCGCCCGACAGATGGAGACACGATGAGCAGGGCCATCCAGCCGTCCGCGCCGCACGTCGCCGACAGCCACGACCTGATCCGGGTGCAGGGCGCGCGGGTGAACAACCTCAAGGACGTCAGCGTCGAGATCCCGAAGCGGCGGCTGACGGTGTTCACCGGTGTCTCCGGGTCCGGCAAGAGCTCGCTGGTGTTCGGCACCATCGCGGCCGAGTCCCAGCGCATGATCAACGAGACCTACAGCGCCTTCGTGCAGGGTTTCATGCCGACGCTGGCACGCCCCGAGGTCGACCTGCTGGACGGCCTGACCACGGCGATCATCGTCGACCAGGAGCGGATGGGCGCCAATTCCCGCTCCACCGTCGGCACCGCCACCGACGCCAACGCGATGCTGCGCATCCTGTTCAGCAGGCTCGGGCAGCCACACATCGGCTCGCCCAACGCGTACTCCTTCAATGTCCCCTCGGTGAAGGCGACCGGGGCGATCACCGTCGACCGCGGCGCCGGCAAGACGAAGACCGAGAAGGCGACCTTCAACCGTCTCGGCGGCATGTGCCCGCGGTGCGAGGGCATGGGCGCGGTGACCGACATCGACCTGTCGGCGCTCTACGACGACAACCTCTCGCTCAACGAGGGCGCGATCACCATCCCGGGTTACAGCATGGAGGGCTGGTACGGCCGGATCTTCCGTGGCTGCGGCTACTTCGACCCGGACAAGCCGATCGCGAAGTTCAACAAGCGGGAGCTGCACGACCTGCTCCACCGGGAGCCCACCAAGATCAAAATCGACGGGATCAACCTGACGTACGCGGGCCTGATCCCGTCGATCCAGAAGTCCTTCCTCGCCAAGGACATCGACGCGTTGCAACCGCACATCCGCGCCTTCGTGGAGCGTGCGGTGACGTTCACGACCTGCCCCGAGTGTGCCGGCACCCGGCTCAGCAAGGAGGCCCGGTCGTCGAAGATCAAGGGAAAGAACATCGCCGACGCGTGCGCGATGCAGATCAGCGACCTGGCCGCCTGGGTGCGCGGGATCGAGGAGCCGTCGGTGGCCCCCTTGCTGGCCGGCCTGCAACACCTCCTCGACTCGTTCGAGGAGATCGGGCTGGGCTACCTCTCGCTCGATCGACCGTCGGGCACCCTCTCCGGCGGCGAGGCGCAGCGCACCAAGATGATCCGCCACCTCGGCTCGTCGCTCACCGACGTCACCTACGTGTTCGACGAGCCGACGATCGGGCTGCACCCGCACGACATCCAACGGATGAACGAGCTGCTGCTCCAACTGCGCGACAAGGGCAACACCGTCCTGGTCGTGGAGCACAAGCCGGAGGCCATCGCCATCGCCGACCACGTCGTCGATCTCGGGCCCGGAGCCGGCACCGACGGGGGGACCGTCTGCTACGAGGGCACCCTTGACGGTCTGCGGGCCAGCGGCACCATCACCGGCCGCCACCTCGACGACCGGGCGGCCCTCAAGGAGGCGGTGCGGACGCCCACCGGCAAGCTGGAGATCCGGGGCGCCACGGCCAACAATCTCCAGGACGTCAACGTCGACGTACCCCTCGGGGTGCTCGTCGTGGTCACCGGCGTCGCCGGCTCCGGCAAGAGTTCGCTGGTGCACGGCTCGATCCCGGCCGGCGCGGGTGTGGTGTCGATCGACCAGGGCGCGATCCGCGGCTCACGACGCAGCAATCCGGCCACCTACACCGGGCTGCTCGACCCGATCCGCAAGGCATTCGCGAAGGCCAACGGTGTGAAGCCGGCGCTGTTCAGCGCCAACTCCGAGGGTGCCTGCCCGAGCTGCAACGGCGCTGGTGTCATCTACACCGACCTGGGGATGATGGCCGGCGTCGCCGCCCCCTGCGAGGACTGCGAGGGCAGGCGGTTCCAGGCGTCGGTGCTGGAATACCGCTTCGGCGGTCGTGACATCAGCGAGGTGCTCGCGATGTCGGTGACGGAGGCCGAGAAGTTCTTCGGCGCCGGCGAGGCACGTACGCCGGCAGCGCACGCCATCCTCGACCGGCTCGCCGACGTGGGGCTCGGCTACCTGAGCCTGGGGCAGCCGCTCACCACCCTCTCCGGCGGGGAGCGGCAACGGCTCAAACTGGCCACCCACATGGCCGAGAAGGGCGGCGTCTACGTCCTCGACGAGCCGACCACCGGCCTGCACCTGGCCGACGTCGAGCAACTACTCGGTCTGCTCGACCGCCTGGTCGACGCCGGCAAGTCGGTGATCGTCATCGAGCACCACCAGGCGGTCATGGCGCACGCCGACTGGATCATCGATCTCGGCCCCGGCGCGGGCCACGACGGTGGCCGGGTCGTCTTCGAGGGCACTCCCGCGGACCTCGTCGCCGCCCGCTCCACCCTCACCGGCGAGCACCTGGCGGCGTACGTCGGCACCTGACGGGTCGCCTCCGGTCGACCGTCACGCCACCGGCGGTCGGACGCGCCGTGCCGTCGTGCTGGCCAGGGCTCCGCAGGTGGCGGCGACCACACCGAGGGCAGCCGCGCCCTGGTTGACGTACCCGGGCACGGACGAGGTGACGTAACTGCCGCCACCGCTGAGGCGGCACTCGAAGCGGAGCGGTAGGAAGCTGACGTCGTACCCGACGACCAGGCTTGCCATCTGTGGTCCGGCCCGGCGGCAGGGTTCGATCGGGGAGGATCCGGCGCCGCCGTCCTCGGCCCGCAGCACCGCGTAGCCGAGGTGGAGCAGACCCCAGGCGTACAGGGCGACGGCAACCGCACCGACGAGGAACGCCGCCGCCCGCAGGCGGCCCGACCGTTCGCGGCTCCGGAACACCGCACGGAGCCCGCGGACGGTGAGGACGGTCGCGATGACGCCCCCACCCAGCGCGGCGAGGAGCAACCCGAGAAACAGCACGACGACATTCTTGATCTCGTGGCGTCGCGGATCCTCGTCGGGGGCGGAACGCGGCGACTGGCGCCGCCTGCTCCGCCGGGTCGAGAGGGCGACGCGGACAAACGCGCGACGCGGGGTACCGGGTGGTCGTTGCACCGGGTGTGACCTCCGGCCCCGTCGACTCGCCCACCGCCACCCGCTGGGGACACCGCATCGTCATCGGGCTCACGGTGGCCGCGTTCGGCCCGTACCTCGCACCAGGCCTCCGTACCGAACAGGTGGCCGTGTACGGTGCCGCCACCCTCCTGTGCCTGGTCGGGTTGTGGTTGCGCCCCCGCTTCACCGGCACCGCTGTCTGGGCCCTCGGGGCGCACCTCAGCCTGGTCGCGGTCGCCACCATCGGGGTGGTCCTCCCGCCGCAGAACCACACGATGTACGAGGCCGGGGACGTCGTCGCCGGCTTCGACAACATCGTCCTGCCGCTGGTGGTCGTCGCGGTCGTCGCGATGCTCGTGGGGGCTGGCGCGGACCCGGCCCGGATGCTCCGTGGGGTGTGCACGGTGACCGTCCTGGCGATGGCTGCCAACGCCCTCATCGCCGTGTCGTCGGCTGCCGGGGTCGAGAGCGACCTACTGGCCCGATTCCGGCTCTTCGGCGAGGGGGAGAGCGTCGCCGACCGCGCCGAGCAACTGGGCCGCTACTCAGGGATCTTCAACCAGCCGGCCGAGGCGGGGGTGCTGTACTCGGTGGCCGTCCTCGCCGCCCTCTACCTCTATCAGCGGCAGGTCGGCAAGCTCGCGGTCGCGCTGCTGCTGCTCAGCGTCGGCGGGGTCCTCTCCGTCTCGAAGATCTTCCTGCTGGTCGGAGCGCCGATCGGGATCGCCTACGTCATCCTGGCCTCCGGCCGGCGGCGGCGACTGGTGGCCGCCGCCGCGGCGAGCATCGCCGCCTGGTTCGCCGCCGACGCCTACCTGGACCAGTGGGACGGGCAGCGGTTCGCCATGCGACTGCTGCCCGGCAGCGGCGGTGACGACCAGCTCAGCCTCTACACCGCCGGCCGGGTCGGTGGCCAGTCCAGCCTGCAGCAGGCCGTGGACGTCATGACCACACTGTCCCCGGCGTCCGGGATGGGCTTCGGTGGGCTGCGGGTCGCCTACGACAACGGCTGGGTGGAGGCGCTCGTCGTCGCGGGCGTCATCGGCGTCATCCTGCACACCGCCGTCCTGGCCGCGCTCGCCCTCGGCTGGTTACGCAACCGGAGCCACCGCCCCGAGTCGCCGTTCACCGGCGCGCTGATCCTGATGCTCATCGGCGCCTCGACCGGGTTGCCCGCCCTCACGGCCAACCGCTGCGCGACGATCGTGTGGCTCCTGCTCGGGCTCCTGCTGCTGGTGAGAGCCGACGGTCGGGCCGGCACCTGGTGGCAGCGCCCCGGCCGTGGGCAGCACCGGCAACCACCGGCGGTCGTACCGAAACCGGTGCCGGCGGCTGCCCTGTCGGCGGGTGTTCGACAAACACGATGAAGGCCCCTGACCGAAATACTGGTCAGGAGCCTCTCGTGCAGATCAATCTTGGTGCCCCCGGCAGGATTCGAACCTGCGCCCCCGCCTCCGGAGGGCGGTGCTCTATCCCCTGAGCTACGGGGGCTCAGCGACTGGAGAAGACTAGCAAACCTCCCCTGCGTACGCCGAATCGGTATCGGGTGAGCCGATCGTGTCGGATCGGCCCACCCGGTGCTCAGGCGGCTACCGCCCGCCCGCAGCTGGGCAGCGGGTGCAGGACGATTCGCCGGGGGAGCCGGCGCGGCCACTCGTTGCGCGGCCAGGAGCCGTCCACGATCAGGTGGACGGTGCGCTGCTCCTCGCCGCTGAGCCGCAACACGAAGTCGCGGGGGAGCGGCGGGTCCACCGACGGCGTGGTGATCATGAAGCGCACCCGACCGCGCGACGAGACGGCGGAGATCACGTCGGCTGCCGGCATCGTGCCGCGCAGCCGGACCCGACCGATCCAGTAGACCTCCGCGAGGTGCTCCTGGGCGGCCCGGGTGATCGCCGGGTACTCGCTGCGGACCCACCGCTCGACCGCGCTGACGCAGAGCCCGCAGGCCCGCTCGCGCGGCTCCCGCGGACCCAACCCCCAGGCCCGCAGGTACGCCCCGACCGCTCCAGCGTCCAACGGCAGTTCGAAGCGCCGCTGGATGAGCGTGGTGAGGCTCTGCCGCGTCCACAACTCCTCGTCCAGGCCGAACTCGTCGGGGTGGACGCCCCGCAGCATGTCGATCAACTCGAGTTCCTGTTCGCGGCTGAGCATTCCCGGCTCGCCCTGCCGCTGTCCGCGACGGACGGCTGCCACCGCCCCGTCACCACCGATGGTGTGGCGTCGGCACCAACTGGTGACCGAACGCCGTGCGTCTCTGAGTGCAACCCCCACGTCTTGGGCAACGAGCCCGAATCGCAACTGGTCACGATATGTGGGGAGAAAACTCTCTAAGCAACGTAATCGCCTGTGCCACGCAAAACACCCACCAGGGACAAAGTGGGGCGTTTGAGCCGCAACCGGTCACCCCAGCCGGCCTTGATCGACTCGGGTTCCTGGAAGTCGGCCTGTCCCGATCGCCCGGACGGCGCGCTTTCCTGCAAACCGAGTCGATCAAAAGGCTCTCGACATGGCGCGGCCCGCGTCACCGCCACAGAGGGGCGGGGACGCGGGCCGGGTGCGCCCGTCCGGTCGGTCAGCCCTTGGCCTGCGCCTGGAGCTGCCGGAGGTTGTTCAACTCGGTCTGCTGGGTGGCCTTCATGGTGTTGGCCACCCGTACCACCTCGGCGTTGTCGGTCGCCCCGAGCGCGGCGTCGATCATGTGGATGCCGCCCAGGTGGTGTGCGTACATCAGGGTCAGGAACTGTCGGTCGACCTCGATGCCCTGGGCGTCGCGCAGGGCGGTCATCTGTTGCGGAGTGGCCATGCCCGGCATCAGGCCGTCCTTGACGGTGGCGCCGTCGGACATCCACGACATCGGCGGCTTCGACCCGGTCGGGCTGAGGCCCCATTCGCGCAGCCAGGTCTGCATGGCGCCGATCTCGCCCTGCTGCCCGGTGGCGATGTCGACGGCGATCTGCCGCACCTCGGGGAGGGTCGCCGACCGGTACGCGATCAGGCTCATCTCGACCGCCTGCGCGTGGTGGGTCGTCATGTCCCGGGCGAAGCCCGCCTCGACCGAGGCGTCACCGGGGCGGGTGAGCCGCGGGGTGAGCAGACCGCCGGCATACCCGAGGAGAAGCCCCACCACCAGCATGATGGCGAGTGCCAGCACGCCGTAGCGCGACGCCGGGGCCCGGCCGCCCTCGTCCGGGGCGGCCGGGATCTCGTCGTGCTCGCTGTCGGTGGTTGCCGGAGCGGTCATTGCCGTCCTTACTGGGTGGGCTGCTGCTGCTGGAGCTCACGCGGCGTGGTGCCGGTGGCGGTGATGCCGGTGTTGCAGAGCGCCGTCGGGCCCTCGACGGAGGCGTTCACCCGCAGGTCCTTGATGAACTCGTCGATCCGCGAGTCGTCGGCGTTGTCGAGCTTGAGCTGGTAGCCCCAGGCCTGCAGCGAGATCGGCTTGTCCAGGCCCTCGTACGGGCTCATCAGCATCTTCTCGACGCCGCGCACCTTGCTGGCGAGCTTGTCGACCTGGTCCTTGGGCAGGTCCGGGCGGTAGGTGATCCACACCGCGCCGTGCTCCAGGCTGTGCACCGCGTGCTCGCTGGCGATCGGGGCGTCGTAGACGTCGCCCATGCAGTTCTGCCAGGCGGCGTTGTGCACCCCACCCACCGGTGGCGAGTACTTGTAGGTCAGCGGGCCCGACTTGTGCGACTCGTACTTCAGGCTGTCCGGGTCGGACTTGCGGATATTGGCGATGCCGTCGATGGCGTTGGCCCGCTTGTCCCACGGCTTGGAGCCCTGGAACGACGCCCAGGCGCCGTACCCGATGATGCCGGCCGCGAGCACGCCCACCGCGACGAAGAGCGCGATCGGCCCCCACGCGCGGCCCTGGCTCACCTTGACCGGGGTGACCGGCTTGCGCGGGCCCTTGCCACCGGCGCGGGGGGAGCCCGTCGGCTTGCCGGAACCGGCCTTGGCGCCGGACGCCGGCCGGCCCGCGGCCGGCTTCTTGCCGGTGCTGACCACGGTCGGGCGGCGCTCAGGGCCACCCGGGGTGCTGATGCTCATCGTGCCTCGTCAAGTCGGTCGGTCAGGGGAGTGGCGGGCCGGATGACGCGCAGGGGAGCCGCCGAGTGCCCGAGTCTACCCCCGATAACATGGTTGGGTGACTCCTGCAGAACTAGCCTCGGTCGTCCTTGCCGCCGCCCACGCCGTCTTCGAGCAGCGTGGGCTCGACCGCGCCGCGCTGCCGGCGAGCACGGTGGTGGAGCGACCGCGCAACCCCGAGCACGGCGACTACGCCTCCACGCTCGCTCTGCAGTTGAGCAAGAAGGTTGGCGTCCCGCCCCGGGAGTTGGCTACGGCCCTGGCCGACGAGCTGGGTCGGGCGGCGGGTGTCAAATCGGTGGAAATCGCCGGGCCGGGCTTCCTGAACATCCGGCTCGACGCCGCCGCGGCCGGTCAGCTCGCGCGGGTGATCGTCGAGGCCGGCGCCGAGTACGGCCGCAGTGACCGGCTCGCCGGCGAGAAGATCAACCTGGAGTTCGTCTCGGCCAACCCGACCGGGCCGGTGCACATCGGCGGGGTCCGGTGGGCGGCCGTCGGTGACGCGCTGAGCCGGCTGCTGCGGGCCACCGGTGCCGACGTCGGCACGGAGTACTACTTCAACGACGCCGGTTCGCAGATCGACAGGTTCGCCCGGTCGCTGCTCGCCGCCGCCAAGGGTGAGCCGGCGCCGGAGGACGGCTACGGCGGGGCGTACATCGCCGAGATCGCCAGTGAGGTGCAGGCCCGCCGGCCGGAGGTGCGCTCGCTCGACGACGCCGCCGCCCAGGAGGTCTTCCGGGTCGAGGGCGTCGCGCTGATGTTCGACGAGATCCGCACCTCGCTGCGCGACTTCGGGGTGGAGTTCGACACGTACTTCAACGAGAAGGACCTGCACGACCGGGGTGAACTGGACCTGGCGTTGAACCGGCTGCGCGCGCAGGGGCACCTCTACGAGTCCGAGGGCGCCACCTGGCTGCGCACCACCGACTTCGGCGACGACAAGGACCGGGTGCTGCGCAAGTCCAACGGCGAGTGGACGTACTTCGCCGCGGACTGCGCCTACTACCTGGACAAGCGCGAGCGCGGCTTCGAGCGGGTCGTGATCATGCTGGGCGCTGACCACCACGGCTACATCGGCCGGATGAAGGCGATGTCCGCCTGCTTCGGCGACGACCCGGAGCGCAACCTGGAGATCCTCATCGGGCAGCTGGTCAACCTCCTGCGGGACGGCGCCCCGATGCGGATGAGCAAGCGGGCCGGCACCGTGATCACCCTGGAGGACCTGGTCGACGCGATCGGCGTGGACGCCTCCCGGTACGCGTTGGCCCGCTACTCCAGCGACTCCCCGATCGACATCGACATCGAGCTGTGGACCCGGGCGACCCGCGACAACCCGGTCTACTACGTGCAGTACGTCGCAGCCCGTACCGCAAGCGTGGGCCGTAACGCCGCTGAGGTGGGGCTGACCCGGGGCGACGCGGACGCGTTCCGGCCCGAGCTGCTCGCCAACGAGAAGGAGAACGAGCTGCTCAAGGCGCTCGCTGGGTTCCCCGCCACGGTGGCAACGGCGGCCGAGCTGCGGGGCCCGCACCGGGTGGCCCGCTACCTGGAGGACCTGGCCGGGGCCTACCACCGCTTCTACGACGAGTGCCGGATCCTGCCGCGCGGCGACGAGGAGGCCACCGACCTGCACCGCGCGCGGCTCTGGCTCAACGACGCCACCCGCACGGTGATCGCCAACGGCCTGTACCTGCTCGGCGTCTCCGCACCCGAGAGGATGTGACATGAGGGCTCATGAGGCTGGTGCGCTGCACGCGGACATCAGCAACCGGGAGCCGGCCTGGCTGCGTACCCCGGAGGACGTCAACGCCCTCATGCCGGCGCTGTGGCCGCGGTCGGTGACGCGCGGCGCCGACGGCGCGGTCGCCGTCGCGGGCCTGAGCGTCCGCGACATCGCGGCCGAGTTCGGCACCCCGGTGTACGTCCTGGACGAGGCGGACCTGCGCTCGCGCTGCCGTGACTTCCGGGCTGCCTTCCCGACCGAGGACGTCTTCTACGCGGGCAAGGCGTTCCTCTGCCGCGCGGTGGTCCGGATGATCGCCGAGGAGGGGTTGCACCTGGACGTGTGCACCGGTGGTGAGCTGGCCACGGCGCTCTCGGCCGGAATGCCGCCGGAGCGGATCGGCTTCCACGGCAACAACAAGTCGGTCGCCGAGCTGGGCCGGGCGCTGGACGCCGGGGTGGGCCGGATCATCGTCGACTCGTTCACCGAGATCGACCGGCTCACCGCGCTGGCCCGTGATCGCGGGGTCCGGCCCCGGGTGCTGGTCCGGGTCACGGTGGGCGTCGAGGCGCACACCCACGAGTTCATCGCCACCGCCCACGAGGACCAGAAGTTCGGCTTCTCGCTGGCCGGTGGCGCGGCCGCGAACGCCGCGTTCAAGATCCTCGACGAGGGTGTGCTGGAGCTGCGCGGTCTGCACTCACACATCGGCTCGCAGATCTTCGACGCCAGCGGCTTCGAGGTCTCGGCCCGTCGGGTGCTCGCCCTGCAGGCGCAGATCCGCGACGCGCGCGGGGTGGAGCTTCCCGAGCTGGACCTGGGTGGCGGCTTCGGCATCGCGTACACCTCGCAGGACGACCCGGCGACACCGCAGGATCTGGCCAAGCGACTTCGCAAGATCGTCGATTCGGAGTGCGCGGCGGAGAACCTGGCAGTGCCGCACCTGTCGATCGAGCCGGGCCGGGCCATCGTCGGGCCGGCCGTGTTCACCCTCTACGAGGTCGGCACGGTCAAGGACCTCGACGGCCTCCGGACGTACGTCAGCGTCGACGGCGGGATGAGCGACAACATCCGCACCGCCCTCTACGACGCGTCCTACTCGGCCACGCTGGCCTCGCGGGCCTCCGACGCGCAGCCGTTGCTCGCCCGCGTGGTGGGAAAGCACTGTGAGTCCGGGGACATCGTGGTGAAGGATGAATTCCTGCCCGCCGACGTGCAGCCCGGAGATCTTGTCGCGGTGCCCGGCACCGGTGCGTACTGCCGAAGCATGGCCAGCAACTACAACCATGTGCCCCGGCCACCGGTGGTCGCGGTGCGCGACGGCCAGGCGCGCCTGATCGTCCGGCGGGAAACCGAAGAGGACCTGCTCGCTTTGGATGTGGGATGACGTCACCTGTGCGCTTGGCGCTGCTCGGCTGCGGCACGGTCGGCCAGGAGGTGGTCCGGCTGCTGCACGAGCAGTCGGCCGACCTGGCCGCGCGGATCGGCGCTCCGCTGGAGATCGCCGGCATCGCCGTCCGTCGGCTCGGCCGGGACCGGGGTGACCTGCCGGTCGACGAGGACCTGTTCACCACCGACGCGCTCGGCCTGATCAAGCGCGACGACGTGGACGTCGTGATCGAGGTGATCGGCGGCATCGAACCGGCCCGCAGCTGGCTGGTCGAGGCGCTGCGCGCCGGCAAGAGCGTGGTCACCGCCAACAAGGCGCTGCTCGCCGAGGACGGCGTGACCCTGCACGAGGCGGCCGCCGAGGGCGGCGGCGACCTCTACTACGAGGCGTCCGTGGCCGGGGCCATCCCGCTGCTGCGCCCGCTGCGGGAGTCGTTGCACGGCGATCGGATCAACCGGGTGACCGGCATCGTCAACGGCACCACCAACTTCATCCTCTCCGCGATGGACGCGACCGGGGCCGGCTTCGCCGAGGCCCTCGAAGAGGCCACCGCTCTGGGGTACGCGGAGGCCGACCCGACCGCCGACGTGGAGGGCTTCGACGCGGCGGCGAAGGCGGCGATCCTCGCCTCGCTGGCGTTCCACACCCGGGTCGGCGCCGCCGACGTGCACCGCGAGGGCATCACCGAGGTGACCGCCGCGGACATGGCCAGCGCCCAGGCGATGGGCTGCACCATCAAACTGCTCTGCATCGCGGCTCGCGGCGTCGACCCCACCGGCCGGGAGACGGTCAGCGTGCGGGTGCACCCGGCGATGATCCCGCGCAGCCACCCGCTGGCCAGCGTCGGCGACGCGTTCAACGCGGTCTTCGTGGAGGCGGACGCCGCCGGGCAGCTGATGTTCTACGGTCGGGGCGCCGGCGGCGCGCCCACCGCCAGCGCCGTGCTCGGTGACGTGGTCGCGGTGTCCCGCAACCGGCTCGCCGGGGTGCGCGCGGCCAGCGAGAGCGCGTACGCGGACCTGGCGGTCCGGCCGATGGGTGAGGCGTTGACCCGCTACCACGTGAGCCTCGACGTGGCCGACCGCCCGGGTGTGCTGGCCTCGGTGGCGAGCGTGTTCGCCCGGCACGACGTGTCGATCGCGACCGTGCGGCAGGGCTCGGCCGGCGGGCCGGCGGGCCGCGACGGCGACGCCGAGTTGGTCATCGTGACGCATGTGGCGCCGGACGCCGCGCTCGCCGCGACCGTCGGCGAGCTGCGTGGTCTGGACATTGTCCGGTCGGTGACCAGTGTGCTGCGGGTCGAGGGCGACGCCTGAGTCGTTGCATCATCGACGGGACGACTCGCGCGTCCCGCCAGGTGGGTAAGCCGGGGTGTGCCATCGACCACTGCGGCAGGCTGGTCCAGGGTGGCCCTGATGCTCGGGTGGGCGCGGCGGTAGAGGCGAGGAGAACGACATGTGGCGGGGTCTGATCGAGGCGTACCGGGATCGGCTGCCGGTCACCGCGGCCACGCCGGTCATCACGCTGCACGAGGGGAACACCCCGCTGCTGCCGGCGCCGGTGCTGTCCGCCCGGCTCGGTTGCGACGTGCACCTCAAGGTGGAGGGCGCCAACCCGACCGGCTCCTTCAAGGACCGGGGGATGACCCTCGCGGTGTCCAAGGCGGTCGAGGCCGGCAACAAGGCGATCATCTGCGCCTCCACCGGCAACACCAGCGCCTCCGCCGCGGCGTACGCGGCCCGGGCCGGGTTGACCTGTGCCGTGCTGGTGCCGCAGGGCAAGATCGCGTTGGGCAAGCTGGCCCAGGCGCTGGTGCACGGCGCGAAGCTGCTCCAGGTGAGTGGCAACTTCGACGACTGCCTCGCGACGGCCGCCAAGCTCGCCCAGGACTACCCGGTCGCGTTGGTCAACTCGGTCAACATCGACCGGCTGCACGGCCAGAAGACCGCCGCCTTCGAGATCGTCGAGGCGCTCGGTGACGCGCCCGACATCCACTGCCTGCCGGTCGGCAACGCCGGCAACATCTCCGCGTACTGGATGGGCTATTCGGAGGAGCTGGCCGCCGGCGCCACCACCCGGACGCCGAAGATGTACGGCTTCCAGGCCGCCGGGGCGGCCCCGATCGTGACCGGCCAGGTGGTGCCGGAGCCGTCGACAATCGCCACCGCGATCCGGATCGGCAACCCGGCGAGCTGGACCAAGGCACTGGATGCCCGGGACGCCTCCGGTGGCCTGATCGAGTCGGTGACCGACCGGGAGATCCTCTCCGCGTACCGGCTGCTCGCCCGCGAGGTGGGGGTCTTCGTCGAGCTGGGCAGCGCGGCCAGCGTGGCCGGCCTGTTGCAGCAGGCCGCGGCGGGCGCGGTGCCGCCCGGTTCCACGGTGGTCTGCACGGTGACCGGCCACGGGCTGAAGGACCCGGAGTGGGCGATCTCGACCGCGCCAGCGCCGTTGACCATCGCGAACGACCCGCTGGCCGCGGCCCGCGCCCTCGACCTGGCCTGAGCGCGCCACCGTCCGGGTGGTGATCGACGGCGGGTAGGCGGCCCGGGGGCGGCGGGGGTCGAGGTATGCGAGTCCGGCACACTTTCGGGTATCCCCGCCCGCATTCTCGTTCAGGAGTGAGCCAGGCCGATGTCGCTGCTCGCCAGATTCAGCCTCGCCAACCGAGGGCTGATCGCCCTCATCGCGGTGGTGACCACGGTGTTCGGAGCGTTCGCCGTGCCGTCGCTGAAGCAGCAACTGCTGCCGTCGCTCGAGTTCCCGGCCGCGTTCATCGTGGCCCCCTACCCCGGCGCCGGCCCCGAGATCGTCGAGTCCCAGGTGACCGAGCCGATCGAGAACGCCCTCCAGGGCATCCCCGGGTTGGACAAGGTCACCTCCACGTCCCGCGAGGGCGCGGCCACCGTCCAGGTGACGTACGAGTTCGGTACCGACCTCGACGACGTGGTCAACAAGATGCAGACCGCGCTGAGCCGGATCGGCGCCCAGCTGCCGGAGAGCGTCGACCCGCAGGTCATCGCGGGTAGCACCGACGACCTCCCGGCGGTGGTGCTGGCCGCGGCCGGCGCGGCGGACGAGCGGGCGCTCGCCGAGAAGCTGCGCGCCACGGTGGTGCCGGAGCTGGAGGGCATCGAGGGGGTACGCACGGTCGAGGTGACCGGCACCCGCGACGACGTCGTGGTGGTCACCCCGGACCCGGCGAAGCTGGCCGCCGCGAAGATCCAGCCGACGGCGATCGGCGCGGCGCTGAAGACCAACGGCGTGGCGATTCCGGCCGGCGCGGTGACCGACGGTGCGCTGGCCCTCCCGGTGCAGGTCGGCACGCCGATCGACACCCTGGAGGAGCTGCGCGGCATCGTGGTCGCCCCGGCTGCGGCACCCGTCCGCCTCGGCGACGTGGCGACTGTCGAGCAGCAACTCGCACCGGCCACGGCGATCACCCGCACCAACGGCAAGGACAGCCTCGGTATCGCGGTCACCGCGGCGCCGGACGGCAACGCCGTGCAGATCTCACACGAGATCCGCGACCGGCTCGACGACCTGAAGGACGCCTCCGGCGCGGAGCTGACAGTGGTCTTCGACCAGGCGCCGTTCGTCGAGAAGTCGATCGAGTCGCTGACCACGGAGGGCCTGCTGGGCCTGGTGATGGCGGTCATCGTCATCCTGGTCTTCCTGCTCTCGGTGCGCTCGACGGTGGTCACCGCCGTCTCCATCCCGCTCTCCGTGCTGGTGGCGCTGATCGCCCTGTGGATCGGTGACTACTCGCTCAACCTGCTCACCCTCGGTGCGTTGACCATCGCGGTCGGTCGGGTGGTGGACGACTCGATCGTGGTGTTGGAGAACATCAAACGACACCTGGAGTACGGCGAGGAGAAGCGGCACGCAATCATCACCGGCGTCCGGGAGGTGGCCGGTGCGGTGACCGCGTCCACCCTCACCACGGTGGCGGTGTTCGCGCCGATCGCGCTGGTCGGCGGGTTCGTGGGCCAGCTCTTCGCGCCGTTCGCGATCACCGTGACGGTGGCCCTGCTGGCCTCATTGCTGGTGTCGCTGACCGTGATCCCGGTCCTCGCGTACTGGTTCCTCAAGCCGCGCGGCGGCACCGCGGATGACGAGGCGGTACGGCACGCCGCCGAGGAGAAGGAGCTGCGCAGCCCGTTGCAGCGGGCGTACCTGCCGGTGATCGGGTTCGCCACCCGCAAGCGGTCGACCCGTTGGATCACCGTCGGGCTCGGCCTGCTGGTGCTCTTCGGCACGTTCGGTCTGGCGCAGAAGTTGGAGACCAACTTCCTGGACGACTCCGGCCAGGACACCCTCAACATGAGCCAGGAGCTGCCGGCCGGCAGTGGCCTGGCGGCCACCGACGCGGCGGCCAAGCAGGTCGAGTCGGTGCTGTCCCGCACCGGGGGCGTCGAGACGTACCAGGTGACCGCGGGCGGTGGGGACAACCCGTGGGCGGGCGGCGGCGGCAACAACGTCGCCAGCTGGTCGCTGGCGCTCGACGGTGACACCGACGCCAAGCAGATGCGCGAGGTGCTGCGCAAGGAGTTCGACAAGCTCGGCGCCGGTGTGGGTGAGATCAGCTTCGGTGGCGGGCAGGAGGCGTCGACCAGCCAGCTGGAGGTGATCGTCCAGGCCAGCGACCCGGAGGTGCTGACCCGGGCCGCCGAGGAGGCGCGGGCCGCGATGGCCGGCGTCCCGGACGTCGAGGACGTCTCCACCAGCCTGGCCGCGCGGGTGCCGCGGGTCGACGTGACTGTCGACCGGGTCGCCGCCGGTCGGGTCGGGCTCACCGAGGCCGCCGTGGGGCAGCTCGTGTCGCAGGCGTTCCGGGGAGCGCCGCTGGGTCAGGTCGCGCTCGACGGTCAGCAGCAGAACGTGGTGCTGCGGTTGGGCACGCAGCCGCCGGTGACCGTCGAGGAGCTGCGGGCGCTGCCGGTGGGTCCGGTCAAGCTGGACGACATCGCGGACGTCACGCAGGGTGAGGGTCCGCAGCAGGTCACCCGGATCGACGGTGAGCGCAGCGTGTCGGTGACCGGCGCGGCGACCGGCTCGAACCTGGGCGCGACCAGCAAGGAGTTGCAGAAGCGGCTGGACGGCATCAACGTGCCGGGCGCGAGCTTCACCATCGGTGGTGTCAGCGCGGATCAGGCCGATGCCTTCGCGGACCTGGGCCTGGCGGTGCTGGCCGCCATCGCGATCGTCTTCCTGATCATGGTGGCCACGTTCCGCAGCCTCACCCAGGCACTGATCCTGCTGATCTCCATCCCGTTCGCGGCGACCGGTGCGATCGGCCTGCTGTTGGTCACCGGGACGCCGCTCGGCGTGCCGGCGCTGATCGGCGTGCTGATGCTGGTCGGCATCGTGGTGACCAACGCGATCGTGTTGCTGGACCTGATCAACCAGTACCGGGCGCAGGGCATGGGGGTCCGGGAGGCGGTGGTCGAAGGTGGCCGTCGCCGGCTGCGCCCGATCCTGATGACGGCGGTGGCGACCATCTTCGCGCTGCTGCCGATGGCGTTCGGGTTGACCGGTGAGGGCGGCTTCATCTCTCAGCCGCTGGCCGTCGTGGTGATCGGTGGTCTGCTCAGCTCGACGCTGCTCACGCTGATCCTGGTGCCGACGCTGTACTCGATGGTGGAGCACACCAAGGAGTCCCTGCGGGCCAGGCGTGCACGGCGGCGCTCCGGGGGGTCGACGGTGACAACGACGGAGACGGACGAGGCGTCGGCCCCGAACCAGGTCGCGGTGCCGAGCGGCGCGCCCGCCCCGGCTGCGACCGAGGGTGCGCAGCCGGCCGGCCGACCCGCGCCGTCGGCCGCGTTGGTGGAGGGCACGGACCAGTTCGAGGTGCTGCGGCTGCCCCGTAGCCGCACCTCGCCACTGCCTCCGGCGGAGCCCACCGAGTAGGTCGGAACGCGGTTCGGAACGCCCCCGGCGGATCTTCCGCCGGGGGCGTTCCGGCTTCATCCGACCGAAAACACTCCGACTCGACGGACCCGCACTTTGTGTAACTTCTTGCATACTCCTCGTAGGTAGGCCGGGAGGTGTGGGTGAAGCGGGGCGGGCGGATGGCCGAGGGCGCACGCGGGTGGGGGCGACGTGACCTGCTGCGCGGTGGCCTGCTGGTGGTGGGCGGTGTGGCCCTCGGTGCGGGGACGTCCGAGGCATGGTGGATCACCCATCATCGGGTGCCGATCGCCGGTGGTTCGGCCAGCACCACCTTCGGTAGCGGCCAGCAGGATGTCGGCCCCGGCGCGCTGGAGGTCTTCTGGTCCGGGCGCACCAACCAGCGCCTGGTGGCCCTCACCTTCGACGACGGGCCCGCACCACAGTGGACTCCGATGGTCCTCGACACCCTGGCCCAGCACCGGGTTCCGGCCACCTTCTTCATGGTCGGGGCGCAGGTTCGCCGGCACGCCGACGTCGTCCGCGACCGGCTCGCCGAGCACGAGGTGGGCAACCACAGCTGGGACCACCGGGACCTGGCCGAGCTGGACGCCGCCGAGGCGTACGACGACCTGCGCCGCAGCCACGACGCCATCACCGACCTGACCGGCGCGCCGCCGGTGCTCCTCCGCCCGCCGTACGGCCACCTGGGCGGGGCGGTGCTGCACGCGGCGGCCCGGTTGGACTATCGGCTGGTGCTCTGGTCGTTGCAGATGGTGGAGCGCGAGTTCCCCGGCGATCCGGCCGGCCACGCCCAGCGGATCGTGGCCGACGTCCGACCGGGAACGATCGTGCTCGGCCACGATGTGGGGGCGCGGCGGCGACTGGTCGCACTGCGCGGCCTGACCGACATGATCAACGGGCTTCGGTCGCGCGGTTACACATTCGTCACGGTCTCGGCGCTGCTGGGAGCGGGCGTGGGTCCGACACCGACGGGGTAGGGTCGCGCTCCGTGGCGTCCACCCTCTCGGTTCTGACCGGCAATCGGAGCTTCCGCAACCTGTTCTTCGCCGAGTTGGTGGTCTTCGGCGCCGACTGGTTCGTCATGGTGCCGCTGCTGGTGCTGCTGCCGCACCTGACCGGCAGCGGCGTCTGGGGCGCGCTGGTGTTGGCGGTGGACACCGGCATCGTGGCGTTGCTGCTGCCGTACACCGGCACGATCGCCGACCGCTTCGATCGCCGGAAGATCATGATCGCCGCGAACGTGGCCGCGCTGGCGGGCGTGCTGCTGCTGCTCGGCGTGCGGAACGCCGGGACGGCGTGGCTGGCGCTTGTCGCGATCGGCGTGGTGGCGGTCGCCAAGGCGTTCTACTCGCCCGCCGCCCAGGCCGCGCTGCCCAACGTGCTGGAGCCACACGAACTCGCCGCGGGCAACGCCGTCGCCGGCTCGGCCTGGGGCACCATGACCGTGGTCGGTGCCTCGCTGGGTGGCGTGCTCAGCACCGCTGCCGGCCCGTACGTCTGCTTCTGGGTGGCGGCGGCGGGCCTGGCGGTGGCCGCCGGCCTCGCCACCCGGATCCGCCGGCCGTTGCAGGCGCCCCGGGACGCCGACCAACCCGCCCAGCGGACCTGGTCGGCCGTCCGCGAGGCGCTCGGCTACATCGGTCACCGCCCCCGGGTGCTCGCCCTGGTCACGGTGAAGTCGGCGGTGGGCCTGGGTAACGGCGTGCTGACCGTCTTTCCGCTGCTGGCCGGTGTGTACGGTGTCGGCCCGCTCGGTGCCGGCCTGCTCTTCGCGGTACGCGGCGCGGGAGCGTTGGTGGGGCCGATCCTGATGCGCCGGGTGCTGACCAACCGGGCCTGGCTGCTGCCCGGGCTCGCGCTGTCCATGTCGCTCTACGGCCTGTCCTACCTGGGCACCTCGGTGGTGCGCTGGTTCCCGCTGGTGCTGCTGCTGGTCTTCGTGGCGCACTTCGCGGGTGGCAGCAACTGGGTGATGTCGAACTTCGCCCTGCAGGGCGAAGTCCCGGACCGGTTGCGGGGCCGCGTCTTCGCCACCGACATGATGCTGGCGACGCTCGCGATCTCGGTGAGCCAACTGGCGGTGGCCCTGGTGGTGGACACGGTCGACGAGCGGGTGGTGCTCGCCGGCTGCGGTCTGATCACCCTCGTGTACGCGGTCGGCTGGCGGATCGCCACCCGCCGGCTCTCACTCACCGATCCGGCCGCCGAGCCGGTCCCGGACCCGACCGGCTGAACTCGGCGATCCCAGGCAGCGGGCGCGGCGCCGGTTCGTCGGTGCCGAGCCCTAGCATGAGCGCGTGCCGACCAACTTCACCGCCGGGCCGGTCCGGGTCCGGGTTCCCGCGACCAGCGCCAACCTGGGCCCGGGCTTCGACGCGCTGGGCCTCGCACTCGGGCTCTACGACGACGTGGCCGCCGAGGTCGGGTCGGGCGATGTCCGGGTGACCGTGACCGGGCAGGGCGCCGGTGAGCTGCCCGACGACGACCGGCACCTGGTGGTGCGGGCCATGCGCGCCGCGTTCGACGTGCTCGGGGCCCACCCCGACGGGCTGAGCGTGGAGTGCGTCAACCGGATCCCCCAGGCGCGCGGCCTGGGCTCCTCGTCCGCCGCGATCGTCGCCGGGGTGCTGCTGGCCCGTGCCCTCGTCGTCGACGGGGAGCACCGCCTCGACGACGCCGGCGCGCTCCGGCTGGCCGCCGAGATCGAGGGCCACCCCGACAATGTGGCGCCGTGCCTGCTCGGCGGGTTCACCGTGGCCTGGTCCGAGCCGGGCGGTGCCCGGGCGGTGTCGCTGCCGGTCGCCGACGCGGTGCGGCCCACCGTCTTCGTCCCGGCGGAGCGCGGTCTGACCGCGACCGCGCGGGCGGCTCTGCCGGCAACCGTGCCGCATGGCGACGCCGCGTTGACCGCCGGGCGGGCCGCGCTGCTGGTGCACGCGCTCACCACGGCCCCGACCCTGCTGCTGCCGGCCACCGTCGACCGGCTCCACCAGGATTACCGCGCAGCCGGGATGCCCGGCACATCTGCCCTGGTCAGCGCGTTGCGAGGGGCCGGTGTGGCGGCTGTGGTCAGTGGGGCGGGGCCCACCGTCCTGGCGCTCAGCGAGCCGCCAGCGGGCTTCGGAGTGGGAACAGACTGGGAGATCTGGCAGTTACCGATAGACGTCAGCGGCGCGCGGGTCGCGCGGGGTAGACTTGGACACGCCGAGCGGGACCCTGTTGCCGCAGGTCGGAAGAGTTGATTACGCTCTAGACCTAGCACAGCCGCGAAGCACGCGATCTCCTGCGGGGCGGCGCACCCCCGAAGCTCTCGGCGGTCAGCCCGTCTACCCCTGCCAAAGGCCCACGCCGCACCGCAGTTTCCACAGGTCGCCGCAGACGGCGAGACCTGCTCACCGACGTTGGTGAGTCGGGATACCGACCGGCTGCTGTGTCACAGACTCCCGCGACGCGTCCTTGCGAGGCGGGTGCACCGAGGCCGCCCGGCCACCTGAGCTCCGACTCCGGGCAGTCCCGGCCTTATCGAGGGAAGGAATCCATTGAGCGACACCACCGACGTGACGTCGGATGTTTCCAACGTCGCTGGCGATGCCACCGCCGCCGCTCCCGCCCGTCGTCGGCGTAGCGGCACCGGTCTGTCGGCGATGCTGCTGCCAGAGCTGCAGAGCCTGGCTGCGTCGCTCGGCATCTCCGGCACGGCTCGCATGCGCAAGGGCGAGCTGATCGCCGCGATTTCCGAGCGGCAGGGCGGCAACGCCGCCGGGACCCCTCGACCACGGGCCGAGGTCGCGGCCGCGGCCGCCCCGACCCGTGAGGGAGTTCGCGCCGAGGTGCGGGAGACCGCCGACCGGCCGGCAGCCGAAGGGCGCGGTGCCGAGCAGGCGCCGGCCGAGCCGGCCGCCGAGACCGAGGGCCGTAGCCGCACCCGGCGGAGCCGGACCGCAACGGCGGAGGCCCGTGCCACCGAAGCGCGCCCCGCTGAGGCGCGTGCGACCGAGGCGCGTGCGACCGAGACGACGCGTACCGACGAGGCGGAAGCCGGCGAGCGGGCCGACCGTGGCGAGAACCGCCGCGACCGGGCCGAGCGTCCGGAGCGCGCCGAGCGGACCGACCGGACCGAGCGTCCCGAGCGTGCCGATCGCGGCGAGCGGACCGAGCGTGCCGATCGCGGCGAGCGTGCCGACCGGGGCGAGCGGACCGAGCGTGCCGATCGTGGCGAGCGTTCCGACCGGGGCGAGCGTGCCGAGCGGGGCGAGCGCAACGACCGGGGCGAGCGTGCCGATCGTGGCGAGCGCAACGACCGGGGTGAGCGTGCCGATCGTGGCGAGCGGGCCGAGCGGAACGACCGACCCGACCGCGGTGACCGCAACGACCGCAACGACCGTGGTCAGCGGGCCGAGCGGACCGAGCGGGACAGCGACGACGATGACGGCGAGGGTGGCGGCCGGCGCGGCCGGCGCAGCCGTTTCCGGGACCGTCGCCGTGGGCGCGGCGAGCGCACCGAGACCGGTGCCGACACCGGCGGGCGTGAGCCGCAGGTCAACGAGGACGACGTGCTCGTCCCGGTGGCCGGCATCATCGACGTGCTCGACAACTACGCCTTCGTGCGGACGACCGGTTACCTGGCCGGCCCGAACGACGTGTACGTCTCGATGTCCCAGATCAAGAAGTACGGCCTGCGCCGCGGTGACGCGATCACCGGTGCGGTCCGGGCGGCCCGCGAGGGCGGCAACAGCGGTGACCAGCGGCGCGACAAGTACAACCCGCTGATGCGGCTGGACACGATCAACGGGATGGAGCCGGAGGAGGCGCGGCGTCGTCCGGAGTTCTACAAGCTCACTCCGCTCTACCCGCAGGAGCGCCTGCGGTTGGAGACCGAGCCGCACATCCTGACCACCCGGGTCATCGACCTGGTCATGCCGATCGGCAAGGGCCAGCGGGCACTCATCCAGTCCCCGCCCAAGGCGGGTAAGACGATGGTGCTGCAGGCGATCGCGAACGCGATCACCCGCAACAACCCGGAGTGCCACCTGATGGTGGTGCTGGTGGACGAGCGGCCCGAAGAGGTCACCGACATGCAGCGGTCGATCAAGGGCGAGGTCATCGCGGCCACGTTCGACCGTCCGCCGCAGGACCACACCACGGTGGCGGAGCTGGCCATCGAGCGGGCCAAGCGCCTCGTCGAGCTTGGGCACGACGTCGTCGTGCTGCTCGACTCGGTGACCCGGCTCGGTCGGTCGTACAACCTGGCGGCGCCGGCCAGCGGCCGGATCATGTCGGGTGGTATCGACTCCACCGCGCTCTACCCGCCGAAGCGCTTCCTCGGCGCGGCCCGCAACATCGAGAACGGCGGGTCGCTGACCATCATCGCCACGGCGCTGGTGGAGACCGGGTCCATGGCGGACACGGTCATCTTCGAGGAGTTCAAGGGCACCGGTAACGCCGAATTGAAGCTGGACCGGAAGATCGCCGACAAGCGGACCTTCCCGGCCATCGACATCAACCCGTCCGGTACGCGTAAGGAAGAGGTCCTGCTCGCACCGGAAGAGCTGGCCATCATCCACAAGCTCCGGAAGGTGCTGCACTCGCTGGACTCGCAGGCCGCGATGGATCTCCTACTGGACCGGCTCAAGCAGTCCCGCACGAACATCGAGTTCCTGATGCAGATCGCGAAGTCGACGCCGGGGGAGTAACCCTCCCCGGGTGACGTCGAAGGGGCACGGCCATCTCGGCCGTGCCCCTTCGTCAAGTCCCCGGGCCCGACGCCCGCGCCGGGAGTTGATGGAATTTTCCTTCGGTTCAGTCGACAGGTATTGAAACTTCTATTCATGGCCGGGTTGACTGTCGTCCATGCGTACCCGCAGACGATCCGCCCGCCGCACCGGCGTCCTGCTGCTGACGCCGCTGCTCGCCCTGGCCCTGTCGCCGCCCGCCACTGCCGCACCCACCGTCGCCCCGCCCACCGTGGCACCACCGTCCGTGGCCTCACCCACGATCGCGGAGGACGCGCCGCCCGCGTCCTCCCGCCCCGCCGGCTCGGTCAGCCTGGCCGCCTCCCCGACAGTCGCGACCGCCCCGGCCGTCGGCGTCGGTGGTCTGGAGCCGGCCGGCGGGCTGGAGACCACGAAGGCCACCCGACCGGTGGCGCCCGGCGTGCAGTTGACGTCCTTCGACAGGTACGACGCCGACGGCTGGCTGCGCGCCGACGCGCTCACCACCGACCTGGGTGGCGGCTCCACCGTCGACTACGTCAACTCCGGCGCGGTCAGCCGGGCCGAGCCGCTGCGAAAGGCGGTGGACCAGTCGCGCGCGGTCGCCGCGGTCAACGGCGACTTCTTCGACATCAACAACTCCGGTGCCGCCCAGGGCGTCGGCGTCCGGGAGGGGGAGCTGATCCAGTCCGGGGTCAGCGGTCACCGCAACGCGGTGGCGGTCACCACGAACGGCCTCGGGCGGGTGATCGAGGTGAACTTCGACGGCAGCGCCACCCTGCCCACCGGGCCGGTCCCGCTGACCCAGTTCAACAACATGGTCCAGGCCGACGGTATCGGTGCCTTCACCGACCTGTGGGGGACGTACACCCGGTCGCGTGCCGTGGAGGGCGCGGCCCGGGTGGTCGAGGTCACCGTGACCAACGGCCGGGTGGCCGCGGTGGGAAGCGTGGCCGGTAGCGGCCCGATCGCCGCCGGCAGCACCGTGCTGCTCGGCCGTGACCTCGGCGCGGACGCGCTGGCCGGCCTGCGCGCCGGTGACCCGGTGGCGGTGGCCTGGCGGCCGAAGCCCTCCGACGGCAGCACCCTGCACGCGGCGGTCGGGGGCGGCAACGTGCTGGTCCGCGACGGCGTCGTGCAGAGCATCGCCGATCCGACCCTCGCCCCCCGCACCGCTGTCGGGTTCAGCGCCGACGGTCGAAAGATGATCATGCTGACGGTGGACGGTCGTCAGGTCGACAGCCGCGGCGTGACGCAGACCGAGATGGGCCGGATGATGGCCGAGCTGGGCGCCCACCACGCGCTCAACCTGGATGGCGGCGGATCGTCCACGCTGCTGGCGCGGGAGCCGGGCGCGCCCGCCGTGCAGGTGGAGAACGGCCCCTCCGACGGCAGCGAGCGGGGCGTGCCCAACGGCCTGGCCATCTACGCGCCGAAGGGCAGCGGGCGACTCACCGGCTACTGGGTCGAGACGGCCAGCGACCCCACCGCCGCCCCGGGTGTCTCACCGGTGCGAGGTGGGCGGCCGGACCGGGTCTTCCCGGGCCTGACCCGCACCCTCACCGCATCCGGCTACGACGAGACGTACGGGCCGGCGGCCGGCGCTCCCACCTGGCGGGCGACCCCTGCGGTACGCGGCCGGGTCGACCGTGACGGCGTGTTCCACGCCGGCGCACCGGGGGCCAGCACGGTCACCGCCGCACGGGGGCGGGTCACCGGCTCGCTGAACCTCACCGTGCTCGGCCCGCTGGCCCGGATCGGCACCACCGTGCCGCGGGTCGGGCTGACCGGCCGGGACGGTAACGCCCTGGTCGGCGTGGTCGGGTACGACGCCGAAGGCAACACCGCGCCGATCGAGCCGGCCGACCTCACCCTCGACTACGACCGGGACCTGCTGCGGATCACCCCCACCGGGGACGGCAACCTGTCCGTCGCCGCGTTGGGGGACACCGGCTCGGGCCTGGTGACCGTTCGCGTCGGCCGCACGAGCGTTGTCCTGCCGGTCACCGTCGGCCTGACCGACGTGCCGGTCGCCGGTTTCGACGACGCCGCTTCCTGGCGGTTCAGCCAGGCCCGCGCCAGCGGTTCGGTCGCGCCGGCGCCGGGCCACACCGGCACCGGCCTGCGCATGTCGTACGACTTCGGCCAGTCCACCGGCACGCGGGCCGCGTACGCCGACCCGCCCTCCTGGATCGAGGTGCCCGGTCAGCCGCAGGCCTTCGGGATGTGGATCCACGGCAACGGCACCGGGGAGTGGCCCAGCCTGCACCTGCACGACGCCCAGGACACCCAGCACGTGCTGCGCGGCCCACTGATCACCTGGACCGGCTGGCGGTACGTGGAGTTCGCGGTGCCGGCCGGGGTGCAGTACCCGGTGCGGGTACGCCGCTTCTACGTGGCCGAGACGAACGCCGCCGCGCAGTACACCAGCGAGGTGATCATCGACGACCTGGTGGCGAAGGTGCCCCCGACGGTCGACGTGCCGGAGGTGGCCTCGCGTACCGATCGGGTGGTGGTCCGCGACGGCACGGTGGACGGCGCGCCGTGGCGCTTCGCGGTGCTCTCCGACGCCCAGTTCGTCGCCGCCGACCCGGACAGCGACCTGGTCGCCCAGGCCCGGCGGACGTTGCGCGAGGTGCGGGCGGCCCGACCCGACTTCCTCCTGATCAACGGTGACTTCGTGGACACCGCCTACCCGGCCGACTTCGCGCTGGCCCGGCGGATCCTCGACGAGGAGTTGGGCGACGCGCTGCCCTGGTACTACGTGCCCGGCAACCACGAGATCATGGGCGCCCCGATCAGCAACTTCGCCGCCGCGTTCGGTGCCACCTCCCGGGTGTTCGACCACAACGGCACCCGGTTCGTGACGCTCAACTCGTCCACCGGGACGCTGCGCGGCGGGGGCTTCGACCAGGTACGGATGCTCCGCGAGACGCTGGACGCGGCGGCCACCGACCGGCGCGTGGGTTCGGTCGTCGTCCTGCACCACCACCCGCCGCGCGACCCCAGCCCGGCGCAGGCCAGCCAGCTCGGCGACCGCAAGGAGGCGGCGCTGCTGGAGCAGTGGCTGGCCGACTTCCAGCACCGCACCGGCAAGGGCGCGCTGTTCGTGGGCGGGCACGTCGGCACCTTCCACGCCGACCGGGTGGACGGGGTGCCCTACGTGATCAACGGCAATGCGGGCAAGACGCCGTCCACCCCTGCCGACCAGGGCGGCTTCACCGGCTGGACGGAATTCGGCGTGGACCCGGTGACCCCAGCCGAGGCCGACCGGGCCCGCCGTGACCCGCTCGCCGAGGGCCCGCGCTGGGTGGACGCGGAGTTCCACGCGCACGTCGACCGGCTCACGGTGGCCGCCCCGGCCAGCGTCGCGGTCGGCACCCCCGCGACGGTCACCGCCACGCTGACCCAGCCCGGCGGGCGTACGGTCCCGGTGGCCGCACCGGTCAGCGCCGACTGGTCGGCCTCGCCGGAAGTGCACGTCGGCTCGGCCGCCGGGGTGCGTCCCTGGCACACCGCCCGGTTCGACCCGGCCACCGGCACCCTGACGGCACTGCGGCCCGGCGCGCCGGTACGCCTGACGGTCGAGGTCAACGGCGCCCGTGCCGAGGCCACCATCACCGTCACCGGGTGAACTGTCCGGACGGGCCCCCACGCGCGGGGGCCCGTCCGGACACCTCAGAAGTCGCCGTCGGCCACCTGGAAGACGGTGAGGCCGAGGGATCGCCACATCTGGACCACCTGGACGCGGTCGTCGAAGACGCCGGCCACCCGGTAACGATCCTTGATCTCCCGGTCGTAGATCTCCCGCTTGACGATCGAGTCCTTCCGGGAGTCGCCCACGGCCCGCAGGTGCAGGCCGAGGTAGGGGACCCGAACGTGCCGGGCCAGCCACGCCTCGGTGGCCGCGCGGGCCGAGGCGTCCCGCCCCGAGCAGAAGACCACCCCGTACCCGGCGGCGTGCATCGCCCGGACCGCCGCGATCACCGCCGTGTTCGGCTGGTCCTGGCCCACCCGGGTCATGTCGTACGGGCTGCGGGAGACGGCCAGCGCGACGGTGCCGTCGATGTCCACCAGCACGATCTCGGGTGGCTCGGTCGACGGCGGGTGCACCACGGCGGGGCGTCCGGTGCGGGCCTGCGGCACCGGCAACGGCAGGGTCCGGCCCTCCAGGTACCTCTCGTGCAGCCGGCGGATCGCGTCCCCGCCGACCTGGTCGGCGGCCGGGCGGGCGGCGTCGCGGCGCAGACACTCGTCCAGCGGCACGTCGGTGAAGTCGTGCACCTCGAAGTCCGCGCCGTGGCGAGCGGCCAGCTCGGCCCAGTCCCGCAGCGTCCGTGCGCGCAGATTGGTGTCGTCCACGCAGACGTCCGCCCGGGCCCGCAGCAGCGCCTCGACCTGAGCCCGCTGGACGGCGGTCACCTGTGCCTCGGCCCACTGGGTGAACAGCCGTTCGCCGTGCAGCATCCGGCGCAGGTCGTCCCGGTTCACCCGCGCGACCGACGGCTGGAGCGTGCGGGCGAACGTCGTCTTACCCGAGGCGGGCAGTCCCCGGGTGGCGATCAGGCGGGTCATCGACGCACCTCCGGCTCGGCGGGCGTACCCCGGGCGGGGTACCTGGCGGCTCTCCGCCGGGTGCGCGAATGCCCCGTCGGGCGGCGGGAATGCGGACGGGTAGGCACGTGTTGACGATGCCGGACGAGGTGTGCGGCCCGATTACCGGGTCGGCTCAGGCCCATGGCACACTGGTCAATCGGCCACCGGTTCCGGTTCACGCCCGAGCCCGTCGCGTACGGCGCGACGAGCGATGACGGCGACCCGGCGACCACCAACGAGAGGACCGAGGCGAGATGAAGGCAAACATCCACCCGGAGTACGTGACCACCGAGGTCAGCTGCTCCTGTGGCAACACGTTCACGACCCGCAGCACCGCCAAGGGCGGGGCGATCCACGCCGAGACCTGCAGCGCCTGCCACCCGTTCTACACCGGTAAGCAGCGCGTTCTCGACACCGCCGGCCGGGTCGCGAAGTTCCAGCAGAAGTACGCCAAGGTTCAGGCCAAGAAGGCCAAGTAGCTCCTCGTTCGGCGCCCGCGTCCGGTTTTTCGCCGGACGCGGGCGCCGTCCGCATTTTCCTCCGTTTCCGCCCGGCCGTCGGCCTCCCGGCCCCGGCCCGGTCGTCGCGCACCGTCGAAGGAGCATCCGCAGCATGAGCAGCGAGCGTCTGGCCGGCCTTCTCGACGAGTACGCGGAGCTGGAGAAGCGGTTGGCCGATCCGGCCATCCACGCCGACCAGGCCACCGCGCGCAGGGTCGGCCGCCGGTACGCCGCGCTGGTGCCGCTGCACAAGGCCGCAGACGAGTTGGAGCAGGCCCGCGCCGATCTGGCCGCGGCTCGCGAGCTGGCCGCCGAGGACCCGTCCTTCGCGGCCGAGGCGGAGTCCATCGCCGGGTCCCTGCCGGTGCTGGAGGAGCGCCTCGCCGAGCTGCTCATTCCCCGCGACCCGCACGACGCCAAGGACGTGATCGTCGAGATCAAGGCCGGTGAGGGTGGCGAGGAGTCGGCGCTGTTCGCCGGTGACCTGCTGCGGATGTACACCCGGTACGCCGAGCGCCACGGCTGGATCACCGAGGTGATCGACGCACAGGATTCCGACCTCGGCGGGGTCAAGGACGTCTCCCTGGCGATCAAGACCAAGGGCGTGCCGGACGGCGGCAACGGCGTCTGGTCGCGGCTCAAGTGGGAGGGCGGCGTGCACCGGGTGCAGCGTGTCCCGGTGACCGAGTCGCAGGGGCGGATCCACACCAGCGCCGCCGGGGTGCTGGTGCTGCCGGAGGCCGAGGACGTCGACGTCACCATCGACCAGAACGAGCTGCGCACCGACGTGTTCCGCTCGTCCGGGCCGGGTGGCCAGTCGGTGAACACCACCGACTCGGCGGTGCGGATCACCCACCTGCCGACCGGCATCGTCGTCTCCTGCCAGAACGAGAAGTCCCAGTTGCAGAACCGGGAGCAGGCGATGCGGATCCTGCGGGCCCGGCTGCTCGCCGCCGCCCAGGAGCAGGCCGACGCCGCCGCCTCGGACGCGCGCAAGGCCCAGGTTCGCACCGTGGACCGCTCGGAGCGGATCCGCACCTACAACTTCCCGCAGAACCGGATCACCGATCACCGGATCGGCTACACCGCGTACAACCTGGATCTGGCGCTCGGTGGCGAGCTGGACGGGGTGCTGGACGCCCTCACCGAGGCCGACCGGGCCGCCCGCCTCGCCGGCGACACCGAGTTGACCCGCCGCTGACCGCGACTGCGGTTGCGCCTCGTCGATCATGGAGTTGTGGTGGGCGAATTGTCCCGCCGTGGCGTTTTCGCGAGGCACCACAACCCCTTGATCGACGCCAGCGCGTGCGGGTGGTCAGGCCAGCGCGCCCGGGTGGTCAGCTGGCGCGGGGGCGGGTCTTGGCGCGGAGCATCTCGCGGTCGGCCTGCTCGAACGCGACGCTGAGCGCGTCGCGCAGCCCGCTGCCGCCGGAGACCTCGGCGAAGCCGATGCTCACCCCGACGGGGGTGCCCGGCACCAACGATTCCCAGTCCTCCAGGCGGACCGCGGCCTCGATCCGGCGGGCCACCTCGGCGGCCTCGGCCATGCCGGTGTCCGGCAGCACCACCACGAACTCGTCACCGCCGTAGCGGGCCACGAAGTCGCCCCGGCGCATCACCCGGTTGATCACACCGGCGATGCGTTGCAGCACCAGGTCGCCGGAGTGGTGCCCGTGCCGGGTGTTGACCGCCTTGAAGCCGTCCAGGTCACAGACGCCGATCACCACCCGTTCGCCCCGGGTGACAACGGCGGTGATGTACCGCTCCAGCCGGCGGCGGTTCGGCAGCCCGGTGAGCGGGTCGGTCAACGCCTCGCCCTCGAAGCGCGCCGCCTCGCGGCGCATCTCCTCGTGGTCGATGCGGGCGGCGATGCCGTCGATGTAGACGTCACGCAGCCGGTCGTTGCGCTGCGCGGCGAGCCGGAACGCCAGCCGGTCGGCCCGGTGCGCGGAGAGGTGGTCCCCGGCGCGGGTCAGCGCGATGCTGCGCAGCCGGGCCGGCTCGGCCGCCCCCAGCGTCTCGTTCGACACCTGGACGGTGTCCAGTCGGGCGACCGCCTCGATCGGCCGCCCGTCGGCGACGGCGAGGCACACCTGCCCGAGCTGACGCAGGTCGCGAGCGCGGGCGCTGTCCCCGCCGTGGCTGATCAACCGGGCCGGCTGGGCCCCTTCGGTCGCCACCTGGTCGCCGAGTGCGGCCTGTCGGGCCGCCGCGTAGCCGTACGCGGCGAGGCTGCTCGGGCGCAGCTGGCCGGCCCGCCCGGCGCGGACGAAGCGGGCCAGGTCGGCGGCCACGTCCCGGAGCACCCGCAGGCAACCGTCGCTGTCGCCGTTGTGGTCCAGGGCCACGGCGTTGCGCAGCCGGATGCCCGGCGCGGCGAACGTCTCCTCCGGGATCCCGGCGGTCAGGCCGAGCTGCCGGGCCCGCTCGATGGCCCCCAGGGCGTACCCGTGGAAGCTGAGGTAGCTGTAGGCCATGGCCAGGTCGTGCCAGCCCCAGGCGGTGTCCCGGTCGGGGTCGGCGACGGCGCCCAGCGCCCGGGCCGCTCGGACGAGGTGCATGACGCAGCGGTCCAGTGCGCCCTGGTGGTGCGCGGCGAGTGCGGCCAGCGCGTTGAGGTGCCCGTGCAGATAGGGCTCGGCGAGGTCGCGGACGGCCGCCGACGCCTCTTCGATGGCCCGGGTGAACTCCGCGGTCCGACCGAGATTGATCAGCGCGGAGAGGCGCTGCACCATCGCGTCCGCCCGTGCCGCCGGGTCGGTGGTGGTGCGGATCACACGCTCCAGCAGAACGTACGCCTCTGCGGAGCGGCTGGCCTCCTGCAACGCCCGGGCGTGCGTGAGGGCGTCAACCTGGTCATCGACCCGGTCGAGCCAGCCCACCCGCCAACCTCCTGTCGTGCGCGCCTGGGCGCACCTGTTCGTCACGTCGCTCGCGACGCTTCATGATTATGTCGTGAGTACTTTGCCGCAACACCCCCCCGAAGGGACAGGCCCCATCCGGCCGTCGGCCGCGGTGGCCCGAACGGCCCGTGCGCTCGCCGCCGCCGGGGTCGGCTCCGCCCGGGTGGAGGCCGAGGTGTTGGCGGCGTACGTGCTGGGGGTTTCCCGGGGTCGGCTGGCGCTCGCCGACGACCTCGGCGACGACGAGTTGGCGCGGCTCGACGAGCTGACCCGCCGCCGCGCCGCGCGTGAGCCCTTGCAGCACCTGACCGGTCGGGCCGGGTTTCGGCACCTGGAGCTGTCGGTCGGCCCGGGTGTCTTCGTGCCCCGGCCGGAGACCGAGCTGTTGGCCGGTTGGGGCGTCGAGCAGGCCCGGAGCCGGCCCGACCCGGTGGTGGTCGACCTGTGCAGCGGCTCGGGCGCGATCGCCCTGGCGGTGGCTCAGGAGCTGCCGGGGGCGCGGGTGATCGCGGTGGAGCGGTCCCCGGCGGCGCTTGCCTGGCTGCGGCGCAACGCGGCGGAGCGCGCCGCGGCGGGGGACCGGCCGATCGAGGTGGTCGAGGCCGACGTGACCGCGCCGGACCTGCTGGCGGAGCTGGTGGGCCGGGTGGACGTGTTGCTCTGCAACCCGCCGTACGTGCCGGACGACGTGGTGGTCCCGCCGGAGGTGGCCGGGCACGACCCGGCGGAGGCGGTCTTCGGCGGTGCGGACGGTCTGGTGGTGATCCGGCCGGTCGTCGCCCGGGCGGCGGTGCTGTTGCGCCCCGGGGGCGTGTTCGGCGTCGAGCACGACGACACCCACGGCGCGGCGGTGCCCGGGTTGCTCGCCGAGGACGGCGGCTTCACCGCTGTCGCGGAGCATCTGGACCTCACCGGGCGTCCCCGCTACGCGACCGCGTCCCGACGGGCGGACGGCCAGCACGCCCCGATCGGGGCGGCGTGGCAGACTGACTCCTCGTGATGCTCTACGACTGCCGGTCGCCCGCCGATCGGGACCGCGGCATCGCTGCGGCGATCGAGGCGGTCAAGAACGGCGAGCTGGTTGTTCTCCCGACGGACACCGTGTATGGGATCGGCGCGGACGCGTTCACCCCGTACGCGGTGAAGGCGCTGCTGGATGCCAAGGGCCGGGGTCGGCAGATGCCGCCGCCGGTGCTGATCGGCTCGCGGCACACCCTGGACGGGTTGGTCTTCTCGCTGCCCACGGCCGCACGGGACCTGGTGGAGGCGTTCTGGCCGGGTGCCCTGACGATCGTGGTCGAGCACTCGCCGAGCCTGCAGTGGGACCTGGGCGACAAGACGGGCACGGTGGCGGTGCGGATGCCGCTGCACCCGGTGGCGTTGGAGGTGCTGCGCGAGACCGGCCCGATGGCGGTCTCGTCGGCCAACAAGACCGGCCAGCCGGCCGCGGTCACCGCCGACGAGGCGCGCGACCAGCTCAGTTACTCGGTGCGGGCCTACCTGGAGGCCGGGCCCTGCCCGGACCCGGTGCCCAGCACGATCGTGGACCTGACCGGTGAGGTGCCGCAGCTGTTGCGGGCCGGGGCGATCCCGTTGGAGAAGCTGCGCGACGTGGTTCCGGATCTCGTCGACGGTCGGGCGGCCTGAGTGCCCCCGTTCACGGTTCTGCACGTCTGCATGGGCAACATCTGCCGCTCGCCGATGGCGGAGCGGCTGCTTGCCCTGGCGGTGCGGGAGCGGCTGACCCGGCGTGCTCAGGACCCGGCTCAGGCCGAGGAGTTGGTGCACAGCCACAGCGCCGGCACGGGTGGCTGGCACGCGGGCGAGGAGATGAACCCGCCGGCCGCCCGGCAGGTCATCGGCCGTGGTGGGGACGTGGCGGGGTTCGCGGCGCGCAAGCTGCGCTCGGACCACATCGACGCCGCCGACCTGGTCCTGACCGCCACCGCCGACCAGCAGGAGTACGTGGTGGCGCTTCGTCCGGACGCGGCGGCCCGCACGTTCGTGCTGGGCGAGTTCGGCCGGCTGCTGGCCGCGGTGGACGCCGGCGCGCTGCCGCCGGGCGACGCCACCCCGGAGGCCGTGTACGCCCGGGGGGTGGCCCTGGTGGCGGCGGCTCACGACGCGCGGCTGGGCGCCTCGGCGCTGGCCACCGATGATCTGGACGACCCCTGGGGTCGTGGCGACCAGTGCTTCAGCCGGGTCGCCGACGAGATCGAGGAGACGGTCCACCCGCTGGCCGGCGCGCTGCTGCCCTGAGCGTGGTGCGAGTTTCCTCCGGGTTTGGGGAAAACCCAGGGCTAAAGGGGCGTTCCGGGTCATTCTGAACGGGTCCTAGCGTGACCGGCTCCTGCGGGGAGAGCTGATGATCCGGGCCCAATTCGACAAACTGCTGACCGTGGTGATCGCCGGGGTGCTGGCCGGGCTGGTGCTGGCCGCCGCCGCCCTGCCCGCCGCCCTGGTCTTCGGGATCGGCTTCAGCGCCCTGTCGACGCCGTACTCGGAGCTGCCGAACACACTCCGTACGCCGCCCACCGCGCAGCGCTCCAACCTCTACGCCAACGACGGCACCACCCTGATCACCTCCTTCTACCAGGAGGACCGGGTGGACGTGCCGCTGCACGAGGTGGCCCCGGTGATGCGCCGAGCGATCGTGGCCGCCGAGGACGTCCGGTTCTACCAGCACAGCGGGGTCGACCTGCGGGGCGTGGTGCGCGCGTTCACAGTCAACAAGCGCGACGGCCGGACCCGGCAGGGCGCCTCCACGCTGACCATGCAGTACGTCCGCAACGTGCTCAGCAACGACCCCCGGCTGAGCGAGGCGCAGCGGGACGCCGCCACCGAACTCACCACAGTGCGCAAGCTCCAGGAGATGCGGTACGCGCTCGCGTTGGAGCGGGAACTCGACAAGGACGAGATCCTGACCCGCTACCTCAACATCGCCTACTTCGGTGCCGGGGCGTACGGCATCGCGGCGGCCAGCAAGCGGTACTTCTCCCGGTCCCCGGCCGAGTTGACCCTGGCCCAGGCGGCCCTGCTCGCCGGTCTGGTGCGTTCGCCGGACAGCGACGATCCGATCAACGGCGACGCCGACAGCGCGGTGGCCCGGCGGTCGTACGTGTTGGAGCGGCTGGTGGAGTCGGGGCAGGTGCCGGCGGACGCGGCGGCGGCGGCGCGTGCCGAACCGTTGCAGCTGCGGCCCAGCGAGACCCCGAACGACTGCACGGGCGTGCCCGACGCGCACAACGACTGGGGCTTCTTCTGCGACTGGTTCACCCGTTGGTGGAGCAGCCAGTCCGCGTTCGGGGCGACCGCCGACGAGCGGCAGCGCGCGCTGCGCCGGGGCGGGTTCTCCATCGTCTCGTCGCTGGACCCGGGGGTGCAGCGGGCCACCACCGAGCAGGTGCTGAAGATCTACCCGACGACCAGGGCCGAGGCGGTGCCCACCGCCGTGGTGCAACCGGGCACCGGGCGGGTGTTGGCGATGTCGGTCAACCGGGCCTACAGCGTGGCGGGCAACCCGGTCGGGCAGAAGAACCGCCCGAACACCGTCAACCAGTTGGTCGCCGGCGGCGGCGCGATCGAGGGGTACCAGGGCGGCTCGACGTTCAAGCTCTTCACCCTGCTGGCCGCGCTGGAGTCCGGCCTGCCGCTGTCGACCGACTTCGTGGCGCCGACCCAGTTGCTCACCCGCTTCCCGGTGACCGGGGAGGCGAGTTGCGACGGGCGGTGGTGCCCGGCGAACGCCAGCCCGTCGTCGATGGACGGCCCCCGCACCATGTGGAGCGCTTTCGGCCGCTCGGTGAACACCTACTTCGCCTGGCTCACCGAGAGGGTCGGCGCCGACCGGGTGGTGGAGATGGCCGAGCGGCTCGGCATCGTGCTGCGGGCCGAGTCCGACGCCAAGCTGGCCCGCTACGGCGCGAAGGACTGGGGCCCGTTCACGCTGGGTGTTGCCGCCACCACCCCGTTGGACCTGGCCACCGCGTACGCCACGGTGGCGGCCGAGGGGACCTGGTGCGCGCCGCTGCCGGTGGTCTCGATCACCGACTCGGGCGGCCGGCCGGTCGACGCCGCCAAGCCGGACTGCCGACAGGTGCTCGATCCCGACGTGGCGCGGGCGGCCACCGACGCGGCCCGCTGCCCGGTCGGCGACCAGTCGATGTACGGGCGCTGCGACGGCGCCACCGCTCCCGGCCTGCGGGCGAAGCTCGGCCGTCCGGTGGCCGGCAAGACCGGCAGCTCGGAACGGTACGAGACGGAGACGGTGGTGGCGTTCACCCCGCAGCTCGCGGTCGCCTCGATGGCCGCGAACCCGGACGATCCCCGGGACGCGGTCGGTCAGGCGGTGCAGGCCCAGTTGGTGGACGCCGTCGGTGAGGTGCTCGCCTTCGCCCTGCGCGACCAACCGGTCCGCGACTTCGTCCCGCCGAGCGAACGAACCGCCTTCCAGACCCAACCCCAAGCCGGCAACTGACCCCAACCCCCACCCCGACCCCCCACCCCACCCCACCCCACCCCGCTCGCCGATCTTGCACTTCCTGCGGTGACAAAAGGTGCCGAGGTCCGCAAATCGGCAACACAAAGTGCAAGATCGCGGGGAACGAGCGGGAGCGGGGAGCGGGGAGCGGGCGGTCAGTGGGTCTGCTCGGCGTTGCGGGCTATGTTGCGGGCCATTCCGCCGAAGACCACCGTGTGGAACGGGGCCACCGACTTCCAGTAGGCGTGCCCGGCCAGGCCGCGGGGCAGGAAGACCGCGCGTTGCTGGTAGCGGCTGCCGCCGTCGTCGGCCGGCAGCACCCGCATCTCCAGCCAGGCCCGGCCGGGTAGCCGCATCTCCGCGCGCAGTCGCAGCAGCTCGCCCGGGACGATCTCCTCGACCCGCCAGAAGTCCAGTGCCTCGCCGACCTGGAGGCGGTGCGGGTCGCGTCGACCCCGGCGCAGCCCGACCCCGCCGACCAGCCGGTCCAGCCAGCCCCGGATCGACCAGGCGAGGGGGAACGAGTACCAGCCGTGTTCGCCGCCGACGCCCTCGACGACCCGCCAGAGCGCCGCGGGCGACGCGTCCACCGCCCGTTCCCGGACGTCGGTGTAGGCGCTGCCACCGGACCAGACCGGGTCGGTGGGCAGCGGCTCGGCGGGTGCGTCCGGGCCGCTCGCGGTCGACCAGCGGGTCTCCACCTGGGCGTCGCGCACCTTGGCCAGCGCCAGCGCCACCGCGTCGTCGAAGCCGGTCAGCCCGCCCGGCGGGTCGGGTACGTAGCGGGCGATGTCGTGTTCGTCCGCGACCGCCTCCTGGATCAGGCTCTCCACCAGCGGGCGGGCGATCTTGTTCGGCACCGGGGTGATGAGGCCGACCCAGTGCGAGGAGAGCGACGGGGTGAGCACCCGGACCGGCACGATGATGCGCCGGCGCAGCCCGGCCACCCGGGCGTAGCGCTGCATCATCTCGCGGAACGTGAGCACGTCCGGCCCGCCGATGTCGAAGCCCCGGTTGACGTCCGCCGGCAGAGCGGTGCAGCCGACCAGGTAGTTCAGCACGTCGCGGACGGCGATCGGTTGGATCCGGTTGCGAACCCAGCGCGGCGTGACCATGGCGGGCAGTCGCTCGGTCAGGTACCGCAGCATCTCGAACGACGCCGAACCGGAGCCGATGATCACCGCGGCCCGGAGCACCGCCGTGGGCACCCCGCTGGCCAGCAGGATCCGGCCCACCTCGGCCCGGGAGCGCAGGTGCGGCGAGGGGACCGCGTCGGTCGCCGGCAGTGGACCGCCCAGGTAGACGATCCGCCGTACGCCGGCAGCTCGCGCCGCCGCCGCGAAGTTGGTCGCCGCCGCCCGGTCGGCCGCCTCGAAGTCGGACCGGCCCAGCGAGTGCACCAGGAAGTACGCCACGTCCACGTCGGCGAACGCGGCGGCCAGCGTCTCCGGTCGGCTGAGGTCTCCCTCGACGATCTCGGCCGCCGCGGCCCAGGGCACGTCGCGCAGTCGCACCGCCTTGCGGGCGAGGCAGCGCACGGTGTGCCCATCGGCGAGCAGCAGCGGCGTCAGCCGCCCGCCGATGTAACCGGTCGCTCCGGTGACGAGGCATCTCACAGGTCCCAGTCTGCTGCCCCCTAGACTCGTTCGCTGTGGAGACCGAGACGAGCACCTTCTGGGGGCCGGATTTCGCGCAGCTCAGGGCCACCGACCCGGAGATCGCCGGGGTGGTCCTCGGCGAGTTGGACCGGTTGCGGGGCGGCCTGCAGCTCATCGCCAGCGAGAACCTGACCTCGCCGGCGGTGCTGGCCGCGCTCGGCTCGACGCTGACCAACAAGTACGCCGAGGGTTACCCGGGCCGGCGCTACTACGGCGGCTGTGCCGAGGTGGACCGGGCCGAGGAGATCGGCATCGCCCGCGCAAAGGAGCTCTTCGGGGCCGAGCACGCCAACCTCCAGCCCCACTCCGGGGCCAGCGCCAACCTGGCCGCGTACGCCGCGCTGGTGCAGCCGGGAGACACCGTGCTGGCGATGGACCTGCCGCACGGCGGGCACCTCACCCACGGCAGCCGGGTGAACTTCTCCGGCAAGTGGTTCCACCCGGTCGGCTACCCGGTGCGGCCGGACACCGAGCAGATCGACTACGACGAGGTACGGGACCTGGCGCGGGCGCACCGACCCAAGCTGATCATCTGTGGGGCCACCGCGTACCCGCGCCTGATCGACTTCGCCCGGTTCCGGGAGATCGCCGACGAGGTCGGCGCGTACCTGATGGTGGACGCCGCGCACTTCATCGGCCTGGTCGCCGGTCGGGCGATCCCGTCCCCGGTGCCGTACGCCGACGTCGTCTGCGCCACCACCCACAAGGTGCTGCGCGGCCCGCGCGGCGGCATGATCCTGTGCCGCGAGTCGCTGGCCCAGCGGATCGACAAGGCGGTCTTCCCGTTCACCCAGGGTGGCCCGCTGATGCACGCGGTCGCGGCCAAGGCGGTCGCGCTGCGCGAGGCCGCCCAGCCGGAGTTCCAGACGTACGCCCGACAGGTGGTCAGCAACGCCCAGGCGCTCGCCGCCGGGCTGGCCGACGAGGGGATGCGCCCGGTGTCCGGTGGCACCGACACCCATCTCGCCCTGATCGACCTGCGGGAGCTGGGGGTGACCGGCACCGAGGCCGAGCGACGCTGCGACGCCGCGTCGATCACCCTGAACAAGAACGCCATCCCGTACGACCCGCAGCCGCCGATGGTGGCCTCCGGCATCCGGGTGGGCACCCCGAGCGTCACCACCCAGGGGATGCGCGAGGGGGAGCTACGCCAGGTGGCGACCCTGATCGCCCGTGCGGTGCGCACCGATCCCGGCGCTCCGGGCGGGGCCGACGAGTTGACCCGGCTCGGTGCCGAGGTGTCCGAGCTGGTCGCGGCGTTCCCGGCGTACCCCCGTGGCTGAGCCCGGGGTGGTCGAGCCGGGCACCGACCGGCGGTGGCGGCTGCGGCACCTCCCGGTGCTGCTGGCCGCGTCGGCGGCGCTCGCCGCGGTCGCCGCCGTGGTGGGTGGGGTGACCGGCGGCGGGACGGCCGCGCTCGGCGCGGCGGCCGGCGTGGGCGTCACGGTGCTCAGCTACACCCTCACCACGGTGGTGCTGGCCCGGGCGGATCAGATCAACCCGCAGTTGCTGCTGCCGCTCGGCCTGGGCCTGTATGTGCTGAAGTTCAGCCTGCTGGGTGTGGTGCTGGTGGCGGTGGCGTCGACCGGTTGGCCCGGTTTGATCCCTCTCTGCCTCGGCATCGTCGCCGGGGTGGCAGTGTGGACGGCGGTGCACATCTGGTGGCTGACCACGGTGCACGCCCGCCGGGCGCCCAACTGACCTGGCGGTCGTCCCACCCTTCGGACGCGCCGAAATGTGTCGGCCTCCGGTCATTTTCCGACGGGCGGAAGGGGAGTAGCGTGCCCACAGACGACGGCGCCCACGAGAAGCCCACACAACGACGGTTGTGCGGGGGGTGAGGCACAGCCTCGTCTTCCCGGCTGATATCGTTCGCCCCGTCATGGCTGGTGACCAAACCCCCCGTCCCGCCGGCGAACCGGACGATATTCCGTCCGGCGCCGGTCAGGGTTGGACCGCGCTCAGCTACCTCATCGGAGGAATGCTCGTGTGGGGTTTCATCGGCTGGCTGGTTGACCAGTGGCTCGACACCGGCGGCGTCGCCACCGGGATCGGCGTCGTGCTCGGTATGGCCGGGGGAATCATCCTCGTCGTCCGCCGGCTCGGCACGCCTACTTAGGAAGGGACGCGGTGTTCGGACAGGCGAACGTTCTGGCAGCGGGCCAGGCGGCATTCCCACCCACGGTGGAGGACTTCTACCTGCCCAGCATCCTGCCCTGGGGTGCACACGACTCCTACTGGGTCACCAAGATCACGGCGATGGTCTGGATCGCGGTCGGCGTCCTGATCATCTTCTTCCTGGCGAGCTACCGGAACCCGCAGCTGGTGCCGACCAAGAAGCAGTGGTTCGCCGAGTCGATCTACGGCTTCGTGCGTAACAACATCGCGGTCGACATGATCGGGCACCAGGGCGTGCGGTTCGCCCCCTACTTCACGACGCTGTTCTGCTTCGTGCTGCTGACGAACGCGTTCGCGATCATCCCGTTCTTCCAGATCTCGCCGAACTCGCACATCGCCTTCCCGGCGATCCTCGCGATCATCAGCTACGTGCTGTTCAACTACATCGGCATCAAGAAGCACGGCTTCGTCAAATACTTCAAGAACTCGCTGATCCCGCCGGCACCCTGGTACATCCTGCCGCTGCTGATCCCGATCGAGCTCTTCTCGACCTTCATCGTCCGGCCGTTCTCGCTGGCCGTCCGTCTCTTTGCGAACATGTTCGCCGGTCACATGCTCCTGCTGGTCTTCACGCTCGGCGGCTTCGCGATGCTGAGCGCCAACGCCTGGCTGGCCCCGGTCTCGGTGCTCTCCTGGGTGATGACCATCGCGCTCACCTTCCTGGAGTTCCTGGTGATCGTCCTGCAGGCCTACGTCTTCACCGTCCTCACCGCCAGCTACGTGCAGGGCGCGCTCGCCGAAGAGCACTGATCCACCCGCACCATCCGTTGTCGTCCCGCGTGAGAGTCACGCGTGATAACCAGGAGGAACCACACCAATGGACGCTAGCGTTCTCGCCGAGGTCACCGGTAGCACCGCTGCCATCGGCTACGGTCTCGCCGCCATCGGCCCGGGCATCGGCGTTGGCCTGGTCTTCGCTGCCTACATCCAGTCGACCGCCCGCCAGCCGGAGTCGTCGCGCATGACCCTGCCGTACGTCTGGATCGGCTTCGCCGTCATCGAGGCGCTCGCGCTGCTGGGCATCGCCTTCGGCTTCATCTGGGCCGGCTCCGCAGCCTGATCCACCCTTTGACCGGGAGGTAACCATGATTTTCCTCGCCGCTGAGGGTGGTGAGTCGACCCACAACCCGATCATCCCGCTCTGGCAGGAGATCGTGGTCGGTTCGGTCGCCTTCGCCGTGCTCTGCTTCGTGCTGATGAAGTTCGTCTTCCCGCGCATGGAGCAGACGTTCCAGGCTCGGGTCGACGCGATCGAGGGCGGCATCAAGCGCGCCGAGGCCGCCCAGGCCGAGGCGAACCAGCTGCTCGAGCAGTACCGTGCCCAGCTTGCTGAGGCCCGGACCGACGCCGCCAAGATCCGTGACGACGCGCGGGCCGACGCCGAGGGCATCCGGCAGGACATCCTCGCCAAGGCGCGGGAAGAGTCCGACCGGGTCATCCAGGCGGGCAAGGACGCGCTCGCCGCCGAGCGGGCCACCATCGTGCGCGAGCTGCGCGCGGAGGTCGGCACGATCGCGGTGGACCTGGCCAGCAAGATCGTTGGCGAGTCGCTGGCCGACGAGGCGCGGCGTAAGGGCACCGTCGACCGGTTCCTGAACGGTCTCGAGAGCACGGGGGCCCGCTGATGCAGGCCGCCAGCCGGGAGTCGTACAAGGTCGGGGCCGAGCATCTCGACGCGTACGTCCGCGGCAATGACGCGGTCGCGGTGGCACACACCGCGAACGACCTGCTCGCCGTCGGCGGGCTGCTGCGACGGGAGCCGCGGCTGCGCCGGGCGCTCTCGGACCCGGCCCGATCCGGCGCGGACCGCGCCGACCTGCTCGGCGGGATGCTGCGCGGCAAGGTTGGCGACGGTGCGGTCGAACTGCTCGCCGCGCTGGTGTCCGGCCGTTGGTCGACGCCGTCGGAGCTGCTCGACGCCGTCGAGCGACTCGGCGTGGAAGCGGTGCTGGCCAGCACCGAGGCCGCCGGCGACCTGGGCGAGGTCGAGGACGAGCTGTTCCGTTTCGGGCAGGTCGTCGCCAACGAGCCCGAGCTTTCGGCGGTGCTGTCCAACTCCGCGGCACCGGTGGACCAGCGCGGGGTCCTGGTCGGCCAGCTGTTGGCCGGCAAGACCCGCCTGGCCACCGTTCGCCTCGTCGAGGTGGCGCTGTCCGGCTTCGGGGGGCGTTCCTTCAGCGGATCGCTCACCCGGCTCGTGGAACTCGCCGCCGAACGGCGGGACCGTCAGGTGGCGTACGTCACCGTGGCGGCCCCGTTGAGTGACGAGGAGGAGCGCCGGCTGGGTGCGAGCCTCGCTGCGATATACGGTCGAGAGGTCTCCGTCAAGCAGACGGTGGACCCCCACGTCCTGGGTGGCGTGAGCGTGCGGGTCGGCTCCGACCTGTACGACGGCACCATCCTGCGCCGCCTCAACGAGACCCGCAACGCGCTCGCGAAGCGCTGATCGGCTCGCCGTCCAGCGGCTGAGCGGCTCCGCCGCCCAGCGTTGGGGGCGGCTCCGTCGCTCAGCGCTCGGATTGACAGACGCCATTCGGACCGGTCGGTACTAGGTATCCCGGGCCCCTGAATTTTAAGGAAGCAGAGGATGGCCGAGCTGACCATCTCGACGGAGGAGATCCGCGGCGCCCTGGAGCGCTACGTCTCTTCCTACTCGTCCGACGTCTCCCGCGAGGAGGTCGGCACCGTCGCCGACACCGGTGACGGTATCGCCCACGTCGAGGGCCTCCCTTCGACCATGACCAACGAGCTCCTGGAGTTCGAGGACGGCACGCTCGGCGTGGCGTTGAACCTCGACGTCCGGGAGATCGGTGTCGTCGTTCTCGGTGACTCCGCCAAGCTCGAGGAAGGGCAGCGCGTCAAGCGCACCGAGCGGGTTCTCTCCGTTCCGGTCGGCGACGCCTTCCTCGGTCGCGTGGTCAACGCGCTCGGCGAGCCGATCGACGCGCTCGGCGACATCGCCAACGAGGGCTTCCGCGAGCTGGAGCTGCAGGCTCCGAACGTGATGTCCCGGCAGTCCGTCGACGAGCCGCTGCAGACCGGCATCAAGGCCATCGACGCGATGACCCCGATCGGTCGGGGTCAGCGGCAGCTGATCATCGGTGACCGGAAGACCGGTAAGACCACTGTCGCCCTGGACGCCATCCTCAACCAGCGGGACAACTGGCGCACCGGCGACCCGAAGAAGCAGGTTCGCTGCATCTACGTCGCCATCGGCCAGAAGGCCTCCACGATCGCCTCCATCAAGGGGCAGCTCGAGGAGGCGGGCGCGATGGAATACACCACCATCGTCGCCTCGCCGGCCTCCGACCCGGCTGGCTTCAAGTACCTCGCCCCGTACACCGGCTCGTCCATCGGGCAGCACTGGATGTACGGCGGCAAGCACGTCCTGATCGTCTTCGACGACCTGAGCAAGCAGGCCGAGGCGTACCGAGCCGTGTCGCTGCTGCTGCGTCGTCCGCCGGGCCGTGAGGCGTACCCGGGTGACGTTTTCTACCTGCACTCCCGCCTGCTGGAGCGCTGCGCGAAGCTCTCCGACGAGCTGGGTGGCGGCTCGATGACCGGTCTGCCGATCATCGAGACGAAGGCCAACGACATCTCGGCCTTCATCCCGACCAACGTCATCTCGATCACCGACGGCCAGATCTTCCTGGAGACCGACCTGTTCAACCAGGGCGTCCGTCCGGCGATCAACGTCGGTACCTCGGTCTCCCGGGTCGGTGGCGCCGCACAGGTGAAGCCGATGAAGAAGGTCGCCGGTTCGCTGCGGCTCAACCTGGCCCAGTACCGCGAGCTGGAGGCGTTCGCCGCCTTCGCCTCCGACCTGGACCGGGCCTCCCGCGCCCAGTTGGACCGCGGTTCGCGTCTGGTCGAGCTGCTCAAGCAGCCGAACTACTCGCCGTTCCCGGTGCAGGAGCAGGTCGTCTCGGTCTGGGCCGGCACCGAGGGCAAGCTGGACGACGTTCCGGTCGGTGAGGTGCGGCGCTTCGAGTCCGAGTTCCTCCAGTACCTGCGGCACAAGCACCAGGGTGTGCTGGCCGGCATCGCCGACAACCAGTGGAACGATGACATCATCGGCTCGCTGGACAGCGCGATCGCCGAGTTCAAGCAGGTCTTCCTCAACAAGGACGAGGATCGTCGGGTCAACGACGCGCCGGCCGCGCCGCTTGAGGGCGACGAGAACCGCGAGACGGTGACCCGCTTCCGCGACGGCGCGACCGACCGCCCGGCCGAGAGCTGATCCCATGGCGGCCCAGGTACGCGTTCTTCGTCAACGGATCCGCTCGGCGAAGTCGATGAAGAAGATCACCAAGGCGATGGAGCTCGTGGCGACGAGCCGGATCGCCAAGGCTCAGGCCCGGGTGCAGGCGTCCCTGCCGTACGCCCAGGCCATCACCGGTGTGCTCACGGCGCTGGCGTCCAACGCGCGGATCGACCACCCGCTGCTCACCCCGCGCGAGCGGGTGCGGCGGGCTGGCGTCCTGTTGGTCACCAGCGACCGTGGCCTGGCCGGCGGTTACAGCTCCAACGCGATCAGGATGGCCGAGTCGCTGATCGCGCGGCTCAACGCGGACGGCAAGGAGCCGGTGCTCTACGTCATCGGGCGTAAGGGCGTCGGGTTCTACCGGTTCCGCGACCGGCCGATCGAGGCGAACTGGACCGGGTTCAGCGAGCAGCCGTCGTTCGAGGACGCCCGTACCGTTGGTGAGACGCTGATCAAGGCGTTCACGGCCGGTGCGGACGACGCCGACGGCGGCGCAGGAGCGGACGGGGTGCTCGGCGTCGACGAGTTGCACATCGTCTACACCGAGTTCCACTCGCTCATGACGCAGAGCCCGGTCACCAAGGTCATCGGTCCGATGCAGGTGGAGGACCGGCCGCGCTCCGAGGGGTTGCTGCCGGCGTACGAGTTCGAGCCGGAGGCGGAGGCGCTGCTCGACGCGCTCCTGCCGAGGTACATCAACACGCGGATCTACGCGGCGTTGATCGAATCGGCGGCGAGTGAGTCGGCGTCGCGTCGGCGGGCGATGAAGAGCGCCACCGACAACGCCGAAGAGATGATCGAGAAGTACACGCGCGAGATGAACTCGGCTCGCCAGGCCGGGATCACCCAGGAGATCAGCGAGATCGTCGGCGGCGCCAACGCGCTGGCCGCGTCGGGAAGTGAAGTGTGATGACTGCACCAGTAGAGACCAAGACGGCCACGGGTCGCGTGGTCCGGGTCATCGGCCCGGTCGTCGACGCCGAGTTCCCGCGCGACGCCATGCCGCCCCTGTTCAACGCCTTGAACGTGAAGGTGAACCTGTCCGGCGGTGAGAAGACGCTGACCCTGGAGGTCGCCCAGCACCTGGGTGACAACCTGGTCCGTGCCATCTCGATGCAGCCGACCGACGGCCTGGTCCGTGGCGCCGAGGTGCGCGACCGCGGCGAGCCGATCACGGTGCCGGTGGGCGACGCGGTCAAGGGCCACGTGTTCAACGCGATCGGCGAGGTGCTCAACCTCAAAGAGGGCGAGACCCTGACCCCGGACGACCACTGGGGTATCCACCGCAAGGCCCCGGCCTTCGCGGACCTGGAGCCGAAGACCGAGATGCTGGAGACCGGCATCAAGGTCATCGACCTGCTCGCCCCGTACGTCAAGGGCGGCAAGATCGGCCTGTTCGGCGGCGCGGGCGTGGGCAAGACGGTGCTCATCCAGGAGATGATCACCCGTGTTGCCCGTAACTTCGGTGGTACCTCGGTGTTCGCCGGCGTGGGTGAGCGCACCCGTGAGGGCAACGACCTCATCGCCGAGATGACCGAGTCCGGCGTCATCGACAAGACCGCGCTGGTCTACGGCCAGATGGACGAGCCGCCGGGCACCCGGCTGCGGGTGGCGCTCTCGGCGCTGACCATGGCCGAGTACTTCCGGGACGTGAAGAAGCAGGAGGTGCTGCTCTTCATCGACAACATCTTCCGCTTCACGCAGGCCGGTTCGGAGGTGTCCACCCTGCTCGGCCGTATGCCGAGCGCCGTGGGTTACCAGCCGACCCTGGCCGACGAGATGGGCGAGCTCCAGGAGCGGATCACCTCCGTCCGGGGCCAGGCCATCACCTCCATGCAGGCGATCTACGTGCCGGCGGACGACTACACCGACCCCGCCCCGGCCACCACGTTCGCCCACCTGGACGCGACCACCAACCTGGAGCGGTCGATCTCCGACAAGGGCATCTACCCGGCCGTGGACCCGCTGGCGTCCTCGTCCCGGATCCTCGCCCCGGAGTTCGTCGGCAACGAGCACTTCCAGGTGGCCACCGAGGTGAAGCGAATCCTGCAGCGCTACCGCGACCTGCAGGACATCATCGCCATCCTCGGTATCGAGGAGCTCTCCGAGGAAGACAAGATCACCGTGCAGCGCGCGCGGCGAATCGAGCGCTTCCTCTCGCAGAACACCTACGCGGCGGAGCAGTTCACCGGCGTGCCGGGCTCGACGGTTCCGATCAAGGAGACCATCGAGGCGTTCCGGAAGATCAGCGAGGGTGAGTACGATCACTTCCCCGAGCAGGCGTTCTTCATGTGCGGCGGTCTCGAGGACCTGGAGCGCAAGGCTGAGGAGCTGATGAAGGGCTGACCAGCCCCCATCCAACCCGTAGCAAAAAGACTGCCCCGGCAATGCCGGGGCAGTCTTTTGTTCATGTTCGCGCCTTACCATCGTCGCGGTCCGTTACTCGTGGTCGTCACCCCCACGGCTCCCGAGCTACGGTTCGTTCCGCGCTCACCTGAACGAGCGTTGATCTTTGCAACCTTTCGGCGACGTGCGCCCGTCTTCCTCGTCGTGGGCGTAACGAACGGAGATGCTCGTGGGTAAGGCCGGCAAGAGTGGCCGCAAGCCGTCCATCTGGCGAGGTGTGCCGCGATGGGCCAAGATCTGCACGGTGTTCGGCACCGTGCTGACCGTGCTCAGCGGCGCCGTGCTGGTCGGCACCGAGGTGCTCATGGCCCGCTACGAGGGGTCCGTCGGCAAGGCCGACCTCTTCGGCGACCAGGCGGCGGGTGCCCAGGCGAAGAAGAGCGACATCAAGGGTCCGCTCAACATCCTGCTCGTCGGCATCGACCCGCGTACGCCGACGGCCGCGCCACTGGCCGACTCGATCATGGTGCTGCACGTGCCGGCATCGATGGACCGGGCCTACCTGTTCTCGCTGCCACGTGACCTCTACGTGCAGATCCCGGCTTTCAAGAAGGCCGACTTCCCGGGCGAGACCACCAAGATCAATGCCGCCATGTCGTTCGGCAGCAAGGTGCCGGGGGCCAACCCCGACGCGGCACGGGGCTTCGAGCTGCTGGCCGCCACCGTGCAGAAGGTGACAGGCATCAAGCGCTTCGACGCCGGCGCGATCATCAACTTCACCGGCTTCCAGAAGATCGTCGACGCCATGGGTGGTGTCGACATGTACATCGAGCGTGACGTGAAGTCCGAGCACAAGCAGCCGGACGGCAAGCCGCGGCCCGGCAACACCCGTGGTGAGGGCTACGTCGGCCCGCAGGCCCTCTACAAGAAGGGCAACCGGCACCTGAGTGGGTGGCAGGCGCTTGACTACGTTCGGCAGCGCTACCCGAAGAACGGCGTCCCGGATTCCGACTACGGCCGGCAGCGCCACCAGCAGCAGTTCGTCAAGGCCATGGTCGGCCAGGCGTTCAGCGCCGACGTGGTGTCCAACCCGATCAAGCTGGACAAGGTGCTCCGCGCCGCCGGCCAGTCGCTGATCTTCAACGGTCGGGGTAACAGCGTGGTCGACTTCGGGCTCGCCCTGAAGGACATCCGCCCGAACACCATCGAGATGATCAAGCTCCCCGGTGGTGGAGTCTTCGACGGTAAGAGATATCTCGGCGAGCAGTTCCAGGAGGGCGTCCCGGACTTCTTCGACGCCCTGCACAACGAGCAACTCGACCCGTTCCTGCTCGAGCACCCGGAATTCGTCAACAAGGGCAAGTAGCACAAGGGCAAGTAGTCAGGGCGCCGTTGTCCCCACCCGCGTTGGGCGGGCCGCGTCGTCAGGCTAGACTTTCGGCAATCCGTAGCCGCAGCAAGGAGACAGCGTGGCACAGCAGCTTCACGTCGAGCTCGTCGCCGTCGAGGAGAAGGTCTGGTCCGGTGACGCCGAGATGGTCGTCGCCCGGACGACCGAGGGCGAGCTCGGTGTCCTGCCGGGGCACGCGCCGCTGCTCGGCCAACTCGCCGAGCCCGGCCAGGTCCGCATCAAGCTCGCTGGCGGTGAGCAGGTCGCCTACGAGGTGGCCGGCGGCTTCCTCTCGGTGAGCGCCGACGGTGTCACCGTGCTGGCCGAGAGCGCAACCCCGGTCTCCGCACAGAGCCGCTGAGCCACACCGGGGATGGAGATCGTCGAAGGATTCGGAATCGGCGTTGTCGTCATCCTCGGCGCGCTTCTGATCCTCTTCGTCCGGCGAGCTCTGGTCACCCGCAGCGGTGGCATCATCCGGCTCAGCGTCCGGGTCTCCACCATGCTCGACGGCCGTGGCTGGTCGCCCGGCTTCGGCCGGTTCGCCGGTGACGAGCTGCGCTGGTACCGAATGTTCAGCTTCGCGATCCGGCCCAAGCGGGTGCTCTCCCGCAAGGGGCTGGCCGTGGAGCGCCGCCGGTTGCCCGAAGGTCAGGAACGGTTCTCCATGCCGGCCGACTGGGTGATCCTCCGCTGTACCAGTCACCACGCACCGGTGGAGATCGCCATGGCGCGATCGACCGTGACCGGTTTTCTCTCCTGGCTCGAGGCCGCCCCTCCGGGGGCGGTCTCGCCGCGTATGGCCTCCCAGGACTGGCCGGCCGCCTGAGGGTGCGGGTTGATCCTCACCGTGACAAGGCCGGCCCCGGGGCGAGGCGGGCCTGGGCAAGGCAGGTTTGACCCGGCTAGCCGTTAGGTTGTAGCGCGCGCCGGCAGTGGTAGACCAGCGCAGGGGGCAGGTTGCGCCAGACCGTCCGCCCCACGGTCACCTCCTCAAACCGGTCGTCGAGCAGCCGGCGGAACCGGCGCGCGGCCGGGGTTGGCAGAGCGTGTCGGTAGGCGAAGGTGGTGAACACTCCGCCCGCGCCCAACGCACGGCATACCGCGCCCATGACAGTCCTTTGCCGCTGCGCGGTGAACACCGCCCACGGCAGCCCACTGACCACGACGTCGGCGTACGGACTGCGTTGGGTGGCGAGCAGGCCGTCGAGTGCTGCCGCGTCACCGTGTACCACCTCCACCGCCGGGTACCGGTCAGCCAGTCGGGCGGCGAACCGGGGGTTCAGCTCCACTGCCAGGTGGTGCCCGCGTCCGTCGAGTCGCCGCTGGATTTCCCGAGTGAAAGGGCCGGTGCCTGGGCCCAGCTCCACCACCAGGGGATGCCCGGTGCGGGGGATCGAGGCGGTGATGTCCCGGGCCAGCCCCGTCCCGCTGGGTAGTAGTGCGCCGACCAAGAGGGGGTGCCGGGCGAACTGGGTCACGAAGCTCCCGCTGTCGGTGATCATGTCGACCGAGGCTAGGCCGGGAGCGGCTGGAGAAGATCGTTCGGCGAGCCGGTCCGCCGGCCACTCGGAGGAGGCACCCGCCCGCTGGGCGGAGCGACCACCCGGAGGAGGTGGCCGGGCCAACGGGAGGACCGGAGGATGGCCGATGGCTCCGTATGGTGGCCAGGTGACGGCTGGTCGACGCGGTTGGTGGCCCGAGCTGCTGCTCGGAGTGGTCGCGGCCGGGCTCGGTCTGGCGACCACTCGCCTGGTCGCGCCGGTCGTGCCCCGCGAGGTGTGGGCCGGTGTCTTCGCCGTGCTCGCCGGACTGGGTCTGGTAGGGGTACGCCGCCTGCCCTGGCCGGTGCTGGTCGCCGAGTGTGCGCTGTTGGTCATCGCCGACGCCACCACCAGGACCGGCACCGACACCCCGCAGCTCGCGGCGGCGATCGCGCTCGGTTTCGTCGCCTACCGGGCCGGCTGGCCGGCTACCGCGGTGGCGTTCGCGCTGTTCTGTTCGGTGACTCTCGTCAACGTCCTCGACCCGGGTAACGCCGTGGTCCTCACCGGCGCGCAGGGCGTACTCCGGTTCATCATGCTGACCGGTATCGCCGCCGCTCCGGTGGCTTTCGGCCGCTACCTGCGCGGGGTACGCCATGGGGCGTTGGTTGCCGAGGAGCGGGCTCGGGAAGCTGAGGTTCGTCGGGCCGTGGAGACTCGGGCCGCCCGTCTGGCCGAGCGCGCTGGCATCGCACGAGACCTACACGACATCGTGGCGCACCACATCGCGGCGATCGCTCTGCGCGCCGGCTCCGCCCGGTACGCGGTCGAGCGTACCGGCGACGCGGGCGAGGCTGTGCTGGCGTTGGGCGACCTGCGGGACACCGCTGGGCACGTGCTGGACGAACTGCGCGAGCTGCTGGAGGTGCTGCACGACCCGGACGCGGTCGAGTCGGGTGCCCCGCAGGTGGAGCCGGAGCAGGTGATCGCCGACGCGGCCCGCCGGGTCCGAAAGGCCGGGGTGCTGGTCCGGGTGACCGTCGCCAAGACGCTGGCGGGTGTCCCACTGGTGGTCGGCACCACCGCCGCCCGGGTGGTGCAGGAGGCGCTGACCAACACGCTCAAACACGCCGGTCCTGGCGCGACCGCGTCGGTCGAGGTGCGGTCCGCCGAGGGAAGCCTTGTGGTTGAGGTACGCGACAGCGGCCCGTCCCGGCCCCGGCCGGCGCTGCCACCGTCGGGGTACGGACTCAGCGGTATGCGCGAGAGGGTCGGGCTGCTCGGTGGCACGCTGAGCGCGTCGGCCACCGTTGACGGCGGGTGGCTGGTTCAGGCCCGGTTACCGATCAGGGAGAACGCGTGATCAGAGTACTCGTGGTCGATGACCAGACGTTGGTCCGGGCGGGCGTCGGGCTGCTGCTGCGGACTGCCGGGGAGTTCGAGGTGGTGGGTGAGGCCGGGGACGGGCTGGAGGCGGTTCGGCTCGCCGAGCGGCTGCGTCCGGACGTGGTGCTGATGGACCTGCGGATGCCCCGGATGGACGGCATCGAAGCGACCCGCCGGATCCTGGACCGGCAGCCAGCCGCCCGGGTGCTGGTGCTCACTACCTTCGCCGACGACGCGAACGTCTATGGCGCGTTGGGTGCTGGCGCGATCGGTTACCTGGTCAAGGACGGCGAGCCGGAGGAGCTGATCGACGCCGTGCGCCGGGCAGCCGCGGGCGAGTCGCTGCTCGCCCCACCGGTGCTGGCCCGGATCGTCCAGCGGGCGATCGTCGCGCATGAGCAGGAACACCGGCCGGCGCCGGACCGGCCCGGTCCGGGGCTGACGCTCCTCAGTCGACGGGAGCGCGAGGTGCTCGCGCTGGTCGGCGCCGGGCTCTCCAACGCGGAGATCGGTGCCCGGCTCCATCTGGGTGTCACCACCGTCAAGACGCACGTCTCGGCCGCGATGGAGAAGCTTCACCTGCGTAACCGGGTGCAGTCCGCGGTGGTGGCACACCGGCTGGGTCTGGTCGACGACGACTTCAACCCGGTGACCGGGATGGGCGGCACCGCTGAGCACCATCCGGGGGTTACCTAGGGGCAGCGGCGGCCACCCGGAGGATCTGGGCCGGCCGGCGGGAGGACGTCAGGATGCGTCGTGCGCAGGACAGTTTGCCTGTGACCTTCGACTTCCTTCCTGACCTGCTCAGCCGGCTCCCGCCCGGCCCGGTGCTGCTGGTCGCCGCCGCAGTGCTAGCGGGGGAGGTCGGCCTGCTCGCCGGCCTCGTGTTGCCGGCGGCCACCACCATGCTGACCGTTGGCCTGCTGGCTCGCACAGGGCAGCCGCACCTCGGCGTTGCGCTGGTCGTGACCACGCTGGCCGCCTTCGTCGGCGATCAACTCGGCTACCTGGAGGGACGTCTGCTCGGGCCCCGACTGCGGACCGGGTGGATCGGACGGCGGATCGGGATCGAACGCTGGGGCCGGGCGGAGTCGCTGGTGGCCACCCGGAGCGGCATGGCCATCCTGTTCGGCCGGTGGACCGCGTTCGTTCGGACCCTGGTACCCAGGGTGGCCGGTGCGGTCGGCGTGCCGTACGGGCGGTTTGTGGTGTTCAACGCCATTGGGGTGCTGACCTGGGTGCCGGGCACCGTGCTTGTCGGTTACACGGTCGGGGGTCTACCTACCGGGGCTCTCACCGGTGCCGGCGCGCTGCTGGCCGTGGCCGCCGCCGCACTGCTGATGGCCCGGCGTGCCCGGCGGGCTCGGGTCCGCCGGGCGACGTCGGCCCGGTCCTGTGCCGGGTCGGCCCACCGACGTGGCGGGCCGGGCGGCCGATCGGACAGCTCCCTTCGACCCGGCCCGGGCCGGGGTGTTCGCAGCCGGCGGGGCGCGTTCGACGGCACCTGCCGTTGACCGGGGTCCGGTCGGGGTCGCCTGAGCGCTCCGAGGAGTCGGCCTCAACCGTGCGTGGGGGCGGTCAGAGTGGGAACCCACACCTCGACGTGGTGCGGAGCACCGACGTTCAGCGCTTGCCGCCCGGCACCCATAGCACGTCTCCTGCCGGATTTGCCGTTCTTGACAGGATAAAGAGCAGATCGGAGAGCCGGTTGAGATACTTTGCCGGGAGCGTGCTGGTTCGTTCCGGATCGTGGCTGACCAGCGCCCACGCTGCCCGTTCGGCACGCCGGGCGACGGTCCGCGCCACGTGCAGCAGCGCCGCGCCTGCGGTGCCGCCGGGGAGGATGAAGGAGTCGAGCTTGCTCAGGCGTGCGTTGTACTCGTCGCACCAGCCCTCCAGGCGCTCGACGTACTCCTCGGTCACCCGCAGCGGCGGGTACTTCGGCTCCGGCTCGACCGGGGTGGACAGGTCGGCACCGACGTCGAACAGGTCGTTCTGCACCGACGCCAGCACGCCGCGAAGCTCCTCGTCGAGGTTCCCCAGCGCGAGCGCGACGCCGAGCGCCGCGTTGCACTCGTCGACGTCCGCGTACGCGGCGATCCGCGGATCGGTCTTCGGCACCTGCTCGTTGTTGCTCAGCCTGGTCATGCCGGCGTCGCCGGCCTTGGTGTAGATGCGCGTGAGGTGGACGGCCATGACGCACAGCCTACGGATTCCCGACCTGACGATCCCGGCGCGGCCGGACAGCACCGCCGGCTGGCCGCTGGTGGTGGGCCCCGGCGACGCCGGCGATCCGGCGGTCAACGATGTCGACGTCATCCGGGTCCACGGTGACGCCCGGCTGGCCGGCACCGTGCACGTGGTCGGTGCCAAGAACTCGGCGTTGAAGCTGATGGCCGCCGCGCTGCTCGCGCCGGGCCGCAGCGTGATCACCAACGTCCCCCGGATCACCGACATCGCGATCATGGGGGAGGTGCTGCGTCGGCTGGGCTGCGACGTCCAGTTCGACGCGGACGACCCGGTCGACCCGATGGTCGCCCGGGGCGGCGTGGCCCGGTCCCGGTCGGTGACGATCGACGTGCCCGAACAGCCGGGCGCGGAGGCCGACTACGACCTGGTCCGACGGTTGCGCGCGTCGATCTGCGTGCTCGGCCCACTGCTGGCCCGTCGGGGGTACGTGCGGGTGGCCCATCCCGGCGGCGACGCGATCGGGTCGCGGGGGTTGGACATGCACATCTCCGGGCTGACCCGGATGGGCGCGGAGATCTCCGGTGAGCACGGGTTCGTCATCGCCTCCGCCCCGCACGGGCTACGCGGCGCGGACATCGTGCTGGATTTCCCCAGCGTCGGCGCGACCGAGAACCTGGTGATGGCGGCGGTGCTGGCCCAGGGCACCACGATGATCGACAACGCGGCCCGGGAGCCGGAGATCGTCGACATCTGCACGATGCTCAACCAGATGGGCGCGCGCATCGTCGGCGCGGGCACGTCCACCTTGCGGATCACCGGCGTGCCAGGTCTGCGTCCGGTGCGTCACGCCACGGTGGGGGACCGGATCGTCGCCGGCACCTGGGCGTTCGGCGCCGCGATGACCCGGGGCGACGTGACGGTGACCGGGCTGGACCCGGCCTTCCTGGAGGTCGCCCTGGACAAGGTGGTGGCCGCCGGCGGGCTGGTGGAGACCCGGGGGGACGGCTTCCGCGTACGGATGGACGAGCGGCCCCGGGCGGTGGACGTGGTGACGCTGCCGTACCCCGGCTTCGCCACCGACCTGCTGCCGATGGCGATCGGCCTGGCGGCCGTCAGTGACGGCGCCTCCCTGATCACCGAGAACATCTTCGACGGCCGGTTCATGTTCGCCAACGAGATGATGCGGCTCGGCGCGGACATCAAGACCGACGGGCACCACGCGGTGGTCCGGGGACGGGATCGCCTCTCCGGTGCCCCGGTGCGGGCCACCGACATCCGGGCCGGAGCGGGGTTGATCATCGCCGGGCTCTGCGCCAAGGGGTTCACCGAGGTCTCCCACGTGCACCACGTAGACCGGGGCTACCCGGACTTCGTGGCCGACCTGCGGGCGCTCGGGGTGGCGGTCGAGCGGGGCACCACGCCGGAGGAGCCGGCACTGGAGATCTGAGGCCGGCCGCCGCGATCCGGCCCGACCGCCACTTAGCCATCGTTCAGGCTCGCCGACTAGGGTGCAGGCAGGCACTCAATCGCAGCGAGGGAGAAGTAGATGGCGGGTCGACTCGCGGTCGTCGGGGCCGGGTTGATGGGTTCCGGCATCGCCCAGGTGGCGGCGCAGGCGGGCTGGCAGGTGACGCTGCGCGACCTGGACGACGCGGCCACCACCCGAGGTCTGGGCGGCATTCGGAAGTCACTGGAGAAGTTCGCTGAGAAGGGCAAGATCGAGGCGTCCGAGGTCGAGGCGACGTTGGCTCGGATCACCCCGACCACCGACCTGGAGGCGGCGGCGGACGCGGACATCGTGGTCGAGGCGGTCTTCGAGCGGCTGGAGATCAAGCACGAGGTGTTCCGCGCCCTGGACAAGGTCTGCAAGTCGGACGCGGTGCTCGCCACCAACACCTCGGCCATCCCGGTCACCCAGATCGCCGCGGTGACCGAGCGGCCCGAGGCGGTCGTCGGCACCCACTTCTTCTCCCCGGTGCCGATGATGCAGCTCTGCGAGCTGGTGCGCGGTTACAAGACCAGCGACGCCACGCTGGACACGGCGCGGGCCTTCGCCGAGGAGATCGGCAAGACGGTCGTCGTGGTCAACCGGGACATCGCCGGCTTCGTCACGACCCGGCTGATCTCCGCCCTGGTGATGGAGGCGGTCAAGCTGGTGGAGTCCGGCGTGGTGTCCGCGGAGGACCTGGACACCGCCTGCCGTCTGGGCTTCGGGCACGCGATGGGCCCGCTGGCCACCACCGACCTGACCGGGGTGGACGTGCTGTTGCACGCGTCCAAGAACATCTACACCGACACCGCCGACGAGAAGTTCTTCCCGCCGGAGCTTCTCCAGCGGATGGTCACCGCCGGCGACCTGGGCCGCAAGACCGGCAAGGGCTTCTACACCTACTGAGTTGTGGCGGCCGGGGCGGCTTCCGCCCCGGCCGGCCGCTCAGCCGTCGCGCTTGGTGGTCCAGCGGAAGGTGGTCAGGCAGAGCACCACGCCGATCACGCACCACAGGGCCAGCACCACCGCCACCCGGCCCAGCTCGAACGAGCCGCCCGGCTCCTGGGCGCCGAAGCTCTCCGGCAGGAACACCGACCGCAGGCCCTGGCACATCCACTTGAGCGGGAACAGGGCCGCCACCTGCTGCATCCAGGTGGGCAGGTCGGTGAAGACGAAGAACACCCCGGAGATGAACTGGAGCACCAGGGCGACCGGGGTGACCACCGCCGAGCCGCTGCGGGCGGTGCGGGCCAGCGACGAGATCGCGATGCCGCACAGGGTGCACGCGGTCACCCCGAGCACGGCGACCCAGCCGAAGGTGAACCACTTCTCGGCGGTGCCCGGGAGGTCGAGGTCGAACAGCGCCACCGCGACGGCCAGCAGTAGGGCCGTCTCGGCGATGCCGATCGCCACCACCATGATCACTTTTCCGGCGAACCAGACCCACTTCGGCATCGGCGTGCCCCGGTAGCGCTTCAGCACGCCCCGGTCCCGCTCGATCGGGATCCAGATGCCGAGGTTCTGGAAGCTCACCGTCATCAGGCCGGTCGCGATCATGCCGGTGATGAAGTACTGGGTGAACTTGACCCCGCCGCCGATCGTCCCGCCGAAGATCGACGCGAAGATCAGGATCATGATGATGGGGAAGCCCATCGTGAAGACCACCGACTCCCGGCTGCGCAGGAACTGGGTGATCTCCAGCCGGCCCTGGCGCAGGGCGAGCGCGCCGGCACCCGGCCGGCGGCCCGGGGTGGCGGCGACCGGTGTCGGCGGCTTCGTCGTGGTCGTCATCGCGCGTGTCCGATCATGGTGAGGTAGACGTCCTCCAGGGTCGGCCGGGTCACCGTGAGCCCGGGGACCTCGCCGCCGTAACGCGCGGCGAGGTCGGCCACGAAGGCCGTCGGCGTCGCGCTCTGCGCGCTCTCCAGCGCCCCTTCCGGGGTACGCCAGGAGACCGTCGCGAGGGCCTCCTGGCGATTGCCCAGCCGGTTGGGAGCGGCGACCTCGACCAGCCGACCGCCGGCGATCACGCCGACCCGGTCGGCGAGGGCCTCGGCCTCGTCCAGGTAGTGGGTGGTGAGCACGATTGTGGTGCCGGCGGCGGCGAGGTCGCGGATCAGCTCCCAGAACTCGCGGCGGGCCTCCGGGTCGAAGCCGGTGGTCGGCTCGTCGAGGAAGAGCAGCTCGGGACGGCCGATGATGCCCAGGGCCACGTCCAGCCGGCGCCGCTGCCCACCGGAGAGGGTGTGCGTACGGGCTTTCGCCTTGCCGGCCAGCCCGACCCGCGCGATCACCTTGGCCGGGTCGTCGGCGTCGGGGTAGAAGCCGGAGAAGTGCCGGACCACCTCGGCCACGGTCAGCTCGTCGAACTCGCCGGTGCCCTGGAGCACGATGCCGACCCGGGACCGCCAGTCGGCATCCGGTTGGGCCGGGTCCACGCCGAGGACGGTGACCTCGCCGGCGTCGCGGCGGCGGTAACCCTCCAGGATCTCCACCGTGGTGGTCTTGCCGGCGCCGTTCGGGCCGAGCAACGCGAACACCTCGCCGCGGTGGACATCGAGGTCCACGCCCGCCACCGCCACGTTGTCGCCGTACGCCTTGCGCAGCCCACGGACGGAGATGGCCAGCTCGTCTTCCATGCCGTCCAGTGTGCGTCCTGACCGGGGCGGCTCGCTGCCCGGGGTGTGGTGGTCAGCCCCACTGCGCGTACTTGACACCCGGACGTCCGCGACATGGACCTGTGTGGTTTTCCACAACCCGTTTTACTGAACGGTAACTTAGACTCCGGCCATGGATGAGACGCCATCTGCGAGCCGGTTGCCCGAGCGGGACCGCCCGTGGGTGATGCGCACGTACGCCGGCCACTCGTCGGCCGCCGCCACCAACGCGCTCTTCCGCCGCAACCTCGCCAAGGGGCAGACCGGCCTGTCGGTCGCCTTCGACCTGCCCACCCAGACGGGGTACGACCCGGACCACGAACTCGCCGCCGGTGAGGTCGGCCGGGTCGGCGTGCCGGTGGCCCACCTCGGCGACATGCGGGCGCTCTTCGACGGTCTGCCGCTCGCCGACACGAACACCTCGATGACCATCAACGCCCCGGCGATGTGGCTGCTCGCCCTGTACGGCACCGTCGGCCTGGAGCAGGGCGCCGACCTGGCCCGCTGCGCCGGCACGACCCAGAACGACATCATCAAGGAGTACCTGTCCCGGGGGACGTACATCTTCCCGCCGGCGGCCTCCCTGCGACTCACCGCCGACGTGGTGGCGTACACGCTGCGGGAGATGCCCCGGTGGAACCCGGTCAACATCTGCTCGTACCACCTCCAGGAGGCTGGCGCGACGCCCGTGCAGGAGGTCGGCTTCGCGCTGGCCACCGCGGTCGCCGTGCTGGACGCGGTCCGTGACTCCGGCCAGGTGCCGGCCGAGCGGATGGGCGACGTGGTGCAGCGGATCTCGTTCTTCGTCAACGCCGGGGTGCGCTTCGTCGAGGAGATCGCCAAGATGCGCGCGTTCGGCGTGCTCTGGGACGAGATCACCCGGGACCGGTACGGGGTCACCGACGCCCGGCAACGGCGGTTCCGTTACGGCGTGCAGGTCAACTCGCTCGGCCTCACCGAGGCGCAGCCGGAGAACAACATCCAGCGCATCGTGCTGGAGATGCTCGGCGTGACGATGTCCCGCGACGCCCGCGCCCGCGCGGTCCAGCTGCCCGCCTGGAACGAGGCGCTCGGCCTGCCCCGCCCGTGGGACCAGCAGTGGTCGCTACGTATGCAGCAGGTCCTGGCGTACGAGTCGGATCTGCTCGAATATCCCGACCTCTTCGCCGGCTCGCACGTGATGACGGCGCTGGTCGACGAGGTCGTCACCGGGGCGCGGGTCGAGCTGGACAAGGTGCTGGAGCTGGGCGGCGTCGTCGCCGCCGTGGAGACCGGCTACCTCAAGAGCGCGCTGGTCGCGTCGCTGGCCGAACGCCGCCGGCGGATGGAGTCCGGCGCCGACGTGGTGGTCGGCGTCAACCGGTACACCGAGACCGAGTCCTCCCCGCTGACCACCGCCGGTGCGGGCGCCGTCGAGCAGGTCGATCCCGCCGTCGAGGCGGCCGCCACGGACGGCGTACGCCGGTGGCGGGCCGACCGGGACGCGGCCGTCGTCGACGCGGCGCTGGCCCGGCTCCGCGCGGACGCCGCGACCACCACCAACCTGATGCCGGCGACCCTGGAGTGCGTGCGGGCCGGGGTGACCACCGGCGAGTGGGCCGGCGCGCTGCGCCAGGTCTTCGGCGAGTACCGGGCGCCGACCGGCCTCGCCGGCGCCACCGGCGGCGGCGGTGAGCCGGGCCTCGTGGCGGTCCGCGAGCGGGTCGCCGCCACCGCGCGGGAGCTGGGCAGCGGCCGGCTGCGGCTGCTGGTCGGCAAACCCGGCCTGGACGGCCACTCCAACGGCGCGGAGCAGATCGCGGTACGCGCCCGCGACGCCGGTTTCGAGGTCGTCTACCAGGGCATCCGGCTGACCGCGGGGCAGATCGTCGCCGCCGCCGTGGAGGAGGACGTGGACCTGGTCGGGCTCTCCGTGCTCTCCGGCTCGCACCTGGCCGCCGTGCCCGCGGTGCTCGACGGGCTGCGCGCCGCCGGCCGGGCGGACCTGCCGGTGGTGGTGGGCGGCATCATCCCGGCCGGTGACGCGGACACCCTCCGGGCGGCCGGGGTCGCCCGGGTCTTCACCCCGAAGGACTTCGCCCTCACCGGCATCATCGACGACCTGGTGACTGTCATCCGTCGCGCCAACGACCTGCCCTGATCGAGCGCTGTCCCGGCCGGTCGCCGACCGGCGTAGGCCGCCGGCCGGCGTTGGTCAGCGGCCGGCGTAGGTCATGCAGTCGGCCATGTCGTTGTCCGGGCCGACCCGGATGGACGCGGCGTGGCACTCCAACTGCTCGTTGTGCCGGCAGTCGGAACGCTGGCAGGCACCCACCTGCGCAGTCAGGTTCTCCACCCCGCCCCGCACGGGCGACTCGACGAAGGTGTGGCAGTGGGCGTGATCCATGCTGCCGATGGTGATCGCGAAGGCGTGGCAGTCACCCGACCGGTTGTACGCGCACGCGGCGACCACACATTCCTGGACTCGGGGCATCTCCAACGCTGCGGTCATGCCGACCTCCTCTAGGCTCTTGCCCCGATCCTAGGCTTTTGTCGGCCCGGGGAACCCGGTATGGCGGGCCGCCGATCAAGGGTCAGACGCGGAAGCCGGCGGCGCGGGCGGCCTCTCGTTCGCGGCGTCGTTCGGAACGACGGCGGACGAACCAGAAGGTGAAGAAGACCAGGCCCACCAGGAAGACGAGCACCAGCACCGGCAGGATGATCGCCACCAGGGAGACCACCACACTTGTGGCGTCCTCGGCGGTGCTGGCGACCGGGGCGCCGAACCCGGCGGTGGTCGCGTTGATCACCGGGCGGGCCGCGGACTTGAGCAGGTGCACGCCCAACGCCAGCAGGACGCCGGTGACGACCGGCACCCACTGGTGGGACGAGAAGAAGCTCCCCGGGTCGCTGACCGTCACCGTCTCCGACGAGGAGCCGGCACCGAAGGCCAGACCACCGGCGGTGGGCCGGACCACGGTCTGCACCACGTCGTTGATGTGGTCGACAACGGGGACCTTGTCCGCCACCATCTCCACGGCGAGCAGCACTGCCATGATGGCGATGACCCAGCCGTTGCCGAGCCAGGTCCAGCCGCTGGGCAGGTCGATCAGATCGGTGTAACGGCCGAGCAGACCGAGGATGAGCAGGGGTATGTAGGCGTTCAGCCCCGCCGAGGCGGCGAGACCGGTGCCGGTGAGGACTTCGAACACGAGTTCAGCATCGCATCGACGCGCCAGTGCCGCTCGCTGGCGACCGGGGGGTGCTCGGCTACCCTCGTCGGGTGCGGTTGGTCATTGCGAAGTGCTCGGTGGACTACGTCGGACGGCTCTCGGCTCACCTGCCGCTGGCCACCCGGTTGCTGATGGTGAAGGCGGACGGGTCGGTGTCCATCCATGCCGACGACCGGGCGTACAAGCCGTTGAACTGGATGAGCCCGCCGTGTCGGCTGGAGGAGGCCCCCGGTGTGTGGCGGGTCGTCAACAAGGCTGGCGAGGAGCTGCGGATCACCCTGGAGGAGATCTTCCAGGACACCTCGTACGAGTTGGGTGTGGATCCGGGCCTGCGCAAGGACGGGGTGGAGGCGCACCTACAGGAGTTGCTGGCCGCCAACCCGTCTGCCCTGGGTGAGGGGTTCACGCTGGTCCGCCGCGAGTACATGACGGCGATCGGCCCGGTCGACCTGCTGTGCCGGGACGCCAACTCGGGCTCGGTCGCCGTTGAGGTCAAGCGGCGTGGCGACATCGACGGCGTGGAGCAGTTGACCCGCTATCTCGAGCTGATGAACCGTGACCCGCTGCTCAGCCCGGTCGTCGGGGTCTTCGCCGCCCAGGAGATCAAGCCGCAGGCCCGGGTGCTCGCCACCGACCGGGGCATCCGGTGTGTGGTGGTGGACTACGACAAGCTGCGCGGCATCGTGAAGGACGAGCTGACCCTCTTCTGACCCGCGCACTATCCGGTGCGCACCGCGATCAGTGACTTCGGCAGGCCGAACACCCGCTCCACCAGCATGGTCGAGTCGGGGAAGTAGTGGCGCATCTGCGAGCGGTCCAACAGCTCGGTCCAGAGCACCTGGTGGATGGCGGCGTCGTGGCTGCGGGTCGGCTTGTGCCCCAACGGCCAGCGTCGGGCGAGCGCGGTGCGCAGTCGTACCGGCAGGAACTGCATTCCCGGGGCGATCCAGTGTGGCTCGATCGGGAAATAGCGGTAGGGCGTCTGCACCCAGTGCCGGTCGGCCAGTGAGCGGGCGGCGGCGGCGAAGCGGATCCGGCGTTCGTGCCCGCCCACATGCTCCAGCACGGAGTTGGAGAAGACCAGGTCGTAGCTGCCCTTGGCGAGGTGCGGGGGCAGGTCGCAGGCGTCGGCCTGCTCGACGTGGGCCCAATCGGGGACGACGGCGGGCGGCTGCTCCAGGTTGACGACGGTCACCCGGGCCGGCCGGACGGCAGCGCGGTGCCAGGTGCCGAGCCGACCACCGAGGTCGACCACGTGCATGTCGCCGATGTCGGGAAAGGTGCGTGCCAGCCAGTCCGAGCGGTGCCGACGCCGCCGGGCGGCCCACGACTGCTCACTGTCGACAAGGCGGTAGCGCAATCGATTGGGGCCCATTTAACGCAATGTACCGCCGTGCTCACTGCGTATAAACATGCGGATACGCCGATCTTTCTTGATGATCGGTTATCCGACACTCACCTTCCGTACAACGCCTTGATCGTCTTGACGAGCCGGGCCACATCCGTGGGGGTGCGGTCGAAGGTCATCGACGGCAGCAGCGACCGGGCGCGACGTCGGGTGATGGCCTTGGACCGGCCGAACTCACGCAGGCCGTCCTCCCCGTGGATCCGGCCGAAGCCGGAGTCGCCGACACCACCGAACGGCAGGGTGGACATGCCGGCGAAGGTCAGCGTGGAGTTGATCGAGGCCATCCCGGAGTGCAGCCGCCGGGCGATGGCCACCGCACGCCGCCGGCCGAAGACCGAACCCCCGAGGCCGTACGACAGGGCGTTGGCGCGGCTGACGGCCTCGTCGGCGTCGCGGACCCGGCTGATGGTCAGCGTGGGGCCGAAGGTCTCCTCGCGGACCGCGGCGGACTCCTCCGGGACGTCCACCAGCACGGTGGGGTGGACGTACGGCGGCTGGACGGCGCTCGGGCCGCCGAGCACGGCGCGCCCGCCGGAGGTGATCGCGGCGTCGATGTGCCGGCGGATCACGTCGATCTGCTGGGGCATGGTGATCGGGCCGATGTCGGTGCCCTCCGGCCCCACCGTCAACTGACCGGCGCGGGCCACCACCTTGTCGACGAAGGCGTCGAAGACGGCGTCGACGGCGTACACCCGCTCGATGCCGATGCAGGTCTGGCCCGCGTTGGTCATGCCGCCCCAGACGCACGCCTCGGCGGCCGCGTCCAGGTTGGCGTCGCTGTCGACGATCATGGCGTCCTTGCCGCCGCCCTCGATGAGTACCGGGGTCAGCGTCTCCGCGCAGGCGGCCATCACCTTCCGGGCGGTGGCGGTGGAGCCGGTGAAGGCCAGCTTGTCGACGCCGGAGCGGCACAGCGCCGCGCCCACGTCGCCCAGCCCGTGCACGGCGGTGAACACCGGCTGCTCGGGCACCACCTCGGCGAAGCTGTCCACCAGCCACTGGCCGACGGCGGGCGTGTACTCGCTCGGCTTGAGCACCACGGCGTTGCCGGCGGCGAGGGCGTACGCGGCGGAGCCGATCGGCGTGAAGACCGGGTAGTTCCACGGGCCGATCACGCCGACCACCCCGTACGGCTGGTATTCGAGGTGCGCGGAGAACTCGGCGAGGATGAGCCGGGACCGCACCCGGCGTGGACCGAGCACCCGGCCGGCGTTGCGGGCGGCCCAGTCGATGTGCTCGATAGCGGTGACGATCTCGACGATGGCGTCCGCGACCGGCTTCCCGCCCTCGACGTGCACCAGCTCGGCCAACTGCTCGATGCGCTTGGCGAGCAGGGCACGCCAGCGCAGCATCCGCTGGCGGCGGCCGGTGAAGCCGAGACCGGCCCACCACTCGCCGGCGGTGCGGGCGCGGGCGACGGCCTGCCGCACGTCGGCGTCGGTGGCGACCGGGAGGCGACCGGCCTCAGCGCCGGTCGCCGGGCTGGTGGAAACCAACTGGCCCGCGTCGATGACCGGAACGCCCGGGATATGCACTGCCGTCATGGCGGAAGTCTAGACCCGAGGATTACTCGCCGGTAGGGTCCCCGATTCGGGACCGGGGGACCGGCGTCGCACCGACCCGACCGATCGTTGATCCATGCAGGTCAAGGCGTTGGTGACGGATGCGGCCCGCCCGAATCGTCGAACGGCAGGTGGCCGGGAGGTGACGAGAGGCTGACCGGCCGGTCGGTACTGACGACTACCGTCTGATGGCAGGCTGACGCGCGGAGTGACGGTGTGGGGTGGAGGGCTGACTGTCCATGGAGGAACATCCAGAACTGATGCCGCTGTTGACGGTCTCGGGTGGACCGATGCGCGGAGCGAGCTTTCGCATGCGAACCGAACCACAGGTGATCGGCCGCGCGCCGACCGGTCAGGTGGTCATCAACGACCCGCACCTGAGCCGTCGTCACGCCGAGGTGTGGCTGGCACCGGAGGGCCCCTCGCTACGGGACCTGGGCTCCACCAACGGCACCTGGCTCAACGACCGGCGGATCAGCGAGGTGGAGCGACTCTCCGACGGTGACGTGATCCGGCTGGGCCGTACCGAGCTGCGCCTCTTCGACCCCGGCGTGGCGCTCACCGATCCGGTGGGGCTGAGCTTCGGGCCGTCCCGGCGCGACGTCCGACCGACGCTGCCGCTGCCGCTGGCCGCGCCACCGGGCACGCGTCGCTGACCGCCTGGCGGTCGACCACACCGGGCGGCACCACCGGATGGCGGTCCGACACCTGGACCGGCGGGGACACGCGTGGCACCATGCCGCGGATGGAGACCGAGCAGCGGACCGTGACGGCGAACGGCATCACCCAGGCGGTACGGGTCGCCGGCCCGCCGGACGGCACGCCGGTGCTGCTGATCCACGGCAACTGCTCGTCCGCGCTGTTCTGGGAGCCGCTGGTCCGGCGGCTGCCACCGACGCTGCGGGTGGTCGCCCCCGACCTGCGGGGGTACGGCGACTCCGCGACCGCCCCGGTGGACGCCACCCGGGGCCTGCGGGACTTCGCCGACGACGTGGCCGCCCTGCTCGACGACCCGACGCTCTTCGACGCCGACGTGCGCCCGGTGGTGGTCGGGCACTCCCTCGGCGGCGGAGTGGCGATGCGCCTGCTGGTCGACCATCCGCACCGGGTGGGGGCCTTGCTGCTCGCCGCGCCGGTCTCCCCGTACGGCTTCGGTGGCACCCGCGACCTGACCGGCACGCCGACCACAGCCGACTTCGCCGGCACCGGCGCCGGCACGGCGAACCCGGACTTCGTCGCCCGACTCGCCGCCGGCGACCGGAGCGCGGACGCGCCGGCCAGCCCGCGCGCCGTGTTGCGAGCCACCTATGTGGCCGATCCCGCCTCGCTGGGCGCCGACGAGGACCTGCTGCTGGACACCGTGCTCTCCACCGCCACCGGGGACGACAACTACCCGGGCACGGCGGTGCCCTCGGAGAACTGGCCGGGCACCGCACCGGGGGAGCGCGGGGTGCTCAACGCGCTCGCGCCGACCTGGTTCCGGCTCGCCGACGAGCTGGTGGCCGTCGCCGAGAAGCCGCCGATCACCTGGGTACGCGGGGACGCCGACGTCATCGTCTCGGACACCTCGCTGTTCGACCTGGCGTACCTGGGCTCGCTGGATCTCGTGCCCGGCTGGCCCGGCGCGGACGCCTGCCCGCCGCAGCCGATGGTCGGCCAGACCCGGGCGGTGCTCGACCGGTACGCGGCGGCCGGCGGCGCGTACCACGAGGTGGTGCTGCCCGGCTGCGGTCACAGCCCGCACCTGGAGCGCCCGGCGGAGTTCGTCGCGGAGTTGCTGGCCCTGACCAGCGTGGCGGCGGCGTAGGGGCCCTGCTGCGCCGTGGGTGAAATATGCCACGGCGTCTCGACAACTCACCGTCACGTGGCAGACTCGCGCGCATAACCTTAGCGGCCGTTCAGTGGTCGTGCGGAGTCTCTGGGGAGGCCGGTCGTGGCGCGCGAGTTCAGCACCGTTGGTGTGGTGGGGCTGGGCACCATGGGTGCCGGCATCGTCGAGGTCTTCGCCCGCAACGGCATCGACGTGGTGGCCGTGGAGATCTCCGTGCCGGCGCTGGAGCGCGGCCGGGCCACCCTGAAGGGCTCCACCGACCGGGCGGTCGCCAAGGGCAAACTCGCCGAGGCGGACCGCGACGCCCTGCACGAGCGGGTGCACTTCGAGGTCGGGCTGGACGCGCTGCACTCCGTCGACCTGGTCATCGAGGCGGTGCCCGAGCACCTGGACCTCAAGCAGCGGATCTTCGCGGAGCTGGACCGGGTCTGCCGACCGGAGACCATCCTCGCCACCAACACCTCGTCGTTGAGCGTCACCGAGATCTCGGTGGCCACCAGCCGACCCAACCAGGTGATCGGCATCCACTTCTTCAACCCGGCCCCGGTGATGAAGCTGGTCGAGGTGGTCCGCACGGTCGTCACCGCACCCGAGGTGGTCGCCGACGTGGAGGCGCTCTGCGCCCGGCTCGGCAAGGTCGACGTCACCATCAACGACCGGGCCGGCTTCATCGCCAACGCGCTGCTCTTCGGCTACCTCAACCACGCGGTCGGCATGTTCGAGTCGCACTACGCGACCCGGGAGGACATCGACGCCGCGATGAAGCTCGGCTGCGGCCTGCCGATGGGCCCGCTGGCGTTGATGGACCTGATCGGCCTCGACACCGCGTACGAGATCCTGGACACCATGTACCGGCGCGGCGGGCGGGACCGCCGGCACGCCCCGGTGCCACTGCTCAAGCAGATGGTGACGGCGGGGCTGCTCGGCCGGAAGTCGGGCCGGGGCTTCTACACCTACGAGCGGCCCGGCTCTCCGGTGGTCGTACCGGATGAGGCGACGCCGCTGGCCACGGAGGTGGCCGCCGGCGACGGGGCGCGCGCCATCACGAAGGTGGGCGTGGTGGGCTCCGGGACGATGGCCACCGGGATCATCGAGGTCTTCGCGAAGGCCGGCTACGAGGTCGTGTCGGTGACCCGCGGCATGGAGAAGTCCGCGACGGTCTGCGAGGCGGTGAAGACCTCGCTGAACAAGGGCGTGGTGCGCGGCAAGCTCGCCGAGGCCGACCGGGACGCCGCCCTGGGCCGGATCAGCTGGTCCGCCACGCTGGACCATCTCGCCGACGTCGACCTGGTGGTCGAGGCGGTCGTCGAGGAGTTGAGCGTCAAGAAGGCCCTCTTCGCGAGCCTCGACGAGATCTGCAAGCCGGGCGTCGTCCTGGCCACCACCACCTCCTCGCTGCCGGTGATCGACGTGGCGATGGCCACCCAGCGCCCGGCCGACGTGGTGGGGCTGCACTTCTTCAACCCGGCGCCGGTCATGCCGCTGGTCGAGGTCGTCCGCACCATCCGCACCTCCCCGGAGGCCACCGCCACCGCCCGCGCCGTCTGCGCCGCGCTCGGCAAGACCGGCGTGGTCTGCGGCGACCGGTCCGGCTTCATCGTCAACGCGCTGCTCTTCCCGTACCTAAACGACGCGGTGAAGATGCTGGAGGCCAGCTACTCGACGGCCGACGACATCGACCACGCCATGAAGCTGGGCTGCGGCTACCCGATGGGCCCGTTCGAGCTGCTCGACGTCGTCGGGTTGGACGTCTCCCTGGCCATCCAGCGCGAGCTGTACCTGGAACTGCGCGAGCCGGGCTTCGCGCCCGCGCCGCTGCTGGAGCACCTCGTCACCGCCGGATACCTGGGGCGAAAGACCCGCCGCGGCTTCCGCGACCACTCGCACCGCTGACCGGTGTCAACAGTGGGCGCCGGTGACGGCGTCTGAGTGGTGTGACCTTCGAGGAGTACGTCAGCAGTCGCGGGCCGGCGCTCGTCCGGCTGGCCCGGCTGCTGACCGGTGACGAGCACCGAGCCGAGGACCTCACCCAGGACGTGTTGGCACGCGCCTACGTGCATTGGCGGAAGATCGCCCGTGTCGACCACCCGGACGTCTACGTACGCCGGATGATGGTCAATGCCAACACCTCCTGGTGGCGCCGCCGATCCAGCAGGGAGTTGGTTACGGCCGAGTTTGCCGACCGGCCGGGGCGCGGGGACCTGGGCGGCGACGCGGCCGACCGGGACGAGATGTGGCGGCTGATCCTCGGCCTGCCCGGCCGGCAGCGCGCGGTGCTCGTGCTGCGCTACTACGAGGACCTCGACGACCCGACCATCGCCCAGATCCTCGGCTGTTCCCCGGTCACCGTCCGCACCCATGCGATGCGGGCGCTCAGCCAGCTGCGGGAGCGCCACGGCGTTCCCACGACGAACGGGAGCCGGCCGTGACCAACCTCGACGAGCGGATCGCACGGGCACTCCGGGAGCAGGCCGACGGGCCCGTGGACACCGACCGCCTGCTGACGGCGGCGGTGAACGGGGGACGGGCCCGTCGGCGGCGGCGACGTGCCGTCATCGGGTCAGCGCTCGGCGTCGCGGTGCTGCTCGGGGCCGGTGTGGCCCTGCGTACGCCGTCGGCCGTGCCGCCCCAGCCGGCCCTCACGCCCAGCCCGGTCGTGGTCACACCGCCTCGGGCACCGGGGGTTGCGGGGGCAGCGCAGCGCCCCGACTCGATCGGCACGGACCCACAGTTGCTGCACTTCGGGGTCGATCCGTCAGCGGCGAAGCCGGTCGCCTGGCGCTCCGCGGGCCAGGTCGAGAGCATGCGACTGGACCTGGGTGGCGGCGTGCAGGCGATGGTGATCGTTGCCGCTGACCCACGGACGGCCGAGACCGGTGACCTGAGCCAGCTTCGTGACATCGGCCCCGACAAGGCAGGCACCGTCACCAGCGACACGGATCTTGCCTCGCCCGGCCAGGACGTCGACGCCCCATCGCGGTTCAACGGGGTGATACGTCAGCTCGACAGCGTCGAGAAGGGCTGGGTGCTGCGCTGGCAGCCCGTCCCGGGCCTGTACGTCCGGGTCGCGGCTCTCGGGGAGACCAGCGCCGAGGTCCGCCGGGCGGCGGAGGCGCTTCGATTCGACGAAGCCCGGCGCTGTGTCGCGCCGATCCAACTGACCGCCTTGCCCCCGGGTGCCCGGATCAGCGCGTGCGAGGTGGCGGTGCGGCAGCTGTACTGGCCCCGCCTCGTGAATGTGGCGGGAACCACGACACCGACGCAGATGCCCGTTGCGGCTTCGGACCACACCGAAGCGGCGTTGACGGTCGCACTGAAGGGCGCGGCCACCTTGCCGGTGCGGCTTCACTACTCGCCCCGTCCATCCTCGCCCGATCGGACCAACGCCAACCGCACGATCGCCGGTAGGCCGGTGTTCGACGCGGGCGACTTCTGGAATGTGCTCGGCATTCCGAAGACCCTGCTGTCCATGGGGCACGAGAACCGCTGGGAGCGCTCGCCCACGGACGCGGAGGTCAGCACGGTTATCGGCGGGCTCCGGGTCGCCGACGACCTTGGCGAGCCGGCGAGCTGGGAGTGACCGTAACCTTGGTGACTGTGAGCCCCCGTCGCAACCGCCCTCGCCGGGACGAGAACGCCAACCTGGACGCCGACCGGGTCCGGCAGGGCGTCGCCTCGGTGCAGCAGTGGACCGACGGCGCCTGGCAGGTACGCGGCATCGGCGCGGGCGCGTCGGTCAAGACGTACCGCTGCCCCGGGTGTGACCAGGAGATCCGACCCGGGGTGGCGCACCTGGTGGCCTGGCCGGCGGACGGCCTGGGTGACCTGACCGACCGGCGGCACTGGCACAGCGGCTGCTGGCGTGCCCGGGACCGGCGCGGCCCGGCGGTGCAGCGCGGCCGGGGCACCCCGCGGTACTGAGTGGCGGGCCCGGCGCGCCGCCGCGTCAGGGCTGAGCGGCCCGGGGCGGGACGGCTCGTGCTCGCGGCCGGAGCGACCCGGGGCGGGGTCGGTTAGCGACCTGGGTCACCCTGTTCCTGCCTGGGCGGGCGTCGACGGCGACTTCGCGACAGACTTGAGCGGTGAGCACAGCGATCCGCGCGTCGTCGATCCTGCCCGGCCGCCGGGAGGACATCGAGCTGCACACCGCCGACGGCCTGCGGCTGGTCGGTGAGCTGGCCCTGCCGGCCGACCGACCGCCGGTGGCGACCCTGGTCTGCCTGCACCCGCTGCCCACCCACGGCGGAATGATGGACAGCCACGTGTTCCGCAAGGCGGCCTGGCGGCTGCCCGCCCTGGCCGACCTGGCGGTGCTGCGGTTCAACACCCGGGGCACCAGCAGCGTGCGCGGCACCAGCGAGGGAGCGTTCGACGGCGCGGTGGGCGAGCGGTACGACGTGGCCGCCGCCATCGAGTACGCGGAGTTCGCCGAGCTGCCCAACATCTGGCTCGTCGGCTGGTCGTTCGGCACCGATTTGGCACTGAAGTACGGCTGCGACCCGTCGATCGCCGGGGCGATCCTGCTCTCCCCGCCGCTGCGCTTCTCCGCCCCCGAGGACCTGGCCACCTGGGCCAACTCGGGTCGGCCGCTGGTGGCGCTGGTGCCGGAGTTCGACGACTACCTGCGCCCCACCGAGGCGCGGGAGCGGTTCGCCGCCGTGCCCCAGGCCGAGGTGGTCGGGGTGCCCGGCGCCAAGCACCTCTGGGTGGGTGACGCGGAGACGGTGCTCGACGAGATCGTCCGACGGGTCAACCCCGCCGTCGAGGTGCCGTTGCCGACGACCTGGGACGGCCCGATGGAGGCCGGCGACGTCAGCGCGTACGCCGACCGGACGGTGGCCGCCTTCGCCGACACCCCCGTCCCCGGCCCGGCCGCTGGCCAGGCCGGCTGACGCTCAGCGGCGCTCCTGGCGGGGCAGCACCACCTCGCGAAGGATCAGTTGCAGCGCGGCGACCGTGGGGATGGCGATCAGCGCGCCCACCACGCCCAGCAGCGCCACCCCGAGCAGCGCGGCCAGTAGGGCGGCCACCTCGTTGACCTCCACCGAGCGGCGCATCACCTTCGGGTAGATCAGGTAGTTCTCCACCTGCTGGTAGATGAGGAAGAACACCGCGCAGGCGATGCCGGTGGGCAGATCGGCGGCGAAACCGACCAGGCTCACGATCACCGCGCCCAGCGTCGCGCCGATCTGCGGAATCAGGTCGGTCACCGCGACCACCACGGCCAGCGCGAACGGGTACGGCAGGTCGACGATCAACGCGAACACGAAGGTCGTCGCACCGGCCAGCACCGCGATGCTCAGCGCACCGACCATGTAGGCGCCAACCTTGGCCAGAATCTCATCGCCGATCAGTTGCACCCGCTGCCGCCGGGACCGGGGCACCAACGAGTAGCCCAGCGAACGCAGCCGGTCGAAGTAGGCCAGGAAGTAGATCGTCAGCACCAGCACGGTCAGCGTCCGGAACACCGTGCCGAAGATCAGTTGTGCGCCGCCCAGCACCCCGCCGAGCGCCCGTCCGACCGTCTCCGCGTTGGCCGCGCCCTGCACCCGCTCCACCACGTCGTACCGCTCCACCAGGTCATTGACCGTCGGATTGCGGCGCAACTCGTCGAGCAGGCTCGGGATCTGGTCAATGAACTGCCCCGACTGGGTGACGATCGGTGGGACCAGCGCCACGATGCCGCCGCAGAGCAGCAGTACCACGGTGAGGGCGACCGCCGCTACCGCCAGGCCGTGCGGCACACCCCAGCGGCCCAGTCGGACCACCGCCGGGTTGAGGCCGACCGCGAGGAAGAGCGCAATCACCACAAGCACGAGGATGCCGCCGGCATTGCGAATCCCCAGATAAAGGGTGTACGCCAGCAGCACGCCCAGCGCACCGGTGAAGCCGAGCAGGAAACTGCTGCGGCGCAGTGGCCGCCCCGGTGTGCCGAACTTTCCGGACGGAACCGCCGGCGGCTCCTCCGGGTCGGTCCCCGGGGCGGGAACCGGCACCGGCGGTGGCGTCTCCGCCGATGGTGGTGTGTTCGCCGGCGGCGTCTCCGCCGACCGTGGCGTGTTCGCCGGCGGTGGGTTTTCCGCTGGCGGGGGGCCGGGGGTCACGTCCGGGTCGTCGCCGGACGGGTCGTGCTGTGGCACCAGGGACCTCCCGGCTCAGGCGGTGGGACGACGGGCGACGGCCACGAACGCCCGCCACGCGGCAGGCGCGAACACCAGCACCGGGCCGGTCGGGTCCTTACTGTCCCGCACCCCCACCATCCCGGGCAGGTTGTCCGCCACCTCGACACACTCTCCGTTGCCGCTACGGCTGGACGTGCGCCAGAGCGCGCCGGTCAGGTCCATGAGGTCACAACTTCCTTCATAAGCTCGATCGACTGGCGGCGGGACAACGCGCCGTTTCTGATCATCTCCCAGCGCGCCAGCAGCGTAGCCACCTCATGGTCGCCATCGACCACGAGACCGTCAATCTGATGCTCCATGTGCCCCACCCAACCACCGTCGGCGCCCCGGGCCAGGTTGAACAGGGACCGTTCCGTCGCCCGATCATCGACCCGCCCCCGGACGTCGGCCAGAACCTGCAGATCTTGGACAGTTTCCGTTACGACGTAACGGAAACTGTCCAAGATCTGGTGGTGAGGCGGCGCGCCACGGCGGAAGCTGTCGGGATGCTGCCCGCCGATGACGCCGACGCACTTGACTGGCTCGCCTTCGAGCAGGCGGGCGTGCTGACGACCGCGCAGGTCGCCGGGTTGCTCAGCGAGGGGGCGGTACGGGGCCGGATTCGCTCCGGTCGGTGGCGGGCTATCAGCCGTGGGCTTCTGCTGGCCGGCAATGGCCGACTCACCCGCGACCAGCAGCTCTGGGTGGCGGTGCTGGCGGCCGGGCCGGGGGCGGTGCTGGCCGGGGTGTCCGCCGCCGCCGAAGCCGGGGTACGGGGATTACGGCGCGAGCCGCTGCACGTGCTGGTGCCGGCAGCCCGCCGTGCCGCGCGGACCAGCCTGCGTCGGCTTCCGATCGACATGCCCGCCGTCCTGGTCCACCGCGCCACGGTCCTCCCCGAGGCCCATCTCCAGCGTGCCCGCCCGCCGCGTACCACGACGGCGCGGGCTCTGGTGGACGCGGCGGGCTGGGCGGCCGGCGTGGACGAGGCGCAGGCGGTGCTGGCCGCCGGTTGCCAGCAACGCCGGGTGCTGCCCGAGGAGTTGCAGGCGGTCCTCGACGTCCTTCCTCGGGCTCCCCGTCGGCGGTTGATCGGGCAGACCATCAGCGACATCGCGGGTGGCGCGCAGGCGCTCTCCGAGATCGACTTTGTGCGGCTGTGCCGCCGGCATCGGCTGCCCGCCCCCGACCTGCAAAAACACCGCGTCGACGCGGCCGGCCGGAACCGCTGGCTGGACGCGTACTGGCGGGAGTGGCGGGTGCAGGTGGAAATCGACGGCGCGCACCACATGGACGCCAAACAGTGGGCGGCGGACATGCGTCGGCAGAACGACGTGTGGACCAGCGGCGATCGGATCCTGCGCTTTCCGGCCTGGCTGGTCCGCGCCCGCCCGGACGAGGTCGCCGAAACCGTCCGCCGCGCCCTCATCGCAGCCGGCTGGACCCCCGCCTCTGTGCCATCTTCCGCGTAAGTGAATCTTGGACACTTTCCGTCAGCAGTTGACGGAAAGTGTCCAAGATTTCGAGGCTTGGGCGGGCGGTGCCCATACGCGGCCAGCCGCAGCGTGAGCGCGAACGACGACGACTCGCCGTGGCCGGCGTACCGTCACTCCTTGTCGATGGTGACCTTGCTGGGCTTGGCGCTGCGCTCGTCGGTGGTCGGCTTGGTGGGTCGCTTGCCGTTCTCACCGGTGCTAGTGATCTTGGTGGGCTTGGCGCCCCGGCCACCCTCGCCCGGAACGGCGGCCACGGTCGGCTCCCCGTCCACCCCGGCGCTCGCCGTGCCACCGTCCACGGTGGTCACCGGCTCGGCCACCGGCCGCGTCGTGGACTGCCCGGACTCCTCGGCGCCCGCGTTCACCGGCTGCCTGGTGTCGGCGGGCTCCGTCTTCAGCCCGGTGCCCGTCCCCGACTCCGAGGTCGCGCCGGCGGAAACGCTCACGCCGTCGTCCCCAGCGCCGGGGGCGCCCCCGCTCGCGTCGTCTGACGCGGCCGGCGCAGTCGGGCCGTCGATCGGGCCGGCGACACTCTGCAACCGCAGCTCGGACATCTGACGCTGGAGCTCGTCGGACTCCTGCCGGGCCTTCCAGGTCTCCTGCCGCAGATCCGCGAGCTGCTGCTGGGCCTGGGCGATCTCCAGCATCACCTGGGCCAACTGCTGCCGGCCCGCCGCCGACTCCTGCTGGGTCGCCGCCAGGTGCTGCTGGGTGGTGGCCAGGTGCTGCTGGGTGGTGGCCGCGTACTCCTCGAACTGCCGCCGGGACGCCGCCACGTGCTCGTCGGCCTTGCGGCGCTTGTCGCCGGCCTCGGTCTCGGCCCGGCTCAGCAGCTCGGCGGCCTCGGTCTCGGCCCGCTGGCGCAGCGCCGCCGCGTCCTGCTCGGCGGCCTGACGGATGCCGGCCGCGCCCTGCTCGATCTCGTTCTTGCGAGCGGTGTACTCGGTCTCCAACTCGTTCTTCCGGGTGGAGTACTCGGACTCCAGCTCGTCTTGGCGGGTGGTGAACGCGCTCTCCAGCTCCTGCTGGCGGCTGGAGAACCCGCTCTCCAGCTCCTGCTGGCGCGCCGTGTGCTGCTTGTCCAGCTCGTCGCGACGCTTGGCGAACTCCTGCTCGGCCGTGGAGCGTCGCTGCGCCAACTCCCGGTCGGCCGCCTCCCGACGGGAGTTGACCTCCTGCTCCACCCCGGCCCGCCACGCGCCCAGCTCCTGCTGGGTCTGCGCCCGGGTGTGCTGGACGTACGCCTCGGTCTCGGTGCGCATCCGCTGCACGTACGCCTCGGTCTCGGCGCGGCTGCGCTTCGCCGACTCGGTGGCCTGCGTCGTCAGCCGCTCGGCCTCCTGCTGCGCCTTGGCGCGGGTGGCCCGGCCGGCCATCGACGCGTCGTCGATGATCTGCTTGGCCTCCTGCTGCGCCTTGGCGTGGGTGGCCCGCCCGGCCTCGGTCGCTGTGTCGGTGAGCCGCTTGGCCTCCTGGAGGGCCTTGGCATGCACCTCCTTGGCGGCGTCGCGCAGATCGCTGGCCTCCTGCCGGGCGTTGACCAACGTCTCGCGGGCCGTCTCGCGCAGCTTGGTGGCCTCCTGCTGGGCCCGGTTGTGGATCTCCTTGGCGGAGTCCCGCAGCTGGGTGGCCTCCTGCTGGGCCTTCGCCAGTGCGTCCTGCGCCGCCTTGCGCAACTGCGCCGACTCGTCCTTGGCCGACCGCAGGGTCGCGTCCGCCTCGGCCCGCTGGGCGGCGCTGTGCCGCTCCTCCTCGGCGCGTCGGGCGGCGAGGGCGATCTCGAAGTCCTTCAGGGCCCGTGCGGCTTGCTCGCGGGCCTCCTCGATGATGTGCTCGGCCGCGGCACGACGGGCCTCGATCTCCCCGTTCGCGTCGGCGAGGATCTGCTCGGCCTGCTCCTCAGCAAGGGTGAGGATCGACTCGACCCGCGGGCCGAGATGCCGGAACGACGCCCGGTCGACCACGTTCATCTGCTTGCGCACCTGGGTCAGGTCGCGCTGGAGAACCTCGACCTGGCCGGCGAGCTTGTGGATCTGTGTGTACGCCTGTTCCCGTTCCGAAGCGAGGGTCGCGATCTCGTGCTCAGCACGCGCGACATAACGGTCGACCTGTTTCTTCTCGTACCCCCGCAGAGCGGACTCGAAGCTGGGCTCCGTCGTCACGTCCCCGCCGAGAGCGAACAGTTCCTCGCCGTGCGACATGCCCCCATCCTCACACGCAACGGGCCCTGCTGGGGCGATACGGACGGGCCTTGTGGGAGCTACTTCACTCCGTTGCGGCCGCCGGATACCACGGGCTGGGAAACGCACACGGCGCGAGGTGGCACCGGTTACCCGGTGTCACCTCGCGCCGTCGATGCCCCGACCTGACGCCTCGCGTCAGCCGGCGGTCTCCGCGGGAACCCGCTCCTGACCGCCATCGGTCTTCTTGGCGTCTGGCTTGGCAGCCGGAGCGGCCTGCGCCGCCGGCATTCCCGGAACGATGCCGGCGAGCCCGGAGAGCATCTGACCCAGCTGCGAGGTGACCGCGTCCTTCTGCCGGGTGAGGTCCTCGACCTCGCGGCGGGCGGCCTGCGTGGTCAGCTCGGCCTCGGTGCGAGCCTCGGTGAGCAGGCGCTGCGACTCGGCCTTCGCCTCGTTGAGGGTCTTCTCCGAGTGCGCCTTGGCCTTGTCGACCGTCTCGGCGGCGTTGCGCTCGGACTCGACCCGCCGCGCCTCGGCGCGCTGCTCGATCTCCTTGGCCCGCTCCTGTGCGGCCCGGGCACGCTGCTCGGCCTCGCTGACCATCTTCTGGGTCTGCGCGACCTGGGCGGCGTGGCGCTCGGACTCCTCGCGCTCGGCCTTCTCCCGCCGCTCGGCCAACTGGAGCTCCAGGGCCTGCAGGTCCTTGTCGCGCTTGTCCCGCGCATCGGTGAGCAGCTTGGTCGCCTCGGCGCGCTTCTCCTCAGCCTCACGGGCGGCCTTCGCCCGCTGCTGGGTGATCTCCCGCTCCGCGGTGGCCCGCAGGGTGGCGACCTCGCGCTCCACGGTCGACTTCAGCTCGGCCACCTCGTGCGCGGTGACCGTACGCAGCTGCTTGGTCTCCCGGTCGGCGTCGGCGCGCAGCGTGTCAGCCTCGCGCCGGGCCTGCACCCGGACCTCGGCGGCCTCGCGCTCGGCGGCCGTGCGCAGGTTGCCCGCCTCGCGCTCGGCGCTCGCCTTCATGGCGGCGGCCTCGGCGCGGGCCTTGTCGGTGATCTCGCGGGCCTCGAGGCGGGCGGCGGAGAGGATGCCCTCCGACTCGCGCTTGGCCTCGTTGCGGTGGTCGTTGGCCTGCTCCTCGGCGAGCCGGAGGATCTGCTCAACGCGGGTGCCGAGCCCGGAGAGGGTGGGCCGGCTGTTCTCTTCGAGCTGCTTGTTCGTGTCGGTGAGCTTCTGCTCCAGCGCACTCATGCGCTGCTCGGCCTGGCGGAGACGACGCTGGGCGTCGTTCATCCGCTGCTCGGCCTCGGCACGGGCCTGCTCGGACTGGGTCAGCGCGGCGGTCATCCGGCCGAGGAAGTCGTCGACCTGATGGGTGTTGTATCCGCGCAGGCCAACGGTGAAATCTGGCTGCGAGTTCGCGTTATCGAAGAACGCGAGAGGGGAGGACTGCTGCTGGGGCATTGGGACATACTGGCAGACGCCCCAGGGTGCTTCGCAAGAGCGGTGCGAAGCTTTCGTGCCCTCTTTACATGGTCAACTCCTGCGATCGGCGTGGTTGGACCAATCGGCGATCTTGGCAGGTCTTGGCCGGTCGGACGCCACGCAGAGTGACGCGGAAAAGGGCCCCGGGGTTGCCCCGAGGCCCTTTGTTCGATCCGGGTGGGTTATCCGCTAATGGGGGCGGAAGAACAATGAGCGATCAGCGCAATGGTCATCCCGCGTTCCACCGTCCGGCCGGGGCCCCGCAACCGGCGGTGCCGGTCAGAGGGCCCTGGCGGCCGGCGGTGCCGGTCAGTGACCCCGGAAGCGGTTGATCGCGTCCTCGTGCCGGGCGCGCAACTCGCCGTCGCGTACGCCCAGTCCGTCGGTGGGTGCGAGGCAGCGCACGCCGACCTTGCCCTGGTGGGCGTTGCGGTGCACCTCGTACGCGGCCTGGCCGGTCTGCTCCAACGGGTAGGTGCGGGACACCGTCGGGTGCACCTTGCCGAGCGCGACGAGGCGGTTGGCCTGCCACGCCTCGTGGTAGTTGGCGAAGTGACTGCCGACGATCCGCTTGAGGTGCATCCACAGGTAGCGGTTGTCGTACTGGTGCTGGAAGCCGCTGGTGGAGGCGCAGGTGACGATGGTGCCACCGCGCCGGGCCACGTAGACGCTGGCGCCGAACGTCTCCCGACCCGGGTGCTCGAACACGATGTCCGGGTCCTCGCCGCTGGTCAGCTCACGGATGCGCTCACCGAAGCGCCGCCACTCGTCCGGGTCCTGGGTCTCCTCGTCCTTCCAGAAGCGGAAGCCCTCCGCGGCCCGGTCGATGACCAGCTCCGCGCCCATCCTGCGGCACAGCTCGGCCTTCTCCGGTGAGGACACCACGCAGACCGGGATCGCGCCGCCGTTGAGCGCCATCTGCGTGGCGTACCCGCCGAGGCCGCCGGAGGCGCCCCAGATCAGCACCACGTCGCCCTGCTTCATGTTGGCGCCGTGGTGCGAGACGAGCTGGCGGTACGCGGTGGAGTTGACCAGCCCCGGGCTGGCCGCCTCCTCCCAGCTCAGGTGCCGCGGCTTGGGCATCAGCTGGTTGGCCTTGACCACCGCCAGCTCGGCCAGCCCGCCGAAGTTGGTCTCGAAACCCCAGATCCGCTGCTGCGGGTCGAGCATGGTGTCGTCGTGGCCGGCCGCGTCCTCCAACTCGACCGAGAGGCAGTGCGCCACCACCTCGTCGCCGGGGGCCCAGCGGGTCACCCCGGGGCCGGTGCGCAGCACCACGCCCGCCGCGTCCGAGCCGACCACGTGGTACGGCAGGTCGTGCCGGCGGGTCAGCTCGGAGACCCGGCCGTAGCGCTCCAGGAACTTGAAGGTGGGCAGCGGCTCGAAGATGCTGGTCCACACCGTGTTGTAGTTGATCGCGCTGGCCATCACCGCGACCAGCGCCTCGCCCGGCGCCAGCTCCGGCGTCGGCACCTCCTGCACGTGCAGTGCCTTGCGCGGGTCCTTGTCCCGGGTGGCCATGCCGTCGAACATCCGGGCCTCCTCGGCGCGGACCACCACGCCCCGGTAGCTCTCCGGTACGGGCAGCCCGGCGAGGCCGGCGAGTTCGCGGTCCGGATCGTTCGATTCCTCCGCCGCCATGATCGCTTCGAGGATGTCCTGCACGGTGACCTCCGGTTCATCCGCACCCGCACGGGCCCGGGTGCTGCCATCGTCGGCGCCGGTGGGCACGACCGCCATGTCGGCATTCGACACATCCCGCACCGGTCGCGCTCTGGTGGGGCCGGACGTTACTGAACGGTAGCTAGGCCGGGAAGTCCTCTGTGAAAAACTGCATCCGCCGATGCGTGAAGGTGTCCGACCACCCCGCCAACCGCGCACTGACGTGCGCGCCGCCCGGCCCCACCGGCCGCCACCCCTGGTTGATCAAGAGCTTTCGGTCACCTTCGTGGCGCAGCCTGACGCAAATCTCTTGATCAACCAGGGGGGTGGGGCAGGGGGGGCAGGGTGGGGCAGGGGGCCGCAGGTTAGTGGGGGGTGGGGGCGGGTTGGACCAGTTCGATGAGGACGCCGCCGGCGTCCTTGGGGTGGACGAAGTTGATCCGGCTGTCCGCGGTGCCGCGCCTCGGTGCGTCGTAGAGGAGGCGCATGCCGCGCTCCCGTAGCGCCGCGCAGGCCGCGTCGATGTCCACCACGGTGTACGCGACCTGCTGCACGCCCGGCCCGTTGCGGTCCAGGAACTTCGCGATCGTCGACTCCGGGGTGAGCGGGGCGAGCAACTGCACGCAGCCGCCCTCGGTGGTCGGCCCGACGGCCAGCATCGCTTCCCGAACGCCCTGCTCGGTGTTGGTCTCCACGTGTACGCAGCGCATCCCGAACGTCCGCTGGTAGAAGTCGATCGCGGCGTCCAGGTCGGCCACGGCGATCCCGACGTGGTCAATCTTGCGAAGTCCGATGTCTGTGACGTAGTCCGCACCGGGCTCGACGGGGGAGTTCTCTGCCATGGCGCTAGTCTGACCGAACAATCGTTAAGGCGTACAGCTCGGCACCCCCTCGGAGGCAGGCATGGCTTCGGTGATCGTCAGCGGCGCGCGGACCCCGATGGGCCGGCTGCTGGGCAACCTCAAGGACCTCCCGGCCACGAAGCTCGGCGGGATCGCCATCAAGGCGGCGCTGGAGCGTGCCGGCGTCAGCCCGGACCAGGTCCAGTACGTGATCATGGGGCAGGTGTTGCAGGCCGGCGCCGGTCAGATCCCGGCTCGGCAGGCGGCGGTCGAGGCCGGTGTGCCGATGTCCGTGCCGGCGCTGACCATCAACAAGGTCTGCCTCTCCGGCCTGGACGCGATCGCCCTGGCCGACCAGCTGATCCGCGCCGGCGAGTTCGACATCGTGGTGGCCGGCGGCATGGAGTCGATGACCAACGCCCCGCACCTGCTGTTGGGCCAGCGCACCGGCTACAAGTACGGCGACGTGGTGGTCAAGGACCACATGGCGCACGACGGCCTCAGTGACGCCTGGGACTGCTGCTCGATGGGTGAGTCGACCGAGCGGCTCGGCGCCAAGCACGGCATCTCCCGCGAGGAGCAGGACGCCTTCGCCGCCGCCAGTCACCAGCGGGCCGCCGCCGCGCAGAAGAACGGCCACTTCGCCGACGAGATCGCCCCGGTGGTCATCCCGCAGCGCAAGGGCGACCCGCTGGTGATCAGCGAGGACGAGGGCATCCGCCCGGACACCACCGTCGAGTCGCTGGCCAAGCTGCGCCCCGCCTTCGCCAAGGACGGCACCATCACCGCCGGCAGCTCGTCGCCGATCTCCGACGGCGCCGCCGCGGTGCTCGTGATGAGCAAGGCCAAGGCGAAGGAGCTGGGGCTGACCTGGCTGGCCGAGATCGGTGCGCACGGCAACGTGGCGGGCCCGGACAACTCCCTGCACTCGCAGCCGTCCAACGCGATCAACCACGCCCTGAAGAAGGGTGGCCTGAGCGTGGCGGACCTGGACCTCATCGAGATCAACGAGGCGTTCGCGCAGGTCGGTGTCCAGTCCACCCGCGACCTCGGGATCAGCCCGGACAAGGTCAACGTCAACGGCGGCGCGATCGCGCTGGGGCACCCGATCGGCATGTCCGGCGCGCGCCTCGTACTCACCCTCGCTCTGGAGCTGAAGCGGCGCGGTGGTGGCACCGGCGCGGCGGCGCTCTGTGGCGGCGGTGGCCAGGGCGACGCGCTGATCATCCACGTGCCGGGCAAGGCTCCGGCCGGCCAGTGAGTGCGAGGAGTGAGCCGGTTTTGCGAGCCCCGCAGTCGCGAACAAAGATGATGCAGTGAGCGAGGCTGAGCACGTCCCGGCCGCGGGCACCACGTCGGTGCGTCGCAGCCGGGACGTACCGCTGCTGGTCGAGCGGGCCCGCGCGGGCGACCCCCGCGCGGTGGCCCGCCTGATCACGTTGGTGGAGAACGGTGACGCGCTGTTGCCGGCGATCGCCGCGGCGCTGGCGCCGTACGCCGGGCAGGCCCAGGTGGTCGGGCTGACCGGCTCACCCGGGGTAGGCAAGTCGACCACCACGAACGAGCTGGTCCGCGCGCTGCGGGCGCGCGGGCACCGGGTGGGCGTGCTGGCGGTCGACCCGTCCAGCCCGTTCACCGGCGGAGCGATCCTCGGTGACCGGGTGCGGATGCAGGACCACGCCACCGATCCGGGCGTCTACATCCGGTCGATGTCCAGCCGGGGGCACCTCGGCGGGCTGGCCGCGGCGACGCCGCAGGCGGTCCGGGTGCTGGAGGGCGCCGGCTGCGACGTGGTGCTGGTGGAGACCGTCGGCGTCGGGCAGGCCGAGGTGGAGGTCGCCTCGCTGGCCGACACGACGCTGGTGCTGCTCGCGCCCGGCATGGGTGACGCGATCCAGGCGGTCAAGGCCGGCATCCTGGAGATCGCCGACGTGTTCGTGGTCAACAAGGCGGACCGGGACGGCGTCGACGCCACCGTCCGTGACATCCAGGGCATGATCGCTCTCGGTGAGCGCGGGCCCGGGCAGTGGCGGCCCCAGGTGGTCCGGTCGGTCGCCGCGCGCGGCGAGGGCATCGACGACATCGCCGCCGCCATCGACAAGCACCGGGGCTGGCTGGTCGAGCACGGCGAGCTGCGCCGCCGCCAGGAGAAGCGGGCCGCCGCCGAGATCGAGGCGATCGCGCTCGGCACCCTGCGCGCCCGGATCGGCTCACTGCGCGACGGTACGCAGTTGGCCACGCTCGCCACCAAGGTTGCCGAGGGTGCGGTCGACCCGTACACGGCGGCGGACGAGTTGCTCGCCCAGCTCGCCCGCTGACCCGGCGTCCCGCCGGCCGGCGCGTCCACGCTGGACGTACCGGATCGGCACGGTCCGACGTCGTCGCTCGTGCGCCGGTCCGAGCGCGCCTCCCGCCGGCACGCGAAGGTCACTCCGGTTTTAGTAGGCTCGCGGCGCGTGGCCGGCAGTGAGCTGCCGCGAAGCGGGCTGACGAGTCGGTCGGTCCACAGTGCACCGGGACCAGGGGAGATGTGATCATGACGGACGCGGTGGAGAACGCCGGCGCAGTGCAGCCCGCGACGGGTGCGGCCCGGGGTGTCACGTCGGTTTCCGACGAGGTCGTGGAAAAGATCGCCGGGGCGGCCGCTCGCGCGGTGCCCGGTGTCGCCGATCTCGGCGGTGACGTGGCCCGGTTCTTCAACAGCGTGCTGGACAAGGTCGGCCTGGACGCGGTGGGCGACGCTCGCCGGGGTGTCTCGGCCGACGTGAAGGGCAGCTCGGCCGTCATCAACGTGGTCCTGGTGATCGACGCCGGGCACGTCGTGGCCGACGTGACCGAGGCGGTGCGGGCCGCGGTGATCGAGGCCGTGGAGAAGTACGGCCTGACGGTCACCCAGGTCAACGTCACGGTGGACGACATCGAGCTGAACCAGCCGGGAACGGCAGCCGGCGCCTGAGACGTAGGTGCGCAACGGCCTGACGGCTGCCGGACCGCCCATTGGCTGTCCGCCAGGAAAATCCGGGGACGCATCGTCCCAGTAGGCTCGCTCCGCCCCATCTTCACTGGGTGCCGGACGTGTCCAGACGTGGTGTGCGAGGAGCAGGGGGCGACTGTGGACCTGGAAGCAACGCAGGAGTTGACCAGGGCGTCGGTTCCGGTCGGCGGGACGACGCAGGTCGCCGACGAGGTGATCGAGAAGATCGCCGTCGCGGCGGCCCGCGCGGTGCCCGGTGTGGCCGACCTCGGTGGGGACGTCGCCCGGTTCTTCAACGCGGTTCTCGACCGGGTCGGGCTGGACCAGGTGGGTGACGCCCGACGGGGTTGCTCGGCCCACGTGACCGGGGACGCCGCAGTGGTCAACCTGGTGTTGGTGATCCAGGCCGGTCGACAGGTGGCAGAGGTCAGCGGTCAGGTCCGCGCTCGAGTGACCGAGGCGGTCGAGACATTCGGGCTGCGGGTCGATGAGGTCAACATCCGGGTCGACGACCTGGCGATCAGCGAAACCCCCACCACACCCCCAACCTGACCAGTCCACCCCCCGCCCCGCCCCGCCTCCCTCCCTCCCTCCCTCCGTCCGTCGATCATGCAGTCGTGGTGGTCATTTTGGCCCCGGCTGCGGGATTTGTGCACCACCACAACTCCATGATCGACGCGGGCGCTCGCCGTTACTCGCCGGTACGGCGTGACTTAGCGATCGTTCAGGTGGGGGCCTTACACTCGACGTGCAGTCGAGGACCCGAGGAGGAGCCCTGCTCATGGACGCCGACGAGATCGACGCCGGACGGGCGCGCTGGCAGGCCCGGTACGACGCCGCGCGCAAGAGGGACGCGGACTTCACCACGCTCTCCGGGATGCCGGTGGAGCCGGTGTACGGGCCGCCGGAGGGCGCCACCTATCCGGGCTTCGAACGGATCGGCTGGCCGGGCGAGTATCCGTACACCCGGGGTTTGTATCCGACCGGATACCGGGGGCGGACCTGGACGATCCGGCAGTTCGCCGGCTTCGGCAACGCCCAGCAGACCAACGAGCGCTACAAGATGATCCTCGGCGCCGGTGGCGGCGGCCTCTCGGTGGCGTTCGACATGCCGACGCTGATGGGCCGCGACTCGGACGACCCGCAGGCGCTCGGCGAGGTCGGCCACTGCGGCGTGGCCATCGACACCGCGACCGACATGCAGGCGCTCTTCGACGGCATCGACCTGGCCGGCGTCACCACCTCGATGACCATCTCCGGCCCGGCCGTGCCGGTGTTCTGCATGTACCTGGTCGCCGCCGAGCGGCAGGGCGCCGACCTGTCCAAGCTGGACGGCACCCTGCAGACCGACATCTTCAAGGAGTACATCGCGCAGAAGGAGTGGCTCTTCGACCCGGAGCCGCACCTGCGCCTGATCGGCGACCTGATGGAGTACTGCGCTCGGGAGATCCCGCGCTACAAGCCGCTGTCGGTCTCCGGCTACCACATCCGGGAGGCAGGCTCGACCGCGGCGCAGGAGCTGGCGTACACCCTGGCGGACGGCTTCGGCTACGTCGAGCTGGGTCTCTCGCGTGGGCTGGACGTGAACGTCTTCGCGCCCGGGCTGAGCTTCTTCTTCGACTCGCACCTCGACTTCTTCGAGGAGATCGCCAAGTTCCGTGCCGCCCGCCGGATCTGGGCCCGCTGGCTGCGCGACGTCTACGGCGCGACCAGCGAGAAGGCCCTGTGGCTGCGGTTCCACACCCAGACCGCCGGGGTGTCGCTGACTGCGCAGCAGCCGGTCAACAACGTCGTACGCACCGCCGTCGAGGCTCTCGCGGCGGTGCTCGGCGGCACGAACTCGCTGCACACCAACGCGCTGGACGAGACCCTGGCGCTGCCCACCGACGAGTCGGCCGAGATCGCCCTGCGTACCCAGCAGGTGCTGATGGAGGAGACCGGGGTGGTCAACGTGGCCGACCCGCTCGGCGGCTCCTGGTACGTCGAGGCGCTGACCGACAAGATCGAGGCCGAGGCGGAGGAGATCTTCGCCCGGATCCGGCAGCTCGGCGGGGACGGGCCGCACCAGATCGGCCCGATGACCTCGGGCATCCTGCGCGGTATCGAGGACGGCTGGTTCACCGGGCACATCGCCGAGTCGGCCTTCGTCTACCAGCAGGCCCTGGAGAAGGGCGACAAGAAGATCGTCGGGGTCAACTGCCACACCGGCACGGTCGCCAAGGAGCTGGAGATCCTGCGCATCTCGCACGAGGTGGAGCTGGAGCAGCGCCGGGTGCTCGCCGAGCGCAAGAGCGCGCGGGACGAGTCGGCGGTCCGCGCGGCGGTGACCCGGATGATCGAGGCGAGCCGTACCGACGAGAACATGATCCCCGCCATGCTCGACGCGGTCCGCGCCGAGGCGACCCTGGGCGAGATCTGCGACGCCCTGCGCGCCGAGTGGGGCACCTACCGGGAACCAGCCCGCTTCTAACCCCCCGCCCTCACTCTCACCCCCACCCCCGTCGATCTTGCAGTTTCTGTGCCGACATAAGGCATGAATGTGGCGTACCGGCGACAGAATGTGCAAGATCGCGGGGGGTGGGGGCGGGGCGTGAGAGTTGCAACGTCGGGGTTGCGGGTGAGCTGAGATCGGGGGCTCACGTGCGAGACTAGGTAACCATGAGCGACCCACGGATCACCTCGTCGATCTTCACCCGCGGCGCGGTCGACCTCAGCACGCTGCGTGGCCCCGCACCAGCAAGTACCCGCCCCGGCACGCCCCCGCAGGGCGGCCCGTCCAACGGCGCCCCCGGCGCGCCCACCGCCGGCGGTGACACCGCCATCGTGGACGTCACCGAGGCGACCATCCAGTCCGACGTGCTCGAACGCTCGATGGTCACGCCCGTCGTCGTGTTCTTCGGCGCGGCCGGCTTCCCGGAGAGCGACGAGTTCGCCCCGGTCCTGGAGCGGCTGAACGCCGAGGGCGGCGGCACCTGGGTGCTGGCCCGGGTCGACGTGCAGGAAAACCCCCGAATCGCCCAGATGTTCCGGGTGCAGGGCATTCCCATGGTCTACGCGGTCGTCGGCGGCCAGCCGGTCGACGCCTTCTCCGGAGTGGTGCCCGAGGCGCAGTTGCGGCAGTGGCTCCAGGCCGTACTCAAGGCCGGTGGCGTGACCGTGGCCGAGCCGGAGGACCCCCGCCTCGACGAGGCGGACGACGCGCTGATGAGCGGCGATCTGGACGCCGCCGAGCAGGCGTACCGGAAGATCCTGGCCGACGCCCCCGCGGACGCCGCGGCCACGGCGGGGCTGGCCCAGGTCGGGGTGGCCCGCCGGGTGGCCGGCGCCGACCCGTCCACCGCGCTGGCCGCCGCCGAGAGCGCCCCCGACGACGTCAACGCCCAACTGCTGGCCGCCGACATCGAGGTGCTCAGCGGCCTGGCCGAGCAGGCGTACGCGCGGCTCGTCGGTCTGGTCCGGCGCACCGCCGGTGAGGACCGTGAGACGGTCCGCCAGCACCTGGTCTCGCTCTTCTCCATCGCCGGCCCAGACGATCCGGCGGTCGCCTCGGCGCGTCGGGCCCTGGCCAGCGCCCTGTTCTGAGTTCGTAGCACGCCAGCGCGGGCCGGCGTTCCGGCCGGCCCGCCCGACCACCGAGGACGGGAGCTCATGATGCGCCGGATCGCCGTCCTCGACGCGCCGACAAATCTCGGTCTACGGCCGCCGACGCCCACGTCGGTCCCGGGGTGCGCCAAGGCGCCCGGGGCGCTGCGTGACCACGACCTGCTGGCCCGGCTCCGCGCCCGCGACGCCGGCTGCGTCACCCCCGCCCGGTACGACCCGGGCGACTGGCGGCCCGGCGACGGGGTGTGCCACGCCCGGGAGATCGCCGACTACTCGCTGGCCCTCGCCGAACGCATCGGCTCGATCATCGACCGGGGCGAGTTCCCGGTGGTGCTGGGCGGCGACTGCTCCGTACTCCTCGGCTCGGCCCTGGCCATGCACCGCCTCGGCGAGGCCGTCGGCGGGCGGATCGGGCTGGTCTTCGTCGACGGGCACTCCGACTTCCGGCACCCCGGCAACGCCTCGTACGTCGGCGCGGCCGCCGGTGAGGACCTGGCCCTGGTCACCGGGCGAGGGCAGGCCGACCTGGCCGCGCTGGAGGGCCGCCGGCCCTACTTCCGCGACATCGACGTGGTGGTGCTCGGCATCCGCGCACAGGACGAGTACCGGCTCGACCTCCAGGCCGCCGGGATCACCACCCGACCGGTGCCGGCGCTGCGTGCCGAAGGCGCCGCCCGGACCGCCCAGTGGGCGCACGAGCAACTCGCGGACTGCGCGGGCTACTGGGTGCACATCGACGTGGACGTGCTCGACCCCGCGGTGATGCCCGCCGTGGATGCCCCCGACCCGGGTGGAATCGCCTTCGCCGAGCTGGAGATCCTGCTCGCCGGCCTGGTCGACACCCCGCACTGCCTCGGCGTGGAGCTGACCGTCTTCGACCCCGACTACGACCCGGACGGCTCGTACGCGGCCGAGATCGTCAACACCGTGGTCGCCGGTCTGGCACCGGTGACCGCCCCGGAAGCCGTCCCGCCCCGACTGCTGTCGGCCCGCCCGACGCCCTCCCCGCGACGCGGCAACGGCCGGGCCCCGACCGCCACCACCGACCGCTCCGACCGTGCCGACCGTGCCGACCGTGCCGACCGTGCGGAGCGTCTCGACCGTGCGGAGCGTCCCGACCGTGCGGAGCGGGTTGCGAGGCTCGAATTCCCCGCCGACGTCGACGCCGCTGACCTCGACCCCGCCGATGTCGGGCCCGTTGCGCTCGGGTCTGCTGCGCTCGGGCCTGCCGGTGTCGGGTCCGCCGGTGTTGGCGTCCCCGGCGTCGGTTCGTCGGTGAGCGCGGCGCCGTACGACATCCCGGCCGAGGGGGAGTCACCCGGCACGGGCGGACGGGCCCACTCCGAGCCATCGGGCGGTGTCGCGGCCGGTGTCGCGCCCCTGGTCGAGCGCGAACCGGTCGGCCCGCCGGCGTCGGCCGGCCCAGGTCTCCTCCGGCGCACCGCCCCGTCGACCCAGAACCCACCCGAGCGGCGCGAAGCCGACACCGCCTGACCGGGTGGTGGGTCAGCGGGCCGGGAGGGCGCGGAGGAAGCGCTCGGCGATCGGGACGGCCGAGGCGGTGCTGGCCCCGCCCTTCTCCACGAAGACGGCGAACGCCACATCTCCCCGCCAGCCGACGAACCAGGCGTGGGTGTGGGCCGGGTTGTCGTCGTACTCGGCGGTGCCGGTCTTGCCGTACACCTCGCCCGGCACATCCTTGAGCGCGCTGCCGGTGCCGGCGGTGACCACCTCGCGCATCATCGTGCGCAGCGCCGCGACGGACTCTGGCTTGAGTTGCTCGCCGGCCGGGGCCGGCTTGGCCGGGGCCGGGTCGATCAGCAGCTTCGGCTGCTCGAAGCGGCCGCGGGCGACGGCGGCGGTGGCGCCGGCCATGGCGAGCGGGCTGACCAGCGTGGTGCCCTGCCCGAACGACGCGGCGGCCTGCTCGGTCGGGCTGCCGCCCGTCGAGACCTTGCCGGTGAAGGCGTCCGTGCCGAGGTCCCACTGACCCTCCAGGCCCAGCGAGCGGCCAGTGACGGCCAGCCCGTCGCCGCCGAGCTTCGGGGCCAGCGCGGCGAACGCCGTGTTGCAGGACTTGGCGAAGTCGGTGCGGAAGGGCACCGAGCCGAGTTCGAAGTTGTCCGAGTTCTTGAAGGACCGGCCGTCCACGGTGAAGGTCTTCTTGCAGTCGACCGGCCCGTCCAGGGTGACCGCGCCCCGGTCCAGTAGGCCCAGCGTGCTGACCATCTTGAACGTGGAGCCCGGCGGCACCTGGGCGTTGAAGGCCAGGTTCTCCCCGGCCGGGCCGGGGCCGTTCGCGGCGGCGAGCACGGCGCCGTCGCTGATCCGGAGCGCCACCAGGGCGGAGCGGCGCGACTCGGCGCGCAGTGCCCCGTCGGCCGCGTTCTGGACGGCGACGTCCAGCGTGGTCTTCAGCGCCTGCCCGGGCTGCGGCTCCCGGCGGAACAGTTCGGTGCCTGTGGGTTCGAGTTTGCCGCCCTCGGCCGGACGCTCGACCACCACGGTCAGCCCGGGGCCGCCGCGCAGTCGTTCGTCGTAGCGGCCCTGCAGCCCGCCGTGCCCGACCAGGTCGCCGACGACGTACCGGTCGGGGTGTGCGGCGAGGTCGTCGGCCTGCGCCGGGTCGACCGTGCCGAGCAACGCGCGGGCGAACTCGCGGGTGGGCGCCAGGTCGATCTTGTCGGAGACGAACTTGGTGCCGGGCAGGTCGTAGATCCGGGGCTTGATCTGCTGGTACGCCTCCTCGCGGAGCGACACCACCTCGACGAACGCGCCCGGCTCGGCCTTGGCCACCCGATCGGGCAGGTCGGCCAGGTCGACGCCGGGGACCAGCGCGGGGCGGATGGCCTTGAACGCCGCGTCGAGGTCCTTGACGAGCTTCTTGATGTCGGCGACCCCGTTGGGCTGCACACCCACCCGGACCACCGGGCGCGGGGTCACGATCGGCTTCCCGGCGTTGTCCAGCACCGCGGCGCGGGCACCGGGGTCGCGGCGCAGCGCCAACCGGTCACCCTTGGTGAGCTGCTCGTGCACCACCTTCGGCTCCCAGATCACCTGCCACTGGTCGTCGTCGCCGTGGGCGAGCCGCACCTCCCGGTCGTACGCCCAACGGGTCTGACCGGGCAGGGCCCACTCCACCTGGACGGTCGTGGTCGCGATGTCCTTCGTGATCTTCGGCTCGCCGCGACGCGTCAGCGTGGGCGGGGTGGCCGCCAGCTCACCGGAGAGGTCCTTGATCTCGCGCGCCACGTCGGCCGACGGCAGTTTCGAGCCGAGCGGGTCGATCAGACCGACCGCCTGGAGGTCACCGCTGCGCCAGCCCGCGAGGAAGGCGTCGACGGTGCGCTGCGGCCCGTCGTCACCCGAGCAACCGACCAGGACACCCGCCGCGAGGAGCGCTGTCGTGGCGGCGGCGGCCAGCCGGCGGGCGGGGTTCGGCCGGTGGGGCCGGGGGTACGACAAGGGCATGAAGCTGGTCCTTCCGATCTCGGACTGCCCTCGCACGGTAGTACGCGAATGGCGTCCCCAACGTCCCCCAGGTGCTCGGCCGCGCTCAAAGACGGGCCGCGCCCGTGTGATGAACATCGCGTGGCGGGGTATCCCGCAGCCGGCCAACCTCGGACCCGCAACGGGTGAAAGGACAAAGTCCCGATCCGGACGTCTGGCCAGTGGTCCGCCGACGAAGGCGCACAACGGCAGGGCCTAGGCTGGGCGGCAGAGTGACCCACAACGCGGTGGGTCGAGGGGAGTGGCACCGATGGACCGGCGTCCGGCGATCAAACCGGAACCCGACCTCCGGCAGGATGACTCCGGCCGGGACGATGACAGCTTCGATTCGGCGACCGACGGGGACGGCTACGGCCGGCTCGACACGGGAGTCACCGGGCTGACCGGGTCGAGCATCGACACCATCTACGATCTGGGTCTGCCAACCGAGGCGTTGGCCGACGACGTGGAGGACGCCGAGCTCGACGAACCCGTCCCCAACGCGGAGCGCCTGGTGGCCCAGGCCGTCGCGCTCGCGGGGGACGACCACGACGCGGCGACACTTGTCGGCCGTTTCTGGCGGTTCGCCCCGGACGAGGAGCTGGTCGGCTTCACGGCGGAGGAGATGCTCGACGCGGCCCGGGCACACCGGGATCTCGCCCAGCAACGGGTCCCGGGCGAGTTGAAGCTGCGGATCCACGAACCGCACGCGGACCAGCACCACACGGTCGTCGAGATCGTCACGGACGACATGCCGTTCCTTGTCGACTCGGTGACGGCGCTGCTCAACTCGTACCACCTCGACGTGCACCTGCTGGTGCACCCGCTGGTGGTGGTGCGGCGTGAGCCGCTGGGCCGGCTCACCGAGGTCTCCGCGGATGTGGAGCCGGACGACGCGATCTCCGGCGACATCATCGAGAGCTGGATGCGGATCGAGATCGACCCGGTCCGGGACGCGGCCGAGCGGGACCGGCTGCGCCGCGAGTTGCAGCGGGTGCTCACCGACGTGCGGGAGGCGGTGGAGGACTGGCCGAAGATGCGTCAGCGTGCCCTCGCGCTCGCCGACGAGCTGGCGTCCGCCCGTACGTCCGACAACCGCCCACCGGTGCCGGAAAAGGACATCACCGACTCGGTGGAGCTGCTGCGCTGGCTCGCCCAGGACCACTTCACCTTCCTCGGCTACCGCGAGTACCGGTTGGTGGACGCCGACGGCGGAGACGCCACCGACCCGGTCGACGGAAAGGCGTTGGAGGCGGTGCTCGGCACCGGCCTGGGCATCCTGCGCTCGGATTCGCCGGACGCGCGGTCGCTGTCGTCGATGACTCCGGAGGCGCACGAGAAGGTGCTGGAGAAGCGCCTGCTCATCATCACCAAGGCCAACTCGCGTGCGACCGTGCACCGCTCGGCGTACCTGGACTACATCGGCTTCAAGATCTTCAACTCCGCCGGTGACGTGATCGGTGAGCGGCGTTTCCTGGGCCTGTTCTCGACGGCCGCCTACCGGACCAGCGTCCGCGAACTGCCGGTGGTACGCCGCAAGGTGGCCGAGGTGCTGGACCGCTCCGGCCTGAGCCAGCGCAGCCACTCCGGCAAGGATCTGATCCAGATCCTGGAGACGTACCCGCGCGACGAGCTGTTCCAGATCAAGACCGACGATCTCTACCACGCGGTGGTCGGTGTGCTGCGGATGGCGGGCCGCCGGCAGCTGCGGGTGTTCCTGCGTCGGGACGCGTACGGGCGGTTCATCTCCTGCCTGATCTACCTACCCCGGGACCGGTTCACCACCCAGAACCGGCTGCGCATGCAGGACATCCTGCTGCGTGAGCTGAACGGCGTCGGGGTGGACTACACCACCCGGGTCACCGAGTCGATGCTGGCTCGGGTGCACTTCATCGTCCGTACCGACCCGACGCGGCCGCCCGGCGACATCGACGCCGACCTGCTGGCCGAGGAGTTGGCCGACGCCACCCGGCTCTGGGACGACGACTACCGGTTGGTGCTGGAGCGCAAGCTCGGCGATGAGCAGGCCAAGCACCTGTTCACCCGGTACGCCGACGCGTTCCCGGAGGGCTACAAGGACGGGCACACGCCGTACGAGGCGATGAAGGACCTGGCGAAGCTGGAGCTGCTGGAGGAGCCCGGCCAGCTGGAGATGCACCTGTTCCGCAAGCAGTTGGCGCCCCGGCCGGGCACCCGGGTACCGGGTGCGGACCTGGCCGAGGCGATGGACGTCCGGTTCAAGGTCTACCGGTACGGCGAGCCGATGATGCTCTCCGCCGTGCTGCCGGTGCTGCACTCGCTCGGCGTACGCGTGGTCGACGAGCACCCGTACGAGGTGGACCGGATCGACGGTCGGGTCTACCTGTACGACTTCGGCCTCATGCTGCCCGAGGGGCATCACGAGCTGGCCGAGGTGCGCCCGCATGTGGAGAATGCCTTCGCGGCGGCCTGGCGCGGCGAGGCCGAGGTGGACCGGTTCAACGAGCTGGTGCTGCGCGGCGGGTTGACCTGGCGGCAGGTGGTGGTGCTGCGGGCGTACGCGAAGTACCTGCGGCAGGCCGGCACGGTCTTCTCGCAGGACTACATGGAGCAGACCTTCATCGCGTACCCGAAGCTCGCCGCGTTGCTGGTGGAGCTGTTCGAGACCCGGTTCGCGCCGGGCGAGTTGAGCACCGAGCAGCGGCAGCAGCGCAGCGGTGAGCTGGTGGAGACGATCCGGGCCGCGCTGGACGACGTGGCGAGCCTCGACCAGGACCGGATCCTGCGCTCGTACCTGACGCTGATCGAGGCGACGCTGCGGACCAGCTTCTACCAGAAGCGCGCCGACGGGCGGCCCAAGGCGTACGTGGCGTTCAAGCTCGACCCGCAGGCCATTCCGGACCTGCCCGCGCCGCGACCGAAGTTCGAGATCTTCGTCTACTCGCCCCGGTTCGAGGGTGTGCACCTGCGGTTCGGGCCGGTGGCCCGGGGCGGGTTGCGCTGGTCCGACCGTCGGGAGGACTTCCGCACCGAGGTACTGGGCCTGGTCAAGGCGCAGATGGTGAAGAACACCGTGATCGTGCCGGTCGGCGCCAAGGGCGGCTTCGTGTTGAAGCAGAAGCCGGGTGACCGGGACGAGGCGGTCGCCTGCTACCAGGAGTTCGTCGGCGCCATGCTGGACGTCACCGACAACATCGTCAGCGGGCAGATCGTGCCGCCCGAGGACGTGGTCCGGCACGACGGCGACGACCCGTACCTGGTGGTGGCGGCCGACAAGGGCACCGCGACGTTCTCCGACATCGCCAACGAGATCTCCAAGGCCCACAACTTCTGGATGGGCGACGCGTTCGCGTCCGGCGGATCCGCCGGCTACGACCACAAGAAGATGGGCATCACCGCCCGGGGCGCCTGGGAGTCGGTCAAGCGGCACTTCCGGGAGTTGGGCCTGGACACCCAGACCCAGGACTTCACGGTGGTCGGCGTCGGTGACATGTCCGGCGACGTGTTCGGCAACGGAATGCTGCTCTCCGAGCACATCCGGCTGGTGGCCGCCTTCGACCACCGGCACATCTTCCTCGATCCGGAGCCGGACGCCGCCACCTCGTACGCCGAGCGTCGGCGGTTGTTCGACCTGCCTCGTTCCTCCTGGGAGGACTACAACCCGGAGCTGATCTCGGCAGGTGGCGGCATCTTCCCGCGTACCGCGAAGTCCATCCCGATCACGCCGCAGGTCCGGGCGGCGATCGGCCTGGACGACGACGTCACGCAGATGTCGCCGCAGGACCTGATGAAGGCGATCGTCACCGCCCCGGTGGACCTGTTCTGGAACGGCGGCATCGGCACCTACGTCAAGGCCTCCACCCAGACCAACGCGGAGGTGGGCGACAAGTCCAACGACGCGATCCGGGTGGACGGGCGCAGCCTGCGCTGCCGGGTGGCGGGCGAGGGCGGCAACCTGGGCTGGACCCAGCTCGGCCGGATCGAGTACGCGTTGACCGGTGGCCGGATCTACACGGACTTCATCGACAACGCCGCCGGGGTGGACACCTCCGACCACGAGGTGAACATCAAGATCCTGCTCAACACGGCGGTGGCCGACGGGGAGCTGACCACGGCCGACCGGGACGAGTTGCTGGCCGGGATGACCGACGAGGTCGCCGAGCTGGTGCTGCGGGACAACTACGACCAGGCCCGGGCGATCAACAACGCCCAGGCCCAGGCCGCCTCGCTGCTCCCGGTGCACCGCCGGATGATCAACGAGCTGGAGCGTTCGGGCGGCTTGGACCGGGCGTTGGAGGCGCTGCCTCCGGACGAGGAGCTGGCGGTCCGCAGCGAATCCGGCCTGACCGCGCCGGAGTTCGCGGTGCTGCTGGCGTACGTGAAGATCGTCCTGGAGCGGGAGATCCTCACCGAGGGGTTGGCCGACGAGGAGTGGACGACCGAGGTCCTGGTCAACTACTTCCCGACGCCGATGCGCGAGCGGTTCGCCGACCGGATGGGCCGGCACCGGCTGCGCCGGGACATCGTCACCACCGTGCTGGTCAACGAGGCGATCAACCGGGGTGGCATCTCGTTCATCTTCCGGGTGGTCGAGGAGACGGCGGCCAGCGCGGCGGACGTGATCCGGGCGTACGTGGTGGTCAGTGAGGTGTTCGGCCTGCGCGACCTGTGGGACGCGGTCGAGGCGCTGGACAACAAGGTGGCACCGGAGCTGCAGACCAGCGTCTACCTGGACACCCGCCGGCTGCTCGACCGGGCGGTGCGTTGGCTGGTCTCCAACCGGCGCTCGCCGATCGACGTGCCGGCCGAGATCGCCCGGCTGCGGGACGGGGTCACCCGGCTGCTGCCGGGGCTCGAGGATCTGTTCTACGGCAACGAGCGCCAGGGCATCGCCGCGCACATGGACTCGATGACCGAGCGTGGGCTGCCCCGCGAGCTGGCGGAGCGGGCGACCCGGCTGATGTACAGCTTCGGCCTGATGGACGTGGTGGAGACCGCGAACGCCAGCGGGCGGGACGTCAGCGAGGTGGCCTCGGTCTACTTCGTGCTGTCCGACCTGTTCCGGGTGGACTCGCTGCTGTCGAAGATCTCCCTGCTGCCGCGGGAGGACCGTTGGCAGACGCTGGCCCGGATGGCGCTGCGGTACGACCTGTACGCCGCGCTGGCCGCGCTCACCGCGGAGGTACTCGACTCCACCCCGGGCGACCTGCCGCCGCACGAGCGGGTGCAGCAGTGGGAGCAGTCGAACGCCACCTCCATCCATCGCGCCCGACGGGCGATGGGGGAGTTCGACGAGTCGCGGGCAGACCTCGCCGCGCTGTCGGTGCTGCTGCGCCAGATCCGCACCCTGGTGCGGACCTCCGCAGCCGCCTGAGTTCAGGTACGCCGGACGCGGTCCGGCCGGTCGGGTCACCCCGACCGGGCGGACCGCTTTCGTTCGTCGCCGGTCACGCCGCCAGGGTGGCGAAGACGACGATGTTGTCCGGGTAGCTCTTCGCGGCGGCGTCGAACTGACCGCCGCAGGTGACCACCCGCAGGCTGGGCCGGTCGCTCGGTCCGTACACCAACTCGGTGGGGAAGGCCGTCTTCGGGTACGACTTCACCGAGTCGACAGTGAAGGTGGCCGGCACCCCGTCGGCGCGGCGCACGGTGACGGTGTCGCCAGGGGTGAGAGCGCCGAGGTCGAAGAAGACGGCAGGGCCGAGCACCGCCGAGTCGACGTGCCCGACGATGACCGCGTTACCCGTCTCGCCGGGGCTCGCGCCGGGCTCGTACCACCCGGCCTGGTCGGCCTTGTCCAACGGAGGGACCTGGACGGTGCCGTCCGGGTTGGTGCCCAACGACATGATCGTCGCGTCGACGCCGATCCGGGGGATCTCGATGCTGGTCGGTGCCGAGCGGGCCAACCCGGTCGGAGCCTCTCCCTGACCGGCCGGCTGCCCGTCGTCGGCGGTGCTCGCCGGCCCGGTCGCCTCGGGGCCGGCCTGGGCCAGCGGCTGCGGCGGTCGGGGACTGGGCGTTGTCTTCAGGGAGGCGCCGATCATGCCGGCGCCGATCATGGCCATGGTGACGACGACGGCCGTGCCGGCGGCACGCCACGGTCTCCCGTGGCGGCCGCCGGCCGGTGTCGCCGTCACGTCAGACGAGCGAACCATCGGTCCGCCGACGACGCATCAGCACGATCCCGCCCAGCGCGGCAGCGCCGAGCACGCCCGCCCCGCCGGTGGCCAGACCCCGGTCGGTGCCGGTGCTCACGCCACCGTCACCACCGTCGACCCCGCCGTGCGGCAGCACGACGAGCTCGCCCTCGCCGCAGGAGCCCTTGAGCTCGTAGCGGCCCGGCTTGGCGTCCTTGTCGACCTTGGCCTCGCCGTAGTAGACGAACTCGCGGTCGTCGCCCCGGTCACGCTCGTCCGAGCCGTGCTCGTCCTTGCCGTAGCCGCCGCGCTCGTCCGAGTCGCGCTCGTCCTTGCCGTAGCCGCCGCGCTCGTCCGAGTCGCGCTCGTCCTTGCCGTAGCCGCCGCGCTCGTCCGAGCCGTGCTCGTCCTTGCCGTAGCCGCCACGCTCGTCCGAGCCGTACTCGGAGCCGTGCTCGTCCTTGTTCTCCCAGCCCTTGTCGGAGCCGTATTCCGAGCCGTGCTCGTCCTTGCCGTAGCTGCCGCGCTCGTCCGAGCCGTACTCGGAGCCGTGCTCGTCCTTGTTCTCCCAGCCCTTGTCGGAGCCGTATTCCGAGCCGTGCTCGTCCTTGCCGTAGCTG
>NZ_JBIAFG010000003.1:0-94824 GCF_042869175.1 Micromonospora sp. NPDC007208 | reverse complement strand
TGCCGCGCTCGTCCGAGCCGTACTCGGAGCCGTGCTCGTCCTTGTTCTCCCAGCCCTTGTCGGAGCCGTTGTCCGAGCCGTATTCCGAGCCGTGCTCGTCCTTGCCGTAGCTGCCGCGCTCCTCCGAGCCGTACTCGGAGCCGTGCTCGTCCTTGGACTCCCAGCCCTTGTCCGAGCCGTACTCGGAGCCGTGCTCGTCCTTCGACTCCCAGTCCTTCTTGCCCTCGTCCTTGGACTCCCAGTCCTTCTTGTCACGGCCTTCTTCGGCGTCCTGGCCGTGCTCCTCGCCCTTCCAGTCCTTGCTGTCCTCGTCGCCGTAGGCGTCGGCGGCAGCGCCGCCACCCTGGCCGCCGTTCTCGTCCTTGTTCTCGTCGTCCTTGCCGTTTTCGTCCTTGCCGTTCTCGTCCTTGCCTTCGTGGTCCTTGCCCTTGTCGTCCTTGCCGTGCTCGTCCTTGCCCTTGTCGTCCTTGCCGTTCTCGTCCTTGCCCTCGTGGTCCTTGCCGTTCTCGTCCTTGCCCTCGTGGTCCTTGCCGTTCTCGTCCTTGCCGTTCTCGTGGTCGGAGGAGTTCTCCTCCTCGCTCCACTCGCGGTCCTCGCCCCGGTCTTCGTGCGCCGGCTTGAGCTTGACCTTGCCGGTGACCTTGGACCACACGTACGCGTGCTCCTGCCGATCCGGGCAGATCTCGAGGAGCTTGACCTCGTCGCCCGCCTTGACGACGTGCGGCTTGGCGTAGACCTTGCCGTCGTCGTGGCCGTCGGCGAACGCGATCCCCGGTGCGAACACCAGGAGCGACGCGCCGCCGAGCGCGGCGCCCGCAACGACCTTCCCGAGCATCTTCTTAGCCATGACCTGCGTCACTCCATCCCTGTTGTCCTGCGCTCGGCGACAACCGAGCTAAGACCGACGTTAGACGGTTTCGCGACTTATGAAGTGAAAGATTCGCGTTTTGACCTTTGATCCAAGTAAGAGGTGAAGGAGTGCTACGCGGCTTTCGCCGCGGCGAGCGTCGTGTCGCGCGGCCCGGGACCTTCTGGATACGGCACGGTGTTCCGCGCTCGCCGTGCCCGGCTGGCCTTGGTCATCCGGTAGCGGCGGGTCCGAGCGGTGCGTGCCGCTCGGGCGCACTCGGGGGTATCGTCCGAAACGCTCCGGCAACGCATCGAGCCATTGCCATGGAAGCGCTCCCATGCAAGAATCGGCGAACGCGGTTCAGAGAGCCACACCGTGCAGGCAGGGGAGTCGAGGGCACCCGTTCATCGGGCGACATCCCGCCGCTGATCGACCGGCCGAAGCATCGGCCGGGCACCACCACCACCATCGCCCGTCCGGGTCGGGCGCCCCCCAAGAATCCCGTTGGCGCCGACGGCCGTCCGTGCAGGACGCCCATCGGGCCGTCCCGCCGGGCCGTACTCGGGCCCGGTCTCGCCCAAGGAGATCAGTGGCATGAATGTGTGGAGAAGGCTAACCGGCCCACGCCGGGCCCTCGCGCTCGCCGGCGCGGGTGCCCTGGTCGCCGGTGGGCTCGTAACGATTCCGGTTACCGCGGCGCAGGCCGCGACGCAGTGCGACATCGCGTACACGAGCAACGAATGGCCGGGCGGTTTCACCGCGAGCGTCACCATCAAGAACGTCGGCGACCCGCTGAACGGCTGGACCCTGGGCTGGACCTTCCCCAACTCCGGCCAGCGCGTGCAGCAGGGCTGGTCGGCCACGTTCACTCAGTCCGGCAGCCAGGTCACCGCCCAGAGCCTGTCCTACAACGGCACCCTGGCCACCGGCGCGTCGACGAGCATCGGCTTCAACGGCGCGTGGAGCGGCAGCAACCCGAAGCCGACCTCGTTCACCCTGAACGGCGTGGTCTGCAACGGTGGCACCACCCCGCCGACCACGCCCCCGCCGACCACGCCGCCGCCGACCGACCCGCCGCCGACCACGCCGCCGCCCACCACGCCGCCGCCCGGCACCAAGGTCGACAACCCGTACGCCGGAGTGCGCGGCTACGTGAACCCGGAGTGGAAGGCCAAGGCGGACGCCGAGACCGGCGGAAGCCGCGTCTCCAACAACCCCACGGCCGTCTGGCTGGACCGGATCGCCGCGATCAACGGCACGCCGGACAGCAGCTCCAACGGTGCCTTCGGGGTGCGGCAGCACCTGGACGAGGCGTTGCGCCAGGGCGCCGGCTACATCCAGTTCGTGATCTACAACCTGCCCGGCCGGGACTGCTCCGCGCTCGCCTCCAACGGTGAGCTGGGTCCGGACGAGCTGCCGAAGTACAAAGCCCAGTACATCGACCCGATCGCCGCTATCCAGGGCGAGTCGAAGTACAGCAGCCTGCGGATCATCAACGTCATCGAGATCGACTCGCTGCCGAACCTGGTCACCAACACGTCCGGCCAGCCCGGCGGCACGGTCATGTGCGACACGGTCAAGGCCAACGGCGCTTACGTCAACGGTGTCGGCTACGCCCTCGCCAAGCTCGGCGCCATCGGCAACGTCTACAACTACATCGACGCCGGACACCACGGCTGGCTCGGCTGGGACTCCAACTTCGGCCCGACCGCCGACATCCTGAAGACCGCCGCGGTCGCCTCCGGCAGCACGGTCAACAACGTGCACGGGTTCATCACCAACACCGCGAACTACTCGGCGCTGACCGAGCCGTACTTCAAGGTCACGGACAACGTGAACGGTCAGTCGGTGCGGCAGTCCAAGTGGGTCGACTGGAACTTCTACGTCGACGAGCTGTCCTTCGCCCAGGCGTTCCGTACCAAGCTGGTCTCGGTCGGCTTCAACTCCAACATCGGCATGCTGATCGACACGTCCCGCAACGGTTGGGGTGGCTCCGCGCGGCCCACCGGTCCGGGTGCCACGACCAGCGTCGACACGTACGTCAACGGGGGTCGCATCGACCGTCGGGCCCACCTCGGCAACTGGTGCAACCAGGCCGGCGCCGGCCTCGGCGAGCGGCCGCGGGCCAACCCGGCGACGGGCATCGACGCCTACGTCTGGGTGAAGCCCCCGGGTGAGTCGGACGGCTCCAGCAAGGAGATCCCGAACAACGAGGGCAAGGGCTTCGACCGGATGTGCGACCCGACGTACGGCGGCAACGCCCGCAACGGCAACAACCCGTCCGGGGCCCTGGCCAACGCGCCGATCTCCGGTGCGTGGTTCTCCGCCCAGTTCCAGGAGCTCATGCGCAACGCCTACCCGGGGCTCTGATCGGGTAGCTCACGCACCAACCCGCTGCCAGTGGTTGGTGAGGCACTGTTGGCAGCAGGTTCCCCCCGGGTCCCCGGCCCGACCGTCACAGGTCGGGTCGGGGACCCCCCTTGGGCGTGGTCGAAGCCCCTGGCGGGCCTGCGGCGGGCCCAGACGACGGTCGGCCGCGTTGGAGGTTGGCCCGGATACAACACCGGTATCCGGGCCAACCTCCGCCTTGCCGGACCGCCGCCTGGACTCCGCCTCGGCTCGACCGAGGACTTCGACTCACGCCCGTGTCGTCCCGACTCAGGGCACGGTGCGTTCGATCGCCGCCCGGCCCTGCTCGGCCAGGTCACGGCGGGCCTTCTCCAGGTTCTCCGGTGTCAGGTCCTGGCCGCGGGCCATCACCAGGTCCTCCGGCTCCCAGGGCTGTTCGCCTCCGGTGCGGATGTTGTCCCCACCAGCGCCGGTGCCCGTCCCGGTCGCCCCGGTGCCGGCCGCGTACGGGTCGCCGATCAGCTCGTCGGTGTCCGGTGCGAGATCGTCCGGTCGGGTGCGGGGTTCGGCGAAGCCCGGCGTGTCCCGGTCCGGGCCACCGCCGGTGCGCAGCTGCGGCACGGTGGCGTCATCGTCCACCGCCGAGGCCACCTCGGGGCTGTCCTCCAGCGGCGGTTGGCGATCGCGATCGGTCATGGTGCTGCCTCCTGTGTCCGACACGGTGCCTGATTTCCCCCACGTACCCCTTCGTGCCCCGCTCATGCCGCACGGCCCGGCGGTCGGGCCGGGCCGTGCTCATGTCGTGCGGTCGGGCCGGGCGGCCCGGCGGTCAGGCGTCGGGTTGCTTCTCGTTCGGGGCCGGCGCCTCCGCCGGGCGCAGCCACTGCCAGAGCAGCATGAGCAGCCCGAACACGAGCATCGCCAGCCCGGCCCACAGGTTGATCCGGACGCCTTCGGCCTTGTCGATCTCGGCCCGGCTGTCGAAGATGCCGATCAGCGTCACGATGATCCCGTACGCGACGAAGAGGCCACCGATCACCCGGCGGATGTCGAACAGCCGGGCCGCGGCGGAGCGCCGCTGCTCCGCCTGCGCCTCGTCGATCAGCGGGTCCTGTGCCGGCTGGCCATCGTTGCTCATCTGCCGACCCCTTTCCTTAGAAGACCGGGATGTAGAAGAGGGCGGCCAGCGCGACCGCGATCAGACCGAGCAGCACCGGAGAGCGGTACCAGACGGCGTCCCCGGCGAGCACGTCGCCCTTCAGGTCGACGCCGCCCATGCCGTACACCAGCCCGCGCAACTCCTCGTCCCGCTTGGGTGAGGTGAGTGGGGTGACGATCGCGGCGACCACCACCGCCGTGACGAACGCCAGACCGGCACCCCAGAAGCTCTCCTCCAGGTCGGAGTTGAAGTCGACCACACCGCCCTTGTAGAGCAGGTAGAGGCTCAGCGACACCAGGGTGCCCAGCAGCAGCGACCAGAAGCCGGCCAGGGCGCTCATCCGCTTCCAGAACATGCCGATGATGAAGGTGGCGAACAGCGGCGCGTTGAAGACGGAGAAGAGCGCCTGGATGTAGTTCATGATGTTGCTGAACCCGGCCGCGATGAACGCGGTCCCGATCCCGATCACCACGGCGGCGACCGTCGCCCACCGACCGACCCGCAGGTAGTACTCGTCCGACCGATCCCGGCGGATGTACGCCTGCCAGATGTCGTAGGTGAAGACGGTGTTGAAGCCGCTCACGTTGGCCGCCATGCCGGCCATGAACGAGGCGAGCAGCCCGGTGACCGCCACCCCGAGCACGCCGTTGGGGAGCAGGTCGCGCATCAGCAGCGGGATGGCGTTGTTGTACTGCAGGTCGCCGCTCTCCGCGCCGAGGCCCTTCACCGTCACCAGGGCCACCAGGCCGGGGATGACCGTGACCAGGGGAATGAACAGCTTCGGGTACGCGGCGATGATCGGCGTACGCCGGGCGGCGCTCATGTTCTTGGCCGAGAGGGCCCGCTGCACCTCGGCGAAGTTCGTCGTCCAGTAGCCGAACGACAGCACGAAGCCGAGGCCGAAGACGATGCCGATCCAGTGCGCGCCCAGCGGGTTGGCCGTGCTGCCGGTGTCCTGCCACGCGTGCAGGCCCGCCTCGCCCAGCTTGGTGTCGCCGACCGCGTCCATCAGGCCGTTCCACCCGCCGACCTTGACCAGACCGATCACGGTGACCGGGATGAGGCCGGCGAGGATGACGAAGAACTGGAGCACCTCGTTGTAGATCGCCCCGGACAGGCCGCCGATGGTGATGTACGCCAGCACGATCGCCGCGCCGACCACGATCGCCGTCCAGAGCGGCCAGCCGAGCAGCGCCTGCATGACGAGGGCCAGCGCGTAGAGGTTCACGCCGGCGATCAGCACCTGGGCGACGGCGAAGCTGAGCGCGTTGAGCAGGTGGGTGGGGCGGTTGAACCGCAACCGCAGGTACTCCGGCACGCTGCGGACCTTGGAGCCGTAGTAGAAGGGCATCATCACGATGCCCAGGAAGACCATCGCCGGGACCGCGCCGATCCAGTAGTAGTGGACCGTCATCACGCCGTACTGGGCCCCGTTCGCGGCCATTCCGATGATCTCCAGCGCGCCCAGGTTCGCCGAGACGAAGGCGAGACCGGTCACCCAGGCCGGCAGGGAGCGGCCGGAGAGGAAGAAGTCGACGCTGGTCCGGATCGCCCGACGCGCGGCGAAGCCGACCCCGAGGACGGTGACGAAGTACAGCGCCAGAATCAGGTAGTCCAGGCCGTTCATGTTGAGCCGAAGACCGTCGCCGTCCATCCCGCCACCCCTCGTCCCGACGTCCGCGCTGGTTGGTGCGCGCGCGCCCTATTACCCCCGTCCGGGCGGTTTCACTCCCGGAGGTGGAGACCGCCGCGTTCGGGCCCGCTCGGGCGGTCTCGCCCGCGCCTGGCGATGATGGGTACGCAAGGGGCGCCCCGGCCGTCACGGCCGGGGCGCCCAGTTGTCGGTCGGGTGTGACTCAGCGACCGAGTACGCGGTCCAGGAAGTCCCGGTAGTTGCGGACCGCCATCCGCAGTTGCTCGGTGTCGGCCGAGCCTGCGTCCTGCCACCCGCCCAGGGTGTTCTTTTGCGCGGCAAGCGCCGAGGAGAGGGCCTGGATGGCCTCCTCCACCAGCGACTGCGCCTCGCCGGCAGCCGCCTGCGGGTCGTCGACGAAGCGCAGCTGCACGTCCCGCCAGCGGTCCCGGAAGCCCTGCGCGGTGTTCGTGTCGAGGAGCGTGGCCGGCTCGGCCGCGACTGTCGACCCGGCGGGCCGGGATGTTCCGGCGGACTCCAGCGTGGGGCTGGTGTCGTCGCCGGGGACCGGCTCGCCGTCCGCGTCCGGGTCGACCATCTCCGGCGTCGCGCTGCCGTAGCCGGCCGCGCCCGCCGTGGCGGCGTCCCGATCGCCGGTCAGGTCGCCGCGCCGCTCGGGGTCGCCGTCCGTACTCCCCATGGGGACGACGGTGCGCGCGGACGTGTCCGCGTCGGTACGGTCGGCGCTGTCGTCGAGGTCCGCGCTGTCGACGTCGGTGTCGCGGCGGTGCAGCTCGGCGGTGGGGTCGGCGCGCAGGCCCTCCCGCTCGCCGTCCTCGGCGCCGTCGCCCGGCTGGGCGGTCCGCTCGGCCCGGGGGTCCGGTTGATCCTGCGGGCGTGGGCTGGCCAGCGCGGAGGCGGCCACCGCGTCGGCCACCGTGGTGGCGCCGAACGTCGTCGGCAGCGGCCCCGGCTCGTGGAAACCGCCCTCGTCGGCGTCGCGCCGGTGGCGCGGGTCGGAGTCGTCGGTCAGCTCGTCGTCGGCCGGGTCGTACGCGGGATCCCGGCCGGTGTCGTCGGTCCGCTCGTGGGCGGCGGTCTGGTCGTCGAAGGTGCCCCGGTCGTCGAGGGCGTCCTCAGGGACGTCGGAGCGGCCGGCTCGGTCGCCGGCCGGGGGTACCGGCACGGGCGCGGACCGGACGGCCTCCGGGTGGTCGTTGCTCACCTGCTGCTCTTCCTGGCGCATCGGTGGCCTCCTCAGCGGCTCGTGGCGTCGTGGTCCGGGTGGTGGCGCTGTTCCGGCGTACGGTTGCCGACCGGCTCCTCGCCCAGCAGGTCGGCGAAGAGTGCGCGGTAGTGCACGACCGCCTGCCGCAGCTCCTCGGTGCTGGCCTCGCCCCGGGAGTTGCGCAGGTGGATCTCGTGCGCGTCCCGGTAGTTCGTCAGTGTGCGGGCGTGCTCGACGGAGAGGTGGGCGATCTGGTCGGAGAAGTCACCGGTCGGGTAGCCCTGCTCCTCGATGAGGCGGGTGACCAGTTCGTCCGCGTCGCCCACGGTCTCGCCGGGGGAGTCGATGAAGCGGACCTGGAGTTCCTCCCAGGCGGCGCTGTACCGGGCCCGGGACTCCGGGCTGAGTGGGGTGAGCGTGAGCTCGGCATGCCGGCGTTCCCGGTCGCGCAGCTCGCGCTCGGCGGCGGACCGGCTGTCCTGTTCCGCCACCACCCGGTCGTACTCCGGCCCGAACCGGTTGCGCAGCGCGCGACGGCGGCCGAGCGAGCGGGCGGCCACGGCCAGAGCCGCGACGATCACCAGCACGACGAGCACGATGACGATTACCTGCGTGGGCGACATGGGCTCCTCCTTCGTCTCCTGGTATTCCCTCTGTGCGGTGATCGCCAATCCCGATCCGAGACACTTTCCTGACGGGGGCCGCAACTGCCCGCCAGCCAAAACTTGACTCATTCCAGAAAAGGCGCTTGGGTGGGGTGATGCACCCACAGCCCAGCAAGCCGATCCTCACCACCCGGCAGGGTCACCCCGTGCACAACAACCAGCAGCAGCGGACGGTCGGCTCGCGCGGCCCCGCCACGCTGGAGAACTACCACTTCCTGGAGAAGATCAGCCATTTCGACCGGGAGCGGATCCCGGAGCGGGTGGTGCACGCGCGCGGTTTCGTCGCACACGGCGAGTTCGAGGCGTACGGGACCATCGGCGACGAGCGGGCCGCGACCTCCACCCGGGCCAAGCTGTTCCAGGTCAGGGGCAGGAAGACGCCGGTGAGCGTGCGCTTCTCCACGGTCATCGGCGGCCGGGACTCCTCCGAGGCCACCCGCGACCCGCGTGGCTTCGCCGTCAAGTTCCGCACCGAGGACGGCAACTGGGACCTGGTCGGCAACAACCTGCCGGTCTTCTTCATTCGAGACGCGATCAAGTTCCCCGACGTCATCCACTCGCTGAAGCCGGACCCGGTGACGTTCCGTCAGGAGCCGAACCGGATCTTCGACTTCATGTCCAACACCCCCGAGTCGATGCACATGCTGACCTGGCTGTTCAGCCCACGCGGCATCCCGGCCAACTACCGGACGCAGGACGGCTTCGGTGTGAACACCTACCGGATGGTCAACGCCGCGGGCGAGGGCGTGCTGGTCAAGTACCACTGGAAGTCGCAGCAGGGCATCGAGTCGCTGACCGAGGAGCAGGCCTCGGCCATCCAGGCCAGCGAGTTGGGCCACGCCTCCAAGGACCTCTACGAGGCCATCGAACGCGGTGAGTGCCCCCGGTGGGAGCTGCACGTCCAGATCATGAGCGACGACGAGCACCCGGAGCTGGACTTCGACCCGCTGGACGACACCAAGACGTGGCCGGAGGACGCGTTCCCCCTGCGCCCGGTCGGCATGATGACGCTCAACCGTAACGTGAGCAACGTCCACAACGAGAACGAGCAGATCGCCTTCGGCACCGGCGTACTGGTCGACGGCCTGGACTTCTCCGACGACAAGATGCTTGTCGGACGGACGTTCTCCTACTCGGACACCCAGCGCTACCGGGTCGGCCCGAACTACCTCCAGCTACCGATCAACGCGCCGCGCGAGGACGTCCAGGTCAACACCAACCAGGACGGCGGCCAGATGTCGTACGGGGTGGACAACCGGGCCGGTAACCCGCACATCAACTTCGAGCCGTCCTCGGTGGCCGGTCTCGACCAGGCCGACGAGTCGTACCGGGAGTACCGGCCGTTCGTCTCGGGTCAGGTCATGCGGGCGCCGATCGAGCGGCAGAACAACTACGCCCAGGCCGGCGAGCGTTTCCGCACCATGCCCCAGTGGGAGCGCGACGACCTGGTGAAGAACCTGGTCAACCTGTTGGGTCAGTGCGACAAGCACATCCAGCAGAAGATGGTCTGGCACTTCAGCCAGTGCGACGACGCCTACGGTCGGCGGGTCGCCGAAGGTCTCGGCATCGCCGACCACGCCTGATTCCCACCGTCCGTCGCCGGCTCCGCCGGCAGCCGCGACAACGGCCCCGCCGTACGCGAACGCCCCGCCGGTCCGCCGCCGGGGCGTTCGCCGTTCCCATCCCCCGCACATCCCGGAGCGTCGATGTCGGCGCGACGGGCGGTAGTGCAACGGCCCTCGATTACGTATCCTGCCCAAGGCGCCCGCGCCGGTGCCCGGTGACACGGCCGGGCACGCAGTCGGCCGGCGCGTTGCCCGGCGGTGCCGGCGCCCCTCCTGCCACCCCTGTACGGGCGAGGTCTGATGAGAACCCGCGACTGGCCGATCCGCTCGAAGCTGACCGCGTTGGTCGTCGCACCGGTGACCGCGCTCCTGGCACTGTGGATCTTCGCAACCACCCTGACCTTCGGTCCCGCCCTGAACCTGCTCTCCGCCCGCACCCTGCTGTACGACCTGGGTCGTCCCGGCGAGACAGTGGTCACCGAACTGCAACGGGAACGCCGGCTCTCGGCGGTGCAGCTCGCCGGCAAGACCGAGCTGCCCGCACTCGCCGAGCAGCGCGGGCGCACCGATCGGGCGGTCGCCGAGCTGCGCCGCCGGGTGGACGGGGAACCCCTGCGCGACGCCGCGGACGACCTGCTGGAGACCCGGGTCGACCGGCTGGTCAGCGCCCTGGCGGCGCTACCCAGCGGGCGGAAGTTCATCGACGACCGCAAGGTGGACCGGGCCGGCGCGATCGGCCTGTACAGCGGCATGGTCGCCGCGGCGTTCCAGGCGTTCGCCGGCATGGCGACCCTGACCGACCCGGCCATCAACCGGCAGGCACTGGCGCTCACCGCACTGGGTCGCTCCCGGGAACTGCTCGGCCAGAGCGACGCGCTGCTGGCCGGCGCGCTGACCGCCGGGCGGTTCGCCGAGGGGGAGCACACCCAACTCGTACAGGCCATCGGCAACCAACGGTGGCTCACCGAGAGCGCCGTGGCCGACCTGCCCGAGAGCAGCCGGACCGCCTACCAACGGTTGACCGAGGGCGAGGCGTTCACCCGGCTGCGCACGATGCAGGACGCGCTTGTCGTACCCAACCGGTCCGGCCGGCCGGCGGTCGACGCGGCGGCCTGGCAGGCCAGCCAGGACGCGGTGCAGCAGCAGTTGCGGACCTTCGAGCTGTCCGAGGCCGACGCTCTCACCGACCGCTCGGTGCCGATGGCGGTCCGCATCCTGGTGCGGCTGGCCGCCGCCGGCGTGCTCGGGCTCGTCGCCGTGGTCGTCTCGGTGCTGGTGGCGCTGCGGGTCGGCCGCACCCTGGTCCGGCGGCTCAGCGGCGTCCGCACCGCCGCGCTGGAACTGGCCGAGCACCGGCTGCCCGACGTGGTGACCCGGCTGCGCCGTGGCGAGCAGGTCGACGTCGCCCGGGAGGCGCCGCCGCTGGAGTACGGCCACGACGAGATCGGCGAGGTCGGGCGCGCCTTCACCGAGGTGCAGCGCACCGCCGTCCAGGCCGCGGTGGACGAGGTCACCCTGCGTCGCGGGCTCAACGAGGTCTTCCTCAACATCGCGCGCCGGAGCCAGAGCCTGGTGCACCGTCAGCTGCACCTGCTGGACCGGATGGAGCGGCGCAGTGAGGACCCGGACGAGCTGGCCGAGCTGTTCCAGGTCGACCACCTGGCCACCCGACTGCGCCGGCACGCCGAGGACCTGGTCATCCTCGCCGGCTCCGCGCCCGGCCGGGGTTGGCGAAACCCGGTCGCGATGGTCGACCTGATCCGCGGCGCGATCTCCGAGGTCGAGGCGTACGAACGGGTGGACGTCACCGCCGTGCAACCAGCCGGCGTGCTGGGGCGGGCGGTCGGTGACGTCATCCACCTCCTCGCCGAGCTGGTCGAGAACGCCACCGCCTTCTCCCCACCGGACACCCGGGTCACCGTCACCGGGGCGCAGGTGGCCAACGGGTACGCCCTGGAGATCACCGACCAGGGGCTGGGCATGTCCGACGCGGCGCTGGAGGCCGCCAACACCCGGCTGGCCAGCTCGCCCGAGTTCGACCCGGCGCAGAGCGCCCGACTCGGCCTGTTCGTGGTGGCCCGGCTGGCGGCCCGACACGGCGTACGGGTGCGGTTGCGCCCCTCCGGGGAGGGCGGCGTGACCGCCGTCGTGCTCGTCCCCGGCGACCTGGTCACCACCGAACCGCCGGCCGGTCCCGACCCCGCCACGCTCGGCGCCGCGTCGGCCGACCCGAGCCGGCGGCTGGCCCGGACGGCGCGCCGGGGCACCGTGACCCGCCCCCGTACCCGCCCGCCGACGGCCCCGCCCGCCAGCACGCCTCCGCCCGCCCCACCCACCGGAGCGCCGACCCCGGCCACCCCGCCCGCCAATGGGCGCGACGACGGGTCGGCGACCTCCGACGAGCCGGCCGACGAGCTGGATGGCCTGCCCCGCCGGGTGCGACGTCGTACCCCGGTCGCCCAGCCCCGGTCTACCGTCACCGACACGCCGTCACCCCGCTCGCCGGAGGAGGTCCGCCAGGTGATGGCGGCGCTACAGGCCGGCACGGCGCGCGGACGCGCCACCGCCAGCACCCCGACGGGCCCGGCAGCGCCAACGGCGGCGCCGACCGGTCCGGCGGTTCCGGCGGCCCCCACCGACCCGCCGACGACCTCGGAACCCCCGACCGCGACTGAGAGGGACGCCTAGTGCGGCATTCGACGAAGCAGAGCGCCGGCCTCGACTGGTTGCTCGACGAGCTGGTGCAACGGGTACCGGCCGCCCGGGAGGCGGTGGTGCTCTCCGCCGACGGCCTGCTGCTCGGTTGTTCGGCCGATTTGGAGCGCTCGGACGCCGAACACCTCTGTGCGCTCGCCGCCGGCTTCTCCAGCCTGGCCCGGGGCGCCAGCCGGCACGTGGACGGCGGCCCGGTCCGGCAGACCGTTGTGGAGATGGAGGCGGCGTACCTCTTCGTCACCGCCGCCGGGCAGGGTGCCTGCCTCGCCGTGGTGAGCGATGCCGACGCGGACATCGGGCTGGTCGCGTACGAGATGGCGATGCTGGTGATCCGGGTGGGGGAGAGCCTCGCCGCGCCGGCCCGATCGGCTCCGGGTGCGGGAGATGCGGACTGAGCCGCCCGGGCCGCAGCACGAGTGGCTGGACGGCGAAGCCGGCCCGGTGATGCGCCCGTACACGCTCACCGGAGGCCGGGTACGCTCCGCCGTCGACGATTTCAACCTGGTCGCGTTCGTGCTGGCCGGTTCGGATGTCGACGCGGCGAGCCAACCGCACCTGCTGCCGGAGCATCGACGGCTGGTCGCGTTGGCCCACCGACCGGTGTCGGTGGCCGAACTGGCAGCCGAGCTGGACCTCGCGGTCGGCGTGGTCCGGGTACTGCTCGGTGATCTGCTCGCCGAGGGCCTGGTCGCGGTACACGAGCCGCCGGCCGCCGGCATCCTTCCCGACGACGACATCCTCAAGGCGGTGGTCAGTGGACTCCGTGCGCTATGACCAGGTGGGCACCAGCACCACCATCCCGCTGGCACTGAAGATCCTCATCGCGGGAGGCTTCGGGGCTGGCAAGACGACCTTGGTGAGCGCGCTGAGCGAGGTCCGTCCGTTGCAGACCGAGGAGGTGTTGACCGGCGCCGGGATCGGCACCGACGACATCTCCGGCGTGGAGGGTAAGTCCACCACCACCGTGGCGATGGACTTCGGCCGGATCACCATCAACGACGACCTTCAGGTCTACCTGTTCGGCACGCCGGGTCAGGACCGGTTCTGGTTCCTCTGGGACGAGCTGGCCTTCGGGGCGCTCGGCGCGGTGGTGCTGGCCGACACCCGGCGGCTGGCCGACTGCTTCCCCTCCATCGACTACTTCGAGCAGCGCGGCATCCCGTTCGTGGTGGGCGTGAACTGCTTCGACGACGCCCGCCGGTTCAACCTGGAGACCGTACGCCGAGCGCTCGACCTGGACCCGGACGTGCCGATGGTGCTCTGCGACGCCCGGGACCGGCAGTCCGGGAAGATGGTGTTGATCTCTCTGGTGGAGCATGTCGCCCGGCAGCGCGGCGAGCCGGTGCCGGCGGCCTGAGAACCGGACCCGGAAAGCCGGTTAACGGGCGGGCAACGCGGGCAGCCTCTGGTTGGATCGACGAAGGATGCCGGCGGAGGAGTGGGACGTGAGCGGTCAGGGTGAGGTCGTCCACATCGGGGGTTACACCGCGCAGAGTGGCGGGCGGGGCAGCGGCATCGTCGCCGCGCACCGCGACCCCACGACCGGGGCGCTGACCCCGCTCGGCACGGTGGCGGTCACCCCGTCCCCCTCCTTCCTGGCACGGCACCCCACCGAGCCGGTGCTCTACGCGGTCAACGAGCTGACCGACGGGGAGATCAGCGCCTGGCAGGTCGGGGCGGACGGCGCGTTGGACCCGCTCGGCAGCCGGTCGACCGGCGGCGCCGAGCCCTGCCACCTGGCGGTGCTGCCCGGCGGCGACCACCTGCTGGCGGCCAACTACGGCAGCGGCAGCATCGCGGTCTTCCCGCTCGACCCGAAGGGCGTGCCCGGCGAGCGCACCGATCTGGTGGTGCACGAGGGGCACGGTCCCGACCCGGATCGCCAGGACCATGCCCACGCCCACATGGTCTCGCCGGGGGCGGGCCGCGGCCCGATCTTCGGCGTGGATCTCGGCACCGACTCCGTCTACCGGTACGACCTGGACGACGCCACCGGACGACTGGTGCCGCGTGCGCCGCGGATCCGTACGGCGCCCGGCACCGGCCCCCGGCACCTGGCCCGGCACCCGGACGGACGGCGCTGCTACCTCGTGGGCGAGCTGGACGCCTCGGTCACCGCGTACGAGCTGACCGACGACGGCGCGTTGCACCAGCGCGGGCGGGTCGAGGCGAGTGAGCGGGCCGGTCACGTCCAACCGTCGGAGGTCGCGGTCGCCCCGGACGGCCGGTTCCTCTACGTCGCCAACCGTGGGGTGGGGACCGTGGCGGTCTTCACGCTGGCCGGTGACTTGCCCGAACTGGTGGCCGAAGTGGACACCGGCGGCGAGTGGCCTCGCCACTTCGCCCTGATCGGCGAGCACCTCTACGTCGCCGACGAGCGGGCGGACATGGTGCGGGTGTTCCGGCGCGACGCCGACACCGGCGTCCCGGAGGCGGTCGGCGAGCCGGTGCCGGTGCCGAGTCCGACGTGCGTTTTGCCCTGAACGATGGTTTAGGGACGCGAGTGTTGCACTGATTCGGCAACGCCACGAGGCTGTTACATCACTCTGTGTTGCAAAAAGGTGGTCAACTGTTTCTCCTCCGTAACTTTAGTCCGAACGGATGTGGCAGAGACGGCACCTAGTACGCAAGATGGTCACCGTGTCAGCAGGCCGCCATCGCATGCGTTCGAAACTCCACCTAGCCGCCGCCGCCGCAACGGCGGGGGTGCTCGTCGTGACGACGGGCGCGTGGTTCGGCTATCGGGAGTTGATCCAGCCCAGTTGCTCGGGGGAGATCCGACTCGCCGTCGCGGTCGCCTCCGAACTCGCGCCAGCGGTGGACGCCGCCGCGTCCCAGTGGGTCAAGGACGGCGCCGCGGTAGGCCCGACCTGCATCCGCGTCGACGTCTCCGCGTCCGACCCGGTCGACGTGGCGGCGGTGGTGGCGGCCAAGCACGGCGCTGTGCTGGCGGGTGTGGGGCAGGCCAGTGGCACCGCCGTCAGCCCGGACGTCTGGGTGCCCGACTCCTCGACCTGGCTGCTGCGGTTGAAGAAGGACGCGACCGCGTTCGCTCCGACCAACGGCGCGTCCATCGCGCGTAGCCCGATCGTCGTCGCGATGCCCGAGCCGATCGCCACGCGGCTGGGCTGGCCGGACAAGAAGTTCAACTGGACCGACCTGCTCAAGCAGGTCAACAACACCAGCGCACCGCTGCGCACCGGGATTGTCGAGCCGACCCGTGACGCGGCGGGCCTGTCCGGTCTGCTGTCGCTGACCGCGGCCGCCAACGGCGCCGGCGGCGACGCCCAGCGCAGCACCGTCGGCGCGCTCCGCGCACTGGCCACCGGGCGCTCCTCACTCCGCAACGACCTGCTGGCCCGCTTCCCGACGGCCAACGACTCGACGTCCATCGCCAGTGGTCTCGGCGCGGCGGCCCTGTCCGAAGAAGACGTCATGGCGTACAACAGCAAGAAGCCGCCGGTGCCGCTCGCCGCGCTCTACATGGAGCCGGCCCCGATGCCGCTGGACTACCCGTACGCGGTGCTGCCCGGCATCGAGCCGACCAAGGCGTCGGCGGCCCGGGTGCTGTTCGAGCTGCTCACCAGCCCCACCTTCCGCAACCGGCTCGCCGCACAGTCGCTGCGCGCCCCGGACGGCAACTGGGGCGAGGGCTTCAAGGCGCCGCAGGGTGCCCCGAGCCCGGCCGGCGGCGCGCCCACCGCACCGGCGAACGGCGGCACCGCGGCAGGTGGCCTTGACCCGGCCGCCATCCAGCGGGTCGTCTCCAGCTGGTCGATCGCCACCCAGTCCGGTCGCATGCTGGCCGTCATCGACGTCTCCGGCTCGATGAAGGACGAGGTTCCGAGCGCCAACAACCGCAGCCGGGAGGAGGTAACCGTCGACGCGGCCCGCCGCGGCCTCGGCCTCTTCGACGACTCCTGGTCGATCGGTCTGTGGACCTTCTCCACCAGGCTGGTCGGCAACCGCGACTACCGGGAGCTGGTCCCCATCGGACCGCTCTCCGGCCAGCGGGCCCAGTTGGAGGGCGCACTCGCCACCGTCAAGCCCTCCAGCGGCGACACCGGCCTCTACGACACGATGCTGGCCGCGTACCAGGCGGTGCAGGAGAACTGGCAGCCCGGCCGGGTCAACTCGATCGTGCTGTTCACCGACGGCAAGAACGAGGACGACAACGGGCTCAACCAGCAGCAGCTGCTCGCCAAGCTCAAGCAGCTCGCCGACCCGGAGCGGCCGGTCCAGGTCATCATGATCGGTATCGGCGAGGGCGTCAGCAAGGCAGAGTTGGAGTCGATCACCAAGGTGACCGGTGGCGACGTCTTCGTCACCAAGGACCCGAGCGAGATCGGCAGCATCTTCCTGAGCGCCATCGCACGGCGTCCGCCCGCACCGCGCTGATCCGACGCTCAGACGTCCAGGGGGCCTGCCGTACCGTCGATTCGGTGTGGCAGGCCCCTTTTCGGCCCGCCGGGTTGTTGAAGAAAAGTGACGGCAATACGTCGGAAGTAATCGGCAGTCATAGTTGTCAAGGCAGGATGTCGACTGTTCCGGCACGGTCGGTCCGCCTCCGGTCCGACCCGTCGGCCGGGGCCATCCTGTACAGAGTGGGAGGGCCGGTGAGCGTGGCGACACTCTTGACCCCCGCCACGTCGGCGGAGCCGAACGGTCGACGCGCCGGGCTGGTGGCACGCGCCGACGAACGGTCCTACGTCCGGGTCCTGGTGGTGCTGGACACCACCATCCTCATCATCGCGTTGCTGATCGGGTACGTCGCCCGTTTCGGTGACGACGAGCCGAGCGGCTCGGAGATCCCGTACGTGCTGGTCGCCCCCGGGTTGGTGCTGGCCTGGCTGATCTCGCTCAAGGCGCTCGGCTGCTACGACGACCGGGTGATCGGCTACGGGGCGGACGAGTACCGGCGGGTCAGCTCCGCCAGCCTGCGCCTGGCCGGGGCGATCGCCATCATCGGTTACATCGCCGACGTCGGCGTCTCCCGGGGCTTCCTGGGCATCTCCTTCGCGGTGGGCACCGTCGGGCTGGAAGTGGCGCGGTTCGCCGCCCGTAAGCGGCTGCACCGGGCCCGTTCGCTGGGCGCCGGCTGGTCCCGCAAGGTGCTGGTGGTCGGCGACACCGCCCACGTGTTGGAGCTGGTCCACACGCTGCGCCGCGAGCCGTACGCCGGTTATCAGGTGGTGGGCGCCTGCATCCCGGACGCGCTGCTCGCGCCGGTGGCGCAGCGGCTGGGTGACGTGCCGGTGGTGGGGTCGTTCCGGGGCATCCCGGAGGCCGCCACCGCGATCGGCGCGGACACGGTCGCGGTGACCGCCTCCGGTGAGCTGACCGCGACCCGGCTGCGCCGCCTCGGCTGGCAGCTGGAGGGGACCGGCATCGACCTGGTCGTGGCACCCGCGCTGACCGACGTCGCCGGCCCGCGGATCCACACCCGCCCGGTCGCCGGCCTGCCGCTGATCCATGTCGAGGCGCCCGAGTTCCGCGGGGTCCGCAAGCTGGTGAAGGGTCTCGTCGACCGGTCCGCCTCGTCGCTGGCGCTGGCGGTGCTGCTGCCGCTGATCGCGTTCATCGCCCTGGCCATCAAACTGGACAGCCGGGGCCCGGTGCTGTTCCGACAGGTCCGCGTCGGCCGGGGCGGGCAGGAGTTCGGCGTGTTCAAGTTCCGCACCATGGTGGTGAACGCGGACGCGCTGCTCGCCGAGTTGACCGCGCGCAACGAGACCGACGGCCTGATGTTCAAGATGCGCCACGACCCGCGGGTGACGCGCGTCGGCCGGCTGCTGCGCAAATGGTCACTGGACGAGCTGCCGCAGCTGGTCAACGTGTTGCTGGGTCAGATGAGCCTGGTCGGGCCCCGCCCGCCGCTGCCCTCGGAGGTGGCCCGCTACGACGGTGACGTGGCCCGGCGGCTGCTGGTCAAGCCCGGCATGACCGGCCTGTGGCAGGTCAGTGGCCGCTCCGACCTGAGCTGGGAGGACGGCATCCGGCTCGACCTCTACTACGTGGAGAACTGGTCCCTCGCCGCCGACCTCACCATCCTCTGGAAGACCTTCGGTGCGGTGCTGAACGGCCGCGGAGCGTACTGACCACCGGTCACGGTTGCGGGCCGGTCCAGTCCAGGCAGACGACCACCGCGTCGTCGACCAGGTCACCGGCCACGAACGCGCGCAGATCACCGATCAGCGACCGGACGGCGTCCAGGGGCGCCATCGGGCCGGTCCGCCGCAGGAACCGGTCCAGTGCCGTCTCGCCGTAGCGCACGTGCTGACCGGTGGCCTCCACCACCCCGTCGCTGACCACGAAGACCCGGTCGCCGCGCTCCAGCGGGAACTTCTGCTCGTGGTAGTCGGTCGCCTCGAACATGCCCAGCGGGAACTGCGCTTCCAACGGCTGCTCGGTGACGTCCCCGTCACGGAGCAGGACCAGTCGGGGCGACCCGGCGTCCACCACGGTCATCATTCCGGAGCGCAGGTCCAGCTCCATCAGCAACGCGGAGAGGTGCTGCTCGCCTCGGTACAGGTCGTAGATGGCCTGATCGGCGAGGGCGGCCTGGTCGGCCAGGCTCAGCCCGGCCCGACGCGCGTTGCGCAGTGCATGGGTGGCCAGCGAGGTGAGCAGGGAGGCGGCCACACCCTCACCGGTGCCGTTGATGGTGGACAACCAGAGCCGTTCCCCGTCGTCGGACCAGTCGAAGCTGTCGCCGCGCACCGCGTACGCCGGCTCCAACTGCCCGGCCAGGCTGAACGAGGGACGGATCCGGCTGCGGCCGGGGAGCAGGTCCCACTGCATCTCGGCGGCCAGGGTGAGGCGCTGGGTGCGCCGGGCCGCCCGATAGACGTCGGTGCCGGCGGAGACCGCCGCCACCTCGTGGGCGAGCGCGGTGGCGATCTCGGCCAGCGCGGCGACGACCTCCCGGTCGTCGGCAACGGGCGAGAGGCGCAGCACCCCTCGACGCTCGCCGCGCATGGTGACCGGGAACCAGGCGGTGCCGTCGGTCAGTATCGGCGACTGGTGGTCGAAGGCGCGCCAGGCCGGGTGCCCGGGGCTGGTGATCGAGTCACCCTCGGTGAGTGGCAGCAGCTCCGCGAGCCGGTAGTCGACCTGATACAGCTCGACCTCGGTGATCCCGTACGACCCGGCGAGCACCTCCCCGATACCAGCGACGAGCCGGTCGGCCGGTGTCTCGTTCAGGGCGCGTCGTGCCCGATTGACCGGTTCGCTCATCGTCAGTCCTTCGCTGAAAGCTCGACTACCAGTGGGTTCGGAGTACTCTCGGGCCACCATGGCCGAACTGAACCGTCCGACGGACCCTGAGACGAGTATGGCTGCCGCGCTGGACGCGGCGGCTGCTGCCCTGCTGGGCATCTGGGAGTCTGCCCGGGAGGGCACCGCCAACCGCGTCTCCGGCGCCCAGTTACGGGCGGTGATGGTGGTGGAGCAGTCCGACGGGATCAACCTGCGTCGGCTCGCCACCCGACTCGACATGCTGCTCAGCTCCGCCAGCCGCCTCTGCGACCGGCTGGTCGCCGCCGGTATGCTGGAGCGCGAGCCGGGCCGCTTCGACCGGCGGGAGATCTCGCTGCACCTCACCCCGGAGGCCCGCCGGCTCCTCGCCGAGCTGCGGGCCGACCGCCAGGCGCAACTCGCCGCCGTGCTGACCGGGATGAGCCGTGAGGGCCGCGACGCGCTGCTGCGCGGAATGCGGGAGTTCGACGAGACCGCCCGCCGCCAGCAGGCGCAGCACGCGCCGTCGCCCGTCGAGTCGACGGGCCAGGGGGACTGGCCGGACGACCCGGACCGGCCCGGTGGGCGATCGGGGGACTGGTCGGCCGATTCTGGTCGGCAGACCCGGGCGGTGTGGACGGGTTCGTCGGGCGGCCCGGAACGATCGGTCGGCACCACCCGAGAATGGCCGGCCGGCGACCCGCCGGTGGCGCGTACCGCCTGATCAAGCCGGCCGGGCCGTCGCCCGCCGGTCATGCCGGCGCCGACGCGCCCACGGCCAGCATCGCGATGTCGTCGTGGGCCTGCCCGTCCAGCCATTCATCGACCGCCCGGAGCACCCGGTCGATCAGCGCCGCCGGCGGTTGCCCGGCCGCCGCCGCGAGCGCGGCCCGCAGCCGGGCCTCGCCGAACGTCGCCGGGTCGCGCGGGCCGCGCGCCCCGGTCACCCCATCGGTGTACGCGAGCAGCAGGTCGCCCGGATCGAGGTGTACCCGGGTCTCGGTGAACCGTGCGGCTGTCAGCGCCCCCACCGGCATGCCACCGACCGGGACGGTGGTGACCGTGCCGTCGGCGGTGACCAGTAGGGGCGCCGGGTGCCCTCCGCCGGCGATCCGGACGTCCAGCCCGGCCGGCCCGCGGTCCAAGGAACCGAGCAGCAGGGTGGTGAACTGGCTGCGCCGTGCCGCGTCCGGCGCGTCGAACAGCGCCTGGTTGAGCAGGTGGATCAGCTCCAGTGGGCGTTGCTCGACGAGCCGCAGCGTCTGCAACGACTGGCGGACCCGGCCGGTCAGCACCGCCGCGCCCACGCCCTTGCCGCACACGTCGCCGAGCGCGAACAGGGCGCCGCGTGGGTGGGGGAACACCTCGTAGAAGTCGCCGCCGATGCGTAGGGTGTCGCCGGCGGCCCGGTAGCCGCCGGCCATGGTCACCCCGGGCACGACGGGCAGCTCGGGCGGGAGCAGGCTGGTCTGCAGCACCCGGGCCAGGTGGGCCTGCTCACCGTGCAGGTCGGCGGTGGCCAGCGCGGCACCCGCACGGGCGGCGAACTCCCGGGCCAGCTCCACGTCGCGCCTGTCGAAGCCGGCCCGCCCGGGCCGGCGGATGAGCAGCAGCGCGCCGGCCGACCCGCTGGCGCTGAGCAGCGGGCTGACCAGCACCATGCCCGGCGGGCCGAACCCGGGCGGCAGCAGGTCGGCCAGCTCGGAGCGTGGGGCGTCCGGCCAGGGGCCCGGTTCGGCGCGGTCACCGGCTAGCTTGGCCACGGCGCTGGTCAGCGCGGGACCGGCCAGCCCGGTGACCGGGGCGGGCTCGCCGTCGGCGTACCGGATCCACCGGGCGTGCGGCTCGGCCGGCGCGGTCGGTCGGGGCAGTGCCACGGCGACGTCGGCCAGGTAGGGAACGGCGAGGGTGGTGGTGGCCAGCAGAACCTGATCCCGGTGCACGGCCAGCGCCAGCCGGCTGCCGGCCTGGGCGAGGAACGCGGTGCGGGAGCGTTCGGCGAGCAGGGCTTCGGCGCGGGCGTGCTCCTCGGTGACGTCGCGGACATACCACGCCCACCGGGAGCCGGCGAGTCGCCGCCGGACGCCGCGCAGTCGCCGGCCGTGGTGGTCGGCCTCGAAGCGGTCGGCTCCGCTGGCGACCGCCCGGGCCAGGGCTGCCACCGGGCAGCCGGCCAGCTCGGTGCCGGCGTCGATCTCCGGGATCAGCTCGGCCGCCATGGCGTTGACCAGGGTGACCCGGCCAGTGCCGTCGGTGGTCAGCACGGCCTCGGCGAGCCCGTCAAGCAACTCGCGGGCCAACCGCTCGTCGGCCGGCAACGGGGTGCCGCCGGGTTGCCGGGTCGTGGTCACCGCCGGACGCCGGCTCGCGTCTGACGACGTGTGCGCATGCTGCTTCTCGACTCCTCACCGGGGATCGTTGCCTGGGAGCAAGGATACCGATCCTCCCCGACAGAGGCCCACGGCGCGGGGTGGCGATCAGCCGGAGCGGGCCAGCCAGCCGGCGGGTTGGGCGACGATCCGGCGGGCCACCGAGCCGGCGGCGCCTACCGCGGCGGCCTCCGCGCCGAGCCTCGACGGCCGGACCGTGACCGGCGACCAGGCGGCGGTGAGCACCCGGGCGCTGATCTCGGCGAGGACCGGGGGGCACAACCAGGGTGCGAGCGCCGCGTAACCGCCACCGAGCACCACGGTGTCCAGGTCGAGCAGGTTGACGACGCTGGCCACCGCGACGCCGAGCGCCGTTCCGGCGTCGTGCAGCGCCCGCAGCGCGTTGGCGTCGCCGGCCTCGGCCAACTCGGCGAGCCGGGCCGTCGCGGTGTCCGCCGGAAGCTCGGCCCGGGCCAGCCCCGCGGCGGCCACAATCGCCTCCTGCCCGGCGTACTGCTCCAGGCAGCCCTGCCCACCGCAGCGGCACGGACGGCCCTCGGGGTGGACCGGAAGGTGCCCGATCTCGCCGCTCCACCCGCGTACGCCGCGAAACAGCGCGCCGTCCAGCACGATGCCGGCGCCGATGCCCACCTCTCCGGAGATGTGCAGGAAGCTGGACGGGCCGGGTGGCTGCGAGTGCAGCTCGCCGAGCGCGGCGAGGTTGGCCTCGTTGTCCACCATCAGCGCGGGGACGCCGGGCACCTGCTCGATCAGCGGAGGGTGCTCGGCGAGCAGCGCGGGCACCGGCACGTCACGCCAACCGAGGTTCGGCGCGAGCCGGACCAGCCCGGCGTCGTCCACCAGCCCGGGCACCGCGAGCGCGGCGCCGACCAGGGTGAGGCCGTGCCGGGCAGCGTCCTCGCGGGCTGCCCCGGCCATCTCGACCAGGCGGGCCAGAGCGTCGGCGGGGGCCACCGGGCGCAGGTCGGCCCGGTGCACCGTGCGGTGCCGGACCTGGCCGGCGAGGTCCACCACGCAGACCGCCAGGTAGTCGACGTTGACCTCCAGGCCGAGCCCGGCCGGCCCCTGGTCGGCCAGGACCAGTCCGCGCGCAGGGCGGCCGGCGCCGGAGCGGGGCGCGGGGTCGGACTCACTGACCAGCCGGCCGGCGAGCAGGTCCTCGACCACCGCGGACACGGTGGCTCTGGTCAGGCCGGTAGCGGTAGCCAGGTCGGCCCGGGAGGGAGGTCGGTCCGCCGCGGCGATCCGGCCGAGGACCAGGGCGAGGTTGAGCTCGCGCAGACTGCCCTGACGGACTGCGCCGGCCGGGGCGTGGGTGAGGCTCACCCCCTTGACACTGCCATAGGGTGGGCAAATAATTCAATCGCTGAACAAATAGCGGACAACACCACCCGGAGGTCGCTCATGGCACCCCGTCCCACCCCCGCCGACAAGTTCTCCTTCGGGCTCTGGACCGTGGGCTGGCAGGCCCGCGACCCGTTCGGCGACGCCACCCGTCCTGAGCTCGACGCGGTCGAGGCAGTGCACCGGCTCGCCGAACTGGGCGCGTACGGCATCACCTTCCACGACGACGACCTGATCCCGTTCGGCGCCGACGCCGCCGCCCGTGACCAGCACATCGCCCGGTTCCGCAAGGCGCTCGACGAGACCGGCCTCGTGGTACCCATGGTCACCACCAACCTCTTCACCCACCCCATCTTCAAGGACGGCGGCTTCACCAGCAACGACCGCGACGTCCGCCGCTTCGCCCTGCGCAAGGTGCTGCGGCAGGTCGACCTCGCCGCCGAGCTGGGTGCCAGCACCTTCGTCATGTGGGGTGGCCGCGAGGGCTCCGAGTACGACCTCGCGAAGGACGTCCGCGCCGCCCTGGACCGCTACCGCGAGGCCGTGGACCTGCTCACCCAGTACTCCATCGACAAGGGCTACAACCTGCGGTTCGCCCTGGAGCCCAAGCCCAACGAGCCGCGCGGCGACATCCTGCTGCCGACCATCGGGCACGCGCTCGGCTTCATCTCCCAGCTCGCCCACCCGGAGCTGGTCGGCCTCAACCCGGAGGTCGGCCACGAGCAGATGGCCGGGCTCAACTACGCCCACGGCATCGCCCAGGCGCTCTGGCAGGGCAAGCTGTTCCACCTGGACCTCAACGGCCAGCGCGGCATCAAGTACGACCAGGACCTGGTCTTCGGCCACGGCGACCTGATGAACGCGTTCGCCCTGGTGGACCTCCTGGAAAACGGCGGCCCGAACGGCGGCCCGGCGTACGACGGCCCCCGGCACTTCGACTACAAGCCGTCCCGCACCGAGGACATGGACGGCGTGTGGGCCTCCGCGGCGGCAAACATGAGCACCTACCTGCTGCTCAAGGAGCGGGCGGCGGCGTTCCGCGCCGACCCCGAGGTGGTCGAGGCGCTCGCCGCCAGCAAGGTCGGCGAGCTGAGCACGCCGACGCTCGGCGACGGCGAGAGCTACGACGAGTTCCTGGCCGACAGGTCGGCGTTCGAGGACGTCGACGTGGACGCGGTGGCCGCCCGGGGCTTCGCCTTCGTCCGGCTCAACCAGCTCGCCGTCGAGCACCTGCTCGGCGCCCGCTGAGGCCCCGCCATGCCGTTGGTCGCAGGTGTTGACTCGTCCACCCAGTCCTGCAAGGTGGTGATCCGGGACGCGGAGACCGGCGCCCTGCTCCGGCAGGGCCGGGCACCGCACCCGGACGGCACGGAGGTCGACCCGGAAGCCTGGTGGCAGGCGCTGCGCAGCGCCGCCGACCAGGCCGGCGGGTTGGCCGACGTGGCGGCGATCTCCGTCGCCGGCCAGCAGCACGGCATGGTGTGTCTGGACGAGGACGGCCGGGTGGTCCGCCCGGCGCTGCTGTGGAACGACACCCGATCCGCCGACGCCGCCGCCGACCTCGTCGAGGAGGCCGGCGGCGGCTCGGCCGGGAGTCGCTTCTGGGCCCAGGCCAGCGGCAGCGTTCCGGTGGCCAGCTTCACCATCACCAAGCTGCGCTGGCTGGCCAAACACGAACCGGAGTCGGCCGCCCGGGTGGCCGCCGTCTGCCTGCCACACGACTGGCTGACCTGGCGGCTGGCCGGCGCACCGGGGTTTGGCGCGCTGCGTACCGACCGGGGCGACGCCAGCGGCACCGGCTACTGGTCGCCGGCGACCGGTGACTACCGACTGGACCTGCTGGAGCGGGGCTTCGGTCGGCGGTTGGTGGTGCCCGAGGTGCTCGGTCCGGCCGAGTCGGCGGGGAAGCTCGCCGACGAGCTGGGCGGGTCGGGCGGCGCGCTGCTCGGCGCGGGCACCGGGGACAACGCCGCCGCCGCGCTGGGTGTCGGTGCCGGCCCGGGTGACGTGGTCGTCTCGATCGGCACCTCCGGCACAGTGTTCAGCGTCGCCGACGTGCCGGCCGCCGACGAGAGCGGCACCGTCGCGGGCTTCGCCGACGCGTCCGGCCGTTTCCTGCCCCTGGTCTGCACGCTCAACGCGGCCCGGGTGCTGGACGCCGCCGCCGCGATGCTCGGCGTCAACCTGGACGAGCTGGCCGAGCTGGCGCTCTCCGCGCCGGCCGGGGCGGACGGGCTGGTCATGGTGCCCTACCTGGAGGGTGAGCGGACGCCGAACCGACCCCTCGCCACCGGCGCGGTGCACGGCCTGACCCTGCGCACGTCGACCCCCGCGCACCTGGCGCGGGCCGCCGTGGAGGGCATGCTCTGCGCGCTCGCCGACGGGCTGGACGCGCTGACCGCGCAGGGCGCCACCGTCCGCCGGGTCATCCTGGTCGGCGGCGGGGCCCGGTCGGCCGCGGTGCGTCGGATCGCCCCGCAGGTCTTCGGCTGCCCGGTGGTCGTCCCGCCGGCTGGGGAGTACGTCGCCGACGGCGCCGCCCGGCAGGCCGCCTGGGTCGCCCTGGGTGGTGCCGCGCCGCCGGTCTGGGCGGTCGAGGGCACCGAGGAGTACGCGGCAACGGCCGTCCCCGCCGTCCGCGAGCAGTACGCCGCAGCACGCGGGTTGGTGCTCGACAGGCGCTGAGCATCGGAATCGACGCGGGTGGGTGCCGGTGGACGCTGACCGGCACCCACCCGCGTGACGACCTCCTCCACGGAGTCTGGTTGGCTGCCGGTCATGACGGTGACCAGTGGCGGGCCCGGCCAGCGCCCGCACGGCCGGGGCGGCGGCCCGGCGCACCGGTTGTACAGCGTCGTGGTGTTTGTGCTGCTCGCCTCGCTGGACAACGTGGCGATCGGGCTGGTCCCCCCGCTGTACGGCCCAATCTCCGACGCGTTCGACGTGTCCGGGCGGCTGCTCGGCGTGGTCACCGCGGTCAGTTTCCTGGTCAGCGCGGTCGCGGCGGTCGGCTGGGCGTACGTCGGGGACCGGACCAACCGCAAGCCGCTGCTCATGGTGGGCACACTCCTCTGGGCGGCGGGCACCGGCGGTAGCGCGCTCGCCGGCGGCTACCTGACGTTCCTGGCCGCGCAGTTGGTCGCGGCCGTCGGCCTCGGCGCCGTCGGCTCGGTGGGCTTCTCCGTGGTCACCGACCTGATCTCACCGACCCGGCGCGGGCTGGTGATGAGCTTCTGGGGGCTCTCCCAGGGGGTCGGCACCCTCGCCGGCACCCTCGTCGGCGGGCTGCTCGGCGCGGCCGACTGGCGGCGGCCGTTCCTGCTGCTGACCGGCGTCGGCCTGGTCGCCACCCTGGCCTACCTGTTCACGTACGACATCCGGCGGGGCCAGAGCGAGCCGGAACTGGCCGGCCGGCTCGACGCCGGCGCCGAGTACGACTACCGGATCAGTCGCGCCGACCTGCCGCGCATCCTGGCCCGGCGGACCAACCGGTGGCTGATCCTGCAGGGTCTGACCGCGCAGGCCGCGTTCGGCTCGCTGGTCTGGCTGCCGGTGCTCTTCGCCGAACGGGCCGAGGCCCAGGGTTACTCCACGTCGACGGCTGTGGTGGTGGGCAGCGTCTTCGCCACCCTGTTCCAGCTCGGTGGGGTGCTGTCCATCGTGGGCGGCCTGATCGGCGACGCGGTGCAACGACGTACCCCGCGAGGGCGAGCACTCGTCGCCTCGATCGGCATCCTCGCCGCCCTGCCGTTCTACCTGGTGTTGTTCTTCGTCCCGGTGACCATCGACGTGCCGGACGGCGCGAGCGGCGGCGCGGTCGTCGGTGCGGTGCTGGCCAGTGTGTTCACCGAGCCGTCGGTCGGGCTGAGCCTGCTCACCGCGATCGTGGCGCTCGCGCTGACCTCGGCCAACTCACCGAACTGGTTCGCGCTGATCGCCGACGTCAACCCACCGGAGCACCGCGGCACGGTCTACAGCCTGGGCAACCTCGTCAACGGTGTCGGGCGCGCGGCCGGCAACGGGCTGGTCGGGGTGGCCTTCCAGGCACTGCGAGCGGCATTCCCGCCACCGCTGAACTTCGCCGTCGGGCTGGCCGCGTTCCAGCTCTTCTTCATCCCGACCGGCGTCATGTACTGGCTCGCCTCGCGTACCTCACCGGCGGACATCGACAACGTGCACGACCTGCTACACACCCGAGCCGACCGCCTCTAACCCCGCCCACCCCGCCCCGCCCCACCCCACCCCACCCCACCCCACCTCGTCGGGCCGGACCACCCCTCGCCCCGCGATCTTGCACTTACTGTCCCGACATAAGCGGCATAGAACCCGTACCGACAACCGAAACTGCAAGATCGGCGCGGCGGCGGCGTGGGCGGCACGTTCGGGGGGTGCGGTTTTGAGGGCGCAGGCGTCCCCGCGCGGCGGGCGGGCATGAATCGTTTACGACATCAGCTCCATAGCGAGCCGGTCCACACCGACCGGCCCGCCCGCGAGTACCGCGGAACGGGCCGGTCGGCGCTGGATCAGCCGCGCAGCCAGACGGTCACGTCGGCCGGGACCGCGCCGTCGTCGTCCAGGGCCGCGCTGGCGGCGAGCACCTCGGCACCGGCCGGCACCGGCACCGGGGCGGCACCGAAGTTGGTGAGCACGGTCAGCTCACCGTTGCGGAAGCTCAGCACCTCGTCGCCGGAGGACAGCCACTCCAGGGTGCCGCGACCCAGCCCGTGGGCGCGGCGCAACCGCAGCGCCGTGCGGTACAGCTCGTACGTCGAGCCGGGCACGTCGCGCTGGCGGTCCAGCGCGTACTCCGCCCAGAGCGCGGGCTGCGGCAGCCAGCTCGCGTCGGTCGGCCCGAAGCCGTACGACGGGGCGTCGGCCTCCCACGGGATCGGCACCCGGCAGCCGTCCCGGCCGCGCTGGGTGTGCCCGCTGCGCGCCCAGGTCGGATCCTGTCGGGCCTCGTCGGGAAGGGTGGTGTGCTCGGGCAGCCCCAGCTCCTCCCCCTGGTAGAGGTACGCCGAGCCGGGCAGCGCGAGCATCAGCAGGGTGGCCGCCCGGGCCCGACGCAGACCGAGCGCGGCGTCGGGCTGCGGGTCGCCGATGCCGATGCCGTTGGGGCGTACGGTGCCGACCGGCAGGCCGAGCCGGGAGGCGTGCCGCACCACGTCGTGGTTGGACAGCACCCAGGTGGTCGGCGCGCCGACCGAGTCGGTCGCCTCCAACGAGCGGGTGATCACCGCGTACTGGGCCGGTGCGGTCCACGCGGCGAGCAGGTACTCGAAGTTGAACGCCTGGTGCATCTCGTCCGGGCGCACGTAGCGGGCCAGCCGCTCGGCCGGCTCCACCCAGGCCTCGGCGACCAGCACCCGTTCGCCGGGGTAGCTGTCCAGAACCTGCCGCCACTGCCGGTAGATCTCGTGCACGCCGTCCTGGTCCCACATCGGCGGGCGCGGCTTGTCGATCTCGTTGCCGGAGAGGATCTCCTGCGGCTCCTGCCAGTCGGCCAGGTCGGCCTGCTTGATGAGGCCGTGCGCCACGTCGACCCGGAAGCCGTCCACGCCGCGGTCCAGCCAGAACCTCAGCACGTCCAGGAACTCCGCGTGCACCTCCGGGTTGTCCCAGTTGAGGTCGGGCTGCCCGGTGTCGAACAGGTGCAGGTACCACTGGCCGGGTTGCCCGTCGGCGTCGACGGTCCGGGTCCAGGCGGGACCACCGAAGACGCTCTGCCAGTCGTTCGGCGGCTGGTCGCCGGCCGGACCGTGGCCGTCCCGGAAGATGTACCGGGACCGTTCCGGGCTGCCGGGCGCGGCCGGCAGCGCGGCCTGGAACCAGCGGTGCGCCGAGGAGGTGTGGTTCGGGACCAGGTCGACGATCACCCGCAGGTTGCGGGACCGGGCCTCGGCGATCAGCTTGTCCGCGTCGGCGAGGGTGCCGAACAGCGGGTCGATGTCGCGGTAGTCGGCCACGTCGTAGCCGGCGTCGGCCTGCGGCGAGGGGTAGAAGGGAGAGAGCCACACCGCGTCCACGCCCAGCTCGACCAGGTGGTCGAGGCGGGCGGTGATGCCGGGCAGGTCACCGATGCCGTCCCCGTCGGAGTCGGCGAACGAGCGGGGGTAGATCTGGTAGATGGCGGCCTCGGTCCACCAGCCGGTGGCCGGGTGACCGGATTGGGTCTGCTGCGTCGGGTCGGTGTTCAGGGTCGTCTCCCGTGTTGCGGTGTTTTGGATTTCAGTGTGCCCGGGGCGGTGCGGTCGAGTCCCGGACCACCAACCGAGTGGGCAGGACCACCGGAGTGTCGCAACCGGTGCCCCGTTGACTGACGATGGGGCCGCCCGGCGGTCGGGCCCCGAGCGGGTCGAGCAGCATCTCGGCGGCCAGCCGGCCCTGCTCGGCGGCGGGCTGGGCGACGGTGCTGAGCCCGAGCACACCGGCCAGGTCGTGGTCGTCGATGCCGACCACGCTGACGTCCTGCGGCACCCGCAGTCCGACCTCACGCAGGGCGGTCATCGCGCCCATCGCCATCTCGTCGCACGCGGCGACGATCGCGGTCGGCGGCTCGCCGCGGGCCAGCAGTTCGGCGGTGGCCCGGTTGCCGCCGTCGATGGTGAAGGTGGACTCGATGTCCAGGGTCGGGTCGGGTCGCAGGCCGGCGGAGCGCAGCGCCGCCTGGTAACCCCGGCGTCGGTCGAGGTGGGTGGTGAAGGCCAGCTCGTCGTCCGGGTCGCCGGAGATGTGGGCGATCCGGCGATGGCCGAGGTCGATCAGGTGCGTGGTGGCGGTCCGCGCGGCCGCCACGTCGTCGATGCGTACGCACGGCCAGTTGGGCACCCTGCTGCCCGAGCTGATGGTGACTCCGGGCAGTTCCAGCGTAGCCAGCGCGGTCAGGTCGGCCGGACGCAACGGCGTGGCGACCAGCATCATGGCGTCCACCCGCTTGTGCAGGTTGGCCGTCCGCAGGACCCGCTGGCGGACCTGTTCCCGGCCGCCCAGGTTGTAGAGCAGCAGGTCGTAGCCGGATTGGTGGAGGTACTCCTCGACCGCCTCGACGACGGTGCTGAAGAACCAGCGGGTGATCCGGGGGACCACCACCGCGACCGTGCCGGTCCGTCCACCGGCGAGCCGGGACGCGCTCGGTGAGACCTCGTAGTCGAGTTGCTCGGCGGCGGCGAGTACCCGGTGCCGGGTCGCGGCCGAGACCGTCGGTAGTCCCCGCAGCGCCCGCGAGACGGTGGCCGTGGACACACCGGCCAGCCGGGCCACATCATCGATCCTCGTCACGGTTTCCCCCGCTCGGTGCCCGGAGCGCCCGCCGCCGCCCGAGGGGCCAGGCGGCGGCGGGCGCGCGGTCAGCCCTTGACGCTGCCGGCGAGCAGACCTCGCACGAAGAAGCGTTGCAGGGACAGGAACACGATGAGCGGTATGACGATGCTGACGAACGCACCGGCGGTCAGGCGCTGCCACTCGTTGCCCCGGGTGCCGGCCATCTCGGCGAGCCGGACGGTGAGCGGGGCGGTCTCGTCGCCGCCACCGGCGAAGATTAGCGCGACCAGCAGGTCGTTCCAGACCCAGAGGAACTGGAAGATGCCGAACGCCGCGAGCGCCGGGGTGATCAGCGGCAGCACGATGGTGCGGAAGATCTTCGGGTGGGTGGCCCCGTCGACCCGGGCCGCCTCCATCAGGTCGCCCGGCAGCTGCGAGATGAAGTTGTGCAACAGGAACACGGCGAACGGAAGCGCGAAGCAGGTGTGCGCGAACCACACCTGGGCGAACTTCTGCTCGTCGACCAGATCCCAGGCCGGCATCAGGGTGACGCCGCCGAGGGTGACACCGGTGGAGAAGAACTTCAGCAACGGCACCAGGGCCATCTGCAACGGCACGATCTGCAACGCGAAGATCGCGATGTAGAGCCAGTCCCGGCCCCGGAAGTTGATCCATGCGAGCGCGTACGCGGCGAGGCACGCGAAGGCGAGCGGGAAGAGCACCGACGGGATGGTGATCGCCAGGGAGTTGATGAAGGAGCCGGCGAGCTGCCCGGAGGACGCCGACCGCCCGAACAGGACCTGCTCGTAGTTCTCGAACGTGAACTGCGGGTTGGTGAAGCCCGTCCACCAGCCGGTGGTCTTGATCTCGTCCTCCGGGCGGAGGGAGGAGACCAGTAGGCCGAAGGTCGGGATGGTCCACACCACCGCGATGACGATCGAGACGAGCGTCGCGGTGCGGCTGTTCAGGCGCTTGCGGACCCGGCCGGCCGTGGTGGTCGGGGTGCCGTCGGTCTTCTGGGTGCCGGCGGCGACGGTGGGCGTTGCGGTAGTCATCTCAGCCCTCCCGCTGTTGACGGAGGTTACGGATCTGGTAGATCACGACCGGGATGACCAGGATGAAGAGGAAGACCGCGAGCGCGGAACCCCGTCCGTTCTCGCCGTACCGGAACGCCTGGTTGTACATCTCGTTGGCGATCACGCTGGTGTCGTAGTTGCCGTTCGTCGAGGTCCGGACGATGTCGAAGACCTTGAGCGTGGCGATGGTGAGGGTCACCATCACGACGATCAACGCGGGTCGGATGCTCGGCATGGTGATCTGCCAGAACATCTGCCACGGGCTGACGCCGTCGAGCCGGGCGGCTTCCACGATGTCGCCGGGGATCGCCTTGATCGCCGCGGAGAGCACCACCATGGCGAAGCCGGCCTGGATCCAGATCATGATGACGATCAGCAGCAGCGTGTTCAGGGGTGATTCGAGCAGCCACTGCTTGGGCTCACCGCCCAGGCTGACCACGATCTGGTTGAGCAGACCGATCTGGTCGCCGTCACCCCGGTAGGCGTAGACGAACTTCCAGATGATGCTGGCGCCGACGAAGGAGATGGCCATCGGCAGGAAGATCAGCGACTTGGCCACCGACTCGAACCGGGCCTTGTCCACCAGGACGGCGTAGATCAGGCCGAAGCCGGTCGCCACCAGCGGGACCAGGAGCACCCAGACCAGGGTGTTGATCAGGACCCGGACGATCGAGTCGTCGGAGAACATCCAGCCGAAGTTGTCCAGCCCCACCCACTCCGTGCTGGTCCTGTTCATCAGGGAGAGCAGCATGGTGCGGATGGCCGGCACGACCAGACCGACGACGAGCAGCAGCAGCGTCGGCAGCAGGAAGAAGAACGCGAAGATCCCTTCCCGTTGCTTGGGCCGACGGGGCAGCGGGGCCCCGCTCGCGGAGGCGGCGACGAGCTGCGCCTCCCGTCGCCGGGCGAACCAGGCCGGCACCACGTCGAGCAGCAGTAGGAGACCACCCACCACCAGCACGAAGGCGACCAGCCCGTACATCAGCATGAGGAACTTCGGCTGCTGATCGGCGAAGTCGAACTCCATCAACCCTCCCTTCCGGGTCCACCTCGGCCGGTGGCCCGGCCCGCGTCAGCGGACCGGGCCACCGCCGGGGATCACTTAGGCCAGCTGCTCTCGATGCCCTGGAGCACCGGGGCGGTCGCCTTGCCGTTCAGCCACTCGACCATGCCCTTCCAGAACGTTCCCGCGCCGACGCCGGCCGGCATCAGGTCGGATCCGTCGAAGCGGAAGGTGCCCGTCTTGTCCTGGAGGATCTGGACGGACAGCTTGTCGATCGGGCTGGCGACGTTGGCGATGTCCAGCTTGTTGTTCGCCGTGACCCAGTTGCCGAGCTTCGCGCGGCTGTTCACGTACTCCGCGGAGGCGAGGTAGGTCTGCACCGCCTGGACCTCGGGACGGTCGGCGTAGGCGACGACGAACTCGCCCGCGCCCAGTACCGGCTTGCCCTTGGCCGGGTCGATGGCCGGGAAGTAGAAGGCGAACGCGTCGCCGTCCTCGGCCACCTTGGTGCCCTCGGGGAACTGGTTGGCGTAGAACGACGCCTGACGGTGCATCGCGCACTTGCCGGTGGTCACCGGCAGGCCCGCCTCCTGGAAGGCGGTGGTGGTGATGCTCTTGACGCCGCCGAAGCCGCCGTTCATGTACTTCTCGTTCTTGAGGATCGTGCCGGCACGGTCGACCGCGTCGACGATCTTCGGGTCGTTGAACGGGATGGCGTGGGTGGTCCACTGGTCGTAGACCTCGGGACCCTGCGTACGCAGGACCACGTCCTCGATCCAGTCGGTGGCCGGCCAGCCGGTGGCGTCACCGGACTCGACGCCCGCGCACCACGGCTTCATGCCGCTCGCGGCGATCTTGTCGCTCAGGGCGATGAGCTGGTCCCAGGTGGTCGGAACCTCCCAGCCCTTCTCCTTGAACGTCTTGGGCGAGTACCAGACGAAGGACTTCACGTTGGCGCCGAGCGGCACGCCGTAGAGCGTCCCGTTCACGGTGCCGTACTTCAGCCAGTCGGCCGGCATGTTCTGCTCGGCGAGCGCCTTGGTGTCGGCGCTGAGGTTCTTCAGCTTGCCGGCGTCCGCGAAGCGCTTCACGAGGCCCGGCTGGGGCACGAAGGCGATGTCGGGGGCGTTTCCGCCGTCGACCCGGACGGGAAGCTGCGCCTCGAACTCGCCGCTGCCCTCGTAGTCGATCTCGATGCCGGTGCAGTCGGTGAACTGCGACCACGACCGCTCCAGCAGGTCGGCCTCGGCGTCACGGATGGACGCGTAGATGGAGACCTTCTTGCCGTCGTGACCCTGGTACTTCTCGTATGCGGCGCACTCCGCGGAGCCCGCTTTGCTGCTCTTCTTGTCGTCGCCGGTACCGCAGGCGGTGGCGCTGAGCGCCAGCCCGATTACACCGGCGATCACGAAGGCCTGGCGTGGTCTGGTAAAGACCGCCATGCCGTCCTCCTTCCTAGCCGGCGCGGTGGTGCTGGTGACCCGTCGCCGGTCCGATTGGGCGTGCACACATGTAAGCGCTTGCATCCGGCCCGGTCCACCCCCTGTCAGACACGAGCGAGTAACAATCCGGAAACCTGCGGGCTGCCTGGTGGGCGCGCTCCCGCGACATGCTGGGGACTCTTTCGAAGATTGACGATATCTGTCAGGCTGGGCGCACCGGATCGAAGGTTTTCGACATAGGAGGAGCTGTATGCGAAAGCGGTGGATCAGCCTGCTGGTGACGGGTCTCTTCGTCGGGGGAGCGCTGGTGCCGGCGACTCCAGCGCTGGCCGCGCCGACCTTCAAGGTGCCGTTCCCGTGCGGCCAGTCCTGGTCCGGGCAGACCCGGTCGGACCACAGCCCGGCGTACGCCGTCGACTTCAACCGCACCGACGACCTCGGCGACCCGGTGGTCGCCAGCGCCCCCGGCACGGTCGACCGGGTGACCGACCTCGGCGGCACCAGCTACGGCAAGTACGTCCGGATCAACCACGGCGGCGGCTACAGCACCTACTACGCGCACCTCAACGGCTTCAACGTCTCGGTCGGGCAGACGGTCGGGTACGGCAAGGTGCTCGGCTGGGTCGGCAGCACCGGAGGCTCGACCGGCCCACACCTGCACTACGAGCAGCGCCTCAACGGCGCCGACATCCAGGTCCGCTTCAACGGCGCCCTCGGGCTGTACTGGGGCACCAAGAGCTACACCAGTGACAACGGGTGCTCCTCGGGCGGCGGCAACGGCACGGTCGACACCGCCGGCACGCCGCTGACCGTCCGCTCCGGCCCCGGCACCGGGTACGCCTCGGTGGGCACCGTCGCCGACGGCACCCGGGTGACCATCGCCTGCCAGACCAGTGGCACCACGGTCACCGGCACGTTCGGCACCAGCTCGATCTGGGACCGGATCGGCTCAGGCCGCTACATCGCCGACGCGTACGTGTACACCGGCTCCGACGGATACATCCCCGGCGTGCCCCGCTGCTGACCCGGCCACGGTCCCCGGCGGGCACCGCCGCCGGGGACCGGTCGGTCAGGTGTTCAACTGCCAGATCGACAGGTTCAGCGCAGCGGCGAAGGTGACCCAGGCCCAGTACGGCAGCAGCAGCGCCGCCGCCACCCGGGACACCCGGGCGAACAGCACCACGGTCAGACCGATCGCCAGCCACATCAGCACGATCTCGGCGAACGCCAACCCGTACCGCCCCGCGCCGAAGAACAGCGGGGTCCAGATCGCGTTGAGCACCAGTTGGGCGGTCCACGCCCAGAGGGCGGGGGAGAAGCCGACCCGCCGCCAGGCCAGCCAGCCGGCCACCGCGATCAGCGCGTAGAGCAGCGACCAGACCGGCCCGAACAGCCACGAGGGCGGCGCCCAGCCGGGCTGCCGCAGGTTCGCGTACTCCTCGGTGGTGCCCTGCACGCCCAGCCCGCCGATCGCGGCCGCGACGAAGACCGCCGCCGCGAAGCCGGCGAGGGCCCACCACGCTCGCCGCCCGGAGGCCGCCGGTGCGTCCCGAGATATCTCCATGGTCGAGATATTTCCTCCCGGCGTCGGCTCAAACCGCCGAGCGGGGAGGGCGGGCCGGGGCCGGCCACCCACGAAAAAGCGCCGGGATCGCCGCGGCCGATGCTTCTGTCGGGAGGACGAAGCTCCGGTCGCGGCGACCCCGGCGGGTCCCGGTGTTAACGAGTTACGACGCTAATTGAAGATGCTGACACCACCCGGGCCGACCAACAGCCCGACGACGATGAGGACGATGCCCCACAGGATCTGCCGGCGGAACAGCGCGAGGATGCCGGCGACCACGAGTACGACTGCGAGAATCCAGAGAATCAGCTCCATGACCTCTGACTACCCGACTGGCCGATCGGGGAAACCTGGTCGGTGTCGAGTTGATCGCCAACGTGAAAGACGCTGTACGCCTGCTTGATCACCGGGTGGGCGACGTTGCGGACGCGTACCCCACCGGGGGTGGTGCCGCGCTCGGTGCCGGCGTGCGCGTGCCCGTGCACGGCCAGCGCCGTGGGCGCCGAGTCGATCGCCTGCCCCAACTGGTACGACCCCAGGAACGGGTAGATCTCCAACGGTTCGCCGGCCAGCGTGTCCGGCACCGGCGAGTAATGGGTGAGCGCGACCAGCATGTCGCAGTCCAGCGAGCGCAGCGCCGCACCGAGGCGGTCCGCGCTGTCGGTGGTGGTCCGTACGAAGGCCTTCATCTCCGGCTCGCCGAAGTCACTCGCGCACCGCCCGGCGAACCCGCCGCCGAAGCCCTTCACGCCGGCGATGCCGAGCCGGCCACCCGCGCAGTCCAGCACGACGCCGTTGCCCTCCAGCACGGTGATGCCCGCGTCCTCCAGCACCTTGACCACCTGTGGCACCTGGTCACACTGGTGGTCGTGGTTGCCCAGCACGGTCACCACCGGTACGGCCAACCCACCGAACTCCTCTGCCACACAGCGCGCCTCGGCCTCGGTGCCGTGCCGGGTCAGGTCCCCGGCCAGCAGCAGCACGTCGGCGCACTCCGGCAGTTCCTCCAACGCCGGTCGGAACCGGCCGACCACGTCCTCGTCCAGATGCACGTCGCCCACAGCGGCGATGCGGATCACCATGGAACCTCCCTCAGGGCAGTTGCTCGATCTCCGTGGGCGCCTGGGCGCGGATCACTCCGATGTCGCTGGTGATCGGCACGTCCGGGAAGCGCTCGGACACCCGACGCAGGATCTCCTCCCGCCGGTGCGGGCTCTCCACCTCGCCGTAGAGCACGAGGGCGCGTTCCCGTCGAATCACGGTGATCCCCTGTTCGGCGACGGCGGGGTCCTCGACGAGCAACCGTTGGATCTCCGCCTCGACGTACTCGTCCGGTGGCCCGGCGCCGATGTCGCGATGGTGGGTCACGATGTCCCCTCTCCTGGCTGGGTGCCGGCGGCCGACACCACCTCCAGCCGGTCCAGCAGCACCAGGAAAGCCTCGGCGTACGGCGAGTGCTGCGTCTCCTTGCGTACCCGTTCCCAGTCGATCTGCTCCCGCAGCGAGCGGGCCAGCGGCAGGCCGCGGGCGAAGTCGCAGTAGTGCTGGGAGAAGCTCAGCAGTTTGTGCACCATCAACTGGGTGGCGGACAGCACCGGCATGTGAATCGCGTCCACCGGCCGGACGACCGTGTCGGCGAACGTCTCCTCGGTCACCGGCGTCTCGATCGGCCGGTGGATCAGGTCCACCATCCGACCGTCGTCGAAGACCTTCACCAGCCAGTCCTCCGGGGGACGCTCGGCGACGAAGCCGGCGGCGACCAGCGCCTCCAGCGCCTGTTCGACGTCGGCCTCCCGGATCAGGAAGTCCACGTCGTGGTCGCTGGAGTGGCCCCCGTGGGCGTAGACGGCGAAGCTGCCGCCCAGGGCGAACGGAATCTCGGACTGCTTGAGCACGGCGGCGACCTTCTTGAGGGTGTGCACAAGACTCTCGTCCCCGCGCTCAGCCATCTGGTTCCTCCGTCGTCGTGTTGGTGGACCGGCGGTTGGGTTTCAAACTCCGGTACCCGGCATACCGGTCGGCCACACCTGCTGGTGACGCGGTCGGGCGTCAACAGGGATGAAGCACCACAAACCACGCGGAGCGCGTGCGTGGGTCGGATAACCTGTGGAGAGTGGCCAGATCATCGGGGATGCGACGACGCAAGGCCCGACTGCGCACCGTCGCCCTGATCGGCATCGACGGTTCGGGCAAGACCACCCAGGCGCACCGGCTGGCCGACGCGCTGACCGCCGCCGGCCGCCCCGCCACCTACCGCCGCAACGCCAGTGGCCGGCGCTGGCTCGGCCGGCTCGCCCACCGCCTCGGCCGGCCGGACGCGCAACGGCTCGTCGGGCGCGACGGCGTGCTGGCCGTGGAGTCGGTGCTGCGCTGGCTCGCCATCGCCATCGCCCTGCTCAGCTGCCTGCTCACCGGCCGAACGGCGGTGATGGACCGCTACTCGGCCTGCCAGTACGCGAGCATCCGGGCGCACGGTGGGCAGCGCTGGGAGCGGCTCGCCCGGGCCGGCTACCGGCTGTTCCCGACGCCGCAGGTGACCTTCCTGCTCGCCGTCGACCCGGCGGAGGCGTACCGGCGCATCGAGGAACGCGGCACCGACCACGAGACGATGGGGTGGCTCACCGCCGCCGACACCGCCTACCGGGCACTGCCCGAATACCCCAGCTTCGTGCTTGTGGACGCGGGCCGCCCGGCCGAGGAGGTGACCGAGCAGATCCAGGCGCACCTGGAGACCTGGCTGCCGCCGTCCGCGTCGGCCGGGGACGAGGCCGACCCGGTGGTGGCTCAGGCCCGCCCGTAGACCGGAACGGTGGCCCCACTGGTCGGGGCGGAGTCGGCCGACGCCAGGAACCGGATCACCGGCGCGATCTCCTCCGGGGTCACCCAGCGGGAGTGGTCGGCGTCGGGCTGGGCCGCCCGGTTCGCCGGGGTGTCGATGACGCTGGGCAGCACGGTGTTGCAGCGCACGTGCTGCGACCGGTACTCCACCGCGACCGCGTTGGCGAAGGCCAGCACCGCCGCCTTGGCGGTCGAGTAGCCGGCGGCCCCACGGAACGGGGCGACCGCCGCGCGGGCCGAGACGCAGACCACCGCGCCGCCTCCGGACGCCACCAGGTGCGGCAGCGCCGCCTGGGTGACCAGGTAGGTCGGCCGCAGGTTGACGGTGAGCATCCGCTCGAACTCCTCGACCGGCGTCTCGTGCACCAGCCCGCCGCTGGCGTACCCTCCGACGAGGTTGACCACCGCGCGCAGCGGCGCCGCCGGTTCGCCGGCGGCGGCCTCGACCGCCCGCGCCGCGCCCGCCGGCTCGCCCAGGTCCGCGACAACCCGGACCAGTCCGGCCGCCGCCGGCTCCGACCCCGGCCGGGCCTTTCGCTCCGGTACGACCACCCGCCAGCCCGCCTCGACGAACGCGGTGACGACCGCCCCACCGAGCCCCCCGGAACCCCCGGTAACCAAAACGCTGCCCAGTCCCATGAACCCCACGCTAGTGCCCCCTCACGCCTCCCGCTCTCCTGCGTCGATCATGAAGTTGTTGCCGCGACACGCCGATCTGAGTGGCAACAACTTCATGATCACGGTCTGCCATGGGCAGATTGGCTGGGTCGTTCGGACCTTGGGGGCGCAGGATCGGCGGATGCGGATCCTCATTCTCGGTGGCACTCGATTCCTTGGCCGGGCCACGGCCACGCTCGCCGTCGAGCAGGGGCACGACGTGACCTGTGCGGCCCGGGGCGTGTCCGGCGCCGTGCCGGCCGGGGCGCGGTTCGTGGCGGCCGACCGCGATGATCCGGAGGCGCTCGTCCCGCTCGCCGACGCCGGCTTCGACGCCGTGATCGACGTGACCCGCCAGATCAGCCACGCCCGGCACGCGCTCGCCGCGCTCGCCGACCACGTCGGCCACTGGTCGTTCGTCTCGACGATCTCGGTGTACGCGGACCACTCCACCCCGGGTCGGACCGCGACGGACACGCCCCTGCTGGCGCCGGCGCCACCGGACGTGGACGGTCCGATCGGCCCGGACCACCGCTGGTACGGCGGGTGCAAGGTGAGCATCGAGGAGCTGGTCCGGGAGCGGATGGGAGAGGACCGCTCGTTCATCTGCCGGGCGGGGCTGATCGTCGGCGCGGAGGACCCGAGCGACCGTTTCCCGTACTGGGTGCGGCGGCTGGCGGCCGGTGGCGAGGTGCTGGCACCCGGCCGGCCGACCGACCGGGTGCAGTTCGTGGACGTGGCCGATCTGGCGCGCTGGTTGCTGCACGCCGCCGGCACCCGCCTCGGCGGCACGTACGACGGCACCGGTCCGGCGATGTCCCGGGCCGACCTGTTGGCCGGGGTGGCCGCCGGGCTGGGCGTCGCCGACCCGGCCCTCACCTGGGTCGATCAGGAGTTCCTGCTGTCCCACGACGTACGCGAGTGGTCGGGGGAGCGGGCGCTGCCGCTCTGGGTGCGACTGCCGGAGGCCGCTGGCCTGATGGACCGGGACGTTCGACCGGCCCTGGACGCCGGTCTGGCGGTCCGTCCGCTGGTCGACACCGTTCGGGCGACCGCGTCCTGGATGGCCGCACACCCGGACGCCGTCCGGCAGGGTGGACTCGACCCGGCGGATGAGGCGGCGATCCTGGGGAAGTGGCAGGCTGTACGGGACCGGTGATCCCGGCGATCGAAGTTTCCCCCACCTCGGACAGTCATAGTTGACGCTCACGCCTGCTGAAAGTAAGTTTCATCCGTGGCGAAGAGTGCGAAGATTTCTGCGAGTCACGAGCCCGGTGGGCTGATCGTCCACATCAGCGGGCTGTTGCCGTCGCTGTCGCCCGCCGAGCAGCGGGTCGCCCGGCTGGTGGTCTCCGATCCGGCGGCCGCTGCCCGTCGGACGATCACCGACCTCGCCACCGCAGCCGAGACGTCCGAGGCGACAGTCATCCGGTTCTGCCGTTCGGTGGGCATGGACGGCTACCCCCAACTGCGCATCCGCCTCGCCGCCGAGGCCGCCCGCCGGATCGAGCCACCGGACGCCCGAGTGGTCGGCGGTGACATCCCGCCCGGCGCCGACCTCGCCCAGATCATCGCCACCATCGCGTTCAACGACGCCCGGGCCGTCGAGGAGACTGCCGAGCAACTCGACCCGGCCGTCTGCGAGCAGGTGGTCGAGGCGATCAGCGGTGCCGGTCGGATCGACATCTACGGCGCCGGCGCCAGCGGGTTCGTCGCCTCGGACTTCCAGCAGAAGCTGCACCGCATCGGCCGCATCGCCTTCTACTTCCCGGACGTACACACCGCGCTGACCTCGGCCGCCCTGCTGGGCCGGGGTGACGTGGCGATCGGCATCTCGCACACCGGCACCACCTCCGACGTGATCGAGGTGCTGGAGCAGGCCCGTACCCGCGGTGCCGCGACAGTGGCGCTGACCAACTTCCCGCGCTCGCCGATCACCGACGTGGCCGACTTCGTGTTGACCACGGCGGCCCGGGAGACCACCTACCGTTCCGGCGCGACGGCCAGCCGGCTGGCCCAGCTCACCGTGGTCGACTGCCTCTTCGTCGGGGTGGCCGCCCGCAACCGCGCCCGGGCCCGCAAGGCCCTGGAGGCGACCGCCGAGGCGGTCCAGTCGCACCGGGTGGGTGCCAACCGGAGGCGGGCATGACGGCCGGTGCGGAGATGCCCGCACCGCCCGCCCGCCCGACGGTAAGGGTCGGCGCCCCCACCGAACGGCGTAACCCGCTCAGCGTCGACCTGGACCTGATGTCGACCCGGGACGTGCTCACCGTGATCAACGAGGCGGACCGGCGGGTGCCCGCGGCGGTCGCCGCGGTGCTCGACGAGATCGCCACCACCGTCGACCTGGCGGTCGCGGCCCTCCGCGGCGGTCACCGGGTGCACTACTTCGGCGCCGGCACCTCCGGCCGGCTGGGCGTGCTCGACGCGGCCGAGCTGGCCCCCACCTTCAACTCGCCCCGCCACTGGTTCTGCGCGCACCTCGCGGGAGGCCCGGACGCCATGTGGCGGGCCGTGGAGGACGCCGAGGACGATGACCGGGGCGGCGCGGTCGAAGCGGCCAGTTGTGTACGGGCCGGGGACCTGGTGGTCGGTCTGGCGGCCAGCGGACGCACGCCGTACGTCCTCGGGGCGCTTGCGTCAGCTCGCGCCAAGGGCGCTTCGACGGTGCTGCTCTGCGCCAATCCGGAGGCGGAGGCCGCCCGGTCGGTCGACGTGTTCATCGGGGTGGACACCGGACCCGAGGTGGTCACCGGGTCGACCCGGATGAAGGCGGGCACCGCACAGAAGTTGGTGCTCAACACGTTCTCGACCGCCGTCATGGTGCGCCTGGGGCGGGTCTACTCGAACCTCATGATCGATATGGTGGCCACCAACGCGAAACTCCGCGGACGAATGATCTCGATTCTGGTCGAGGCCACCGGCTGCTCGGAGGAGATCTCCCGGCAGGCCCTCACCGAGGCCGACGGAGACCTGAAGACGGCGCTCGTCGCGCTCGTCTCGGGCGCCGAGATCGACGCTGCCCGGGCCGCGCTGGCCCGCTCGGCCGACCAGGTGCGCGGCGCCCTCGCCCTGCTCGCCTCCTAGCGCCACCTGCCCCCGGGAAGCGAACGGGGCCTCGGATTGTTCATCTGGCCGGGGGGTAATACCACCCCCGTGGATGAACCGACCGGCCCACCGGTGCGTATCTGGCAGTGACCAGGATCGCATTGCGGTGGTGACCCGGGTCGCTGTGCCCCCGCGGCGGGCGGTGTTGCCATGGTGCGTAACCCGTACGTGGTGCCCAGTGACGAGCCACCCGGTGGGGTGCTGACAGCAAACATGGACCGTGCTCTCAGCTACTACTCAGGCATTCGTGACACTTTCGACTCACGACGAGGAATCCCCGACACGTCTCATCTGTTGTGTAGGTGTCAGCACCGATGGGCACAGCAGAAGTTACCAGGGGCTGACAGCTGTGGGGAATGGCAAGGAACCGGGCAACCGGCGCGAGCGAGGGGACCGTGGGCAACGTGGACAAGAACATCGGCATGCGAACCGACGAGGTTGCCGAGGAGCGCGACCTGGTCGGCGTCTACCTGCACGAGATCTCCCGGACGCCACTGCTGGACGCCGCCAAGGAGGTCGACCTCTCCAAGGCGATCGAGGCCGGCCTCTACGCCGAGCACCTGCTCGGTGAGGAAGCCGTTCCCGCCGGTGTCGACCGGGCCGACCTGGAGTGGCTGGTCGTCGAGGGCGAGCGGGCGAAGGACCTCTTCATCCGCGCCAACCTCCGACTGGTCGTGTCGATCGCCCGACGCTACGTGCGCTCGGGGATGCCCATGCTGGACCTGATCCAGGAGGGCAACACCGGCCTCGTCCGGGCGGTCGAGAAGTTCGACTACGAGCGCGGCTACAAGTTCTCCACCTACGCCACCTGGTGGATTCGTCAGGCCATCAGCCGGGCGATCGCCCAGCAGGAGCGCACCGTCCGTCTGCCGGTGCACCTGGTGGAGGACGTCAACCGGATGCGCAACGTGGCGCGGCAGCTGACCCGTGAGTTGGGCAGCGACCCGGAGCCGGAGCAGATCGCCACCGCCCTCGGCGTCACCGTCGAGCGGGTGAACGAGCTGCGCCGCTGGTCGCAGGACACCGTTTCGCTGGACACCCCGGTCGGCGACGACGGCGACACGAACCTCGGTGACCTGGTCGCCGACAGTGACGCGCCGTCGCCGGAGGACATCGTCCTCAGCGGCCTGGAGCGGCAGCGCATCGAGGGGCTGCTCAACCACCTCGACGACCGGTCCGCCGGGATCATGCGGGCCCGCTACGGGCTGGAGGACGGCCGGGAGCACTCGCTCACCGAGGTCGCGTCCCGGTTCTCGCTGTCCCGCGAGCGGATCCGGCAGTTGGAGATCCAGGCCCTCGGCCGGCTCCGTGAGCTGGCCCGGGCGGAGGGGCTGCAAGCAGCCTGACCTGCTGGTAACAACGGCGAACGGCCGGCGTCCGATAGGGGGACGCCGGCCGTTCGCCGTTACCGATCGTGGTTAGCGAACCCGGCCGTAACCCTGGATGGACATCATGTTCATGCCCCGCTTGAGCACGTTGCGACCGGCGCTGGGCGCGTCGATCACCTGGCCGTCGCCCACGTAGAGGGCGACGTGCCCGAGCCCGCTGTAGAAAATCAGGTCACCGGGGCGTAGGTCGCCCCGCCCGATGTGGGAGACGGCGCTCCACTGCATCCGGGTGTTGTGTGGCAGGGACTTCCCGGCCGCACGCCAGGCCGCCGAGGTCAGCCCGGAACAGTCGTAGCCGTTCGGTCCGTCGGCTGCCCAGACGTACGGCTTGCCGATGGCGCCGAACGCGTAGCGCACCGCCGTGCCGGCAGCACCGGACACGGCGGGCACGTTCTTGGCCTCGGTCGTCGCCGCCTTGGGCTCGGGTCGCTCGGTGGCGGCCCCGTACGCCTGCCGGCGCAGCTCGTACAGCTTGGCCAGGTCCTGTTCGATCTGCTTCTTACCCTTGGCGAGCTGGCGAGCCTGCGCGGCCTGCCGGGTAAGAGTGGCGTTCAGGCTGGCCTTCTCGTCGAGCAGCCGCTGCTGGTCGGCCGTGAAGCCGGAGATGCGCTCCTGCCGCTGGCGGGTCAACTGCTCGATCGTGCCGAGCCGGTCCAGCAGCGCGGCCGAGCCGCCGGGACGCAACAGGGCGTCCGCGGTACGCAGGCCGCCACTCTTGTACGCGGTGGAGGCGAGTTCGGCCACGTCGGCCCGGCTCTGCTCGACCTGCTGTTCCAGCGGGCCGATGCGGGTCTGTAATCGGGCCACGGCGGCCTCGTTTGTCTTGATCTCCTCACGCAGTTTGTTGTACGACTCGACGACCCGCTCCAACTCGGCCGAGGACGTCTCGATCCGGCGGGTCAGGTCGGCGGGCGACGGCTCGGCCTGGGCCACCGCCGTCGGGGCGATCAGCGCGGCCGACATGCCGACCAGCGCCACGGTGCGCAGCAGATTTCTCAGGGATGACAAGAGCGGAAGGCCCCTCTCCCACGGCCGTCAGGGGCTGCTGACGCCCTCGACGACACCGGCCGGGGCCATCCGGGCGGACGGCACTGGGCCGGACCGGCTCGCCCAACCTAACCCGGGACGGATGTCGCTCGCAGTTGAAGCAGGGGCGAAAGTTGGAAGAGTTGCGGGTCGTGCCCCTGGGCTGGGTGGCGTCATCGTGGCTGATGACGCCTCAGAACGAGGGCACATCGTCCTTTTCGCGCAATCCTGACGGATATACGACTTTCGTCGTTCCGGGCGTATGCCGCCGGAATCCTGGTCGGCATAACCGATAAAACCCGAAATGGATGCTGTTTCTCGGCGATGTCACCCGGGCGTGGGGAGCTGTCGGAAGCCGGTAAATGCCCAGGTCGACTGGCGGTGCCGCAACACAATGAGGGCCGGAGCCGGGAATCCCGTCGACAGGTGGCGATGACTGCCACCGACGGGCTCACTCGGCCAACCGTCCCCCGCGGGAGGAACCGTGAATCGTGAAGGCGCACAGACGCGACCGCCGCGAACGGTGCCGGGTGCCCGGTCGACCCTGCTGTACGCGCGGCCCGGCATCATCGTGACCGTCGACCGGTTCACCGTCGGTCGAAACAGTTACCGGGTCGCCGACCTGACCCATCTGCGTACCACCCGAGGCCCGCACGACCGGATCGCCGTCCGGGCCGTCGTCATCACCGCCAGCATGCTCGGCGGTGTCGGGGTGCTCCTCGGCTTCACCGGCGGTCTGCAACGCCTCACCGCCGAGGCGTACCTCATCCTCGGCGCGGTGTTCCTGCTCCCGGCCGCCCTCGCCCTGGTGGGAGATCGCTGGCGCCCACCGCCGCACGAGCTGTGGGGGTGGTACCGAGGATCGGAGGTGCTGTTGTTCAGCGCCGACGACGAACGGCAGTTCGGCCAGGTCACCCGGGCCCTGCTGCGGGCCCGGGAGGTCAACCGCTACGGCAGTTGGGTCGACCCGCTCGCCTCGGCGGACCCATGGCGGCCCCACCGCTGACGCAAGGGGCCGTGGGCCGGCGCCGGGGCGGCGTCGGCCCACCGGCCGATCGGCAAGCTCAGCTAGCTACCGGCTCCGGAGCCCGTTCCTCCTGCGGCGCGGCCACCCAGGCACTGACCCGGCGCTCGGCGTAGAACGAGACGAACGGCACGGTGCCGGCCAGCATCACCAGCAGCATCCGCTTCAGCGGCCAGTCGGCACGGCGGCTCAGGTCGAACGCGGCCACCAGATAGATCATGTAGAGGAAGCCGTGCGCCGGCCCCACCGTCTCCACGACGACCGGGTTGTCGAACGCGTACTTCAGGGGCATGCCGATCACGACCAGCAGGATCAGCACCACGCCCACGATCCAGGCGATCACGCGGTACCGGGTAAGGGCAGCGCCCACCTTCGTCCGTCCTTCCGAGCCCGGCTCAGCCGGGATAGTCACCGGGCCGTGCGCCCGGATTGGCGTTCAACCATGACAGGTAGTGGTTGTAGGCGGCCAGGTCGGTGTCCTCGACGACATCGCCGGTGGCCGGCACCCGGGACACCCGCACCGGTCGGCGTACCACCGGTCGGGACCCGGCGGTGACCACCGGGGCCGGCTCGACGGCCGGGTCTGCCGGCGGCGCGTCAGCCTCCGCCGCCCTGCGGCGGGCCAGCTTCACCTCACGCCACCACACGTAGACCACGAAGCCGGCGAAGATCGGCCACTCGACCGCGTACCCCCAGCTCAGGCTGTTGCCGGCAGCGGCCCGGCTGATCTGCCACCAGCCCAGCCCGAGGAAGCCCACAACCAGCACGACCATGGCCACGTGGCGCGCGATCCACGCCGGGGTCCAGAGCCGCCTCATGGCATCGAGGGTACCGGGGCCGCCGCCGGTCTCCGACACCGTGTCGTAGTTGTCGCCTCGCCGGCATGGTTTGGCAGCACCACGCCTGGGCAATCGTCTAGACGCCAGCCCAAACGAGATCAAGGGGGGCGATCATGACCGGATCGGTACGTGAGGACGGCTTCGCGTCCGGCGGCAGCGCGGATATGAGCCCGGAGCAGCGGGTGCCCGAGTGGGGCGGCGACCAGGTCGCCGACCCGGCCGGCGCTCCCGGTCTCGACGGCGATCTGCTCGGCATCGACCCGACGGAGCTGACCGACGAGGACCTGATCCGCGAGATGCACAGCCTGCACCGCACCCGCCTGGACACCCTGCGGCACGCGGCGGACTCCGCGCTCGCCAACCACCTGCGGCGTACGGCCGAGCTGGAGACCGAGTACCTGGCCCGCCACCCGGGTCGCGAGGTCGATCCCAGCCGCCTGCGGGACGCCTGATGCCGGCGCGGGCCGTGCGCGGCATGTCCGCGCCACCCGAGGTGGTCTTCAGCACGGCCACCGACCCCGACCGGGCCTCGGCCTGGCTGCCGGAGCCGCTGCGGGGCGACGGCAGCCCCGCCGCGGAGATCAGTGGTGAGGAGCTGCGAGCCCGGTGGGGCGACGGCGACGCCGACGACTGGTCCGCCGAGATCCGGGTCGAGCCGGCGGATTCCGGCGGCGCCCGGATCCAGCTCGACCTGGCCGACGGGTCGGACGGACCCGGTCCGGACCAGCTGGCCGACGAGGCCCTCGCCAATCTGGTACGCGAGGTCGCCGACAACCTCCAGGCCGGCTGAACCGGCAGCGCGGGACGGTTCCCGCACCACCACGACATGTGAGGAGATCGGGTGAGCGACACTGGCCTGCGGCAGAAGGCGGCCCGGCTGCGCCGGGCGTACGCGCCGCACGAGCACCGGCCGCTCGGCGGCTACCTGGTGGCGATGGGCGCCTACGCCGGGGTGACCGGGGCTATCGCCGGGCTGGTCAAGGCGACCGGTCGGCCGGTGCCGGAGCGTCCCGCCCCGTCCGACGTGGTGCTGCTCTCCATCGCCACGCACAAGCTGAGCCGGTTGCTGTCCAAGGACGCGGTGACCAGCCCGCTGCGGGCGCCGTTCACCCGCTACGACCGGCCCATTGGCAGCGGCGAGGTGATGGAGCAGGTCCGCGACTCGGGCAGCCCGACCCGGCACGCCATCGGCGAGTTGCTGAGCTGCCCGTTCTGCCTGGCGGTCTGGGTGGCCACCGGGCTGACCGGTGGCCTGGTGCTCGCGCCCCGCCTCACCCGCCTGGTGGCCACCGCGCTCACGGCGGTCGCCGCGTCCGACTTCCTCCAGATGGCGTACGCGACGGCGCAGCAGGCCGCCGAGGGTGGGCACGACGACGACTGACGAGCAGGACACGCGAAGAGGGGGGCCGGCAGACGCCGGCCCCCCTTTCTCGTACGCCTCAACGCTGCATGCCGGACCAACCGTGCGGCGACTCCGGCTCCCGCTCGTCCTCGTCCGCCCCGGTGACGATGTCCCGATCCACCGCCGTACGGTCGTGCTCGTTGGCGAAGTCCGGCTCGGGCGTGGTGTCCCTGCCCTTCGGGGGCTGACCCAGCGCTGGCACCTTCTCGTCGTGGTCCTCGTGGTGCGTCATGTCGGTGTCCCTCCTGCGGTCATTCACGCGATGGTGCCGCCCAGGTCGCTCACCCGATGGAACCGCCCAGCAGGTCGCTGGCCTCGTCCACCGAGTACTCGCCCTCGGGAAGCGCGTCGATGCGGGCGAGCAGGTCCGGCGGGAGCTCGGCGGCCACCGCCCGGCGATAGATCTGCGCCTGGGTGACCCGCTCCTGCGCCCGGTAGATGTCGTCGAGCAGGTCGTCGAGGGCCTGGGTGTCCGGCTCGCCGGCCACGGATGCGTCGTCGGTCACCTCGATCAGCTACCCGGGGCGGAATCGGTCAAACGTCACCCCAGTCGGCCCACCTGCCCACGGCGGCGCCTGTTCACCAGGGCAGTTCCCCTGCCTCGTCCTGGAAGGTCCCCGTCGGTCCGCCGGGGCCCAGGGTCGCCAGGCGCACCACCTGCCGGGCGCTCTCCGCTACTGGTCGCCCGATGCCGAAGGCGGCGGTCATGTCGGTGGCGGTGGGGCCCGGTTCGAGGGCGTTGAACTTGATGCCCGGCTGGGACTTGGCGTACTGCACGGTCAGCATGGTGGCCGCGGACTTGGACGCCGAATACAGCGCGACCGGTAGACCGAACTCCGGCCGCTCGGGATTGGTCACCGCCCAGAACGATCCGGCGCTGCTCGAAATGGTGACGACGTTGGGATTGGCTGACCTGCGGAGCAGGGGGAGCGCCGCCTCCGTGACGCGCACGATTCCCACCGCGTTCGTGTCGAAGGAGCGCAGGGCTGCAGGGCCGTCGAGTCCGGTTTCCAGGATGCCCGCGTTGTGCACCAGGACGTCGAGTCGGCCCTCGGCCGCGTCGATCGTCGCCAGTGCGCTGCGTACAGAGGCATCGTCGGTCACGTCGAGCTGGACGAACCGCGATCCGAGCGCCGCCGCGGCCTTCTCACCCCGCTCGACATCGCGCGCGCCGATGTAGACCTCGTGCCCCAACTCCAGAAGCTGTCTGGCGGTCTCGAAGCCAATGCCCTTGTTGGCCCCGGTGATCAGTGTGACGGTCATGTCCCGAACGCTAGCCACGGCCGGTCGACGTACCCGGAGCCCTCTTGAGACGGGGGTCTGACAGGACCCCCTCTGATCGCCCGAAGGTGCGATCGGCACCGTTTCAGGTCCTGGCGAGCTGGCCCGCCTGTGGCTCGCGGATGGCGGGTAGGCCGGCGGAGGCAAGGAGCGTCAGCTTCTCCGCGTCACTGGAGCCGGCGTCGGCGTGGTACACGACGAGCATCAGGCCCTCCGCTCCGGCGATGCCCAGCCGTTCGCGGTTGAGGGTCAGCTCCCCGACCTGCGGGTGGTTCAAGCGAATGGGCGTCCCGCGCTGTCCGCGTACCTCGTGGCGTGCCCAGAGCTGGCGGAATCGGGCACTCGCCAACGAGAGTTCTCCGGTGAGTTCGATGAACCGGGGGTCGTCGATGTCGGTGCCCACGGCCTGCCGCAGGTTCGCGACGAAGCACTCCGTCATGTTTTCCCATTCCGGATGCAGTGCCTGCTCGGCCGGGTTCAGGAACAGGTCCCTGAGTTGGTTGCCCCCCTTGGCGAGGCCCGGCGAGAGAGCCTGGGCGAGGCTGTTCGAGGCCAGGATGTCGAAGTACCGGCCCTCGATGAAAGCGGGCTGAACGAGGGAGCCCAGGAGCTTGAGCGCACCGGCCGGAACGGTTTCCCTGCGCGGTCGGCGTCTGCGCTTTCGAGTGGAGCCCGTGACAAGCGTCAGCAGGTAGGCCAGGTGCTCCTCGTCGAGCTGCAGTACGCGTGCGATGGACTCGAGCACCTGCACGGACGGGTTGCGGTCACGACCCCGTTCCAGGCGCAGGTAGTAGTCCGCACTCAGGCCGGCGAGCATGGCGACCTCCTCACGCCGCAGGCCTGGCACGCGTCGTACGCCCCCGTGCGGGATGCCGGCCTGCTGCGGTGTCACCAGCGCTCGGCGAGCACTCAGAAAAGCGCCAAGCTCGTTCGACATCTCACCCACAAATCGATCGTATGACCGGGCCGGACGGATAGCCGGGGTCCTGTCGCACCCTCGGCTCCCCGCTGCTGGCCCGCCTACCGACAGCGCCGCCCCCGACCTTGTGAGTCGGGGGCGGCGCCGGTGTCGGTGTGCAGGTCGCCTCTCGGCGAGTGGCACTACGCGGCTCCAGCCGGACGGTATTCCGCGAAGGCTATTTAGGTGAGGCCCGGGGACACTGGACACACCGACACCCCTGTCAACGAGCCGACCCCCGCTCGTGTTCCGTGGGCCGCGGTGTCGGCGGTCACACCGTCGTGGGCAGGGTGGCCCGACGGGCCCGGACGGCCGAGGCGAGGTGGTCGAGCACCTCGGCGGTGTCGTCCCAGCCGAGGCAGGCGTCGGTGACCGACCGGCCGTACTCCAGCTCCCGGGTCGGGTCGAGCTCCTGCCGGCCGGGCAGCAGGAACGACTCCAACATCACGCCGGTGATGCCACGCTGGCCGGCGGCCAGTTGGGCGGCCACGTCCGCGGCGACCAGCGGCTGGTTGCGGTGGTCCTTGCCGCTGTTGGCGTGACTGGCGTCGATCACCAGCCGCTCCGGCAGGTCGGCCGCGCGGAGCAGGTCGAGCGCACCGGCGACCGACTCCGCGTCGTAGTTGGGCCGGCCGCCCCCGCCGCGCAACACCAGGTGCCCGTCGGTGTTGCCCCGGGTGTGCATGATCGCCGGGGTGCCGGAGAAGTCGATGCCGGGGAAGACGTGCGGCACCCCGGCGGCGCGGATGGCGTCCACGGCCGTGCCGATGCTGCCGTCCGGGCGGTTCTTCATGCCGATCGGCATGGACAGGCCGGAGGCGAGTTGGCGGTGCACCTGGCTCTCCACGGTGCGGGCACCGATCGCGCCCCAGCCCACGGTGTCCGCGATGTACTGCGGGGTGATCGGGTCGAGGAACTCGCAACCCACCGGCAGGCCGAGGCGGAGCACGTCGAGCAGCAGCGCCCGGGCCAGCCGCAGACCGGTGTTGACGTCCCCGCTGCCGTCCAGGCCCGGGTCGTTGATCAGGCCCTTCCAGCCGACCGTGGAACGTGGCTTCTCGAAGTAGACCCGCATGACGATCAGCAGGTCGTCGGCGAGCCGGTCGGCCGCAGTCCGCAGACGCTGCGCGTACTCGAGGGCGGCGGCCGGATCATGCACCGAGCATGGGCCGACCACCACCAGCAGGCGGTCGTCCTCGCGGTCCAGTACGCGACCGACCGCGCGGCGGCCGGTCAACACGGCCGCCGCGAGCGGGGCGTCCAGGGGCAACTCGTGGTGCAGCAGGGCGGGCGTGGTCAGCGGTACGACACGGTCGATCCGCTGATCGCTGACCCGATCGGTCTCCGGAGTCGTCACGGTGGGCATCCTTCCGCCGACCGTGCCCGGGGCCGGTGCCCGGGACGAGCCGGCTGCTCGTACGCAAAAGGGCAGGAACGACAGCTCCTGCCCAGCCGGCTCGATCCGTGGTGACGTCAGTTCATGGTGAAGTCACCGGCGTGCGAGCCGGCTGCCTAAACCATCGATAGGAACGCGTCACCGGGCCAGCTTACCCGACCGGGCGCGGTGACCGGCCTGTCGTCCCAAGATGCGGGGCGAAGATCGCGTGCCGCGGGTGCGGTCGGGGTAACAGGGGTGCCATGACACACGAGCAGAGCGATCAGGACCGGGTGGAGTCCCGGGCGCACCACCTCCTGCCCGAGGAGACGGCGGTGGGTAGCGACGACCCGGAGGCGCAGGCCGAGGCCATCCTCGCCGACTCGGACATCCGCGAGGCGGACCAGAACGCCGCGCCGGACACGGTGCTGGAACGTCGTACCTCGGATCAGACCGTGGTCGCGGTCGAACCGCCGGACTGAGCGGTCGCCCCGCGCGCCCGGCGCGACCCCCGGTAGGTCTGGTCCCGCAGCCAGGCCAGCGGACCTGCCATCCGCAGTTCGGGTGGCAGGTTGCGCACCGGGTCGAACGCGAGCGCCGCGTCCTCCTCGGCGCCGAGCTGGGCACCGAGGCTGACCTGCCCGACCAGCCGCCAGGGCCCGACGGCCGACGCGACCGCGAGCACCAGGCGCGGGGTGTCGGTCCGGGTCGCGGCGGCCGCCGTGGCCAGGCTGCGACCGAGGTCTGCCGAGTCGGGGTCGGCCAGCGCGGCCAGCCAGAGGCGGCGTCGACCCGCGCGGTAGGAGGTGATGGTGCTGTACGTCCCGGTGAAACGGCGTCGGGGCAGTGGCAGGTTCCGCAGCACCGGAGCCGCGCCGCTGGAGCTGACCAACAGGTCGAACGGCCGGCCGCCGTCGCGGTGCAGGCGCAGGGCGAGGCCCAGCACGTCGGGCCAACTGCCGGGCGTGGGCGTTCCCTTGGAGAGCCGGATGGTGGTCCGGTACCGGCCGGGGTGGTCCAGCAGAGCGACCCCGGTGGGCGGTCCGGGCGTACCCCAGATCACCGTCTCACCGACGAACGAGCGACCGGCCGGATGCAGCAACCGGCCGCGGCGCAGCCGGCCGAGTGCGGTGCTGGCGCGTTCGACGGCGGTGGCGGCCCGGCCGGCGGACCGGGACGGAGGCGGGGTGACTGTCATTCCTCCCCGGTACCCCGAGCGGCGGCCACGATGCGGCCCTGGTCGGCTCGCCGACCGACCGCACGTCACCTTTCCGCCCCCGAGATCGGATAGCGTCGGGGCATGCCCGACAGCGGTTACCCCTGGCCCATTCAGACGTCCCGACTGGACAACGGCCTGCGCGTGGTGGTGAGCGAGGATCGCACCGCGCCCGCCGTGGCCGTCAACCTCTGGTACGACGTCGGCTCCCGGCACGAGCCGGCCGGGCAGACCGGTTTCGCCCACCTCTTCGAGCACCTGATGTTCGAGGGCTCGGTGAACGTGGCGAAGACCGAGCACATGAAGCTGATCCAGGGCTCCGGCGGCTCGCTCAACGCCACCACCAACCCGGACCGGACCAACTACTTCGAGACGGTCCCGGCCGAGCACCTGGAGCTGGCGCTCTGGTTGGAGGCCGACCGGATGGGCGGCCTGGTCCCCGCCCTCACCCAGGAGACGCTGGACAACCAGCGGGACGTGGTCAAGAACGAGCGCCGGCAGCGCTACGAGAACGTGCCGTACGGCGACGCCTGGCTGCGGTTGCTGCCGCTGCTCTACCCGCAGGGGCACCCCTACCACCACGCGACGATCGGCTCGATGGCCGACCTGAACGCCGCCGACCTCGCCACCTTCCAGGCGTTCCACCAGACCTACTACGCGCCGAACAACGCGGTGCTCACCGTGGTCGGCGACGCCACCGCCTCCGACGTGTTCGCGCTCGCCGACAAGTACTTCGGCGCGCTGCCCGCCCGCGACGACATCCCGCCGGCACCGGACGGCCGCAACGTCCCCGCCACCGGGCAGACGGCCGTCGAGTCGGTGAGCGCCGACGTGCCGGCGCCGCGGGTCTACATCGCCCACCGCAGCTACCCGTTCGGCAGCCCCGGGTACAACGTGATCACCGTGCTCGCCACAGTCCTCGGCAGCGGCCGGGGCAGCCGGCTCTACCAGCGCCTCGCCGACGGCGAGAGGATCGCGCAGCCGGACCTCGTCGGGGCGTACGGGGTGGACCTCGCCCACGCCCCGGCACCGCTGATCGCCACCGCCACCGCCCGCCCCGGAGTGAGCGCCGAGCGGCTCGCCGAAGGGCTGGCCGACGTCGTCGACGAGCTGGCCACCGTGCCGGTCACCACCGCCGAGCTGGACCGGGCCAAGGCGTTGCTCAGCACCGGGTGGTGGCGTCAGCTGTCTACTGTCGACGGCCGCGCGGACCTGCTCGGCCGGTACGCCACGCAGTTCGGCGACCCGGCCCGCATCGCCGACCAGTTGCCGGGCCTGCTCGCGGTCACCGCCGAGCAGATCGCCGAGGCCGCCGCCGACGTGCTCGCCACCGACCGGGTGACCCTGACCTACCTGCCCGAGGAGACCTCATGACGCTGATCGCCGACCGTCCCGGCCCGGGCGCGGCCCGCCCGTACCGGTTCCCGCCGGTGGTCCGCCGCGCCGTGGCCGGTGGTCAGGTCGTCGCCGCGCACCTGCCGGGGCAGAACCTCGCCGTGGCGCTGCTGCTGCTCGACGTGGGCGCGGGCCAGGAGCCGGTCGGCAAGGAGGGCCTCTCCGGTGTGCTGGCCAAGGCGTTGGAGGAGGGGACCGCACAGCGCGACGCCGCCGCGTACGCGCTCGCCGTCGAAGGGCTCGGCACCGCGTTGTCGACCGGTCTGGACTGGGACTCGTTCCAGGCCAGCGTGGTCATCCCGGTGGACCGGCTGAGTGCCGCCGTGGAGCTGCTCGCCGAGGCGGTCCGGACGCCCAAACTCGACCCCGCCGACGTACGCCGGGTCCGCGACGACGAGGCGACCGCGCTGCGGATGGACTGGGCCAATCCCGGCCCGCGTGCCGACGCCGCGCTGCGCGCGGAGCTGTTCGGCGCGCAGAACCGCTGGGGGCGGCCCATGCACGGCGACCCGGAGTCGGTCGCCGGGTTGGACGTGGAGGACGTGACGGTCTTCCACTCCGAGTGGTTCCTGCGCCCGGGCACCCTGATCGTCGCCGGTGACCTGGACCGGATCGACCTGGACGCGCTGGCCGCCGCCGCGTTCGCCGGCACCGGTGGTGGCCCCGCCGAGCGGGGCAGCCCCATCGAGGTGCCGCTGCACAACGGTCGGCGGATCATCCTGGTGGACCGGCCCGGCTCGGTGCAGTCCACGCTGCGGCTGGGCCACCCGTCACCCCACCGGGCGCACCCCGACCACGTGCCGATGACGCTCGCCGGCACGGTGCTCGGCGGGGCGTTCACGTCCCGACTCAACCACCTGCTGCGCGAGGTGCACGGCTACACCTACGGCATCCGGGGTGACTTCGCCGCGTCCCGGCGGTTCGGTCGGTTCGCGGTCAGCTCCGGCGTGCAGACGGCGGTCACCGCGCCGGCCCTGGTCGAGGCGGTCGGCGAGATCACCCGTACCCAGGCCAACGGGGTGACCGAGGACGAGCTGGAGGTGGCCCGCTCCTGGCGGGCCGGTCAGCTCTCGGTCGAGTTGCAGAGCCCTCGGGCGATCGCCTCCGCGCTGACCACACTGGTGGTGCACGACCTGCCGGACGACTACCACGCGCGGTTGCGTGAGTCGCTGCTCTCCGCCGACGTGGAGCAGGTCTCCGCGGCGGCAGCCACCCACCTGCACCCGGAAGCCCTCACCCTGGTCATCGAGGGCGACGCCGCAGCAATCCGCGCAGACCTGGAGTCCGCAGCCCTAGGAACCCTCCTCCCCTAACCCCCTTTCTCCATCACATCACGGCGTTCGCGCTACCTGTCGCGCCGTTGATCATGAAGTTGTTGTCACTCGCCGCGGCGTGTCGCGGCAATAACTTCATGATCGACGGGAGAGGGGTGGGGGAGCCGGGGTTGGGGGGAAGGGGGTGGGGTGTGAGGTGGGACCCGGGGGGTGGGAAAGGGGTCCCGGTTTCGGGGGTGGGGTCGGTAGCCTCGCGGGCATGAGGATCGGCATTGTGGGGGCCACCGGCCAGGTCGGTGGCGTGATGCGGCAGGTGCTGGCGGAGCGGGAGTTCCCAGCGGAGCAGGTGCGGTTGTTCGCCTCGGCGCGGTCCGCCGGGCGGGCGCTGCCGTGGCGCGACGGCGAGGTGACCGTCGAGGACGCCGCGACCGCGGACTATTCCGAGCTGGACATCGTGCTCTTTTCCGCCGGTAAGGGCACCGCCCGGGAGTTGGCACCCCGGGTCGCCGAGGCCGGCGCCGTGGTGATCGACAACTCGTCGGCGTTCCGGATGGACCCGCAGGTGCCGCTGGTGGTCGCCGAGGTCAACCCGCACGCCGCCCTGGACCGGCCCAAGGGCATCATCGCCAACCCCAACTGCACCACGATGGCCGCGATGCCGGTGCTGCGTCCGCTGCACGCCGAGGCGGGCCTGGTCGGCCTGGTCGTCTCCACGTACCAGGCGGTCTCCGGCGCCGGGCTGGCCGGTGTCGCCGAGCTGGACGAGCAGGTCCGCAAGGTGGCTGAGCACGCGGCCGGGTTGGCCTTCGACGGTTCGGCAGTGGAGTTCCCCGCGCCGCGCTCGTTCGCCCAGCCGATCGCCTTCAACGTCCTCCCACTGGCCGGTTCGATCGTCGACGACGGCTCCTTCGAGACCGACGAGGAGCAGAAGCTCCGCAACGAGAGCCGCAAGATCCTGGAGATCCCCGACCTGAAGGTCTCCGGCACCTGCGTCCGGGTGCCGGTCTTCACCGGGCACTCGCTCCAGATCAACGCCCGGTTCGCCCGGCCGCTCACCCCGCAACGCGCCCACGAACTGCTGGCCGACGCGCCCGGGGTGGCACTGACCGACGTCCCGACGCCCTTGCAGGCCGCCGGTCAGGACCCGACCTACGTGGGCCGGATCCGCGCCGACGAGACCGCGGAGTACGGGCTGGCCCTGTTCTGCTCCAACGACAACCTGCGCAAGGGCGCCGCGCTGAACGCGGTGCAACTCGCCGAGCTGGTCGCCGCCGAACGCCGCTGACCGGCGCGGTCGCCAGCACACCAAGCGCTCGCCGAGCCCTCGCCGTCCGTCGGCGGGGGCTCGGTGCCGTTCCGGGGCGGTCGCCCTGCCGTTCCGGGGCGGTTGCCCTGCCGATCCGGGCGGTCGCCCTGCCGTTCCGGGTTGCCCTGCCGTTCCGGTGGTCGCCCGCGGCGGCCGGCCGGTCGTGCTTGGATGGGTTGAAGACGATCGTCCAACCTGGAGGACACCATGCCGGATGACCGCACCCAGCAGGCGTTGACCGACCTGGTGGCCGACCACTCGATGGGCGTGCTCGCCACCATCAAGCGGGACGGGCGTCCGCAGCTGTCCACGGTGCTCTACTCCTTCGACCGGGACGCGGGCGTGATCCGGGTCTCGGTCACCGACGGCCGCGCCAAGACCGCCAACCTGCGCCGCGACCCGCGGGCCAGCTTCCACGTCAGCAGCGAGGACGGCTGGGCGTACGCGGTGGTCGAGGGTCGCGCCGAGCTGACCCCGCCGGCCAGCGAACTCGGCGACGAGACCGTCGAGGAGTTGGTGGCGCTCTACCGGGGGCTGAGAGGCGAACACCCCGACTGGGACGAGTACCGCCAGGCCATGGTCGACGAGGGGCGGATCGTGCTGCGCCTGCACGTCGAGCGGCTCTACGGGATGCCGCCCCGGGGCTGACGCCAGCGCTGCCGACGCGTGCCGCCCGTGGGCGGGTGTGCCGCTCCGTGGACGGTTACAGCGCCCTGCTTCACCGTCGTGGGAGACCCTTGATGGCGACCGGGCGGACCAGCGGACCGGCGTCGCCGCCTACGGTCTGGTCGGCGTGCTGGTCACGGTGAGCTGGCTGGGGCTGTACCACTACCTCGCTCGGCATCACGATCTGCTGGACCAGGCGGTGCCGAGTCGGTTCTTCCCGGCCGAACGGGCACGGGCCGCGATCGGCCTCGGGGGGTACGCGCTGGCGATCCTCGTCGGATTCCTGGCCAGCCCGCTGTTCGCGCTGGTGATCCTCCTTCTGCTGCCGCCGTTCTACAGCCTGACCAGCAGTGGTGTACGAGCTACGACGCCTGCGGCACCCGCGCGGATAGGCCGGGGCCGTGGGCGTTACCCCCTCCCGGGCGGCGGGTAGACGGGGCGTGCCGAACACCGAGAGGGGAGCACCATGACAACGGTCGGAGAGTTCATGACGACCCGGTTGGTGACGATGGACGGCAATGACACGCTCATCTCAGCCGCGCAGGAGATGCGTGACAGCGCGATTGGCGATGTGGTGGTGACCGATGGCGACAGCGTGGTCGGCATCGTCACGGACCGGGACATCACGGTCCGGGGTGTCGCGGAGAACATGGACCCGGGCTCGACCCGGTTGAACCAGATCACCACTCGCGACGTGATCACGGTGAGTCAGAACGACGATGTCGTGGCCGCCGCGGACCTGATGCGGACGTACGCCGTACGCCGACTTCCGGTGATTGACGACGGGCGCCTGGTCGGCCTGATTTCGATGGGTGACCTCGCGGTCGAGCGCGAACCGCAGTCGGTTCTGGCCGACATCAGCGCCGACGACCCGAACAACTGACCGTCCGCCGCGGGCACGCGCCGGCCCTCCCCCTGGGGAGGGCCGGCGCTGCGGTGTCCCCACCCCCCAATCCTCGGGTTGATCAAGAGGTTCGCGTCACGACACGCCGAAGGCGATGACGCAAAGCTCTTGATCACCGGCGCGGGGCGGGGCGGGGCGGGGCGGGGCGGGGCAGGGCGGGGCGCAGGGCGGGGCGGGGCGGGGCCGGGGGCTGCTCACCCGATTTGGGCGAGGTTGGTTGGGGGAGCGGCGGGGACCCGTGCGGGGACGTGCAACGCCGGCCGTCCGCGCGACGCGAGCGCGGTGGGTGGGATCCCCGGCCCGGCAACTGGGAGGAGTGGACCCGATGGTGGACGCGACCACGAGGTTCTTCGAGGACCTGGACCGGCGGGGGTACGAACCCCTGCTGGCCAAGACCTCCGGGACACTGCGGATCGACCTGCACGAGGGGGCGCAGACCCGGCACTGGCTGCTGAGGATCGATCACGGCCGGCTGAACGTCAGTCAGGAGGACCGGGAGGCCGACACGGTGATCGGCGCGAGCCCGGTCCTCTTCGACGACATCGCCTCCGGGCGCGAGCACGGCCTGGCCGCGCTGTTGCGGGGGGACATGACGGTGACGGGCGACGCTCGTCTCGTCGTCCAGGTGGAGCGGATCTTCCCGGGTTCCCCGGACGCCCGTGGCCCGCGTCGGCGTTTCGCCGGGGAGGTGCAGCACTGATGGGGCAGAGCAACACGGTCCGGATCCTGGACGGCAACACGTTCGTCGTCTGCGAGGACACCGGTGACATCGAGGCGACGCCGAGCGAGCCCACCGGGCTCTTCTCCATCGACACCCGGTTCCTGTCGACCTGGGTGCTGACCGTCAACGGGGAGCGACTCAACTCGCTCTCCTTCGACGACCTGCAGTACTTCGAGTCGCGGTTCTTCCTGGTCCCGGGGATGGCCACGCACTACGTGGACGCGAAGCTGTCGATCATCCGGGAGCGCGCGGTGGGCGGCAGCTTCTGTGAGCAGCTGACCATCCTCAACCACGACGAGAAGCCGGTCGACCTGGAAGTCCGGATGGACGCGGCGTCGGACTTCGCCGACCTGTTCCAGGTCAAGGACGAGATCCTCAACAAGAAGGGCGAGATCTACACCGAGGTCGAGTCGGACCGGCTGCGGTTGGGGTACCGGCGGGGGAACTTCCGGCGGGAGACGGTCATCTCGTCGTCGATGTCGGCCCGGTACGACAGCAAGGGCTTCGCGTACACCGTCCACCTGGAGCCCAACGAGCAGTGGAATGCCTCGATCGACGTCCAGACCCGCGCGGTCGGGCCCGGCGGCCGGGACCTGCGTTTCGGGCTACGCACACACGGCAACGAGCGGCTCGCCCTCCAGCACGACCTGGAGAAGTGGATCGCCGACGCACCCAAGGTCAACAGTGAGCACGGGCGGGTGGCCAGCACGTACCGTCGCAGTCTGATCGACCTGGCGGCGCTGCGCTTCTCGCCGCTGTCGCTGGGCGGCGCCACCCTGCCGGCCGCCGGCCTGCCCTGGTTCATGACCATGTTCGGCCGGGACAGCATCCTCACCTGTCTGCAGACACTGCCGTTCACCCCGCAGTTGTCGAAGACGACGCTGCGCATCCTGGCGTCCCTGCAGGGCAGCCGGTTCGACGACTTCCGGGACGAGGACCCGGGCCGGATCCTGCACGAGATGCGCTACGGCGAGACCGCGGCCTTCGAGGAGCAGCCACACTCGCCGTATTACGGCTCGGTGGACGCGACGCCGCTGTTCATCGTGCTGCTCGACGAGTACGAGCGGTGGAGCGGGGACGTCGCGCTGGTCAAGGAGTTGGAGCAGGAGACCCGGGCGGCATTGAGGTGGATCGACAACTACGCCGACCTGGTCGGCAACGGCTACATCTGGTACGAGCGACGCAACACCGACACCGGCCTGGAGAACCAGTGCTGGAAGGACTCCTGGGACTCGATCTCCTACTCCGACGGCACGCTGCCGCCGTTCCCGCGGGCCACCTGCGAGGTGCAGGGGTACGCGTACGACGCGAAGGTCCGCGCGGCGCGGTTGGCGCGCGAGTTCTGGGGTGACCCGGAGTTCGCCAACCAGTTGGAGCGGGAGGCGGCAGAGCTGAAGGAACGGTTCAACCGGGACTGGTGGGTGGAGGACGGCGAGTACTTCGCCCTCGCCCTGGATCCGGACGGCCGCCAGTGCGACATCCTCAGCTCCAACATCGGCCACCTGCTCTGGAGCGGGATCGTCGCCCCCGAGCGGGCGGAGAAGCTCGCCGCGCACCTGGTCGGGCCGCGGCTCTTCTCCGGTTGGGGGGTCCGCACGCTCGCCGAGGGGGAGACGCGGTACAACCCCATCGGCTACCACAACGGCACGATCTGGCCGTTCGACAACTCGTTCATCGCCTGGGGTCTGCGCCGCTACGGCTTCGCCGAGGAGGCCGCGACCATCGCCAACGGCATCCTGGACGCGGCCACCTACTTCGACGGCCGGTTGCCGGAGGCGTTCGGCGGCTACCCGAGGGAGCTGACCAAGTTCCCGGTGGAGTACCCGACGGCGTGCAGCCCGCAGGCCTGGTCGACGGGCACGCCGCTGTTGCTGCTGCGCACCATGCTCGGTCTTGAGCCGCACGAGGGTCACCTGTCGGTCGAGCCACGGCTGCCGGTGGGCATGGGTCGCATCGAGGTGCTGGACATCCCGGGTCGCTGGGGTCGGGTGGACGCGTTCGCCCGGGGTCGGCTGGACCTGAACAGACTCTCCGACTGACCGACTCGACCGCCGAACCGGCGGTGTCGCGCCGCCCGCGTCGCCGCCGGTTCGCCACCCAGCCGATCCCCAGCCCGGCAGGGTAGATTCTGCGGATGCCGGAGCTCGTGTACCCGCCCGTTATCGCCGCCGCCAAGACCCTGTTCCGGGTCCTCGACCTGAAGATCACCATCGAGGGCGCGCACCACGTACCCCGCACGGGCGGGGCGGTGCTGGCCAGCAACCACGTCAGCTACCTCGACTTCATCTTCGCCGGTCTGGGCGCGAATGCGTCGGGCCGGCTGGTTCGGTTCATGGCCAAGGACTCGGTCTTCACACACAAGATCTCCGGCCCGCTGATGCGAGGGATGCGGCACATTCCGGTGGACCGGCAGGCCGGTGCGGCCTCGTTCCGCGCCGCCGTGGGCGCGCTCAAGCGGGGCGAGGTCGTCGGCGTCTTCCCCGAGGCGACGATCAGCCGGTCGTTCACCGTCAAGGAACTCAAGAGCGGCACGGTCCGGATGGCCCGTTCGGCGAAGGTGCCGGTGCTGCCGGTCGCGTTGTGGGGCACCCAGCGCCTCTGGACCAAGGGTCGCCCGCGCACCCTGACCCGCCGGCACACGCCGATCACCATCCTGATCGGCGAGCCGATCAACCCGGCGGACTTCCCGGACCCGAACGTGTTGGCCGCCGAGCTGACCACCCGGCTCAGCGCCCTCGTCGACCGGGCGCAGCGGGACTATCCGGACACTCCGGCCGGCCCGGAGGACACCTGGTGGCAGCCCGCGCACCTGGGCGGCAGCGCGCCCACGCCGGAAGAGGCAGCCGCTCTGGACACCGCCGCCGAGCAACGCGCCCCCAGCGCCTGACGCCCAGGGCGTGTGTCGAAGTCCTCGCCGGGCCGTTGTCTGGCCCCGCCGCAGGCCGGCCAGGGGCTTCGGCACACGCCTGGTTGGCCGGATCGTTCCGCACCCGGGCAGAATGGTGTCTGCCGGCGCGCACGCCGTCCGACCAGGATCGACGTCATGAGCAGAGCAGCACTCGTCGTGATCGACGTGCAAGAGTCCTTCCGTCAGCGCCCGATCTGGGCGTACGGCTCCAACCCCGACCTGATCCGCCAGGTCGACCGGTTGGTGACGGCCGCCCGGCAGCGCGGAGACCTGGTGGTCTGGGTCCTGCACGCGGAGCCCGGCACGGGCGGGTTGTTCGACCCCGCCCTCGGCCACGTGCGGCTGCTCGACGGGCTGGTGCCCGCCGAGGGTGAGCCGACGCTGGTGAAGACCGCGCACAACGCGTTCACCACCACGAACCTCCAGCAGCTACTCACCCAGGCGGGCAGCACCGACATCACCGTCTGCGGCATCCGCACCGAGCAGTGCGTGGAGACCACCGCCCGGGTCGGCGCGGATCTCGGCTACCGGATGACCTTCGTCAGCGACGCCACGCTTACCTTCCCCATCCCACATCGGGACCTGCCGGAGACCGCCACGGTCGCGGAGATCCTCGCCGACCCGCGCACCCTGACGAACGAGGAGATCGTGACCCGCACCGAGTACGCGCTGGCTGGCCGCTTCGCGACCATCCGCAGCGTGGACGAGGTCGTCGGCGCGGCCCTCGCCGGGGGCTGACGTCGTGACCCGGGTCGTCTTCCTGCTGGTCCCACAGCTGCACCTGCTGGCCCTCGCCGGGCCGGCCCAGGTCTTCTCCAGCGCCGCCGACCTCGGGTACGACTATCAGCTGCACTACGTCGCGGAGCGCGAGCAGGTGCCCACCGTGCAGGGCGTACCGCTGGTCGCCGACACCCGGTGGCCCGAGCTCGCCCCGGACGACCTGCTGATCGTGCCCGGTTGGCGGCCGGCGGCGCACGGGCCGCAGGGGCCGGTGTCGCCCGGCGACCTGCGGCGGCTCGCCGACCACCACGCGGCCGGGGGCACGGTGGCCAGCGTCTGCGCCGGGGCGTACGCGCTCGGGCGGGCCGGGTTGCTCGACGGCCGGCGCTGCACCACCCACCACGAGGTGCAGGACGACCTGGCGCGCCGGCACCCGGCGGCCCAGGTCGTCCGCGACGTGCTGTACGTGGTGGACGACCGGGTGGTCACCTCGGCGGGCATCGCCAGTGGCATCGACGTGGCGTTGCACCTGGTGGCGACCCGGCACGGCCCGGCGACCGCCGCGAAGATCGCCCGCACGCTCGTCGTCTACGCCCGCCGCAACGGGCACGAGCCGCAGGCCAGCGCGCTGATGCGGCACCGCTCACACCTCTCCGACTCGGTGCACCGGGTGCAGGATCTCATCGACAGCCGGTACGCCGAGCCCCTGCCGCTGGCCGAGCTGGCCGCCGCCGGCGGGGTGGCCGAACGGACCCTGACCCGGCTGTTCCGGGCGAGCACCGGCCTCACCCCGCTCGGCTACCAGCAGTTGCTCCGGGTGGAACGGGCCGAGCACCTGATCGGCCACGGCACCACCGTGGAGGCCGCCGCGCGGGCCGTCGGCTTCACCGATGCCCGGATGCTGCGCCGCCTGCGAGCCCGCCCCACGAGGTCGGATCCGGTCTTGAGCGGTAGTAGTCGTCCCGGGAGTGGAACTCCACCGGCAACGAGCCGGGCAGCGTGATCCGGGTGTCGCCGGCGAGCAGACCGGGGCCGGCCCGCAGCAGCAGCACGTCGCGCTCCTGGGCCGAGAGGTCGACCAGTTGTGGACGATTGAGCCGGAACATGGCCACCGCCCGGCGGACCTGCCGGGCCAGCGCCACGACCTCGGCGGCCGCCCCGCTGAGGGCCAACGCCGGCTGCTGAATGGTGCGCAACGCGTCGCAGACGATCAGCAGCTGCGCCGGGGCGTCCTGCTCGGTCGCCGGCAGCTCCAACCGGGACGGCCACTGCCAGCGGATCTGACCGCTCATCAGCCCGTTCAGGCGAGCGGGCGGCCGGGCCCGGTGCGTGCCGTCGGCGACCAGCGACAGCTGCGAGCCGCTGCCCACCCAGCAGATCCGCTGATCGGTGACGGTCACCGCGACCGGCTCGGGCAGCTGCCAACGGCATCGCACCTCACTCGGCCCGAGCAGGTAGCCCGCGACCAGCAGCCGGTGTCGCCCGAGCACCCGCTCACCGGGCCTCGGTCGCAGGTTGTAGCGGCGGTCCAGGGCCGGGCCCACGTCGTCGTCCGGGGCGTCGAACCGGTGGGGACCGATGAAGAAGGGGGACGCGTCGGCGTGCATCGTCACGACCTTCCGGTCAGCTGGGCTGTGTACTGAAGCCTGGCGGACCGGAGCGCCCCTGTCATGACGCCTGTTAGGGGGTCGTCCGGTCGTGTGTCGCCTGTGACCGGTAGATGCCGATCTCCTCCGGGCGGACGAGACCGTCCTCGATCGCACGGGCGAGGAGTGCCGCCTTTGTGGCGGCTGGCCGCCCCGCCCGGGTGTACTTGATCCGCGCCCGGTCGACGTACTGCTTGACGGTGTGCTCGCTGATCTGCATCCGCCGGGCCACCGACGCCTTGGACATCGACTGGAACCAGAGCAGCAGCGCCTCACGCTCCTTGTCGGACAGCATCGGCCGGTCCGGCCGCGGGTCGCCGACCATCGCACCGGCCAGCGCCGGCGGCACGTACGGGCGGTCGCTCGCGGCGGCCAGCACCGTTTCCACGCAGTGTTCCCGGCCCTCGTGCTTGGCCAGGAACGCCACCGCCCCGGCGTCCAGCGCGGCGAGCATCGTCTGCGGGTCGGTGTGCTCCGAATAGACCACCACCCGCCGCCCGGCGGCGCTCAGCTCGGCCAACTTGTCCAACGCCATCCGCCCGTGCAGCCGCAGGTCGAGCAGGACGACGTCGGCGTCCGGCGCCGCCCGCAGCACCTCGTCCGGGTCGTCGCCGGTGGCGAGCACCGTCAGGCGCGGCTCGGTGGCGAGCCAGGCGCGGACCCCCTCGACCACCACCGGGTGGTCGTCGACGATCGCCACCCCGACCGGCCGATCGCCGGTCACCGCCGCCACCGGGTCTGCGCCCATCTGATGTTCCCGTCCCGTTCGTAGAGGTACTGCACCGGCCCCCCGTCGTCGTGCTCGCCGGGTGGCGGGCCGGTCGCCTCCGGCCCCTCCCGGTCCGGGGTGACGAGGCTGACCACCACCTCGTCCGAGCCGGAGACCACGGTCAGCCGTGCCCATCCCCGGGCGTCGGCGAGGGTGCCGGTGAGCGGGTCGGCCAGCTGGCGGCGGACCTCCACCGGCAGCGGGGGCGGGGTGCCGATGGTGACCAGGTCGATCGGTAGGCCGTTGCGTTCCGCCAGGTCGGCGGCGGCTCGCAGCTCGTGCAACAGCGGGTCGGGCACATCGTCGGACTCGGCGATCAGCCGGCGCAGCCGGGCGGCGGCCAGCATGCAGCGGCGCTGCACCTCCGGGTCGTCCGGGTCGGCCTGGCCGGCGGCCAGGTCACCGAGGACCCGCCCGGCCGCCGAGCTGACCAGCGCGAGCCGGTCCCGGCGTTCCCGAAGGCCCCGCTCGGCGGCATCCCGCTCGGCAGCCATCGCGTGGCCGGCGGCCGAGACGGCGGCCCGCTCCCGAGCCAGGCCGACGATGACCGTGCTGCCCACGAAGACCGCCACCGGCAGCGAGAACGTGCCGTAGACGTACATCACGTAGCGGGCCACGTCGGCCGGGTCGGGGCCGTGCCCGAGCACGGCGACCAGGGCGATCAACGCGTGCGTGCTGAGGAGCGCGATCAGCCCCAGGACGCGCCGACCCCACACCGCCAGCACGAAGAACCAGCCGAGGGTGCCCCACACCCAGTTGGCGGCCGTGAACAACTGCCGCTCACCGGCTGCGGCGAAGACCGCCGCATCGACGACCAGCAGCAGCGCGGCCAGCGGCCACGGCGGGAGCGGCGAGCCCTGTAGCAGTCGGACCCCGGCCACCGCGCCGGTCACGGCGACCAGTATCCAGGCGCCGAGCACCACCGTCGGCGCGGCGAGCTCCGCGCGGGCGGACAGCACCGCCGGAAGCGCGATCGCGACGTGCCAGGCCAACGCGATGGCGACGGCGGCGATCCGGGCACCCCGGTCGGACGCGTGCGCGACGGCGGCCGGCGCGCCGAGCGTCGCGGGGGAGACCGGCTCCCGAGGCGTCGGAACGCTCCTCCGGTGCGGTGCCTCCGGAGCGTCGGTGGGGTGCGCCGGGGTGTTCAGGTCAGCCGACACCGGGCCACTCCAGTCGAATCCGGGTGCCGGCGCCGACCGCCGAGTGCACGTCGGCCCGCCCACCGACCGTCGTCATCCGGCCGCAGATCGACTCGCGCAACCCGTACCGGTGCGGGGGGACGGTGGCCAGGTCGAAGCCGGGACCGTCGTCGACGACCTCGACCACGACGCCGATCGCGTCCCGGGTCAGCCGCAGCGTGGCCCCGGCGCCCGGCGCGTGGCGGACCACGTTGGACAGCGCGGCGTAGGCGCTCTCGCTGATCGCGTCGGCCACCCCGACCGGCACCGCGCAGGACGCCAGGTCCAGCCGTACCGCAAGCTCGGGCAGCCGGTCGACCACCGCCCGCAACCGTCCGTCGAGCGGCACCGGGCCGTCGCCGGCCACCGGGCCGCCGTCGGTGAGCGAGACGAGGGTACGCAGGTCGGCCGCGCACCGGTCGCGGAAGACAGTCGAGGGACCGGCCACCGCGCCCAGCCCCACCATGGTCAGCGTCCCGAGCACGGTGTCGTGCAGATCGCGGTTCTGTTGGCGTTCGGCCTCGCGGGCGGCACGCGCGACCAACGCCTCCCGGGTCAGTCGCTGGTGTTCGACGAAGGCGCGGTCCGCCCGGCCGATGCGTCGGCGCATGACCGCCGCCATCATCGCCGTGCAGGCGGTCTGCGCCAGCAGCGTGGCGGCGTGCGCCCGAGCTTCGGTGGGGTTGTCGGCCGCCTGCGCCCCGGTCACGTAGGTGGCAATCACGAGTAGCCCGGCCGGGATCGACCAGCGCGCCGGAGCGGTGGCCTGCGCGTTGATCACCGTGGTGCTGGCCAGCACGGCGATCCAACTCCCCTCGCCGGCTAGCACCTCGGGCGCCACCAGCACGGGAATGAGGAGGCAGGCCAGTGCGGTGACCGCCACGTCACCGGCGACGAGGGCGGGGCCGATGCCGTGGCGCAACGCGCGGTGTGCGTACCAGAGGGACCAGCCGGTCAGCACGCCCACGGCGGGCAGCAACACCGCCTGCTCGACCGGCGGGGTCTGCACCGACACGGCCACCGCTGCGGCGAACAGCCCGCAGCTCAGCCGCAGCAGCGCCGGCAACGTGGTGAAGATGAGGCCCAGGGCGCCGCCGGCAGGATTGTCCAGCGTGGTCGGCGGCACGGTTGGGGTGGCAACGGCCGGCATCGGGAAGTGTCCTTCCGACAACGACCCGGTCCGGGTCCACGCGGCGGTAGATCGACATCGGACAATAGCATGGGCGACGTCACGGGCCGGCCCTTTGTGTGCGGAGTGTCGCTAATGTGTCACTCTGCGCCGCGGGGCTGGAGGAGGCCCATCCGGTCGATCATTGGGGCCAGGCGCTGCGGCCGGCTGGAACCGGGCGGGCCCGTCGTCCGTCTCATCCCCGGGTGGAAAGGTGGTGAGCCGGATGCGTTCGTCCCGGACGGCACTGGCGGTGGCACTGCTCGGCATGGCGCTGAGTGGCTGCGGTGGCACGGACATCGGGCCGGGTGAGGCCGACGGGCCGGCTCAGATCGTCGATGGGTGGACCTCCTGCGCCAAGGACGCGCCACGGGCCGGCGAGACGTTCGCGGTGCCGAACACGCAGACGCCGGCACCGGCCGTGAAAGAGCCGGCGATCGGACGCATCGACCCCGCGTTCACCCCGGTCGCGGCCGTGATCTGCGGGCGGGAGATTCGGCCGGGGCCCAACGGCGGCCAGGAGCAGATCGCTACCGAGCGACGCGCCGAGCAGATCGCACCGCTGCTCAGCGCGCTACGCCTGCCCAGCGAGCAGACCGGCGGGGAGGTCGCCTGCACTCTCGACATGGTCATCCCGCCGTGGTTGGCCCTGCTGGACGACCGGGGACGCTGGCTGCGCCCCCACATCCCGACGGACTCCTGCGGTAAGCCGCGCGCCGAGGTGATCGACGCGTTGGCCGGGCCGCAGTGGACCACTGTGGACACCCGTACCATCCGGCAGATCGAATCCGCAGCGGCCGAGACCGCCGGATGCGCGCAGCAGTGGACGGACATGGTGTGGGTGGAGACCCGGAACGGCAGCGCCCGGCCCGGGTCCGGGCTACCGCCGGCCGCCGGGCCGCTGCGCCTCTGCGTCTACCAGGTGCCCGCGTCGCTCCAGGAGGGCGACAAACCGGCGGGCGACTTCGTGTACGGCGGGCCGCTGCCAGCCGAGCGTCAGGCGGGTGTGCTCCGGGCGCTGTCCAACCGTCGGGCGGTGGCCGACTGCGACATCCCGGCGACGCGCTTCGCGGTGCTGCGCCCGCTCGACGGGGCAGGCCCCGACCGGTACGTGGAACTCGACGGCTGCCGACGGTTCCTGGTCGCGCCAACGACGGGTGGGGCGCAACTCGGCCAGGGCGACGACGCGCTGGCCGCCCTGCTCGGACCCGTCTGAGTCGGCCCGACCGATCCGCGCCACCCGTTGAAGGACCTTCCTGTCGCTACTTCGACAGGGCCCGCTCCAGTTCGCTCTTCGACATCGACGAGCGGCCCTTGATGCCGCGCTGCTTCGCCTCGTTGTACAGCTGCTCCTTGGTACGACCCTGAGCGCCGCTGTGGGAACGCTTACCGCCACGGTGCCCGGACGACACGTCGTTGCGGGAGGACCGGCTCGCCGTCCGGGACTCGCCCGAGCGGGCCCGTTCCTTGTTGACCGTGCGGGCCGCGATCTCCTTCGCCCGGCCAGAGGAGGCGCCGCGCTGCTGCGCACTCTCCTTGATGTGCTCGTACTGTCGTTCTCTCTTCGGGCTTGATCCTGCTGGCATCGGTGCCTCCCACCTCCGCTGTCGAGTGCGGTCCAGACCCGGCTCGCGCTTCTGACTGCCATCGGCACTTCCGAGCCACGGCGTGGTGTTCACGCTGTCTGAGCACGATGCCCCGCCGTCCAGGGGGTCAAACGAGCGCGCCCGGGCCGATCCGGGCTGCACCTTCGGGGAGGCACCACTCGGCGTCGTATAGTTGTCGCCGCAGCCGACGCCTCGGCGTCGGTCAGTCAGCGTCCAGCAGCGGGCGCCCGGGCTCGGTTGGCGAGTCCGTGCGGCGCCCCGTGCTCGCGGTGCGCCATCACCACGCGCGCTGCCGTCGCCTTCCTGCAACTGGTACGCGCCCCGGGCACGAGGACCTTGAAGTCATGGCACAGCAGCCCATTGATCCCAATGCGGCGATCTCCGAACTCGGCCAGATCAAGCTCGGCGAAACCGATCTGTCCGGGGTGTTGACCCAGGTCTCCGAGCTGGCACGGCGCACGATCCCCGGTGCGCAGGAGGTGTCGGTGACATTGCTGAAGCAGGAGAGTGCGCACACCGCCGCGTTCAGCGGTGAGATGGCGCTGCGACTCGACGAACTGCAGTACGAGCATGGTCAGGGTCCGTGTCTGGAGGCGGCCAGAGACGCCGCCGTCGTGTCCGTCCCCAACATGTCCGAAGAGGTCCGCTGGCCCCAGTGGGCGGCCCAAGCCGTGCAGGGCGGAGCTCACAGCTCACTGTCGATCGGGTTCCCGATCCAGGAGTCCGTGCTCGGTGCGCTGAACATCTACGGGGCCGAAGCAGGTGCCTTCGACGACGACGCGGTCACCCTCGCACAGACATTCGCGGGGTACGCCGCCGTCGCCCTCGCCAACGCCCACCTCTACGACGCCACCGCCACCCTGGCCGCACAGATGCAGTTGGCCATGCAGAGCCGGGCCGTCATCGAGCAGGCCAAGGGCATCATCATGGGCGAACGCCGCTGCACCCCCGACGAGGCGTTCGCCGTCCTCGCGAAGGTCTCCCAGGACTCCAACCGCAAACTGCGGGAGGTGGCCGCCGCCCTGGTGGAGAGGGCCACCCGACCGCAGGGTGCCAAGCGTGACCGCGGTGGGTCGGGCAACCTGCCGTAGGTGAAGGACGGCCGCGCCGAGTGGCGGCCGACCGCCCAGCCGGTTATCGTCGAGGTTGGTCAAGCCATGCGCCAATCCTGTTACGGATTTCAACAGGAAGCGTGTGCTCCTATGACTGAGCGATCCTGGTCCTTCCAGAGCCACTTCGACAGTTTCCCGACGGCAGTCAGCCTCGGGCAGGTCACGCCAGCGGCGCTCGCCGGCAGCCAGCGGGACAGCCTTCCTGGTCTCGACTCCTCCGGGCCGTCGTTCCAGGTGACTCGCTACACCGAACCCACGAACCTGTCCGCGACCATCTCGGCCGACCGGATGGTCGTCGCCCCGGTGGGGTACGTGGACATGGACACCGCGCCACGCCTGGCGACTGCCCTGATGAACGCGATCGACAGCCATCCCGAAGTCTGCTGCGACCTGAGCGGCGTCGGCTTCTTCAGCGCCGCGGGTGTGCACGTACTCCTGGTGGCGCACGAGCGGGCGAACCGGGTCGGCTCCCGCTTCTCGATCAGAGGCGCTGCGGGAATCACCCAGCGGGTGCTGCGGATCACCGGGGTGGAGCGCCTGCTCCCGGGCCCCGAACCAGACACCGGTCCAATCGCGCGGCTCGGCTGATCGGCGGTTCAGGACCGACTTCCGCCATGCGGCGGCCACGGCCGGTGGGCACTTTGTGTGCAGCAGGCCCGTGGCGCGCCTACTTGTCGGTGACGTAGGTGCCCCGCTGCGGCACCGTCATCACCAGTCCACGCTCTCGCAGAAGACGTACCGCCGCGCGGACCGTGCCGCGAGCGACGCCGTACTCCTGCTGAAGGGTGGATTCACTCGGGATCGGTCGATTGGGTGGCAGTTCTCCGGTCTCAATCCGCTTGGCGATCACGTCTGCGAGCTGAACGTAGATCGGCGTCGGAGACAGTGGATCGATCATGGACGCAACCTAGGGGACGTCTATAGACGTTCAAACCTTCGGTACGTCTATAGACGTACAGGAACGTACAGCGCTACGGTCATCGTCGACAGGGTGACGCACCGTAGGAGGCCGGATGCGAAGTCCGTTTCGACGACTACCTGCTGTCAGTGGCGCTGACCTTGGCGCGGCGTCACCGTCCGGCATGGAGTTGGAAGCGTTGGCGCTACGTGTGCCGCTGCGGTGCGGATCTGCCCTGCCGGTTCCGGCACCGCATTCCGATCAACCGGAGGCACTGGCCCGGTGAAGACCAATGACGAAGCACGGACCCGTCCTGCCGCTGTGGCTGTGCGAGACATGCGATCGGCCTTGGCCCTGCGCTCCGCGCCGCGATGAGCTGCTGGGCGAGCACGCCGCGACGTCAATCTCGCTGGCCCTCTACATGGGCGCGTGCGTGCTGTCCGCCAGGAAGGACATGAGCTGGGCCCCGCCGGACGCCCTCCGGCGCCGCTTCCTGGGCTGGATGCCGTGACCGCGCTCAACTCCGGCGATGTGGTGCTGATCGGGTCGGCGTGTTCGGTGCAGTTCAGCGGCGACCGAGCGCTCCGGCTCCGGCTCGTCTCAAGCGGCAGCGTCGATCCGTACGACGGCTGGGTGTGGTTGACGGGCTACGTCCTCGACGCGAAGGGCAGAGCTACCGACAAGCGGGAGGTCTTCGTCCAGCGTGCAGGCATCGTGATCGAGCAGAAGCGTCCGGGTTCGCCGCAAGCGGGTCGGAGTGGGGTCCCAGCCTCGTCCCAGGCTCTCGTGAGCTTCGAAGCGCGGCAGTCTGCTCTCCGAGAACTAGGCGGGCCTACCTGCAGAACGGGTTAGCTTGCGGTACGCGGCGCCAGTCTGCCCTTTGTGAGGTCAGAGCTGTTGGACGATCTGGATCGGGTTGCCGTCCGGGTCGGCGGTCCAGGCGATCAGCAGGCGATCGAGCCACCGGTGCGGTGCTGCCAAGGCGGGTGCGCCGCTGTTCGTGAGATCGGCGTACGCGGCGGCGGTGTCGTCGGTCCAGAGGATCACGGCGGCCCGCTGGCCCTGAGGCACGGGGTCGAGCCCGTGATCGTCGCGGGTGGAGGCCACCGAGGCGACGCCGATCTTGTAGCCGTCGAGCACGAGATCGATGTGGATCGGCTCGCCCTCAGCCGGCACCCGGAAGGTCTCGGTGAAGCCGAGACCGGCGTAGAACTCGGCCGCGCGCGGAACGTCCTCAGAGAAAAGGATCACCTGGGGAGTGCGGAACATCGACACGTCCCGACGCTATCAGCGCAGTGGCTTCCCGCTATGCCCGCTGCTGTCGGCCCGGGCTAGAGGCAGATCCAGCAGTAGATGCTGTCTCCGCTCGTGCGTGCTCTGCGGGCGCGGAAGTAGTCGTACCGAACGCCCACAGGAGCCTCTGAGTCGGCTGCCATGCCGCGACTTGTCGGGCGGCCGAGAGGCCATACAACCCGGCTGCGAGGGGAGGCCGGCAGCCGGCGTGATCGTTCGGATCGGGAGCGAAAAGCCGCTGACCTGCGGCGTTTAGGGTGCGCCCGGCAGGATTCGAACCTGCGGCCTTGGGATTAGAAGTCCCCTGCTCTATCCGCTGAGCTACGGGCGCGTGTGGCGTGGATGTCGCGCCCAGAGGGTACCGCCGTCCCACTGCCCGACGGCGAAAAGGGTGCCCGCGTCCACGTTGCCGAGCAGAGTCTCACGTCCGCCGCCTAGCGGGCATCCGGGTTACCGCGGACCGGCCCGGCGGCGGACCGTACCTTTGGCTGGTGTTGCTGGATTCCGACGCCGAGAGCGACGTCGCCTACGAGCTGTGCCAGGTCGTCGGTCGCGCCATCCTGCCGTACCGGTCATCGGGCGACTTCGGTACCGCCTTCTTCTTTCAGGACGGCGACGACCCGGTGGGGGAGTCGCTGCTGACGGCGGCCGACCTGGTGGTCGGTTCGGGGGGTGAGTTGGGGCTGCGGTCGAGCGTCACCGAGCCGGCGGGGGTGGCCCCGGCCGTGATCTCGGAGGGCGAGGTCGTGCCCGGTTGGGCCCGTTTCCCGGGTGACGGGGTCGCGGTGTTGCCGACCGCTGGCCTGCACCGGTACGCCGGCGACGGCGGCTGGCGGTGGCGCGTCCAGCCGGTGCCGGCGGGGATCGCCGCCGGGCCCGAGGTGGTCGCCCGCCTCGGCGCCGAGGCCAGTTCCGCTTTCGTGCTGGCCCATGGGGTACGCGAGGACGGGTCGCGGCCGCTGGAGGTCGCGATCGAGCGGGTGGTCCGCGACGGGGACGCCGTGCTGATCACCACCGAGCTGCCGCCGGGGTACGTCGGCGCGCCGGTCTTCATCGTTCAGGCTGGCGCCGCCGGAGAGGTCTCCCCGTACTGCCTGGGCCTGGTCCTGCCCGGCGTCGGCGAGCATCCGGTGGCGACCTTCGACCGGATCCGTGCCGTCCTTCCGGCGACGCCCGGCGACGTCTGAGCTGCGGCGACGCCCGGCGACGTCTGAGCTGCGACGCCGTCCGGCCTGGTCAGCGGCCCGGCGCCGCCGCCCCCGCCGCGTCGGCCGTCTGCGTGTTGGTCGGCGCGGCGTCAGCTCGGCCCGCGTCGGTCGTTGCGGCATCAGCTAGGACCACGTCAGTCGGTGCAGCGTCAGCCGGGGCCGCATTAGTAGGTGCGGCATCAACTGGGGCCGCGTCTGACCGTGCGGCGTCGGTCGGCGTGGCGTCGGCCGGGGCGGTGGGGCCGGCGGGGAGGAACGCTTCGGCCCAGCGACCCACCTCGTCGAAGACCTTCTTCCGTACGGCGGGGCCGGAGAGCGTGAGGTCGTGCAGCCCGCCGTCGAAGCGGGCCAGTGTGACGTGGCGACCGAGGCGGGGCGCGTAGCGGACCATGTGCTCGACGTCCAGTACGGCGTCGGCCAAGGTCGCGTTGTCGTGCCACTTGGTGCCCCGGAAGGAGCGGGTCGAGCAGGCCAGCAGCACCGGCACCTGGATGTCCAGCCCGGCGCGGAGCCGGCGTTGCCCGGTGCGGATCGCGTTCAGCCAGCCGGCCCGGACCGGGAACCCGGCCAACGGCTTCCATGCCAGGTCATAGGTCCACTCGCCGCGGTGGTCGGAGTGGATGCTCTCGCCGTACACCGTGCCCAGCCCGAACGGGAGGATGCGGTGCGGCGCCCTGCGGCCCAGCCGGGACGCGGCGGCCGCGAGGGGTCGGCGCACCGCCCAGGGTGCGTTCAGGTCGAAGAAGGGGCTGTTGAGCACCAGGCCGTCGATGGTGCCGGTGTCGCGGCGGGCGTCCGCCCAGAGCGAGATGATCAGGCCGCCGGTGGAGTGGCCCATCGCCAGCAGGGTGTCGTGCCCGTCGTCCTTGCGGATGATCTCGGCGGCGGCGTCCAGCTCGGGAAAGTAGTCGCTGATGTCGTGGCAGAAGTTCGGGGTCTGGCCCGGGAGCAGACTGCGACCGTATTTGCGCAGGTCGAGCGCGTAGAAGTCCCAACCTCGCTCGGCGAAGAAGTCGGCCAGGTGAGTTTGGAAGAAGTAGTCGACGAAGCCGTGTACGTAGAGCACGGCCCGCCCGGTGGGGCGCTCGGCCCGCCGCCGGACCACTGTCGCGACAACGGGGCCCTCGTCGTCGGTGCCCAGGTCGATCGTCTGCCGCTCGTACGGCGGCCCCAACACGTCCGGTTCCACGAACGCGACGCTACGCCGCCAACCTACCCAGCGGTAGCCCGCGCCCGGGCGATGCCTGCCCCCGCTCGTTCCGCCCCGCTCGCCCCGCGTTGATCCGCTCGGCCCGCCCCGCGTCGCTCCCCGCCTCCCGCCTCGCTCGCCGCGTCGATCATGGAGTTGTGGGGGCCCGCAAAAGGGGTGGTTACGGATCTAACGCCCACCACAATTCCATGATCGACTGAGCGGCGGCGGGGCGGGCGGAGCGCGGCGTGGGTCAGGCCGTTTCGGCGTCGGCGCGGAGGGCCGGGTCGTCGGACTCGTCGGCCTCCAGCTGCGGCTGGGGGACGTCGCGCAGGTGCTTGTTGTGCCGGGGCTCCTGGCGGGTCTTGGCATCGTTGAGCCGACGCCGCAGGTCGTCACGGACGTCGTTGAGAGCGGCGTGCAGGTCCTCCTCAGCGGAGGTGGTGACGATCTTCTGCCGGCCGGCGATCCAGCACTCCAGGGTGACCTTCTGCCCGCGCGCCTCCCGGTCCTTCACCGACACCTCCAGCTCGGTGGCGTCAGCGTGGAAGCTGGCGAGCCGGGCGTCGAGAGTGGCGAACTGCTCGGCGATCCAGTTGCGGTCGCCCTGGGAGAACCCGGCGCCCACCCGCAGGCACTCAGCCACGGAGGCCGGGTTCGCCACGGCGCTCATCGCTGCGCCTCGGAAGCGTTCGCGGAGCCGATGGTAGTGATCGTCATGGCGCTGACCTCTCGTCGACGTGGAGCTGTCGGTGGTGCGTTGATCAAGTCCTTACCCAGTTCGGGCGGCCTGGGAAACCGTGGACGGCGGGTCGGGCGGGTCGGGCCTACCACATCCGGGCGTGATCAGGGCGTTGTCCACAGGTGGGTTCGTCATCCACAGGCCGGGGTTGGGCGCTCGCGATGGGTGCCCGTAGTGCCGATGCTCGGTGGCGAGTCGACTCGCGCTGGCAGGCCCCGATCCCCCTGGAGGGACGATGTTCGACACTTACGTGACAATCGTCGGCAATGTGCTGACCACGCCCGAGTGGCGGCGTACGACCCAGAGCAACACGCTGGTGGCCAACTTCAAGGTCGCCTCCACCGCCCGCCGACTCGATCGCGACAGCGGCCGGTGGGTCGACGGCAATTCGCTTCGCGTCCGCGTCAACTGCTGGCGCAAACTCGCCGAGGGGGTCGCCGCCTCCGTCATGGTCGGCGATCCGGTGGTGGTCTGCGGGCGGCTCTACACCCGCGACTGGACCGACGACGCCGGTAACCACCGCACGCTCTACGAACTGGAGGCGGTCGCCGTCGGCCACGACCTGTCCCGGGGCCGGGCCCGGTTCCTGCGCAACCGGCCGAGCATGACCACCAGCACCGTGGAGGACGCGGAGGCCGAGAGCCGGGTGCACGGCGAGCCCACCGAACCGGTGCCCGCCGGGCAGGCACCCGTGCTGCCCGACGACCGTCCGCTGGACGACGACTTCGAGCTGCCCGACTACGCCGAGCTGCGAACCAGCCCGTTCGGCAACGTCCCGGACGACGACGACAGCTCCCCGAGCGGCGGGGTCTCCTCGGGCAGTGGGGTCTCCCTGGGCAGTGGGGTCTCCTTGGGCAGTGGGCTTTTCGGTGACGGCGGAGCGCTGCCGAACGACGGGCAGGTCGGGCAGGCCGGGCAGGCCACCGTTCCGCCGGGCCTCGACGACGAGTTGGCCCCACCGCCCGAGGCGGACGACGACAACGCCGACGGTGACCTGGACATCGAGTTGGGGCCGGTGCCCGACGAGGGGCAACCGGAGCCGGCGCAGCCCGGTCGAGGGCGGCGCGGTCGGGGCCGGATCCCGCAGCCAGCCTGACCGAACGGCTCGACCGTCGCGGGTTGGGCGGCGAGCGAACTGGCCGAGATTCCGCGCGGTGCGGCACGACGGGGGCGGGGTGGCGGCGCGACCAGCGTCGTCACCCCGCGTGACGGGCTGTCGGCGGCTGGCCCGCCTGTTCGCTCCACGGGTTCTCGTGGCCGGTGCGGGACCGTGGGTTCGGCTGGTTCACGGGGTGCTCGTCTAGGCTGGCCGGCCGGAGGTGGTGCGGGTGCGACGGACAGCGCCGATGGCGAACGCGGTGGGGCTGCTGGCCGGGTACGCGCTGGACAGGGTGCTCGGCGACCCCCGCCGGTGGCACCCGGTGGCCGGCTTCGGGCAGGCCGCGGGTGCGCTGGAGCGCCGCCTCTACCGCCCAGACCGAACGGCGGGTACGGCGTTCACCGCGCTGGCCGTCGGCGGGCCGGTGTTGCTCGGGGCGGTCGCCGCGGCGGCTACCCGGCACCGGCCGGTGACCCGGGCGCTGCTCGTGGCGGCCGGCACCTGGACCGTGCTGGGCGGCCGCACGCTACGGCACGAGGCGACCATCATGGGTCGTACGCTGCGCGACGGTGACCTGCCCGCTGCCCGGCGACGCCTCGGTCACCTCTGCGGACGGGACCCGTCGACGCTGGGCGAGTCGGAGCTGGCCCGTGCCACCGTCGAGTCGGTCGCGGAGAACACCTCCGACGCGGTCGTCGCTCCGCTGCTCTGGGGTGCGGTCGCCGGCCTGCCCGGGCTGCTGGGCTACCGCGCGGCGAACACCCTCGACGCGATGGTCGGGCACCGGTCGACGCGCTACGCGCGGTTCGGCACCCCGGCCGCTCGACTGGATGACGCGCTCAACCTCGTGCCGTCCCGGCTGACCGGACTGCTCACCATCGCCGTCGCGCCGGTCGCGCACGGGGACCGCCAACGCGCCTGGCAGGTGTGGCGGCGGGACCGCAACGACCACCCGAGCCCCAACGCCGGCCAGTGCGAGGCGGCGATGGCCGGTGCGCTCGGGGTCCGCCTCGGTGGCCGCAACGTCTACTTCGGGCGCTCCGAGGTGCGGCCATTTCTCGGCGACGGTCCCCGCCCGGAGGCGCGGCACCTGAAGCGGGCCGCCCGGATCTCCGGCGCGGTGGGGCTGGCCGCCGTCGGGCTGGCCGCCGCGTACCCGGTGACCCTCGGTCGGCTGGTTGGCGCAGCGAGCAGGCGAGCGCTGATCGGCGCCGTGGGTCGGCGCGGGCTGGCTGGCGTGGCCGGAGGGCGCGGGCTGGGCGGCGTGGCCGGAGCACTCCGGCTGGTCGGCGCCGGCGAGAGCGGGCTACGGGCCGTCGGCAAAGGCGCGGCTGTCGGCACGGGCTGGGCTGTTGGCAAGGGTGGGGCAGGCGGAGTGGACGGGGGCGTCGGGGTGCTGCGGGGGAGCGGGCGGTGAGCGGCGGGCTGCTGGTCGCCGGCACGACGTCCGACGCTGGCAAGAGCGTGCTCACCGCGGGCATCTGCCGTTGGCTGCACCGGCAGGGCGTGAAGGTGGCGCCGTACAAGGCGCAGAACATGTCGAACAACTCCGCGGTGGTCGTCGGGCCGGACGGGCGCGGCGGCGAGATCGGGCGCGCCCAGGCCATGCAGGCCGCGGCGTGCGGGCTCGCACCCGACCTGCGGTTCAACCCGGTGCTGCTGAAGCCGGGCAGCGACCTGGCCAGTCAGGTGGTGCTGCTGGGCGAGGCGGTCGACACGATCACCGCCGGCACCTTCCGGCAGCTGCGTCCCCGGCTCGCCGAGACCGCCTACGGGGCGCTGGCCGAGCTGCGCGAGACGTACGACGTGGTGATCTGCGAGGGCGCCGGCAGCCCCGCGGAGATCAACCTACGGGCCGGCGACTACGTCAACATGGGGCTGGCCCGGCACGCCAACCTGCCCACCATCGTCGTCGGCGACATCGACCGGGGCGGTGTCTTCGCCTCGATGTTCGGCACCGTGGCCCTGCTCGACCCAGCCGACCAGGCGCTGATCGCCGGGTTCGTGATCAACAAGTTCCGGGGCGACCTCGGGTTGCTCCAGCCGGGTCTGGACATGCTGCGCCAGGTCACCGGCCGCCCCACGTACGGGGTGCTGCCCTGGGCACTGGACCTGTGGCTCGACGCGGAGGACTCACTGGCCTACGGCCGGGTGCTCGGCCGGCCCGCCGCCCCGCACGGCAGCGAATGGCTGGATGTGGCCGTCGTCCGCCTACCCCGGATCAGCAACGCCACCGACGTGGAGGCGCTCGCCACCGAGCCGGGGGTCCGGGTACGGCTCACCATCGAACCGGCCGAACTGGCCGCCGCCGACCTGGTCGTCCTACCCGGCTCCAAGTCCACCGTCGCCGACCTCGCGTGGCTGCGTGAAACCGGCCTCGCCGACGCGGTTGCCGCCCACGTGGCGGCCGGCAAGCCCTTGCTCGGCCTCTGCGGTGGTTTCCAGATGCTCGGCCGCGCCATCCATGACCCGGTCGAGAGCCGGCAGGGCAGCGTCCCAGGGCTCGGACTGTTGCCCATCGAGATCACCTTCGATTCGCGCAAGACCGTCCGGCAGTCGGTGGGCGCCGGCCACGGTGGCCTCCCGGTGCGGGGCTACGAGATCCACCACGGGTACGTCTCACACGCCGACCCCAGCCTGACCCCGCTGCTCACGGGCGACGACGGTGTCGGAGAGGGAGTTGTGCTCGGCGCGGTGCACGGCACGCACTGGCACGGGGCGTTCGAGTCCGACGAGTTCCGGCGGTGGTTCCTCACCGAGGCGGCTCGCCTGGCCGGCCGCAGCGGATTTCGGGTCGCACCGGCTACCAGCTTCGCCGCCGCCCGGGAGCGCTCACTCGACCTACTCGGCGACCTGGTCGAGGAACACCTCGACACCGATGCCCTCTGGCGTCTCATCGAAGCCGGCCCGCCCGCGGGCCTGCCCTTCATCCCACCCGGCTCACCGTCCTGACCCGGTCGGGTTCTGGCCCGGTCGCGTCTTGGCCTGGTCGGGTTCTGGCCCGGTCGCGTCTTGGCCTGGTCGGGTTCTGGCCCGGTCGCGTCCTGGCCCGGCCCGCCGTCTTGACCCGGCCGGGTTCTGCTGCGGCCGCGTTCTGGCCCGGCCGCGTTCTGGCCCGGTCGCGTTCTGACGCGCCCGCGTCTTGACCTGGCTCGCCGTTTTGGCCCGGTCACCGTCCGATGGGGAGTGCGCCGGGGGCATGATCGTGCTCGATCCTTGTTGTAGGGGCCTCGTCCACGCGAGGAGGGGCCTGTTTCCTGGATCTAGCGCGATCTTGAGCCGGTCGCCTGCTTGAGCCGGTCGCCTGCTTGAGCCGGTCGCCTGCTTGGCCCGGTCGCGTGCCTGAGCCGGTCGCGTGCCCGGGCGGCCTGAGGCGCAAGGTCGTGGGACTCAGGGGCGGATGTCGGCGGGGCGGTCGGTGGTGGGTAGGCCGGCGGCGAGCCAGGCGTCCACGCCGCCGATCATGTCGGTGGCCCGGCGCAGCCCGAGGGTCTGCAGGCTGGCGGCGGCCAGACTGGAGCTGTAGCCCTGCCGGCACGCCAGGACGATCTCCCGGTCGTACCCGGTGGCTTCCGGGATCCGCCAGGCGCTGGCCGGATCGAGGCGCCACTCCAGTACGGTCCGGTCGATGACGATCGCGCCCGGCAGGTCGCCCTGTTCGCGGCGCTGTAGTTCGGTACGGGTGTCGACCAGCAACGCACCGCCGCGGACCGCCTCGACGGTCTGCTGCGGAGTCAGTCGGTGCAGCCCGGCGCGGGCCTGTTCGAGTAGGGCGTCTATACCGGGGCTCATTACGTCTCGGAGCACCACCCGATCATGCCGATTCGGTGGCACCGCCGGCGGCGAACGGGCCGCCCGTCACCCGTCGCCGCCCCAATTCCCCCGGACGTGACGGTGGCCGGCCAGGGCGGTCAGCCGGACGTGTCATCGCGGCTCACTCTGGCCCCTCAACCGGCATGATCGACACGGCTTCACGGAAGTCGCGGTGTCCCGCCAACGGGGATACCGCGCCTTCAATGAACCCGAGTCGATCATCGGGCGACCGGGCGACCGGGCGACCGGGCGACCGGCCCGACGGGCCCACCGGCCCGACGAGCCCCACCGGCCCACCGGCCCGACGGGCCCACCGGCCCGACGAGCCCGACGAGCCCACCGAGCCCGACCAGCCCGACGAGCCCAACGGGCATACTTCGGTCATGCACCACGGGAGGCTGTGCTGAACCCGGAGACTGGCAGGCCGACCGTGGCGGTCGTCGAGGCGTACGCCGAATTGGCTCGTCGGGTGCTCGCGGGCCCGGCGCGGTTGGGGCGGACCCGGCTGGTGGCGGTCGACGGGCCGAGCGGCGCGGGCAAGAGCCGGTTCGCCGCGCGGCTCGCGGATGCCCTGGCGGGGCCGCTCGGCGGCCGACCGCCGGTAGTGCACACCGACGACCTGCTCGACGGGTGGGACGACCAGGTCACCTTCTGGCCCCGGCTCGACGAGGGGGTGCTCGCCCCGCTGCGGAACGGGAAGCCGGGCGCCTACCGGCGGTACAGCTGGGTCCGGCAACGCTTCCTGCCCCGGCCGGTTGCGGTGCCGGTGGCTCCGGTGCTGGTGGTCGAGGGGGTCAGCGCCGCCCGGGCGGTTGTCCGGCCGGAGCTGACGCTTGCCGTGTTCGTCACGGCGCCCGCGTCGCTGCGGCTGTCTCGCGCGGTCGCCCGGGACGGGCCGGAGATCCTGCCGGAGCTGCGCCGCTGGCATGACGGGGAGCGGGCGCACTTCGCCGTCGACGAGACCGCGACCCACGCCGACCTGTTGGTGGACGGCGCGCCGACATTGCCGCACGACGCGGAGCGGTACTACGTGCGGCTGCGCTGAGCGGGGCATGGACGTCGGCGACCGACTGCGGCACGATGCGGGGAGCTACGGCGAACGGGGAGCCACCATGACGGCAGCGGACGCGCCAGCGCGGCGTCGGATCACCCTCACCGGCATCAGCTCGCGGGCCTGGGAGCATCCGGCCGACCGGGGTGCCCTGGTCGCCCTGCGGGAGCTGCGCGGTTTCGACGATGTGGTGCGGGCGTTCTTCGGGATGTGGAACGAGCGGGGTTTCCGGCTGTCCGTGCTGGCCTCCGGCATCCGGGTCGACCACCGGCAGTACCCGGCGGTGTGGCAGCGCTACACCGAGGCCGCGGCGGCGCTCGACGTGGCCGAGCTGCCCGAGCTGTACGTGACCCAGTCGCCCTGGTTGGGTGCCGAGGCGGTCGGGTTGGAGCGGCCGTTCATCGTGCTGAACTCCGCGTGCGTGCAGCAGCTCGACGAGGACGAGCTGCGCTGTCTGCTCGGCCACGAGTTGGGGCACGTGGGCAGCGGGCACGCGGTCTACAAGACGATGCTCATGATCCTCACCCGGTGGGCGGCCAACCTGAGCTGGTTGCCGGTCGGCGCGATCGCGCTGCGGGCCATCATCGCGGCGATGCTGGAGTGGTGGCGCAAGGCGGAGCTGTCCGCCGACCGGGCCGGCCTGCTCGCCGGGCAGGACCCGGCCGCCGCGCTGCGGCTGCTGATGAAGCTGGCCGGCGGCGGTGACCTGTCCCAGGTCGACACCACCGCCTTCCTGGAGCAGGCCGCCGAGTACGCCGGCGGCGGCGACCTGCGCGACAGCCTGCACAAGATCCGGATGACCGCGTGGAGCACCCACCCGGTGCCGGTGGCGCGGGCGGCGCAGCTGCGCCAGTGGATCGACTCCGGGGCGTACGGGCGGGTGCTGGCCGGGGACTATCCGCGCCGCGAGGACGACAGCTCGACAAGCGTCTCGGAGGAGATCAAGGCGGCTGCCGAGTCGTACCGGGAGGAGTTCAGCCGGTCCACCGACCCACTGGTCGGGTTGCTGCGCCGGCTCGGCGACGGCGCGAGCGACGTCGGCGAGTGGGTGGGCGGCACCGCCGGTCGGGCCCGTTCCTGGATGGACGCCGCCACCGAGGCGGCGGGCCGCGCGCACCGCGCCGGCCGGGCCGCCCCCGGCGCGCGGGCCGGCACCGGCCCCGCGGACAGCGGTGACGGTACGGGCTCCGCCGGCACGCCCCGGTAAGGCCGGCATACGATGCCGGTCATGACCTCACCGATCATGTCCGAGTCCGAGGTGCGGGCCGCCGTCGAGCGGGAGATGCCCGGCGTCCGGGCCGACCTGGAGCGCCTCGTCCGCATCCCCGGCATCGCCTTCGAGGGCTTCGACCACTCGCACGTGGAACGCTCCGCCGAGGCGGTCGCCGAGCTGCTGCGCGGTTGTGGCCTGGACGTCGACATCGTGCGCTCCGGCGGCCAGCCGGCGGTGATCGGCCGTCGGGCCGCCCCGCCCGGCGCACCCACCGTGCTGCTCTACGCCCACCACGACGTCCAGCCGGTCGGGGACCGGTCGCTGTGGGAGTCCGACCCGTTCGAGCCGGTGGAACGGGACGGCCGGCTCTACGCCCGCGGCGCGGCCGACGACAAGGCCGGCATCATGGCGCACGTCGCGGCGCTGCGCGCGTACGGCGACGCGCTGCCGGTCGGCGTGGTCCTCTTCATCGAGGGCGAGGAGGAGTACGGCTCCGACTCGCTGGAGCAACTGCTGGCCGAGCACCGCGACGAGATCGCCTCGGACGTCATCGTGATCGCCGACTCCGGCAACTGGGACATCGGCGTACCGGCGTTGACCACCTCGCTGCGGGGCATCGTCAACTGCTTCGTCGAGGTGCGCACGCTGGACCACGCGGTGCACAGCGGCATGTTCGGCGGCGCCGTGCCGGACGCGCTCACCGCGCTGGTCCGGCTGCTGGCGACGCTGCACGACGACGCCGGTGACGTGGCCGTGGACGGGTTGGTCGGCCGGGAGGGCGCCACCGTCGACTACCCGGAGGACCGGGTCCGGGCCGAGGCCGGGCTCGCCGAGGGCGTGCAGTTCATCGGCACCGGCCGGATCACCGACCGGCTCTGGACCAAGCCGGCGCTGGCCATCCTCGGTGTCGACGCGCCGTCCACCGGCGAGGCGCCGAACGCCCTGGTCCCGGCCGCGAAGGCGAAGCTCAGCATCCGCCTCGCCCCGGGCGACGACCCCAAGCGGGCGTACGCGGCGGTGCGCGCGCACCTGGAGCAGCACGCGCCGTGGGGCGCGCAGGTGACTGTCACCTTCGAACACGACGGCGACCCGTGCGTGATCGACGCGTCCGGGCCGATGTTCGACGCCGCCCGTTCGGCCTTCCGGACCGCCTGGGACGGCACCGACCCGGTGGACATCGGCGTCGGCGGCTCGATTCCGTTCATCGCCACCTTCCAGGAGATGTTCCCGAAGGCGGCGATCCTGGTGACCGGTGTGGAGGACCCGCACGCCCGCGCGCACGGCCCGAACGAGAGTCTGCACCTGGGGGAGTTCGCCCGGGTCTGCCTCGCCGAGGCGCTGCTCCTGCGCAACGTGGCGGCGGCGGGCAGTTAGGTGTCAGAACGGCAACTTTGGGCCTGATCTGGGAGTTTACGGCGTGTCGGACGGTCAGCTGTTATAGCCTTTCGTACATGAGTACGAACGAGGTGATGGCCCGGTTGGGGGCCGCTGTCAGCGCACTGGGAGATGTCGATGTCTCCGCGTGGTCCGAGGACACGCTCAACGAACAGCTCGGTGAGCTCTCCGCCGCACTGGTCGCCCTCGACTCGGTGCTCTCCCGGGTCGCCGGCGAGGTCCGCGCCCGAGGGTTGCGCATCGAGGAGCCCGTCTCCGCCTGATCGGTCGTCCGCGTGAGCGGGCGGCACCCGACACCGCCCGGGCACGGCAATGCCCGGGCGGTGTCGGAGGTGACTGGCAGGATGAGCTGCGTGCGGTTCCTCGATCTGGCAGCCACCTCCGCCGCAGTCGGCGCCACCAGCGGCCGACGGGCCAAGGTGGAGCTGCTCGCTGACGCGCTGCGCCGGCTCGACCCTGACGAGGTCGAGGCCGGTGCCGGCTATCTCGCCGGTGAGCTGCGCCAACGGCAGACCGGGGTCGGCTACGCGAGCCTGCGTGACCTGCCGCCACCGGCCGCCGAACCGACCTTGACGGTGGCCGCCGTGGACGCGGCCATCGCGCAGATCGCCGCGGTGCACGGCTCGGGCTCGCAGGCCCGGCGTCGGGCGTTGCTCGGTGCGCTCTACGCGTCGGCGACGGCCGACGAGCAGCGCCTGCTCACCGGCCTGTTCAGCGGCGAGCTACGCCAGGGTGCCCAGGCCGGGCTCCTCGCGGACGCCGTGGCCCGGGCCGCCGACGTGCCGGTGGCGGCGGTCCGCCGGGCGCTGCTGCTCGCCGGTGACCTCCGGGCGGTGGCGGTGGCCGCGCTGGCCGGCGGGGCCGCCGAGTTGGCCGGGTTCGGTCTGCAGGTCGGCCGGCCGCTGGCGCCGATGCTCGCGCAGAGCGCCTCCTCGGTCGACGAGGCGCTCGCCGCGACCGGCACGCCGGCGGTGGTCGACGTGAAGCTCGACGGCATCCGCATCCAGGTGCACCGCTCCGGTGCCGACATCGCCGTGTTCACCCGCAGCCTCGACGAGATCACCACTCGGGTGCCCGAGGTGGTCGCCGCGGTCCGTGCCCTGCCCGGCCGGGAGTTGGTCCTCGACGGCGAGGCGATCGGCCTGGACGAGACCGGTCGTCCACTGCCGTTCCAGCAGACGTCGAGCCGGGCCGCCCGACGCACCACCCCCAGCACCACCGGGCGCACACCCGTGGCTCCGGCGGTGCTGGCGGCGGCTGCCAGCACGGGCGCGACAGTGCTCACCCCGTACTTCTTCGACCTGCTGCACCTCGACGGCGAGGATCTGATCGACCTTCCCGGCCGGGAGCGGTGGGCCGCCCTCGCCGGTGCGGTGGACTCGTCGCTGCTGGTCGGGCGGATGGAGGTCGACGACCCGGAGCAGGCCGCCACCGCGTTCGCCGCCGCGCTCGACGCCGGGCAGGAGGGCGTGGTGGTCAAGGCACCGGACGCGCCCTACGACGCCGGTCGGCGCGGCGCCGCCTGGGTCAAGGTGAAACCGCGGCACACCCTCGACCTGGTGGTGCTCGCCGTCGAGTGGGGCAGTGGCCGACGCAAGGGCTGGCTGTCCAACCTGCATCTGGGTGCCCGTGACGCGCGCACCGGCGAGTTCGTCATGCTCGGCAAGACGTTCAAGGGGCTCACCGACGAGCTGCTGCGGTGGCAGACCGAGCGGTTCCTCGGCCTCGCCGTCGAACGCGGCGACTGGGTGGTCCGGGTCCGGCCCGAGCAGGTGGTGGAGATCGCCTTCGACGGGGTGCAGACGAGTTCGCGCTATCCCGGTGAGATGGCGCTGCGGTTCGCCCGGGTGGTCCGCTATCGCGACGACAAGTCCGCCGCCGAGGCGGACACCATCGACGCGGTCCGTGCCATCCACGCCGGCCGTCCCACCGGCTGACCGGCCGGTCCCGCGCCGAGCCGCACACCTCGGTGCAGCGCGTCGGCCTCAGTCAGGCGGTCGGTGTCGGTTCGGCGGCCCGGTCCAGGGGAGCCGGGGTGGTGCCGATGCCGGCGGCCCGGCGGGCCTCCCGACGGGCCACCCAGCCGTAGCCGAAGAGAGCCATCACCGCGAAGAGCCACCACTGCACGACGTAGCCGAAGTTCTGCCAGTTGTTGGCGTGCCCGACCGGCACCGCCTTGAACACTGGATCGGCCGCCGGGGTCTGCTCGTCGAGCAGCAGGTAGGCACCGTAGACCGGGTAGGGAAGCTCGCCGGCCAGCCGCGACACCCCGATCCGCCGGATCTCCAGCAACCCGTCGCGTCGGGCCACCGCACCGGCGCCGCTCTCGGTCTCGTGCACCCGACCGACCACCGTCACGTCGCCGGTCGGCGCGGCCGGCACCGACGGCAGGGCCGTCGCCCCACCGGGTGCCGGCGGGATCCACCCCCTGTCCACCAGCAGCGCCGTGCCGTCGGTGAACACAAGCGGGGTGAGCACCTCGAAGCCGACCCGGCTGTCCACCGTCCGGCCACGGACCAGCACGGTGTTCGTGGGGTCGTACCGGCCGGTGACGGTGACCCGGGTCCAGACCTTGTCCTCGGCGGGGGCCGGACCGGCCGTCCCCGCGCCGCCGGTGGGAGCGCTCAGCGCGTCGGCGAGCGGCACGGGGGCCATCCGCTGGCCGGCGTCGATCCGCTCGTTGACCTCGGTGCGCCCCCGGTAGCGGTCCAGCTGCCAGTTGCCGAGGAACACCATGACGGCGGCCGCGACCAGGGTCAGCGCGAGAGCGCCCAGCCAGCGTGGGCTCAGCAGGAACCGGTACACGGCACCGAGGCTACTCGTATGACCGGCGCCACTGACCTGGACCGGGCCGGACCGGTCCGGGACCGACGCCCGGGGCCCTGCCAGGGCCGGGCCGCCCACCCCGGTTGGCGGTGCTCGCGCCTCCGGCCGGGCGGGTATCGTCACGCCGACGGATCGGCCTCGGTCGTCCCGTCGCGTACCCGCCGCCGCTCGCGAGGAGTCGATGATGACCGTCGTGCCGCGCCTGGTGCTCAGCGCGCCGTCCTCCGGGCACGGTAAGAACGCGCTGGCGATCGGGCTGCTCGCCGCCCTGGCCGAGCGAGGGGTCGACGTCGCCGGTTTCAAGCTCGGGCCGGACCACGTCGACGCCGCCTACCTCGGCCTAGCCTCCGGTCGGCCGGGTCGGGTGATCGACCCCCGGCTGGTCGGCATCGACCGGCTCGCCCCGCTGGTGGCGCACGGTGCCGCCGGTGCCGGGCTGGCCGTGGTGCAGGGCAGCATGGGGCTGTACGACTCGGTCGGTGGCCGTCCCGAGCAGGAGTCCACGGCCGCCGCGGCCGCCGCGCTGCGCAGCCCTGTGGTGCTCGTTGTCGACGTGGCCGCGATGGGTCAGTCGGTGGCGGCCCTGGTGCACGGTTTCCGGTCGTACGACGAGCAGTTGTGGCTCGGCGGCGTGATCCTCAACCGGGTGGCGTCGTCCCGGCACGAGGGGATGCTGCGCGAGGCGTTGGACGACGTGGGAGTGCCGGTCTACGGCGCGCTGCGTCGCCAGGACCTGCCGGCGGTGCTGCCGTCGCGTCGGCACGGTGTGGCGCCGGTGGTCGACGACTCGGCCGACGCCGTCCGCGCGGTCCGCCGGCTGGGCGAGGCCGTCGCCGCCACGGTCGACCTGGAACGGCTGCTCGGGCTGGCCCGCTCCGCTCCGCCGCTGCCGGCGCCGGCCTGGTCTCCCGAGGAGGCCCTCGGCACGTTCACACCCCCGGCGAACCGGCCGCTGGTGGCGGTGGCCGGTGGGCCGGGCGGCAGCTTCAGCCACCCGGAGACCACCGAGCTGCTCCGGGCCGCCGGCGCCGAGGTCGTCGTCGTCGACCCGCTTCGCGACGAGGCGCTGCCGGTCGGCACCCGCGCGCTTGTCGTCGGCGGCGCGCTGCCCGAGGCGTACGCCGAGCAGTTGTCGGCCAACCGGCGGCTGTGCATCGCGGTGGCCGAGTTGGCACGGACCGGGCGTCCGGTGATCGCCGAGGGCGCCGGGCTGCTCTGGCTGGCCCGGGAGCTGGACGGGCTGCCGATGTGCGGTGTCCTGGACGCGGTCGGCGTCAGCCGGGACGGGGTGGTGGCCGGCTACCGGGAGGCGACCGCCCAGACCGACAGTGTCGTCGCCGCCACCGGCACGGTGCTGGTCGGGCACAAGGCACACCGTGCGGTGCTCACCCCCCGCGCTGGTCAGCGCCCGGCCTGGAGCTGGGACGGCGGCGCGCCGGAGGGCTTCGTCTGGCGTAACGTGCACGCCTCGCAGCTCACCCTGCACTGGGCCAGCCATCCGGCGACGGCCGCCCGGTTGGTCGCCGCGGCGGCGGCTGAGCCGACGAGCGAGGTGGTGCCCGCGCAGCCCGGCGGGGTGTCGGTGTGATCGGTCAGGTGGCGGTGCGCCGGTTCCCGGCGTTGACCGTCTCCACCCCGCGTACCGAGGTGCGTCAGCTCACGGCGGCCGACGCGGCGGCGGCCGGGGAGATCTTCGCCGACAAGCTGACCCGGCGTTGGCTGCCGCTGCCCGGTGACTCCGGCCCGATCGACGGGCTGGCCTGGTGCACCGATCTGGCCCGGCAGCGGCGCGACAGCGGGGAGGGTGACCACTACGCGGTGCTCCGGCGGGAGGACGACCAGGTGGTCGGCTCGCTGTGGACCCGGCGTACCGACTGGGGCGCCCGCCTCACCGAGATCTCCTACGCGATGGCGGCGCACGCGCGCGGCTTCGGCTTCGCCGCCGAGGCGGTCGACGCGGTGGCCATCGCGCTGATCCTGGAGCACGGCTTCCAACGGGTCGAGCTGCGGGTGGCACCCGGCAACCTGGCCTCGCGCCGGGTTGCCGAGAAGGCCGGGTTCAGCTACGAGGGTCTGCTGCGTAACGCCGGTTTCGTCAGCGGCGGCCGGGTCGATCTGGAACTCTGGTCGTTCGTCGCCGCCGACCTGCGCTGAGCAGAGCGCACCGACCTGCAGACCGTCAACCGACGATGGCGTCCGACGGTGGGGTGAACTGGCGGGTCGGTGTGCCCTTCAGGCCGTCGCGCAGGGTCTCCGAAACCGCCTTGATCGGGATCTGGGACTGCCCGTCACCGACGGCGTTGAACGGATTGTCCGGGTCGGAGATGAAGCTCGCCGCAGCCAACTCCGGGGTGTAGCCCACGAACCAGGCGGACCGGGTGCTGTCGGTCGTACCGGTCTTGCCGGCCACCGGGCGTCCGACGGTGCCCCGCACGCTGTCGGCGGTGGACCAGCCGCCGCAGCTACCGCGCGCCGGGGTGTCTCCGGTCGGGCAGCGGGCCGCGTCGGTGGCCGCCCGCGCGGCGTCCGCGCTGACCACCTGCCGGCAGCGTGGCTTGGCCACTTCGCGGTGGAGGCCGCCCGGGGTGGCGTACGTGGCGGGCGTGCCGTCCCGGTTCATGATCGCTTGCACCGGGATGGCCTCGCAGTAGCGGCCGTCGGCGGCGATGGCGGCGTACGCGTTCGCCATCTCCAGTGGGGTGGCGTCGGAGACGCCCAGGGTGAACGCACCCCACTTCTTCGCCTTGTCCGGGGACGCGTGGTCCCGGTCGACGTCGGTGCGCCACCGCAGCCCGAGTTGTTCGGCCAACCGGACCGCCCGGTCCGCGCCGACCTTCTCCTCCAGCCACACGAAGTATGTGTTGACCGATTTGCCGAAGCCGGACCACATGGTCTGCTGGCCGGTCATGGCGCCGCTGGCGTTGGAGGGCGACCAGCCGTCGTAGACCTCGGACCGGTAGCGGTAGGGCGCGTTGAACGAGGTGGAGAGGGTCATGCCCGAGTCCAGCGCGGCCAACATCGGGAACATCTTGAACGTCGACCCGGCCTGGTAGCCGGCCAGGTCACCGCCGCCGAGCAGTGGTGCCACCGTGTTCGGGTAGTTGGCCTTCACCTTCGGCCCGGCCTCGGGGTTGGAGCTCTGTGGGTTCTCGGCCAGGTCCAGCGAGTACGTCCGGTTCACCGCCATGGCCTTCACCCGCCCGGTGCCCGGTTCGGAGACCACGATGCCGTTGGCGAACGGACTGCCGGTGGCTTCCTTGGTGCCGACGCTCTTCTCGGCCGCCTCCTGGATCTTCGGGTCGAGGCTGAGCACGATCCGGTAGCCGCCCCGGCGCAGGTTGTCCATCCGTTCCAGCCGGTTCGCCCCGAACGCGGGCTGCGCGCTCCACCAGTTCTTCAGGTAGTCGCAGGCGAAGCCCCAGCTGTTGTACTTCTCCATCACCGCGGCGCAGTCGTGCGGTGGGGTGGTCAGCTTGAGCCGGATCGGCTCGGACTTGGCCGCAGCGGCCGAGTCGGGGGAGAGGTAGCCGAGTTGGCTCATCCGGTCCAGCACGTAGTTGCGCCGCCCGGTGGCCTCCTTCTGGTCGGAGTCGGCCGGGTCGTACTCGGAGGGGGACTTGACCAGTCCGGCGAGGGTGGCGGCCTCGACCGGGGTGAGGTCCTTCGGGGTCTTGGAGAAGAAGATCTCGCTGGCCGCGTAGATGCCGTACGCCCGGTGCCCGAAGTACGCCGAGTTCAGGTAGCGCTCCATGATCTCTTCCTTGCTGATCTCCTTCTCCAGGTCCAGCGCCATCCGCATCTCCTTGACCTTGCGCAGGCTGGTCTGCTGGGTGGCTTCCTGGACCTCCTTGGGCGTGGTCGCGCTGTCCCGCAGGGCCATCCGGACGTACTGCATGGTCAGCGTCGAGGCGCCCTGGGAGCCGCCGGAGCGGGCGTTGGAGACGAAGGCCCGGGCCACGCCCTTCGGGTCGACGCCGTGGTGCTGGTAGAAGCGGGAGTCCTCGGCGGCCACGATCGCCTGCTGGATGTTCGGCGACATGTCCGACAGCTTCGTGTACTGCCGGTACTCCTCGTAGAACATGGTCAGCACGGTCTTGCCGTCCGGGCCGTAGACGTACGAGGTCTCGGCGGGCAGGGCGGTCTTCAGCAACCGGGTCTTCTGGTCCACGGCGTGCGCGGTGGCCTTCGCGCCGAGCCCGGTGAGGGCGACCAGTGGGTAGGCGGCGGCGGCGATCACGATTCCGGCGATCAGTCCGGCGCGCAGGAGAGGGACGAGTCGACCAGCGGCAGCAAGGGGTCGGTTGCTCACGTGGTCAAGTTATGACATTTCCGATTCGTACATGAGAAGAACTCTTAAACCGGCGAGTGGTGACGTGGCTTACGCCGGGATCGACTGTCCCACCGGCCACCTTCCCGGCAGGATCGCGGACATGTCTGATCAGCCGAGCGTGGTCGACCCACCCACCGGGGTCGAGCCGGACCTCGCGCACCACGGCGACGCCGAGGCCACCGCCGGCCTGATCGACCTCGCTGTCAATGTCCGTCGGGCGCGGCCTCCCGCCTGGCTGGCCGACCCGATCGCCGCGACCCTTACCGACCTGGCCCGCTATCCGGACCCGGCGCCGGCCCGGGCGGCGGTCGCCGCCCGACACCGCCGTCACCCGAACGAGGTGCTGCTCACCGCCGGGGCCGCCGAGGGGTTCGTGCTGATCGCCCAGGCGCTGCGCGGCGTTCGCCGCCCCGTGGTGGTGCACCCCCAGTTCACCGAGCCGGAGGCGGCGTTGCGGGCCGCCGGGCATCCGGTCGAGCGGGTGCTGCTCGACGCCGCCGAAGGCTTCCGGCTCGACCCGTCCCGGGTGCCCGCCGACGCCGACCTCGTGATGATCGGCAACCCGACGAACCCGACCTCGGTGCTGCACCCCGCCCAGACGGTGGCCGCGCTGGCCCGCCCCGGCCGGGTGCTGGTGGTCGACGAGGCGTTCGCCGACACCACCATCGCCCCCGGGCACCCGGGCGAACCGGAGTCGCTGGCCGACCGCCGCGACCTGCCCGGGCTGCTCGTGGTGCGCAGCCTCACCAAGACGTGGGGCCTGGCCGGCCTGCGGATCGGTTACCTGCTCGGCGCTCCGGAGCTGCTGTCCCGGCTGGCCGCCGTCCAACCGCTCTGGGCCGTCTCCACGCCGGCGCTGGCGGCCGCGTCGGCCTGCGCCAGCGCCGTCGCGGTCCAGGCCGAGCGCGCGATCGCCGCCGACCTCGCCGCCGACCGCGACCACCTGGTCGCGCGCCTCGCCGACCTGCCCGGTGTACGCGTCGTCGGCCGTCCCGCCAGCGCGTTCGTCCTGCTGCACCTGCCGGGCGCGAGCGCGATCCGGGCCGCCCTGCGCGAGCGCGGCTGGGCGGTGCGCCGAGGCGACACGTTCCCCGGGCTCGGCCCGGACTGGCTGCGGGTGGCCGTACGCGACCGAAACACCACCGACGCGTTCATCGACGTGCTGCGCGAGACCATGGAGGCATGATGCTGGAGACCACGATCGCGGCGATCCGCCCGGCGGACGAAGCGGCCATGGCCGCCGCCCGGGAGCTGCACGGCCGGCTGACCAAGCCGGCTGGCTCGCTGGGCGCGCTGGAGGAGCTTTCGGTACGCCTCGCCGGCCTGGCCGGCGCCTGCCCACCACCGCTGCCCGAGCCGGCCGCGGTGGCGATCTTCGCGGGTGACCACGGGGTGCACGCCCAGGGGGTGAGCCCCTGGCCGCAGGAGGTCACCGCGCAGATGATCGGCAATTTCCTGGCCGGCGGAGCGGTGGTCAACGCGTTCGCTCGGCAGGCCGGCGCCTCGGTCACCGTTGTCGACGTCGGCGTGGCCACCCCGCTGCCCACCGACCCGGCGATCCTCGACCCGGCTGTTCCCGACCCGGCTGTTCCCGACCCGGCGGTCCTCGACCCGGCGGTGCCGCGACTGGTTGTCGCGTCCGTCCGCCGGGGCACCCGCGACCTCACGGTGACCGCCGCGCTGACCCGGGACGAGGCGCTGGCGGCGGTGCAGACCGGCATCCGGATCGCCGACGAGCTGATCGACGCTGGCGCCGGCATCCTGCTCACCGGGGACATGGGCATCGCCAACACCACCCCGGCCGCCGCGCTGATCGCCGCGTTCACCGGCGTCGACGCGCTCGACGCCACCGGCCGGGGCACCGGGGTCGACGACCCGACGTACGCGCACAAGGTGGCGGTGGTGCGGGCCGCGCTGGCCCGGCACACCCCCGACCCGGCGGACCCGCTGGGGGTGCTGGCCGCCGTCGGTGGCCTGGAGCACGCCGCCCTGGCCGGGCTGATCCTGGGGGCCGCGGCGCGCCGCACGCCGGTGCTGCTGGACGGGGTGATCGCGGTCTCGGCCGCGCTCGCCGCCGCCGCGTTCGCCCCGGACGCGATCTGCGCCATGGTCGCCGGCCACCGCTCGGCCGAGCCCGGTGCCACGGCCGCGCTGCGCCACCTCGGCCTCGACCCGCTCATCGACCTGGGGCTGCGCCTCGGCGAGGGCACCGGCGCGCTGCTGGCGTTGCCCGTGGTCACCGGCGCGGTCCGGGTGCTGCACGAGGTGGCCACCTTCGACTCCGCCGGGGTGGCCGAGAAGTGACCACGCGCACCGAACGCGCCGCCCGCCTCGGTGGTGTGGCGTGACCTCCAATCCGTACCCCCTTGGTTTGCGCCTGCACGGGCGGCGGGTGGTCGTGGTGGGCGGCGGGGCGGTCGCCACCCGGCGGGTACCCGCGCTGCTGGACGCCGGTGCGGACGTCCTGCTGGTGGCCCCGGAGCTGACCCCGGCGCTGCGGGCCCGGGCCGACGCGGGTCGGCTGCACTGGGTGCAGCGTCGGTTCGTGCCCGAGGACCTGGACGGCGCCTGGCTGGTCCAGGTCGCCATCGACGACCCGGTCGCGGCGGCCTCGGTGAGCGCCGTCGCCGCCGAGCGGCGGATCTTCTGCGTCCGGGCCGACGACCGGACGGCCGCCACCGCCTGGACCCCGGCGGTGACCCGGCACGGCCCGGTCACCGTGGCGGTGCTCGGCGGCGGCGATCCCCGACGTGCGATGACCGTCCGCGACGCGATCCGCGACCTGCTCGCCGTGCGTCTGGCACCGGACGGGACCGCTCCGACGCAGAGCGGGCCCGAAGCTGTGACCGGTGCGACCGGTGCGACCGGCGGGCGGCAGTCCGGGCGGGTGGCGCTTGTCGGGGCGGGGCCGGGCGACCCGGAGCTGATCACCGTGAAGGGTTGGCGGCTGCTCACCGAGGCCGACGTGGTGGTCGCCGACCGGTTGGTGCCCGGGCTGCTCCTCGACGAGCTGCGCCCCGACGTCGAGCTGGTGGACGCCTCGAAGATCCCCTACGGCCCGTCCCGGGCACAGGAGGAGATCAACCAGATCCTGGTCGACCGTGCCCGGGCCGGCGCCTTCGTGGTGCGGCTCAAGGGCGGTGACCCGTACGTCTTCGGCCGGGGCGGCGAGGAGCTGCTGGCCTGCGCGGCGGCCGGCGTGCCGGTGACCGTGGTGCCCGGGGTGACGAGCTCCATCGCCGCGCCGGCCGCGGCCGGTATCCCGGTCACCCACCGGGGGGTGGCGCACGAGTTCACGGTGGTCTCCGGGCACCTGGCACCCGACTCGCCCGCTTCGTTGGTGCGCTGGGACGCCCTCGCCGGTCTGCACGGCACCCTGGTGATCCTGATGGGGCTGAAGAACCTCGCCGCCATCACGGCCACCCTCATCGCCCACGGTCGGTCACCGCAGACGCCGGCAGCGGTCGTCCAGGAGGCCACCACGGGCACCCAGCGGGTCCTGCGGTCCACGCTGGGGGAGGTGGCCGCCGCCGCGCTCACGGCCGAGCTGCGCCCGCCCGCAGTCGTCGTGGTGGGCGATGTGGTGAACGCCCTCGACAGCTGACAGGCGACCGAACGCGGGTCCGGGTGAAGAGCCACCGGCCGATGGTTCGTTCCGACCGTGCCGGCGACGCCGATCAGACGTTGGAACACCCCGGCAGGGTAGATCTTGGACAGTTTCCGTTACGTGGGCGGGCTCAACTGGTGGTTGCAACACCCCCTTTGGTGATTGTCGTTGGGGTGGTTATGGCGTCGAGGT